>CAVVPX010000001.1:0-41013 GCA_963750305.1 uncultured Actinomycetota bacterium
GGTGGTGCCCTCGGGCAGATTCGAACTGCCGACACCCGCTTTAGGAGAGCGGTGCTCTATCCCCTGAGCTACGAGGGCGGGGGGCCGGGGAGGCCGCGGACAGCCTACGACAGGGTGGGGCGGGCGTTCGGTCCGGCGGGTCTCCGCCCGGTCCCCGACCCAGCATGACGGTCGAATATGTCTGAGAAACTTGACACGCCTCCGCGAGCGGCCCCAGACTCCTCATGTCAAACAAGTCAGACACATCATGACCGAGGAGATGCGCGATGACCACCGGACTTCTGGCCCGCACACCCGTTCGCTGGGCTGCGGTCATCCTGGCCGGATCGCTGGGCACGCTGGCGGTTGCCGGCATCGCCGCGCAGGCGGCCGAGCAGCGTCCGGGGTTGACCTTCCTGGTCTTCGCGCTGACCACAGCGCCGGTGCTGTTCGGTGGTGCCTGGGTGCTGTTGCCGGACCCGAAGGTGTCCCGCGAAGGTGTCGTCACCGAGGACTCGGTCGAGCAGGAGTGGACGCTGCGGGCCGGGCTCGCGACGTTCCTGGACCTCTTCATCGCCCTCGGGCTGGCCACCTTCGTCGAGTCCATCCTCGGTGAGCGACTCGTCCCGCTGTTCGTGTTCCTCCTGCTCGGCATGGCCGACTTCGGGTTGCGCTATACGATGTACTCCCGCCGCGAGTCCTGATGCGCAACACCCTGCGGGAGCTCCGGGAGGAGTCCGGGATGTCGCAGCAGGACTGTGCCGTCGCGCTCGGCGTCACGCGTCAGACGGTCATCTCGATCGAGAAGGGCCACTTCGACCCGCGGCTGTCGCTCGCCTTCCGGATCGCCACCGTGTTCGACACCCCGCTGGACACGATCTTCGAGCCCGACGCCGACTGACGCGGGGCTTCGGTCCCCCCGAGATGGACCCCGAGATGGACCCCGAGGGCTCAGTTCACGACGCCACCGTCGTCGCTCGCGCCGGTCACCCCGGACTCACCCCCGCCGGCCACCTCCTCCGCCAGCCCGATCCGGCGGACCGCCTCGTCCTCCACCGCGGCCCACTGCACCGCCGCGGCCAGGAACCGATAGGTCCACTGCTCGGCCAGCTTTCGACTCTCGCAGAACACGATCGGCACGTTGGGGAAACGCACCTGGAGCTCGGCGACCGCATCCGCGACCACTGCGGGACGGACGTGGGTGAGGCCGAACACCTTGCCGTAGCCCTCCTCCACGACGACACCGGCCCGGGGGAGCGCGGCGAGCTCGGCCATCGCGAAACGCAGCCGCCCGTTGGTGGCGCTGGACGCCAGGTCGGGCAGGCTCTTGCGCTCCACCGAGACGACCAGCCGCTCCGCGACATACACCCCGTAGTCCCCGCACGGCAGCGGGCCGCGGCGCGTCGTCACCTGGGCGTCACTGAACTTGTAGGGGTACCGCTCGTGCGCGTCGACCACGATCTCCAGGTCGGCGAGCCCCGCCGCCCGCGCGGTGGGCACCGTGACGTTGGGGCGGGACTGCTTGCGGGTCTTGGGTGACTGCCAGAACACCATGTCGCGCCCGCGGCCCTGGGTGAAGACCAGCTGCGAACGGTGCTCACGCGAACGGTCCAGCACGATGTCGATGGCGGCGCCGCGTCGCTCGACCGACCGCAGCGGTAGGCGTTCGACGACCTCGGCGTCCCCCGGCCACTCGCGCACGTGGACCGGATAGCAGAACAGGGCCTTGGTCCGTGGCCACGTCCCCGAGGTGCGGAACACCAGGCCCGCTCCGAGCGGCACCATCAGCAGGAACGGCAGCGAGGAGTCCGCGTCAGGGTTGCGCGCCAGGAGCAGCTCGGCCATGGGTCAACCTTGCCGCATACCAACGCCGCAGGAGGGCGCGGCTATCGTGACGTTCGTGACCGACCAGCACGCTGCCATGAGGTGAGCAAAGCCCTCGCGGAGACGGCCGACCTCCAGCGCAGCACCATCCGCACCCTCGTCGGCTCGCAGGTCTTCGGCGGTGTCGGCGTCGCCAGTGGCGCAGCGGTCGGGTCGCTGCTGGCCGAGCAGCTGCACGGCTCAGCGGATCTCGCTGGCCTCGGCGGTACCTTCCAGGTGGTCGGGGGTGCTTTCCTGGCGATCCCGATGGCCCGGATCATGGCGGCTCGTGGTCGACGGCCGGGGCTCCTGCTCGGGTACGCCGCCGCGTTCGTCGGCGCGATCTGCATCATCGTCTCGGCCGTCACCGGCAGCTTCGCCCTCTTCCTCGCTGCCAGCATCCTGTTCGGGGGCGCAAGCGCCACAAACAGCCAGGCGCGGTACGCCGCAGCCGACCTCGCCGAGCCGGCTCACCGCGGCCGCGACCTCAGCGTGGTGGTCTGGGCGACGACGCTGGGGGCGGTGCTGGGGCCCAACATGGCCGGGCCGGGCGAGCCGCTCGCGCGAGCGCTCGGTGTCGACCCCCTCGTCGGCCCCTACCTCTTCTCGCTCGTCGGGTTCGTCATCGCCGCAGCGCTCCTGGCCGCCCGGCTGCGCCCCGACCCGTTGCTGCGCGCACGCGAGCTCCACACTGCGAGCGGCGCCGAACCCCTCGCCGCCCACGGTTCGGTGGTGCGCGGCTTCAAGGTCGCCATCCGCATCCGGCCTGCCCTGCTGGGCATCCTCGCCACCGCTGTCGGGCACACCGTGATGGTCAGCGTCATGGTGATGACCCCGCTGCACATGCACCACGGTGGCGCCGAGCTCCGCGTCATCGGACTCGTCATCAGCCTCCACATCCTCGGCATGTTCGCGTTCTCCCCGCTGGTCGGCATCGCGGTCGACCGGGTGGGGGCGCACGCGATGGTCGTCCTCGGCGCGGTGGTCCTGGTCGCCGCGGGGGTCCTCGCGGCCCGGGCCCCCCAGGGGGAGTCACCGAGCCTCACGGTCGGGTTGTTCCTGCTGGGCCTGGGTTGGTCGTGCACCCTGATCAGCGGCTCGACGCTGGTGACCCAGGCCGTACCCGTGGCCGAGCGCCCCGGGGTCCAGGGCGCCACCGACCTGGTCATGGGCCTTGCGGCAGGCGGGGGCGGCGCCCTGGCGGGGCTGGTCGTGGGGCAGCTCGGATATCACGAGCTCGGGATCGGTGCGGCGGTGCTGGCCGCGGTCATCGGGACGCTCGCGCTCGGCCCGCTCCGCCACCAGCCCGACCCGGTCCACGTGCCGGTCGCCTGACTGTCGTCGCGGGGCTACTCGTTCGCGGCGGTGTCATCGGTCGCATGCACGGTGCTCGCCGTGCTCGCCTGTGCTCGCTGTGCTCGCTGTGCTCGCTGTGCTCGCTGTGCTCGCTGTGCTCGCTGTGCTCGCTGTGCTCGCTGTGCTCGCTGTGCTCGCTGTGCTCGCCGTGCTCGCCGTGCTCGCGGCGCGAGGGCGCAGTCTCACCTGCCGGATACTTGTGGGTGACGGAGCGGATCGATGGCGAAATGCCCGATGCGGTGCCGAGCCACCCTCGTCGCGGCGACTAGCCTGCTTGGGTGAGCCAGCCGAGCGCCTTCGACGCGGACCTCCCGTCCCCGGACGCCCCCGACACCCAGTCCCCGGCTCCGGCCACCCCCGACACCCCGGCTCCGGCCCCCCCCGACAGCAGGCCGGTCGAAGCGTCGCCCAGCCTTGGCGCCCCCAGCGCCGACCCCCGGGGCGACCGGGTCGCCGCCGCCGTCCAGGGCTGGCAGCGCGAGCTCGTGGACCTCGGCGGTCGCAACAACCTGTTGTGGTACCGCGACCTCCCCTCCGGCACGCTGGACCTGTCGACAGCGCACCCGTCGGGTGTGGCCAAGCTCCTCGCCGGTGGCAGCGCGCGGCTCTCCGACCTGGTCCGGGAGCAGGCCGCGCTCGACGAGGCTCGGCGCCGGGCCCGGCTGATCCGGGCCAAGACGACCGAGCTGCGCGAGGAACGGGGCATTGCCACGTGCTTCCTCGCGATCGGGCTGGCGACCTGGACCGTTCCCGGGTCGCCGCGGCCCCCGGCCGCGCCCATCCTGCTTCGTGACTGCACGCTCCGACCGATCACTCCGGCCCACAACGACTACGAGGTCACGCTGTCCGGGGAGGTCGAGCTCAACCCGGTGCTGCTGCACTACCTGCGCTCAGAGCACGACCTCGACCCTGACGTCGCCGCGCTGGAGGACCTGGCCACCGCCGGAGGCGGGTTCGACCCGACGCCGATGTATGCCGCCCTGTCCGCCCTGTGCAGCGACCTCGGTGACTTCGAGGTCATCACCCGGCTCGTGGTGGGCACCTTCTCCTATGCCAAGCTGCCGATGGTGGCCGACCTCGGGGCCCAGGGCGACTCGCTCGCCGACCACGACGTGATCGCCGCCCTCGCCGGCGACGTCACCGCCCTGCGGTCCGTGCGCACCGACGTGCCCGAGGGTCCCGCGGATCCGGACCCCGCCCGCGAGTACCTGATCCTGGACGCCGACTCCACCCAGCAAGCGGTGATCGACGGCGTGCGGAGCGGGGCGAACCTGGTCATCCAGGGCCCTCCCGGCACGGGCAAGTCCCAGACCATCGCCAACCTGATCGCCGTGCTGGCCGCCGAGGGCAAGCGGGTCCTGTTCGTCGCGGAGAAACGCGCTGCCATCGATGCCGTACTCGGCCGCCTGGAGCGAGTGGGGCTCTCCGACCTGGTGCTCGACGCCTATGAGGGGGCCAGCAGCCGGCGCCAGATCGCCCGGTCGTTCGGCGTGGCCCTGGACAACGGGATCGAGGCCGCGGCGCTGTCGCCGGACACCACGCGCACCGAGGCGAAGGTCCGCGACCTGCGCGACACCTTGGCGGGCCACGCCGCGGCGCTGCACGAGGCGCGCGAGCCATGGGGCGTGACGGCGTATGCGGCCCAGGAGGCGATTGCCGTCCTGTCCCGTCGTCGCCCCGCCCCGACCTCACGCGTGCGCCTGCGCGCGGACGCCCTGGCCGGGCTCACCCGCGACCGGGTCGACGACCTCACCCGCCAGCTCACCGAGGCGGCGGAGCACGGTGCCTGGGCGAGCTCGAACGAGGGCGACCACGCCGTCGACCCGTGGTTCGGTGCCCGGATCACCTCGGGCGAGCAGGCGGTCCGCGCCCAGGAGGTCGTGGGCCGGTTGAGCGGTGAGGGGCTCGCCGAGCTCGAGTCCACTGTGCATGGCGTGTTCGACGACGTGAAACTGCCTGCTGCACAGCGGCTCTCGGACTTCAAGGCGGTGATGGGGACGGTGGGGCGCGTGCGGTCGACGCTCGAGGTGTTCCGCCCCGAGGTCTTCGACATGCCGCTCGATGACCTCGTCGCCGCGACGAGCACCACCGCATACCGCCGTGCGCACGACATCGACCTGGGCTGGCTGGACCGGGTCCGGCTGACTCGCGACGCCAAGCGACTGCTCCGACCCGGACGCCCACCGGAGGACCTGCATGCCGCCCTGGCCGAGGCGCAGGAACAGCGGGTCGCCTGGCAGCGTCTGGCCGGCGCCGGTGGTCGCCCCGAGATCCCGGCCGACCTCGACCGGGCCCAGGCGGCGTACGACGCGGTGGAGGCCGACCTGCTCTGGCTGGGCGAGCGGCTCGAGACGACCGTCGAGGGCGGTGACCTCCTCGACCTCGGCATCTCCGAGCTGCGTGACCGCCTGGGCGCGTTGGCGGCCCGGCCCGAGCGGCTCGCGGTCCTGCCCGCTGTCACCGGTGCGCTCGACGCCCTGGTCGAGGCTGGGCTCGGGCCACTGGTCGACGACCTAGCTGCGCGGTCCGTGCCGCCGGCCGACGTCGCGGCCGAGCTCGAGTTCGTCTGGTGGGCCTCGATCGCCGAGGACCTCACGGTGCGGGACGCGCGCTATGGCGGTCACCATGGTGAGCAGCTGCGGCGGATCGGGCACGAGTACGTCGAGGCGGACACCGACCAGATCGGACTCGGTGCCCTCCGGGTCCGCGCCGCGACCGGCCGCCGGCTCGTCGAGGTGCTGGCCGACCACGGCGACCAGGAGTCGCTGGTGCGCGCCGAGGCGGGGAAGGCGCGGCGGCACCGGTCGCTGCGCGACCTGCTCCCTCGCGCGGGGGAGACCCTGACCGCCATCAAACCCTGCTGGGCGATGAGCCCCCTCGTCGTCGCCTCGCTGCTGCCGCCGGGCCGGTGGTTCGACGTGGTGATCTTCGACGAGGCGTCGCAGATCCCGCCGGGTCAGGCCGTCTCGGCGATCTCGCGCGCCAACCAGGTGGTCGTGGCCGGAGACTCCAAGCAGCTGCCGCCGACCGCGTTCTTCACGACTGCCACCGCCGAGGGTGAGCGTGGCGCTCCTCCCACCGGTGACGGTGAGTCGCTCACCGACGGGTTCGAGTCGATCCTTGACGTCCTGGCCGCGGCGCTGCCCTCGCGCCAGCTCGAGTGGCACTACCGCTCGCTCGACGAGCGGCTGATCGCCTTCGCCAACGAGCAGATGTACGACGGCGACCTCGTGACGTTCCCCAGCACCGGGGTCGAACCGGTCGTCACGCTCTCGAACGTCGACGGCACGGTGGTGCTCCAGCCGGGCATGGACGCCATCGAGAGCACCGACGCCGAAGTCGACCGCGTGGTGGAACTGGTTCTCGCGCATGCTCGTTCGCGTCCGCACGAGTCGTTGGGAGTGATCGCGCTCGGGTTGCGCCATGCCACCCGTCTTGAGGAAGGCGTGCGCCGCGCGCTGTCGAGTGCTCCCGATGTCGCCGCCTTCTTCGACGAGGACCGCGCCGAGCGCTTCTTCGTCAAGAACCTCGAGCGCGTGCAGGGTGATGAGCGTGACGCGGTGATCCTGAGCGTCGGATACGGCAAGACCTCGATGGGGCGGGTGCTCCACCGGTTCGGCCCGTTGAACCTGGACGGTGGCGAGCGCCGGCTCAACGTCGCGGTCACGCGGGCTCGTCGGCGGATGACGGTGGTGTCCGCACTGACCGCGAACGACCTCGACCCCGCGCGGCTGAAGGCACGCGGGGCCATCATGCTGCGGGACTTCCTCGCCTATGCCGAGGCTGCGCAGGCCTCGTCGCCCGCCTCGGCGGTGGCGGCCGCCGTGACCGGCGGCACCGACGTGAGCGACCCGCTGCGCACCGACTTCGCGCGGCGGCTGCGAGAGGCGGGACTGGTGGTCCACGAGACCTTCGGCACCTCCCAGCACCCGATCGACGTCGCCATCGAGGACCCGCTCAAGCGCGGACGGATCATCATGGCGGTGGAGACCGACGGCCCGCTGTATGCGGGTATGCGCAGCACCCGTGACCGCGACCGGCTCCGCCCCGAGCAGCTCCGCCGGCTCGGCTGGCACCACGAACGGGTCTGGAGCACCGACCTGTTCCGCGATCCGGCCCGCGACGTGGCCCGGGTCGTCAGGGTGGCGAACGCACTGTCGGTGGGTGCCGACCCGCGCGTTGACCCGGGTCCCGGTGAGAGCGCCGCGCACGGTGCCGACGAGGGTGCCGGTGAGGGTGCCGATGAACGTGCCGTGTCGGCGCGCGCTGCTGAACAACCGCTGATCCCCGCCCGGGTCCAACGGGAGGCCTTCGAGCTCGACTGGTCCGAGCACCCGGAGTCCGAACCGATGGGCCACCAGACCCCCAGCGACGAGCCGCCGGGCGAGGCACCGACAGGCGATGAGGCCTCAGACGCGCCGCCGACAGTGGAGGCGGGTCCTGAGAGCCCGACACCCCGAACGAGCACCCCGGAGCAGACGTCCGACGACACCGATGCCGGGTGGGGTGAACCGGCCGAGCAGGACCAGCACGACCGCTGGCTCCACGAGCAGCGGCCCCCGCACTGGGGTTCGGACTAGCACCGACGCCGGTGCGCCGTCAGGACGCCGGTGCGCCGTCAGGACGCCGGTGCGCCGTCACGTTCGGTGCGCCGTCTTGTTCGGTGTGCCCCACGTGCGGTGCGTCGTCACCTTCGGTGCGCAGTCACGTGCGGTGCGCGGTCAGCTGGTCGGAGGCTTGGCCGACCCGGCAGCGGTCGCGCCGCCCTGGGACAGCAGGTCTCGGATCTCGGACAGTACGGCGAGCTCGTCGGGGCCGGCGTCCTCGACGGCGGCCGGCGGGAAGAAGCGCGCCTTGGCCTTCTCGTACGGCGTGACGATGAGGAAGTACACGACGGCCGCCATGAGCAGGAACGCCACCAACGCGGTCAGGAACGGACCGACCTTGGTCAGCCCACCGGGCTGGAAGTCGTCGAAGCTCGCGGAGCCACCGGCCTTGGCGAGAAGCTCGATGATCACGTCAGTGAAGGCCGTGACGAGGGCCGCGAAGGCGGCGCCGATGATGAATGCGACGGCAAGTTCGATGAGGTTGCCGCGCAGGAGGAATGCCTTGAAACCTTGCATGAGCACGGGCTCCTTGAAGTGGGTCTGGACGAGACAGGTGCACACGCTAGCGGTAGCCGAACCCGCCACCGGGGCAGGCCGCCCGCGGGCCGCCGCCGCGGGCGGGGCGGTCAGCGAGCTACGAGCACCACGGCGGGGGTTCGACCCGCGTCGGGGTCCAGCAGCATGGTGAGTGTTGCTGCCGCGGCTGCCGGGAGCCCGAGCACCACCCCGGGCTCGTCCGCGGTCGGTCGGGAGCCGGCGGGTCCGCCCAGCAGGCCGCCCGTCGACTCGCTGGAGCCCAGCACGGCCAGGACCACGGCCGACCGCACCGCGACGATGCCGGTCGGTGCGATCACGTCGACGGTGGAGCCGGGCCCGAGCATGGTCGCGACACCTGCGCCCTGCAGTGGGAGGTAGGCGGCGACGGTGCCGGGCGGTTGACCGGCGAGCAGGGACGTCCCGACCAGGCGCGAGGTCGTGACGGGTTCGCCTCGACGGATGGGGCCGACCAGCACCGATCCCACAGCCTCGGCGACGGTACGGGGATCGCGACCGACCCCACCGGCGGTGGTCACCTCGGTGGGCCAGGAGGTCACGCTCAGGTCGGAGTCCACCAGCCGGTGGCCGGCCGGGAGGTCCTCGGCGGCGAGCACCACCGGCGAGAGCGCGACCGGTGGTGGGCGAGTCGAGGCCAGGGTGCCCAGGACGGCGGCGGCGCCCAGCGTCGCGGCAACCACCCGGCGCACGACGCTGCGACGCCAGGCCGCATGGCGCCCGGGCGCCAGCCGCGGCCTCGACCTCAAAGGAGCCCAGTCCACCTCGCCACGTCTCCCCAGCGCTCGCGGCTCAGGAGGGCAGGGCGAACGGCAGGCTGAGCCCATCCACGGCGCGACGGCAGGGGCAGGTTGCGGTGGCGTCGGGCTCGGTGACGGGCATGGTGGCGATCGCGGTGCGCAGCAACGACTTCAGACCCTCGATGTTCTCGGCGAACACGCGCAGCACCTCCTCGTGGGTCACCGACTCGCCACCCTCGACGCCCGCATCGTGGTCGGTCACCATCGCAACGGTCGTGAAGCACATCGCCAGCTCCCGGGCCACGGCCGCCTCGGGCATCGTGGTCATCCCGACGATCGACCACCCCGCCTGCTGGTGCCACTCGGACTCGGCCTTGGAGGAGAACCGCGGTCCGTTGACGACCACGAGGGTTCCCGAGTCCGCGACCTGCCGCCCCGACCCCCGGGCAGCCTCGGCCGCCACCGTGCGACCCCGCGGGCAGAAGGGGTCGGCGAAGCCCACATGGACCACCGGCCCGACCTTGTCGTACACCGTGTGGGCCCGCCCCCAGGTGCGGTCGACGACCTGGTCCGGGACGACGATCGTGCCCGGCCCGTTCTGGGGCAGGAGGGAACCGACGGCGCAGGGCGAGAGCACTTGGCGCACACCGACCGCCCGCAGCGCCCAGAGGTTGGCCCGGTAGTTGACGCGGTGCGGCGGGTGCCGGTGCCCCTGCCCGTGACGCGCGAGGAAGGCCACCTGGCGCCCCTCGACCGCCCCGATCACCAGCTCGTCACTCGGCTCGCCGAACGGGGTGTCGACCCGCACGTGCTCGGCGTCCTCGAAGAACTCATAGAACCCCGAGCCCCCGATCACGCCGAGATCGGCACGCGGGCCCGTGTAGGCGGAGGGTGAGGCGGTGGCTGAAGTCGACATGGGCCGACCCTACGCAGCGAGTGGCCCCCCGCGCGGCAGGGGCGAACGGCTGTGGACGGCCGGCCGCGGGGACCGGGCCCTGTGGACAAGCCGGCTCCGACCGGCAGGCGGCGAAGGGTTGGGTCAGGGCCCGCCTCGACGCAGGGACTGGGGTCCTGCTGGTGCCGCTGCCCTCGCCGTCGGCCGGGTTCTGCGCAGGCCGCTGGTCAGGCGGCCGAGCCGCCCGAGGAGGCGGCCTTCGAACCGGAGGACCCTGAGCCGGAGGACCCTGAGCCGGAGGACCCTGAGCCGGAGGACCCTGAGGACCCGGAGCCTGAGGACCCGGAGCCTGAGGACCCGGAGCCCGAGGACCCGGAGCCTGCCTTTCCGCCGCTCGCGCCGCCCGACTCCTTCGACCCGGCGCCCGAGGATCCCTTCGACGAGCCAGAGTCACCCGATGACCCCGAGCCCGAGCCCGATGACCCGGAGCCCGAGTCCGAACCCGACGACCCGGAGTCCGAACCCGAGGAACCGGAGTCGGACCCACCCGAGGCACCGTTGGTCCCGGACGCGTTCGAGCCCGCTCGGGAGTCGTTGCGGTAGAACCCCGACCCCTTGAAGACGACGCCGACCGCGTTGAAGATCTTGCGCAGGCGGCCCTCGCACTCGGGGCACACGCTCAGCGAGTCGTCGCTGAAGCTCTGCACGAAGTCGAAGCGGTGATCGCACTCGGTGCACGCGTAGGCGTACGTGGGCACAGGGACCTCCAGGAGACGACGAGGACGACGGGAGACGCGCGGTCGTCGGGACGCCACACGCTGGCACTGTCGGGTGCCGAGTGCCAATGATACGCAAACCCGCGCGCTGCTATTCCCGGCTCTGGTCCCGGGCCGCGTGCCGCTGCCAGCCGGCCATCCGCCCGCCGTCGCTGACCAGGCGTACCCGGCGCTCCGCCAGCGCGCGCGCCGACGCGGTCGAGACGATGAGCAGGTCGTCGCCCCGCCGGATCATCGTGCTGTTCTGGGGGACGAACGCCTCGCCGCCGCGCACCACGAGGGTGACGTTGGCACCCACGGGCAGCCGGAGCTCGAAGACCTCGACCCCGTGCAGGCGCGACTCCTCGCCGACCTTCACCTGGAGCAGGTCGGCACCCATCTCCTCCAGGGGGGTGGCCTCGACGTGCAGGGCGCGCGAGGAGTACGCCTCGGCCAGACCCAGCCGTGCGGCCAGCCAAGGCAGCGTCGGGCCCTGGACCAGGGTGAAGATCACCACCAGCACGAACACCAGGTCGTACAGGCCGGCCAGCTGAGGGCTCCCGGCGGTGGCCGGGACCGTCGCCAGCACGACGGGTACGGCACCACGCAGCCCCGCCCAGGAGTAGAAGGCCTGGTCCCGCCAGGGGATCCGGAACGGTGTCATCGAGATGACCACCGACAACGGCCGGGCCACGAGCAGGAGCACCAGCCCGACCACGATCGCGGGCACGACCTGGGCGGCGAAGCCCGCGGGCGAGGCCAGCAGCCCGAGCATCACGAACAACCCGATCTGGGCGAGCCAGCCCAGCGCCGTGGAGAACCCGTGGACGGCGGCGCCGTGCGGCAGGTCGAGGTTGCCCAGCACCAGTGCGGAGAGGTACACGGCGATGAACCCGCTGGCGTGGACGGCATCAGCGGTGGCATAGGCCAGCACGGCGAGCCCTACGATGCCGATCGCGAACAGGCCGGAGGAGGACGAAGCGGACCTCCGGGCCAGCCACCCGCCCGCGAACCCGATGGCCAGGCCGATCGCCGCGCCGCCGGCCAGCTCGGCCGCCGCGTGCCACAGCAGGACGTACCAGGCCTCCGCCTCCCCGTCGGCTATCTGCGCCGCGAGAGCCGTCACCAGCAGCACCACCGGAGCGTCGTTGAACCCCGACTCGGCCTCCAGCAGGCCGGTGATCCGGCGAGGCAGCGGCACCCGGCGCAGCACCGAGAACACCGCCGCGGCGTCGGTCGAGGTGAGGATCGCGCCGATCAGCAGCGCGAGGGGCCAGGACAGGTCGAGCAGGTAGCGGGCTCCCAGACCCACCACGAGCACCGAGACGACCACGCCGACCGTCGACAGGACGGCTGCCGGAGCGACCTGGCTCCTGATCGAGGTCCACGATGTGGTCAACCCACCCTCGGCGAGGATCAGGATGAGCGCGGAGTATCCCAGGACCTGGGTCAGCTCGGCCGAGTCGAAGTTGATGCCGAAGCCGCGCTCGCCGATCGCCAGCCCGATCCCGAGGTACAGCAGGAGCGACGGCAGCCCGGAGGTGACCGACAGCCGGACGGCGGCGACCGAGACGATGAGCACGAGCGAGCCGACGAGGAGGGCGGGCGTCAGGTCATCCAGCGTGAAGGCGCCCGAGGAGGCCGACTCGGTGAGGAACGCGCTCAACACGGGCGGTGGTGTCCTTTCACCTGAGATGTGTGTCTTAGTCTCGCAGGGTGCCCAGAGTGTCTCGTGCCCGCCGCATCGCCCTGGCCGTCGTCGTGGTCGTCGTGGTCGCGTTGGCGGCCGGCACGATGGTCGCGTTCTCGGTGGTCCGTCGCTCGCTGCCGGACACCGACGGCGAGGTCACCCTGGCCGGGCTGTCGGGCAAGGTGACCGTGCTGCGTGACGCCCGCGGCGTGCCCCAGATCTATGCCGACGACGCCGAGGACCTGTTTCGCGCCCAGGGGTTCGTCCACGCCCAGGACCGGTTCTTCGAGATGGACCTTCGGCGCCACGTCACCTCCGGCCGCCTGTCGGAGCTGGTCGGAGCCGATGGCCTGGAGACCGACAAGGTCATCCGCACGTTGGGCTGGCGACGGGTCGCCGAGGCCGAGCTGCCGACGCTCGCGCCCACCACCCGGCGCTACCTGCAGGCCTACGCCGACGGGGTGAACGCCTACATCGAGCAGGCCGACTCGCCGTCGGAGATGTCCCTGGAGTACACCGTCCTCGGTCAGAAGGTGAAGGACTACCGCGTCGAGGACTGGACGCCGGCCGACTCGCTGGCCTGGCTGAAGGCGATGGCCTGGGACCTGCGCAGCAACTACGACAGCGAGCTGACCCGGGCCCGGCTGTTCGGCACCGTGTCACAGAACCAGATCGCCGACATCTATCCGCCGTACCCCTATGCACTGCACGACTCGATCCTGTCGACCGACGACTGGCGCCCCCCGGGTCGCGCGGGCTCGGCGATCCCGTCCCTGCCGGGGACGCCGGCCGCGACCGGCAGCAACGCTGAGCCGGCCACGGTTCCCTCTGCAGAGGGGCTCCCGGAGGAGCTGTTCGGCAAGGACAGCACTGCGGCGTACACAGCCGTGCAGCACGCGCTCGCCGCGGTGCCCCAGCTGATCGGCCGCGGGGACGGCGTCGGATCCAACTCGTGGGTGGTCGGTTCGGCGAGGTCGAGCACCGGCAAGCCGCTGCTGGCCAACGACCCGCACCTGGCGGTCGGGATCCCCGGCATCTGGTTCCAGGTGGGTCTGCACTGCAACCAGGTCACCGAGGCCTGCCCGTTCGACGTCTCGGGCTTCAGCTTCGCCGGTCAGCCGGGCGTCGTCATCGGGCACAACCAGTCGGTCGCCTGGGGGTTCACCAACCTGGCGCCCGACGTCAGCGACTTCTATCTCGAGCAGGTGCGCAACGACACCTACCTGCGCGACGGCTCCTATATCCCGCTGGAGTCCCGGCGCGAGACGATCAAGGTGGCCGGGGCCGAGGACCAGACGATCACCGTGCGCACCACGGTGCACGGGCCGATCCTGTCCGAGGTCATCGACACCGTCCGCGACGCCGGCGGCACCGCGCCGGTCAACGGGCAGGGCGAACCAGGCCGGTACTCGGTGTCCCTGGCGTGGACGGGGCTGCTCGCGAACAAGACCGCGGACTCCATCTTCGCCTTGAACACCGCGACGAACTGGGACGAGTTCCGCTTCGCCGCAAAGGACTTCGCGGTCCCGTCCCAGAACCTGGTGTACGCGGACACCGAGGGGCACATCGGATACCAGGCACCCGGACAGATCCCGATCCGGCGCTCGGCGACCGCCGGCGCCCCGGCCGGGTACTGGCCCGCCCCGGGCTGGGTCTCGGCCTGGGACTGGAAGGGCTTCGTCCCCTTCGAGAACATGCCCTATGTCCTGGACCCGGCGGAGGGGTTGATCGTCACCGCGAACCAGGCGGTGACCGCGAGCGGAACACCGTTCCTCACCACGGAGTGGGACCACGGATATCGCAGCCAGCGGATCAAGGACCTGCTCGAGGACGCCGACCCGGTGACCCCGGCGCTGATGTCCCGCATCCAGGGTGACACCCGCAACGGTTTCGCCCCGGACCTGGTCAAGGCGCTGCTCACGGTCGACCTCGGTGACGACCCGTTCACCGAGGAGGCCCAGGACCTGCTGCGGGGCTGGGACTACACGAACCCTGCCGATGACAGCGCCTCCGCCCCAGCGGCCGCCTACTACAACGCGGTGTGGCGCAACCTGCTCAGCCGGCTGTTCGACGACGAGCTGCCGAGCGACCTGCGGGCCTCGGGTGGCAGCCAGTGGATGGAAGCGGTTCGGCTGCTGCTGGAGAAGCCGCGCAGCGGATGGTGGGACGACAAGAGCACCCCCGGCGTCACCGAGGGCCAGGAGGAGATCCTGCGTCTCGCACTGGTGCAGGCGCGGCTCGACCTCACCAAGGCGTTGGGCAAGGAGCCGTCGACCTGGGAGTGGGGCAAGCTGCACCGGCTGACCCTCACCCATGAGGTGCTGGGCGGCGACGGGGTGCCGGGTCTGGTTCGGTCGATGTTCAACCGCGGGCCGTTCCCGATGCCCGGTGGGTCCTCGATCGTCAACGCCAACGGCTGGAACGCCGCGCAGGGGTATGACGTCACCACGGGTCCCTCGATGCGCATGGTGGTCGACCTCAGCGACCTGGACGCCTCCACGTGGGTGAACCAGACCGGCAACAGCGGTCACGCCTACAGCGACCACTACGACGACCAGATCAGCGCGTGGATCGCCAACGAGCCGTTCCCCTGGCCGTCATCACCGGACGCCGTCCGCAAGGCCAGCGAGGACGAGCAGACACTGCTACCAGCGCCGTAGCTCCAAGCGTCGTGGCTCCAGCTGGCCGTCTGCCGACCCGGGCGGAGTCAGCCGAGACGGACCAGGCCCGTGCCCGGGGCCACCGCGGCGTGGACCGGACGGTCGTGGGGTTCGGCCGGGAGCGGGGCGTCCGGGGTGAGCTCCCAGGGCCAGACCAGCGCGAGGACCGGGGCGGTCGTACGCGTGAGCGCGCGGTCATAGGAGCCGCCGCCCCTGCCGAGGCGGTTGCCGTCGGCGTCGACGCCCGAGGCGGGGACGACGACGAGCGTGGCGTCCCCGATCGCGCTCTGCCCCAGGGGGATCCGGTCGTGGTCGGCCGCGTCGAACCAGTCGAGGTCGCGGTCCGGCAGGGTCAGCGGCAGCAGGACCCGGTATCCGTGGTGCTGCAGCGTCGTCACCAGTACGTCGGTCGGCGGCTCGAGCGGCATCGACGCGTAGGCCGCCACCGGGCCGTGGCCCCCGGTCGCCCGAACGTGGGCCAGGACGGCGTCGGCGATCGCCGCCGCGTCGGCGTCACGGTCGCGTCCGGGGACGTCTCGGCGGCGCCGGTCGCGCGCGGCCGTGCGGAGCTCGCGCTTCGCCGCGGCCAGGTCGGAGGCGGCTGCGCCGGACCGGTTCTCACCCACCCGGTCATTCTCTCGCCGCTCGATCCCGCGGGGTGCGTGCGGGTGCCGAGAAGCCCTGGCCTCCCGCGCCTGCCGCTCCTGCGCGGAAGTAGGCTCGTGGACATGATCTCGGTCCAGGAGCACCTGTCGCGCATCCTGGCTGGCGTCCAACCGATCCCTCCTCAGGCGGTCGACGTCCGTGAGTCGTTGGGCTGCGTGCTGGCGCAGGACGTGCTGGCGGTGCTCCCGCTTCCGGGGTTCGACAACTCGGCGATGGACGGATATGCCGTGCGCGCAGAGGACCTCGTCGGCGCGTCTCCCACCTCACCTGTACGCCTGCCGGTGGACGGGGACATCCCCGCGGGCGTGACCACGCGGCCGGTGCTCACGCCGGGCCGCACCCTGCGGATCATGACCGGTGCACCGATGCCCGAGGGTTCTGATGCGGTGGTCGCGGTCGAGCGGACCGACGGCGGCACCGAGACGGTGGCGCTGATGGAGGCACCGGCGCCCGGTCAGCACGTCCGGCGCCTCGGCGGTGACGTCAACCGGGACGACCGGATCCTGCCAGCAGGCGCGCCCATCGGTCCCGCCGCGCTGGCGCTGCTCGCCGCCGCGGGTGTCACCTCGGTGTCGGTCGTACCGCGACCCCGAGTCGCCGTGCTCTCGACCGGTGACGAGCTGGTGACCCTGGGCCAGACCCCGGCCTTCGGCCAGCTCGTCGACTCGAACTCGCTGATGCTGGAGGCAGCGGTCGGTGCTGCCGGCGGCGTCGCGGTGCTGGTGCAGCGCTCCGTGGACGAGGCCGACGCCTTCGTAGGTCTGCTCGAACGGGCCCTGCTCGGCGCCGACATCGTCATCACCAGCGGCGGGGTGAGCATGGGTGCCTATGACACGGTCAAGGAGGTCCTCTCCGCCTCCGGCGACGTGCAGTTCAGCAAGGTGGCGATGCGTCCGGGGATGCCGCAGGGCTTCGGCGTGCTGGGGCCGGACAAGGTCCCGATCATCACGCTCCCGGGCAACCCGGTGAGCTCGATGGTGTCGTTCCAGGTGTTCGTCGTCCCGGCGCTGCGCCGCCTCGCCGGTCTGCGGCACGCGACACCACCCTCGATCGGGGCGGTGGCCGGCGAGGACTGGTCGGGCGTCTTGGGCAAGACCGAGTTCAGCCGAGTCCTGGTCACCGAGGGGGTCGCCCGGCTCGCCGGTGGGCAGGGCAGCCACATGCTCGGCTCGATGGCTGCGGCGAGCCACCTGGCGATGATCCCGCCCGAGACGAGCCACGTCGCCGCCGGTGATGTCGTGCGCTGCCTGCCGATCCTGGGGACACCAACGTGAATACCGACGTGAACACCGAACTGGACGCCGAGCTGAACACCGACGCAGACGTAGGCGCAGACGCAGGCGCAGACGCCGGCAGACGAGCGGACAGCGCTGGGCTGACCCACGTGCGCAGTGACGGAACGGCCCACATGGTCGACGTGTCAGCCAAGGCCGTGACCGCGCGCGAGGCATCGGCGGCAGGCCGGGTCCTGTTGTCCGACAGCGCTGTTCGTGCACTTCGTGGTGGGGGCATGCCCAAGGGGGACGCCCTTGCCGTGGCTCGTATCGCGGGGATCCAGGCGGCCAAGCGCACGCCCGAGCTGATCCCGCTCGCTCACCCGATCGCCGTGCACGGGGTGCAGGTCGACCTGGTCGTGGCCTCCGACGGCGTGGACATCACCGCCACCGTGCGCACCGCCGACCGCACCGGGATCGAGATGGAGGCCCTCACGGCGGTCTCGGTCGCGGCGCTCGCCCTGGTCGACATGGTCAAGGCCGTGGACAAGCACGCCCGCATCACCGACATCCGGGTGACCGCCAAGTCCGGCGGTCGGTCCGGCGACTGGCGCGAGGCATGAGCCCGCACGCCGGCACGGCCGTGCCGGTCCCCCTCGGTGCACGGGCGATCGTCATCACCTGCTCGACGCGCGCGTTCGAGGGGGTGTACCCGGACCGCGGCGGACCGCTGGTCGTGGAGGCCCTGCGCGGGTGGGGCCTGGAGGTCGCCGACCCCACCGTGGTGCCCGACGGACCCGACGTGGCCTCGGCCCTGCAGGCCGCACTCGCGCTGGCACCCGACCTGCTGGTGACCACCGGGGGCACCGGCCTCACACCGACGGACGGGACCCCCGAGGCCACCGCGCCGCTGCTCGACCGTCCGGTGCCGGGTCTGGCCGAGGCCATCCGCGCGGCCGGGGTGGCCCAGGGCGTGCCGAGCGCCGTGTTGTCCCGGGGCCTCGCCGGCCTGGCCGGGTCCACGCTGGTGCTCAACCTCCCGGGTTCCAGTGGCGGCGTGCGCGATGCGCTCGCCGTGCTCGAGCCGGTCCTGGGCCACGCCCTGGCCCAGGTCCGTGGTGGGGACCACTGATGAAGGCCTGGCCGGTGACCCTGCGAGCGCGCACACCGCGTGGCACCGAGGTGCTGCTGCGGCCGCTGAACCGCAGGGACCGCGAACGGTGGCTGGCCCTTCGCCGCCGCAACCGGGTCTGGCTGGCCCCGTGGGACGCGACGCCGCCAGACGGTGAGACCGACCCGATGACCTTCTCGGCCGTCGTCCGCCAGTACAACCGCGAGGCCAAGGCGATGCGGATGCTGCCCTTCGTGATCGAGGTGGACGGTGCGCTGGTCGGGGCGATCCAGCTGTACGGCATCGCCTGGGGTTCGATGCGGTCGGCCAGCGCCGGGTACTGGATCGCCGAGGACTGGGCCGGTCGGTCGATCACCCCGACCGCGCTGGCGATGGTGTGCGACTACGCGATCAGCGGGCTCGAGCTGCACCGGATCGAGATCAACATCCGCCCCGAGAACCTCAACAGCATGGCCGTGGTCACCAAGCTGGGCCTGCGTGAGGAGGGGGTACGGCGACACTTCCTGCACATCGACGGCGCCTGGCGCGACCACCGCAGCTTCGCCCTGACGGTGGAGGATCTCGCGGGTGGCACCGTCCTGTCGCGGTTGTCGCCCAACGCATACCGCACGAGCTCCTGACCAGGCTTCCGCGGCTCACCCGCGACCGGTCACACTGACAACACCCGCCACTTCAGCGACACACCGGGTCGGGTCCGGGGCCTGTGCCGCGACGCCGCCTACCGTCGTACCGTGCAGCCCGACAGCCTGGTCTTCCTCGTGATCGTGGCGATGTGGGCTGCCTATTTCGTGCAGTACTGGGTCCGTCGTCGAGAGCACCTCGCGACCGTGCGGTCCGTCGACGAGTTCACCGAGACCATGCGGGTCCTGGAGCGTCGCCGGTCCCTGCCGACCACCGACCTCAGCACCCCGAGCCGCGCGTCCTACGCCGTCAGCCTGGCCCGGGCCGCCCGCCCGCAGGTGACGGTGAAGCGTGCCGAAGCGACCCCGGTGACCGCGCCATCGCGGTCCGCGTCCGGCATCGCGTCGCCGGAACCGGCGGGAAGGCCGGGCCGCGCCGGTGCCCCGACCCCTCGCCTCGTCCGCACCGCCCTCCTCGCGCTCGCCGCGCTGGCGGTCCCGACCGTGGTCGCGCTCGCCGCGACCGGCCTGGTCGGCTGGCCGTGGGTCGCGGCGCCGGTGGTCACGCTGGTCCTTGTCGTCGGCGTGCTGCGCCAGTCCGCGAAGGTGGCCGTGGCCGAGCGCGGTCGTGCCGCCCGACGCGCCGCCGAGCTCGCTGTGGGCACCGCGGACGTACCGACCAAGGCGCCGGTGGCGCACGTCGAGCCGGCCGACCGGTTCGCTGAGCCAGAGGCCGCGCCGTCAGCCACCGTGGTCGCCGAGGCGGCCGTGCCCGAGCCGGTCGCAGCGGGGCCCGAGGCCGCGCCCGCGCCCCAGCCCGAGGTCGAGTACGTCATGGAGCACCGGATCCTCGTCGACGAGGACGACATCCCGCTGACGTGGGACCCCGTCCCCGTACCGCGCCCGACCTACACGCTCAAGGCGAAGGCCGAGCGGCGTGAGCACGCTCCCGCCGAGGTGACCCCGACGGGCTCACTCCTCGCCGCCGAGGACGATCAGCCGAACCGCTCGGCCCACACCGCCTGAGCGCCCGCGTCGCCGGTGAGCACCACGAGCACCGTCGTGCCGAGCGCTGCGACGATCACCAGCGCGGAGAGCACGACGGTCAGGCCGCCGGTGGGGTCCTCACGCCGCAGGTGGAGCCATTGACCAGCGGTCAGCACGACCAGCGCGATGGCCCACGGCAGGATCATCGTGCCGAGGCGCTGGTGGTTCTCGATGAACGCCGGGTTGCCCATCGTCGCGGCGAGGGACTCGCCGGCCTTGACCGCCACGGGTACCGCAGCCGTGCCGACCACGGCCAGGAGCGGGATGACCCACGTGAGCTTGCGCTGCAGCGGTCGCCAGAGCGACGCAGCGATGGCGACCAGCGCGGCGAGCGGCAGGATCACCACCACCGCATGGACGATGAGCGGGTGGGCGGGAAGGCCGTTGATCTCCATCAGGGCGTCTTGGTGATCATCGAGCCGTCCGGGGCGACGACGTACCAGACGCTTCCGACGCCCTGCCCGTTGGTGTCCCCGGCGGCGGCGTCCTTGGCGAACAGGTAGAGCGGCCAGCCGTCCAGGGTCAGCTGCGACCCGTCGCCGCTGGTGATGGTGCCGATGTCGGCCGTGACGCCATCGCCGGCGAGGTCGGTCGACTCGGCCATGGCGGGTGGCCAGGCCGCGAGGCACTGGTCGGTGCAGCTGCTGGTGGTAGCGCCCTGGGCGTCCTTGGTGAACGCATAGAGCGTCCGGCCCTGGGCGTCGACGACGATCGTCCCGAGCGGGCTGTCGGCGGTCGTGAGGACGGCATCGGCGGTCGTCGGCTCCGCGGGCGTCGAGGCGCCCGCCGAGGAGGTCCCGTCGGACCCGGTGGTCGTGTCGTCGCTGGAGCCGCAGGCGGCCAGGGCGAGCAGGCACGCGGCAGCTGCCGCAGCCGTTCCCACCCGTAGCGCGTGTCGATGTGTTCATGTCAGAACGTCCTTCCCGGCGGACTACCTCACGGATCGGAGGTACCTCGTGGAACGGGGCGGCTCGCCGATCGGTTCACCTCAGCCGAGCGGTCGGCGAGATGAACCAAACGACTGGGCATACCGTCTTCACAGGTGTCCTCGCACCGAACGCGAGGGCCGACGAGCGACGCTGCGGCAGTGCCGCAGCGGGCGGAGGAGGGTCGACCGGTGGCGGCTAGCACGCGCGAAGAGACCCTGCGCGTCCTGCATGACGAACATGCGGGCGAGCTGTGGCGGTTCGCGCTGCGCCTCACTCGCGACCCCGGAGTGGCCGAGGATGTCGTGCAGGAGGCGCTGCTGCGTGCCTGGCGCGACCCCAGCCTGCTGGACCGCGGCGGCCCGTCGATGCGGGCGTGGCTGTTCACCGTTGTGCGCAACCTGGTGGTCGACCGCTGGCGCAGCGCCGCCGCCCGGCACGAGCTCGTCGCCGGCGACGTCGACGAGCCCTCCGTCGCCGACCGGTCGACCGAGGTGCTCGACCGGTGGCTGATCAGCGACGCGCTGCGCAGCCTGTCCGAGGAGCACCGCACCGTCGTCGCCGCTGCGTACTACGAAGGACGGACCGTGGCGGACATCGCCAGGTCGCTCGAGATCCCCGAGGGCACCGTGAAGTCCCGGCTCCACTACGGGCTGCGCACGCTGCGCCTCCACCTCCAGGAGAGAGGGGTGACCCGGCCATGACCGACCCACGCGACCCACGCGACCCACTGCCCGACCAGGTCACCGAGCACCAGACCTACACCGACTGGGACGCCGCCTACGTCCTCGGCGCCCTGTCCGCTCAGGACCGCCGCGCCTATGAGTCGCACCTGTCCACGTGCGACCGGTGCCGTTCGCAGGTGGCCGACGTCGCCGGCATCCCGGGCCTGCTCGCGCAGCTGCCGCCGGCCGAGGCGCTCGTCGACCCCGACGAGATCGACGACGTCCCGATGCCCGACACCCTGATGCCGGCCCTGCCTCGGCTCCGTCGCGAGCGGACCCGGCGGTGGGCAGTGCCGCTGTCCGCGGCCGCAGCGGCCTTGGTCATCGGCGGCAGCGTCGGGTATGCGTTGCGGGTGCCGGACGACGGCGCGGGACGAGTGGTCGTCGCCGCGACGGGGACGACCCGGGTGGCGTTCGCGAGCCTGGTCGACGTGCCCATCACCGCGATCGTCGACGTGACGCCGACGGCGATGGGGACCGAGTTCCGCGTCGAGTGCCAGTACGGGCCGGGCCCCGGGCCGACCGGGACACATGCCCATCGCAACACCCGCCGGAACACCCGCCGGGACGCCCACCGACGGGCCGGCGGGCGCCGAGGGCGGTCGCGAGTACGCGCTCTATGTCATCGACAAGCACGGCAACGCGGTCAACGCCAAGACCTGGCTGGCCCGCCCGAACCGGGTGATGCGCCCCCTCGCCACGTCGCCCCTGCCGGTCAGCGAGATCGCGGCGGTGGAGATCCGCGGCGTCGACGGCGAACCCGCGCTGCTCCGAGCGTCGTTCTGAGCGGGGTCTCCGGGCTTCGGCGACGCGCTGGGTCACCTGCGCGAGTCGCTGTGCACTGCACCCCAGCGGGGGCAGCGCGGCGCTGGCCCACGTGGGGGGCAGTGCCACCTGCGCCAGTCGCTGTGCACTGCACCCCAGCGGGGGCACTGCGGCGCTGGCCCACGTGGGGTGCAGTGCACAGTCCGCCGCACGGGTTTCAGCCGCCGACCGGTGCGGTGTTACAGTCTCTTTCGCATTCCCGGGGCTGTGGCGCAGTTGGTAGCGCGTCTCGTTCGCAATGAGAAGGTCAGGGGTTCGAATCCCCTCAGCTCCACCATGTACGTGATCGGCAGACCCGTCGTCGCTCCCGCTGCGGCGGGTCTGTCATGGTGGCCGCCACCTCGCGCCCCTGGGCGACTGAGCCGTGGCCGGGACCACCGGGAGGCCGAGCTGGTCCACCCCCTCGGCTGGCTGGGGCAGGACGGATGCTGCCTCGGCCTCGGCCTCGGCCCCGGCCTCGGCCCCGGCGCGGTCTTACGGGCGCGATGGCTGAGCTTGGGGGATGGAAACGTACCGTTGCGGGTACGTAACTAATCAGGTACATTAGGCGGATGGACGCAGTTCTGCAGGCGCTGTCGGACCAGCACCGACGCACGGTCCTGGAGATTCTGCGGGACCACCCGGCCACGGCGGGGGAGCTGGCAGGTGCACTGCCGATCGCCCGGCCCGGGGTGTCCCGGCACCTGCGGGTGCTGAGGGAGGCCGGGCTGGTCGACGTCCGCCAGGAGGCGCAGCGCAGGATCTACAGCCTGCGCCCGGACCCGTTGGTCGAGGTGGACGAGTGGCTGGGGGACTACCGCGCCCTGTGGCAGAACCGGCTCGATGCCTTGCACACAGAGATCGCACGAGGGAAGAAGGCACAGGAATGAGCGAAGGCACTGGCATGAGGATCATCGGCGCGATGCGGGCGGTCGACGACGTTCGAGGAGCGGTGCGGGTGGAGGACGTGTACGACACCGACATCGACGACCTGTGGACCGCGTGCACGACCCCGGAGCGACTCGCCCACTGGATCGCCGAGGTGACCGGCGACCTGCGCGAGGGTGGGACGGTGCACGCCGTCATGACGAGCACATGGGCCGGTACGGTGCTGATCGAAGTCTGTGACGCGCCGCACCACCTCCTGCTGACCGGGGAGCCGGGAGCCGAGGACCAGACCCAGATCGAGGCCTGGCTCACTGCTGAGGGCTCGCGGACCAGGCTGGTGGTGGAGGAGCGTGGCCTGCCCTTCGACCAGCTCGGGTTCTACGGGGCGGGCTGGCAGGTCCACCTGGAGGACCTGGGACGGGCGCTGGCCGACGACGGCCCGGCGCACGCCACGGGTTGGTCGGACCACGCGCCCGCCCCGGCCTGGCACCAGCGCTGGACTGAGCTGACACCGGCATACCAGCAGGCCCTCGCCGCGCGAACGGCCACGATTTCCGCGCCGTAGGCCCCTGTCCTAGCCTGTGCAGGGCACAGAGATGAGTCCTGCCGTCGGGACGTCTCGAGCGGTCACCTCGCCCACGATGAACAAGGACTCCCGTTGTACGCGTTCCTGCTGAGCACCGGGGTCATCTTCGTGGCCGAGCTCGGTGACAAGAGCCAGCTCATGGCGCTGGCGTTCGCGACCCGCTACCGCGCTCGCGACGTGCTCGTCGGGATCACCGTCGCGACAGCGGTCGTGCACCTCGGGTCGGTCGCGATCGGGGCCGTCATCGGCAGCCAGTTCGCCGACAGCCAGTGGCTGATCACGGTCATCGCGGGTGTGGCTTTCCTCGCGTTCGCGGCCTGGACGTTGCGCGGCGACGCGCTGAGCGAGGACGAAGCGGAGCGTGCCCGCAGCGCTCGCCGCGCCGCGATCATCGCGGTGGGCACCGCGTTCTTCCTCGCCGAGCTGGGCGACAAGACGATGCTCGCGACCATCACCCTGGCCACCCACGAGGGCTGGGTCGGCACCTGGCTCGGTAGCACGCTGGGCATGGTGGTCGCGGACGCACTGGCCATCGGCGTGGGAAAGCTGTTGGGGCACAACCTCCCCGAGCGCGCGGTGCGGTATGGCGCGACGGCCGCCTTCGTGGTCTTCGGCGTGGTCCTCATCGTCCAGGGCCTGCTCGCCCGCTGACCGATACGCGGTCCTCCCGCGGGGCCGCGTTGGTGCAGAGGAGGTCGGGGTGAACGGGGCGGAGCCCCGTTGGCTCGGAGGAGGGTTCGGGGTGAACGGGGCGGAGCCCCGTTGGTGCGTTGCGTGGCTTCGGGGTGAACGGGGCGGAGCCCCGTTGGTGCGTTGCGTGGCTTCGGGGTGAACGGGGCGGAGCCCCGTTGGTTCAGAGGAGGGTTCGGGGTGAACGGGGCGGAGCCCCGTTGGTGCGTTGCGTGGCTTCGGGGTGAACGGGGCGGAGCCCCGTTGGTTCAGAGGAGGGTTCGGGGTGAACGGGGCGGAGCCCCGTTGGTTCAGAGGAGGGTTCGGGGTGAACGGGGCGGAGCCCCGTTGGTTCAGAGGAGGGTTCGGGGTGAACGGGGCGGAGCCCCGTTGGTTCAGATCCAGCTCGGGAACCACATGCGGGCCCGCCACGCCTCGTACGGGATGACCTGCGCCGTCCAGACCGGCCAGAAGAACGCGAACAGCGCGAGGGTCAGCAGCAGGTACCCACCGACGACGCCGATCCCCACCCGGCGCCTCGTCTCGCCGTCGCCGGGCCTGCCCAGCGCCAGGCCGAGCACGAAGACGCAGGCGAGCACGACGTACGGCTGGAAGGCGATCGAGTAGAACGTGTAGATCGTGCGTTCCTGGTACTGGAACCACGGCAGCCATCCGGCGCCCAGGCCCGCGAGGATCGCACCGGCCCGCCAGTCGCGACGGGCGACCCAGTGGAACAGGAGCACCACGATGGCCAGCGCTCCGAGCCACCAGATCGACACGGTGCCGAGCGAGGTGATCGCCTTGGAGCACTGGGCGACCGTGCAGCCCTCCACGCCACGCTGGGGACCTTCGTAGAAGAACGAGGTCGGCCGGCCCTGGATGATCCAGGACCACGGGTTGGTCTTGTAGGGGTGGTTGTCGCGCAGCCCGACGTGGAAGGTGTAGATCTCCTGGTGGTAGTGCCACAGCGACCGGAGCGCGTCGGGCACCCAGGTGTCGGACGGGTGCCCGACGGCCCACTGACGGTCGTATCCCAGCGGGGACCGGAACCACCCGACGAACGAGGCGAGGTACACGACCACGGAGGTGCCCACGAGGGTGGCCGCGGCGTACGGACCGTCCTTGCCGATCGCTCCCAGGGCCCAGTGGCGCACGCCGACGGCACGGCGGGCCCCCATGTCCCACCAGACCGTCATCAGGCCGAAGGCCGCGAGGACGAACAGGCCGGACCACTTGGTCCCGCAGGCCAGCCCGAGGCAGACACCCGCGGTCCAGCGCCATCCGCGTCCGCCCAGCCAGGGCCCGAACCGTGACCAGGTCCCGAGTGGAAGGTCACCGACCCGCTGGGCGAGCCGTTCTCGGGAGCGGTCGCGGTCGATGAGCAGGCAGCAGAACGCGGCCAGCACCCAGAACATCAGGATCAGGTCGAGCAGCCCGGTGCGGGAGTGCACCAGGTGCGACCCCTCGAAGGCCATCAGGAACGCGGCGATGGTCCCGAGCAGCGAGGATCCGAACAGCCGGCGCGCCGCTCGTCCCACCATGAGGATGGACAGCGTGCCGAGCAGGGCGACGGAGAACCGCCATCCCCATGCGGAGTCGGCGCCGAACACCCACTCGCCGAACGCGATCACCCACTTGCCGACCGGGGGGTGCACGACGAGGTCCCCGGTGCTGCCGAAGATGTCCGGCGTGCCGGCGGTGAACAGCTCGTCCGGCTTGTCGATCGAGGAGCTGTTCCGCAGCTCGACGCCGTACAGCAGCATCGACACGCCCTGCTTGACGTAGTACGTCTCGTCGAAGACGAGCTGGTGCGGGCGGTCGAGCGACCAGAACCGCAGCAGGCCGCCGACGACCATGAAGAACAGCGGGCCGAGCCACCCGACCACCCGGTCGGTGGGTCGGTGTCCGAGCAGGCGACGCCGCAGCTCCTCGGTGCGGGTCATGCGGGCCATCGTAGGCAGAGGCGTGTCCAGTCCCGGCGCCCGGCGCGGCTCGACGCACGGCGCGACCGGCGCACGCCGAAGCCGGCGCTCCGACGTGCCGCGCGCGACCGTCGGGCTGAGAGGATCGACCGGTGAGCCAAACCCCCGGTGTGCTGGTCCTCGCCGCGACCCCGATCGGGGACCCCGCCGATGCTGCGCCGCGGCTCGCCCGGGAGCTCGTCGGCGCGGACGTCGTGGCCGCCGAGGACACCCGGCGCCTGCGCCGGCTGTGCGGTGCGCTCGGAATCGAGCTCCGCGGCGCGGTCCTCAGCTATCACGAGCACAACGAGGCCGACCGGACGCCGGCGCTGCTCGACCGGCTGCTGGCCGGTGCGCGCGTGGTCGTCGTGACCGACGCCGGCATGCCCTCGGTGTCCGACCCCGGGTACCGGCTGGTGTCTGCGGCCGTGGCCGCCGGCGTCCGGGTCACGTGCGTCCCCGGCCCCTCCGCGGTGCTCATGGCGCTGGCCGTCTCCGGGCTGCCGGTGGACCGGTTCTGCTTCGAGGGCTTCCCGCCGCGCAGGCCGGGCGAGCGGGCGCGCATGCTCGGCGAGCTCGCGGGGGAGCGTCGGACCATGGTCTTCTTCGAGGCGCCGCACCGCATCGACGCGACGCTGGCCGCGATGGCGGAGGCGTTCGGGGCCGACCGGCCGGCCGCGGTGTGCCGGGAGCTGACCAAGACCTATGAGGAGGTACGCCGCGGCGCGCTCGCGGAGCTGGCTGCCTGGGCGGCCGACGGGGTCAGGGGGGAGATCACGGTGGTGGTCGCCGGCGCTGTTCCGGCGGCGGTGTCGCTGGAGGGGGTGCTGCCCGAGGTGCTGGTGCGCGTCGCGACCGGTGAACGTCTCAAGGACGTGTGCGCGGACGTGGCCGGGGCGACCGGCCTGTCCAAGAAGGCGTTGTACGACGCGGCGCTGGCCGCACGCACCGCTGGTCCGCCTGCCTGACCTCACCCGGGCTCGACCGTGCGCCTCGGCCTGGGGTCGGCGGCTGGGGTCGGCGCCTGGGGTCGGCGCTCGGCGTCGGCGCCTGCGGTCGGCGTTCGGCGTCGCTAGGTGCGGTCGAGGACCGGTCCGGACCTCCGTCGACGGCGGGACCGCTGCCACATCCAGATCAGGAACCAGGCGAGCAGGACCAGCACGATCACCACCAGGACCGGGCTGAACAGGGCCACCAGCGCGATGCCCAGCGACGCTCCGTCCTCGGCCGTGGAGACCACGGGCGCGCCCAGCCCGCCGGTGCCGAGGTTGATCACCGGCCGCGCCGCAGCCTTGCCGGTGTGGACGAGGCCCGAGACCACCACACCGAGCACGACCCCGGCCCACGGGTTGTCGCTCATCCAGCTGGAGCGGTCCAGACCCTCGGCGGCGTTGGTCGCGGCGAAGATCAGCCCGCCCATGCTCGGCCGGATGAAGGTCTGGATCGCGTCGTTGACGCTGTCCACCGCCGGCACCTTGTCCAGGACGACCTCGGTCAGCAACAGGAGGGAGCCGATGCCGATCGCCCACCAGCTCTCGATCCACGCATAGGAGGAGGGCAGGGTCAGCACGTCGGTGAACCGGGCGACCAGGGCCACGAGCAGGAACGGGATGTAGGCGTTGAGCCCGGCCGCGGCGGACAGCCCGGTCCCGGTGAGTGCGGCGATCATCTGCGTCCCTTTCCGTCCGGGATGGAACCCGGACTGTGCTGCCAGCATTCAACATCGGTTTTCTGTCCGCGTGCGTCGTGAGTCACTGCGCTCGTGCGCCTGTCGACAGCGGCCACGACAGATCACGTGTCGACAGGCCCTCGGCAACGCGCCTCCACGGTGGCAGCGGCGCTGCGGTTCTGTGGAGGTGTCGCCGGGTGTCGAAACGTGGCCTTGTGGGCGCATCTGGGGTGTGCAGGCGCCGTCGGGGGCCGAAACGTGGCCTTGTGGGCGCATTTCGGGTGTACAGGTGCCGTCGGGGCCCGAAACGTGGCCTTGTGGGCGGATTTCGGGGCGTGGAGGCGGCGCGAAGGCACCACGATGCCCTTGAGGTCAGGTTTCCTGCCCCAGGCGCGGCGGCACGCTAGCGAACGTCGGCCGTGCCCAGGAAGTGACGACGCCACGTAGTGCGGAGCCTGCGTGGAACCGGGACACCCCGCTCGCGGGCGGCGCCGTGTACCCGGTGCAGGACCGCTCCCGGGTCGGCGTAGAACTGGGCCGAGGTCACGAGGACGAACCGCCAGTTCCTGTTCTCCAGATCCTCCCTGCGCAGAATGTCGCCCTCCCACTGCGCGCGAACCGTGACGTGATGACGTCCATCGAACTCGATCGCGAGCTCGACCCCGGGATAGGACAGATCGATGCGGTACCGAACTCGGCCGTCGACATCGGTGATGTGGAAGTCGACCACCGGCTCGGGGAGCCCCGCCAGCACTATCAGGAGGCGCAGCCGGGTCTCCATCGGAGAATCGACGCCCGACCGGACGAGCCTCGCCGCCCGACGAACCTCTGGCGCACGCCGACCGGTCATCGCCACTGCGGCTGCGATCAACCGCGCCGGCGTGGTCACCTTGGCGTGGACGAACGAGTCCCCAAGGATGACGAGATCGACGAGGCCGCAGTACTGGGCCATGTCGCAGAACGTCTGTTCCGGACTGGTCGTGGGCACACTGCGTCGCAGGACGGCCCTCGGGAGATCCGGACATCGGTGCGCGAAGATGCCACCGGTGCGCTGACGAATACCGAGCGGTCCGGTGACGTGGATCTGGGCATCCTCGGGCGGAACTCCACCCCACAGACGGGCCGCCGTGTGATGGCTGACGAGCGAGCCCGGTGGTGACAGCAAGATCGACGCCCGCGCGCGCACCGACAGCGTCGCGGCGACGCTCGACGTGATGTACACGCCCCAGAACAGCCGCTGGAAGCCCGGGCCTGTCAGCTCGTGGTCGGTCAGCCCGGCGAGAAGGGCTTGGGCGCGGGTGAAGGGCAGTCGGGTGTTGAGCGGCTGCGTGCGCATGGTCGCCCTCGTCATGGCGCCACCCTCGCGGAATCGTCGCCGCACGCCGCAGAGTTATCCACAGTGATGCTGGTGTGGGCCGTCGATAGCCACAGGGCCCGGGTCGCGGTACTCGATGCGAAACCTGACCTTGAGGTCTCGTTTCTGGGGCTGGCAGGGGTATTCGGGACGAAAGGTGACCTCGTGGTCTCGTTTCCAACCCCCCGGGCCGCGCAAGACACAGCCACGACCCGGCCTAGGATCGCGCACGTGAAGATCCTCTCGGCCGTCGCGTGGCCCTATGCCAACGGGCCGCGCCACATCGGGCACGTGGCGGGGTTCGCCGTGCCGTCCGACGTGTTCAGCCGCTACATGCGGATGGCGGGACACGACGTCCTCATGGTCAGCGGCACCGACGAGCACGGCACGCCGATCCTGGTGCAGGCCGAGTCCGAGGGCGTCACGCCGCAGGAGCTGGCCGACCGCTTCAACCGAGTCATCGTGGAGGACCTCACGGCCCTCGGCTGCACCTATGACCTGTTCACCCGGACCACGACCGCCAACCACCACGCGGTCGCCCAGGAGCTGTTCCGCCAGGTCCACGCCAACGGCTATCTGGTCGAGCAGACGACCCGCGGTGCGATCTCGCCGTCCACCGGGCGCACCCTGCCCGACCGGTACATCGAGGGGACCTGCCCGATCTGCGGTGACCCCGAGGCGCGCGGCGACCAGTGCGACCACTGCGGCAACCAGCTCGACCCGACCGAGCTGGTCGACCCGCGCTCGCGGATCAACGGCGAGGTGCCCGAGTTCGCCTCGACCCAGCACTTCTTCCTCGACCTGCCCGCCCTCGCCGACGCGCTGGGCGTCTGGCTCGACGGTCGCGAGGCGTCGGGCACCTGGCGCCCCAACGTGATCCGGTTCTCCCGCAACCTGCTCGACGACCTGCGCCCCCGCGCGATGACGCGCGACATCGACTGGGGCATCCCGGTCCCGCTCGAGGGATGGGTCGACCACCCGACCAAGCGGCTGTATGTCTGGTTCGACGCCGTCATCGGATACCTCTCGGCGTCGGTCGAGTGGGCCCGGCGCAGCGGCGATCCCGACCGCTGGCGGGAGTGGTGGAACGACCCGGAGGCGCTGTCCTACTACTTCATGGGCAAGGACAACATCACCTTCCACTCCCAGATCTGGCCGGCCGAGCTGCTCGGGTATGCCGGCAGGGGAGCCCGTGGCGGCGAGCCCGGTGTCTTCGGCGAGCTCAACCTTCCGACCGAGGTGGTCTCCAGCGAGTACCTCACGATGGAGGGCAAGCAGTTCTCGTCCTCACGCGGCGTCGTGATCTACGTCCGCGACGTCCTCGACCGATACCAGGCCGACGCGCTGCGCTACTTCCTGGTCGCGGCCGGACCCGAGAGCCAGGACAGCGACTTCACCTGGCGCGAGTTCGTCACCCGCACCAACAGCGAGCTCGTGGCCGGCTGGGGGAACCTGGTCAACCGCACGGCCACGATGATCTCGCGCAGCTTCGGGCAGATCCCCGCGGCCGAGGAGCTCACCGCCGAGGACGAGGCGCTGCTGGCCGCGGTGCGGACCGGCTTCGACACGGTCGGTGCGCTCCTGGGCCACCACCGGCTGCGGGCCGCCATCTCCGAGGCCATGCGGATCGTCGGCGAGGTCAACAAGTACGTCACCGACCAGGCGCCGTTCCGGCTCAAGGCCGAGGACGAGCGGGGCCGGCTCGGCACGGTCCTGCACGTCCTGGCCCAGGCGGTGAGCGACCTCAACCTGATCCTCAGCCCGTTCCTGCCCTTCTCCTCCAACGAGATCCACACCACGCTCGGCGGGCAGGGCGAGCTGACGCCGATGCCCCGGGTCGAGGAGGTCACCGACCTCGACGACGGCCGGGCGTATCCGGTCATCACCGGCGACTTCACGGCGTTCCCCGCCTGGCGGACGACTCCAGTTCGGGTCGGTGCCCCGGTCGGTCCGCCGGCGCCGGTGTTCACCAAGCTCGACGAGGCGGTGGTCCAGGAGGAGCTGGACCGCCTCCGGTCGGCGTGAGCCTGCAGGAGCGGGGATGACCACCGGACAGCACGCGGCGCGACCGCTCCCGGACCCACCCGACCCGCTGCCGCTGCCCGTGGTGGACAACCACACCCACCTCGACATCGCCCGAGAGGGCGAGCAGCTCCCGGACCTGGCCGACACGGTGCGGCTGGCGAGGTCGGTCGGGGTGGACCGGATGGTGCAGATCGGGTGCGACCTGCCCGGGGCGCGCTTCACCGTCGAGGCGGTCGACCAGCACCCGGCCATGCTGGGTGGCGTCGCGCTGCACCCGAACGAGGTCCCGCGCCTGCGGGACCGGGGTGAGCTCGACGCGGCCTACGCCGAGGTCGAGCAGCTGGCCGCTCATCCGCGGGTGCGGGTGGTCGGCGAGACGGGGCTCGACTACTTCCGCACCGGCCCGGACGGCGTTGACGCCCAGCAGGACTCGTTCCGCTGGCACATCGACCTGGCCAAGCGCACCGGCCGCGCACTGCAGATCCACGACCGTGACGCCCATGACGACGTGCTGCGGATCCTGGCCGAGGAAGGTGCGCCGGATCGCACCGTGATGCACTGCTTCTCCGGCGACATCGCGATGGCGCGGGAGTGCGTCGAACGCGGCTACCTCCTGTCGTTCTCGGGCACGGTCACGTTCAAGAACGCGTCGAGCCTGCGCAACGCCCTCGCGATCACCCCGCTGGAGCAGGTACTGGTCGAGACCGACGCGCCCTACCTCACGCCCACGCCGTGGCGCGGGTCGCCGAACGCGCCGTACCTCGTGCCGCTCACCGTGCGCCGGATGGCTGCGGTCCAGGGGGTCGCGGTGGCCACGCTGTGCGCGGCGATCAGCGAGAACTCCGAGCGGGTCTACGGCCCCTGGTGACCGTCCTCAGGGCCGGTCCGCCATCGGGGCGCCGGTTCACGCCACTCGAACCACACCGTTACCAAAATTTGACCTGAGGTCGGGGGATGCCTCAGTGTGGTTGCTTGTTGGCCGGAGTCGAGTGCTCCGGGTGGCATGACCAGCAGGGGTGCTGGACCGGCGAAGCCGCCGGTTCCGGGGCGCCCCTGTTGTTGCGTTCGGGCCCCTGCCGAACAGCCACCCGCCCTTGATGTCCGGAGAGTTCAACCATCGGAGCCCTGTGAACTTCTCGCTTTCTGCGATCTCGCGCCGTACACGCCTCGCCGCCCTCGCGGCGGTGGTGACCGTGGCGGTCGCCGCAGGCGTCGGCGTCGCCGCGGTGAACAAGACCCTCACCCTGAACATCGACGGCCGGAGCACCACGGTCCGCGCCTTCAGCGGAACCGTCGGCGAGGTCCTGGCCAGCCAGGACATCGACCTCGGCCAGCACGACCTGGTGGCCCCCTCCACCGGCAGCGCCGTGCACGACGGTGACACCATCGTGGTGCGCTACGGCCGCAAGCTCACCGTGACCCTGGACGGTGCGGTCAAGGAGTACTGGACGACCGCCACCACCGTGGCTGCCGCGCTGGCCGAGCTCGGCCTGCGGGCCAGCGGCGCCGAGCTGAGCGCCTCGCGGTCGCAGACGCTGGGCCGCGACGGTCTGGAGCTGAGCATGACCACGCCCAAGAAGGTCTCGGTGCGGGTCGACGGCAAGACGCGCTCGCTGGACTCGACGGCCATCACCGTCAAGGAGCTGCTCGCCGACCTCGAAATCACCACCGCCACCACCGACCGGGTCTCACCCGGCGCCGGCACCGCGGTCACCGCTGGCCTCAAGGTCACCGTGAAGCGGGTCAAGAGCCGGACGGTGACCAGGACCGAGTCGATCGCCTTCGACACCGTCCGCAAGAACGACGCCTCGATCTATGAGGGACAGTCCACGACGCTCACCGCCGGCGTCGCGGGCCGCCGCACGCTCACCGTGAGCCAGGTCGTCGTGGACGGCAAGGTCGAGAGCCAGAAGACCGTCAAGACGGTCGTCACCGCACAGCCCAAGAGCGCGCTCGTCGCGGTCGGCACAAAGCACCGCCCCTCGCCTCCGCCGATCAGCGCCGGCACCACCTCCGGCGCCGGGATCAACCTGGCGAACTCGGGCATGTGGGACCGCATCGCCCAGTGCGAGTCGGGTGGCAACTGGAGCATCAACACCGGCAACGGCTACTACGGTGGCCTCCAGTTCGCGACGGCGTCCTGGCTCGGTATGGGTGGCGGTGACTTCGCCCCTCGGGCGGACCTCGCCTCCCGGGCCGAGCAGATCACCGTGGCCAACAGGTACTACGCCCGGTCCGGCCTGTCCCCGTGGGGTTGCGCGCACGCCGCCTGACCCTGGCAGCCCGTCGCGACGGCGCCGTACCCCTCGGGGTGCGGCGCCGTCCGCGTCCCTCGGGCGAACGCCGTGGCCCGGCCCTCAGCCGAGGTCGTAGGTCAGGTGGGTCGCCGTCGACGTACCGGAGACGCTCCGCTGCACCAGCGTGCGCGGCACTCCACCGGTGAACAACGGCGTGCCGGAACCCAGGACGACGGGCGCGAGGTGAAGGGTCAGCGCGTCGACCATCCCGGCCTCCAGCGCCGAGCCGACAGTGGTTCCGCCTCCCATCAGCACCACGTCCAGGTCCTCTCCGCGCACTGCCGCCACCGCCTCCGCACGCTCCCGGGCGACGCTGATCGCGTCCGGCAGTCCGGTCGTGACGAACGTCCAGTCAAGGTCGGTGAGCCGCACCGATTCCGGCGGCGTGGTCGTCACCACGACGAAGGGGGGCCTGCCGGCCTCGCCGGCGCCGTAGCCGGTCTCGTCGTCCCAGCCCTCCGGCCCGTCGACCAGGTCGAAGAGCCGGCGACCGAGAACGACTGCGCCCGAACGCGCGGTCCCCTCACGTAGGACCCGGCGATCGCGGGGGTCCTCGGAGAAGGCCCAGACGTGCAGGGCCTCGCCTCCGACTCCCAGACCTTGCCCCGGGCCGGGGTCGGGCCCGGTGACGAAGCCGTCCAGCGAGACCGAGATGTCCGCGATGATTCGAGTCATGCCAGGGAAGACCCTATCCGGCACCCGAACTCATCCCCCTTCTTCGCCGGGCCGACCCTCCTTCGCCCGGGCCGACCCTCCTTCGCCGGGCCGACCCTCCTTCGCCCGGGCCGACCCGCGGTCGCGGCCGGTCCAGGGACCGCTGAGCCGCCTGCACCTAGGCTCGGGAGCATGCCGACACCACCGACCGGGCTGCTGGGAGCGGCCCAGGTGCGGGCGCTCGCGCAGGACCTCGGGCTCCGCCCGACCAAGTCGTGGGGCCAGAACTTCGTGGTCGACGCGAACACCGTCCGCCGCATCGTGCGGCTCGCCGGGGTGGGGCCGCAGGACACCGTCGTCGAGGTGGGCCCGGGCCTCGGCTCGCTGACCCTCGCCCTGCTGCCCGAGACCGGTCACGTCACGGCGGTGGAGGTCGACCCGGTCCTCGCCGCGGCCCTGCCGGGCACGGTGGGGGCCCAGGCACCGGCATACGCGGACCGGCTCACGCTCGTCCAGGCTGACGCGCTCACCGTGCGGACGCTGCCGGACCCGCAGCCGACGGCGCTGGTCGCCAACCTGCCGTACAACGTCTCGGTGCCGGTCGTGCTCTCCTTCCTCGAGGCGTTCCCGACCCTGGAGCGGGTCCTGGTGATGGTGCAGCTCGAGGTCGCCGAGCGCCTCGCCGCACCCCCCGGCTCCAGGACCTACGGGGTCCCGAGCGCCAAGGCCGCGTGGTATGCGGACGTGACGCTGGCTGGGCAGGTGTCGCGCACCGTGTTCTGGCCGGTGCCCAACGTCGACTCCGGCCTGGTGGCGATGCGGCGTCGCCCGCCGCCGACGACCATGGCGACGCGCGCAGAGGTCTTCGCCTGCATCGACGCAGCGTTCGCGCAGCGGCGCAAGACCCTGCGGGCGGCGCTGACCGGGTGGGCCGGCAGTGCACCGCGGGCCGAGGCGATCCTGCGGGCGGCAGGTGTCGACCCCGGTCTGCGCGGCGAGCGCCTGGGCATCACGGAGTTTGCCGCCGTCGCCGGCGCGCGGGCGGCGCTGGTCACCGGGCCGACCTGACCGGCGAAACCCCCGCGAGACGGGCGTCGGCGCTGCCCTAGGGTTGTCACATGACCTCGGCCGCGGCACCCCCCGCCTCGGCGACTGCGCGCGTCCCCGCCAAGATCAACCTCGAGCTCCGGGTCGGACCCGTCCGGCCGGACGGCTACCACGGCCTGGCGACGGTGTACCACGCCGTGAGCCTGTATGACGAGGTCACCGCCTTCTTCGACGACGACTGGGGAGTCAGCGTCCGCGGACCGCTCGCGGCCGGCGTGCCCACCGATGAGAGCAACCTCGCGCTGCGGGCGGCCCGAGCGCTCGCGGACGCGTCGGGGGTCGAGGAGCCGGTCCACCTGGCGATCCGCAAGGACATCCCGGTCGCCGGTGGCATGGCCGGCGGGTCCGCCGACGCAGCGGCGGCGCTGGTGGCCTGTGACTCGCTCTGGGGCCTCGCCACGCCGCGCGACGAGCTCGAGGGCGTCGCCGCCGGCCTGGGCAGCGACATCCCGTTCCTTCTGTTCGGCGGCACCGCGATGGGGTCCGGTCGAGGCGAGTCGGTCACCCCCGTCCTGGCCCGCGGCGCCTTCCACTGGGTCCTGGCGCTGTCCGAGGAGGGCCTGTCGACACCGCAGGTGTATGCGGAGTGCGACCGGCTGAGGGGCCCGCTCACCGAGGTGACGGACCCGCGCGTCGCGCCGGGAATGATGAGCGCGCTGCGTGCGGGCGATGCCGAGGCGCTCGCCGGCGAGCTGGCCAACGACCTGCAGCCGGCGGCGCTGTCGCTGGCGCCGCGACTTCGGGACGTCCTGGAGGCGGGCCTGGAGTTCGGCGCGTTGGCGGGGATCATCTCCGGGTCCGGGCCCACCATCGCGTTCCTCACCCTCGGCAACGAGGCCGCGCTCGACCTGGCGGTCTCCCTGACCGCGTCCGGCGCGGTCCGCGAGGTGCGCCGGGTGACCGGACCCGCGCACGGTGCGCACCTGGTCGCCGCCCCGCGGTCCGACTGACCGGCGATGGCCAACCTCATCTCGGCCGAGCGGGTGTCGCTCGCCCTCGGCACCGCCCAGGTCCTCGACGAGATCACCGCCGGCGTGAACACCGGTGCCCGGATCGGCATCGTCGGTCGCAACGGCGGTGGCAAGTCGACCCTGATGGGCGTGCTCGCAGGGGATCGCGACATCGACGACGGCCGGGTCACCAGGGCGGGCAGCACGACCGTCGGGGTACTGGCCCAGCACGACGCGCTCGACCCCGGCCACACCGTCCGGGAGGCGGTGCTCGCCGGGTTCGCCGAGCACGAGTGGGCGGGCGACCCGCGCATCCGCGACGTGCTGGAGGGCCTGCTCGGAGGCATCGAGGCCGACGCCGTCGGCGGGCTCGAGGCGACCGTCGGTCCGCTGTCGGGAGGCGAGCGTCGACGGCTGGCGCTCGCCGCGCTCCTGGTCGCCGACCCCGACGTGCTGATGCTCGACGAGCCGACCAACCACCTCGATGTCGAGGGTGTCGCATGGTTGGCCGACCATCTCGTCAACCGCCGAACCCGTTCGGGCACAGCGCTTCTCGTCATCACCCACGATCGGTGGTTCCTCGACGCGGTGGCGTCGGTGACGTGGGAGATCGTCGACGGCACCATCCAGACCTACGAGGGCGGCTATGCCGCGTACGTGCTGGCCAAGGCCGAGCGGTCGCGGGTCGCTGCGGTGACCGAGGAGCGGCGCAACAACCTGCTCCGCAAGGAGCTGGCCTGGCTGCGACGGGGCCCGCCGGCCCGCACCAGCAAGCCCCAGTTCCGCATCGACGCCGCGAACGCGCTCATCGCCGACGAGCCACCGCTGCGCGACGACGTCGAGCTCATGCGCTTTGCCACCACCCGGCTGGGCAAGGACGTCGTCGACCTCCTCGACGCCGGCGTGGTGGTGGGTGGGCGGCCGCTGCTCGACCGCCTGACCTGGCGGTTGGCGCCCGGTGCGCGGATCGGCATCGTCGGGGTGAACGGGTCGGGCAAGTCGACGCTGCTGCGCGCGATCTCCGGGGACCAGCCGCTCACCTCGGGCAAGCGTCGCCAGGGCGTCACCGTCGAGATCGCCTTCTTGTCCCAGGAGGTGCGCGAGCTCGAGCGGCTCGAGGCGAGCCGGGTCATCGAGGCTGTCGAGGAGGTCCGCCAGTTCGTGCACCTGGACGGCCGCGAGGTGAGCGCCTCGTCGCTGGCCAAGCGACTCGGTTTCAGCGGGCCACGGCAGCAGACCCGGGTGGGTGACCTGAGCGGAGGCGAGCGTCGCCGGCTGCAGATCCTGCGCCTGCTGATGGCCGAGCCCAACGTCCTGCTGCTCGACGAACCGACCAACGACCTCGACATCGAGACCCTGACCTCGCTGGAGGACGTCCTGGACGGCTGGGCCGGGACGTTGCTGGTCGTCTCCCACGACCGGTACCTGCTGGAGCGGGTCTGCGAGCAGCAGGTCGCGCTGATGGGTGACGGCCGGATCCGCGACCTGCCCGGCGGCGTCGAGCAGTACCTCGAACTGCGGCGGACGGCTGCCGGCCCACCGAGGTCGACCGGCTCGCCGTCCCGGCCGGCGACCGCCTCGTCGGCGTCGGCCACCGGCAGACCAGCGGGTGCTCCGTCCCCTCCGGGCGCGTCCCCGGCCGAGCTGCGGGAGGCGCGCAAGGAGCTCGCCCGCGTCGAACGCCAGCTGTCGCGGCTGGCCGAGCGCGAGGAGCGGCTGCACACGCAGATGGTCGAGTCGGCCACCGACCACGCCCGGCTCGCCGACCTGGCCGGGCAGCAGCGGGAGATCGCCACCGAGCGCGAGGACCTGGAGCTGGCCTGGCTCGAGGCGGCCGAGGTCGCCGGCTAGTCAGCCCTCGACCGAGCTCATCAGCGCGCGCAGCAGCTCGGTCAGGGTGGACCGGTCAGCGGGGGTGACGTCCGCGAGCAGCAGGTGCTCGCGCGTGAGCAGCCCCGCCATCGCCCCGTCCACCGTCGCTCGGCCGTCAGGGCTCAGCCGGACGATCACCCCGCGGCGGTCGCGGGGGTCGGGGCTTCGCTCGACCCAGCCCCGACGAACCAGTCGGTCGACCCGGTTGGTCATGGTCCCGCTGGTCACCAGCGTCTCCTGGACCAGCTGGCCGGGGGAGAGCTCATAGGGCGCACCGGCCCGGCGCAGAGCAGACAGCACGTCGAACTCCCAGCCCTCCAGGCCGTTCTCGGCGAAGGCCGACGCGCGGGCCAGGTCGAGCCGGCGCGCCAGGCGAGACACCCGCGAGAGCACCTGCAGCGGGGTGACGTCCAGATCCGGACGCTCCCGTCGCCAGGCGTCGACGATGCGGTCCACGTCGTCGGGGGGAGGGCCGGGCACGTGACAAGGCTACTCCGCATCAAGTATCTTGATATCAAGATACTTGGAGGCTCCGATGTCCCACGCGACGCAGCTCGAGAGCACGACGCCCACCGCCACGACGCCCACCGCCACGACGCCCAGCGCCACGACGCCCAGCGCCACGACGCCCAGCGCCACGACGCCCACCGCCACGACGCCGCACGTCGCGACCAGCTGGGACCCCTCTCAGTACGCCGTCTTCGCCGACCACCGGAACCGGCCCTTCGCCGACCTGCTCTCGCGGGTGACCGTCGCCGCGCCCGAGGTGGTCGTCGACCTGGGGTGCGGGAACGGCCCCCTCACCCTGTCCCTGGCGGAGCGGTGGCCCGGCGCGCGGGTCGTGGGCGTCGATGACTCGCCGCAGATGCTCACTGCCGCAAGGGATCTCGACCCCCATGGCCGCGTCGAGTGGGTGGAGGCCGACCTCGCCACCTGGGACCCAACGTCGCTCGGCGCAACGCCAGACGTCGTGATCACCAACGCCGCCCTGCAGTGGGTGCCGGGTCACCTCGACCTGCTCGGCGGGTGGGTCGAGGCCATCGCGCCGGGTGGCTGGTTGGCGGTGCAGGTGCCGGGCAACTTCGATGCCCCCTCGCACGCCCTCATGCGCGAGGTGGCCGCCGGGCACCCCCGCGCTGCGGATCTGGCGGCTGCGCTGGATCGCAACGCCTCGCCGGCACCGAGCGCCTATCTCGAGGTGCTCGCCGGACTGGGGTGCGTGGTCGACGTGTGGGAGACGACCTACCTGCAGGTCCTCGACCCGGCCGGCGACCAGCCGTCGCCGGTGCTGGAGTGGGTCAGGGGCACAGGTCTGCGACCGGTGCTCGGCACGCTCCAGGGCGAGCACGAGCGGGCGGCCTTCGTCGACGCCTACGACCAGCGCCTGCGCGCGGCATACCCGCGTACGCCCGCGGGAGTGGTGCTGCCCTTCCGTCGCATCTTCGCGGTCGCCCAGAAGCCGGTCACGACCACACCGGTCACGACCACACCGGTCACGACCACACCGGTCACGACCACACCGGTCACGACCACACCGGGCGCGCCCGAGCGGGTGGGGTCATGAGCGTGGTCGGTCTGCACCACGTGCAGATCGCATGCCCCGCGGGCTCCGAGGACGACCTCCGCTCCTTCTACGGGGACCTGGTCGGGCTCCCGGAGATCGCCAAGCCGGCGGTCCTCGCGGCCAGGGGCGGCGTGTGGTTCCGGGTCGGTCCGCACGAGCTGCACTGTGGCGTCGAGGACGGGTTCGCGCCCGCCCGCAAGGCCCATCCGGCGCTGGCCACCGATGACGTCGCCGGACTCGCGAGAGCGGTCGAGGCACGTGGGGGAGTGGTGACCTGGGACACGAACATCCCTGGGGTGCAACGGTTCCATACCACCGACCCGGTCGGCAACCGCGTGGAGTTCCAGCAGGTGTGAGCGCTTCGCTGCGAGCCGAGCGGCCGCGATCAGCGGGTGACGCGGAGGGTCGGCTGGTCCTGCAACGCGGCCAGCCCGTTCCACGCCAGGTTGACCAGGTGAGCGGCCACGTCAGCCTTCTTCATCTTGCGGGACTCCAGCCACCACTGGCCGGCGAGGGCGACCATCCCGACGAGCATCTGGGCATACAGCGGCGCGGTCCTGGGGTCGAGCTTGCGCCGCTTGAACTCCGCCGCCAGCAGGTGTTCGACCTGGCTGGCGACATCGGAGATCAGGCTCGCGAACGATCCGGTCGACTGCCCGGCCGGTGAGTCGCGCACCAGGATCCGGAAGCCGTCGGTGGACCCCTCGATGTAGTCCAGCAGGGCCACCGCAGCCAGCTCGAGCAGGTCGCGGCTGCTCTCACCCTGCTCCAGGGCCGTGGTGATCGATCCGAGCAGCGCGGCGATCTCGCGGTCGACCACAACGGCGTACAGGCCTTCCTTGCCGCCGAAGTGCTCATAGACCACGGGTTTGGAGACGTGGGCCTTGGAGGCGATCTCCTCCACACTCGTGCCCTCGAAACCCTTGTCGGCGAACAGCCGTCGCCCGACCTCGATCAGCTGCTCGCGACGCTGCTTGCCGGTCATTCGAGCTCGCGTGGCCGGCCTGGTCTCGGGCTCGTGGGGACTCACCGGGCCATCATGTCGTGGGTGGGCCGACCGGACCGCAGCCGCGTCGGCGCGCCGTTAGGCTGTCCTGCGGTCGTGCAGTCCCCGGTTGGTCTGCTGGCAGGGCCCGCCTGACTTTGAATCAGGACAAGCGACGTAGGTTCGATTCCTACCCGGGGA
>CAVVPX010000002.1:0-939700 GCA_963750305.1 uncultured Actinomycetota bacterium
CTCGGGTTGCCGGCGAACACTTGCGCGTCGATGACCTCGGCAGCCTTTCGGTACTGCGAGGCGAGCCAGTCATCGGCCAGGTGCAGATAGATCCGGGTCGACTCGATTGACGCGTGCCCAGCTTGGGCTTGGACGGCCTCCAGCGCCATCCCGGCTTCGCGCAGCCGAGTCAGGCAGGTGTGGCGCAGCTCGTTGCAGCAGGTCCCGTGCTCCAACCCCACCCGGGAACGGGCGCTGGCCAGCATCACATCGACCCCCCGCCCGGACAGTGGCTTGCCGCGGTGTGAGCCCTTCAGTACGACGAACACCCGGTCCGTGGCGATGCCTCGGGGTCGTTCAAGCTCGAGGTAGGCAGCGACGCGGTGAAGAACCGGGAAGAGACCGGGACCAGGCGCTGGTGCCCGCCCTTGCCCTCGGCGATGAACACCCGCCGCTCCGCCACCCGCAGGTCACCCACCCGCAGCCCGAGGACCTCGCAGCGGCGCAGCCCGCCAAGGACCATCGCGGCGACCATCGCCTCATCCCGGTGGGTACGCAACGCGCCGGTCAGGGCATCGACCTGGGCCGGAGTCAGGATCCTGGGCAGGCGCCGGACCCGGCGGGTCAACGGCACGCCTTGACCCGGCCGGGACCGTTCCCGGCGCGTGGGCAACCCGCGCGGGACCGGGTTCACCAAGACGTCCCCGCGGGCCTGCAAGTAGGCGAAGAACCCCGAGATGATCGACAGACGGCGCGCGACCGTGCTGGTCGCGACCCCACCTACCTCAGCGCTCCGGTCAACGCCCGCCAGAACCTGTGCGGTGCTCCGCCCGCTGCGTTGGGCGGTGATGAACGCCAGCACGTCCGCAGCCACCACCTCCTGCGGTTCCTTGGCCACGACCGTGAAGAACACCTTCAGGTCGTACGCCGCCGCCAGCACCGTGTTCGTAGAGCACCGACCAGCGAGGAACTCCAGATAGTCATCAACCAGTGGCAGTCCCAGTCGCACCACCAGCTCCCCACCAGGCCCACTCGAGCGAATCAGACACGGCACCAGAACGGACATTTCCAGGCCCTCCAGCTCCATCGGCAGGTAGCCCCAACGGCTGATCGAAATGTCCTCGCAGATCATGCGCATAACAAGCAGATCCGCGAACATCCGGACTCGGTAGATCCGCAAATGTGCTGCTGCCAATCACGCACTGCTCGCCGAGTGTCCGTGGGCGAGGCACACGCAGCCGTCACCAGCGAGCTCGCCTCCCGGAAGGCCCTGCCGACGTGTTGCGATCCCGATAGCCGCCCTTGGCGTCGGGCAAGACCGGTCCGTCGGAGGCCCCGAGGCGCACGCGGCGAGCCTTCCACATCGCCAGGCACCACCTGGGCAGGAGCAGCACTCGGGACGACGTCTTCGACTTCAGCCGTGACGCCCGCAGTCCCTTGCCTTGACCCGGATGACCGTCCGCTCGATGTTGACGAAGTCACGCCAAATCGACGTCGCTCCAGTGAACCCTAGCGCCTCGCCCAGCCGCAGGCCAGTCGCCAGGACGAACCGAGCCAACTCGGGAACGTCCTTCCTCCCTGCGACCGGATCCACGTCTAGGACCGCCAATCAACGCTGATCTGCTCGACCGACTTGGCCCCGCGCTTCGGGCGCTTCGTGCCCTATGCGAACCCCACCGCATCCGCGCAACTCCCCACGCGAAGGAGCTCGCGACCTACTTGGACTACATCAGCTGGACCGTCTGGACGGCCTTCGCCATCGACTTCACGGTTCGGCTCGCGCTGGCACGCGAACGCGGCAGCTACGCCCTCCGCCACTGGTACGACGTCGCCCTCATCGCGCTCCCAGTCCTCCTCCGCCCCCTGCGCCTGCTCCGCCTCCTGTCCTTCCTCCGCATCCTCAACAGGAGCGCAGGCGGCAATCTCGCCGGCAGGGCGACGACCTACGTCATCGGCGCGGCCGTGATGGGGGTGGGGCTCGGCGCAGTGGCCGCGGTCGACGCCGAGCAGGAGGCTACAGACGCCAACATCACCACCATCGGCGACGCGCTCTGGTGGGCTGACAGCACCTCCACCAATTGCTCCACGGTCGGCGACCCGGCTCGGCCCTCCGGGGTCGAGAACACCCGACAGGCCAAGGCGGGCTGTTCACCTCCCGTCGCGAAGGGGTCCACGCCGTCCACGAGGATGGTCGGCGACCCAACAAAGCCCAGACGTTCAGCATCCTCAGACGTCGACACCAGGACGTGCTGGATCTTCTCGTCCTCCCGACCGACGCGCGAAAGCGCGGTGCGCAGCCGCTCCTCAGCAACGGTCTGGTGAGGGCACCCATCGAAGTACAACAGCTGAACGTCCATGACCACATCATGCGTTGCCCTCCCACCTCTAGAGCCAGTGAAGGGCTCCGGGCAGGACACGAGGACCGCAGTCGCGCTCGGAACAACCACAACCACAACGGCATCGGCAGCCACCACGCACGGAATCTGGGACAGAGTCCTCACGGTCGCACGACTGACTAACACTCCGTAGGTTGACGGGTCGAGCCCCACCGGGCCCGCCAATGATGCTGCCCGCTCCTCACCCGCCGACGTACGCGGCGAGGTGCTGCCCGGTGAGCGTGGAGCGGTCGGCGACCAACGCAGCGGGCGTTCCTTCGAACACCACGGTGCCGCCGTCGTGGCCGGCGCCGGGACCGAGGTCGATGATCCAGTCGGCGTGGGCCATGACTGCCTGGTGGTGCTCGATCACGATGACCGACGTGCCGGAGTCGACCAGTCGGTCGAGCAGGGCGAGCAGCTGCTCGACGTCGGCGAGGTGGAGACCGGTCGTCGGTTCGTCGAGCACATAGACGCCGCCCTTCGGGCCCATGTGGGTGGCGAGCTTCAGCCGCTGCCGCTCGCCGCCGGACAACGTCGTCAGTGGCTGCCCGATCCCGAGATATCCCAGCCCGACATCGGCCAGGTGGGTCAGGATCTTGTGCGCCGCAGGGGTTTTCGCATCGCCATCGGCAAAGAAGTCGACGGCCTCGGAGACCGGCATGGCCAGTACCTCGCTGATGTCCTTGCCCCCGAAGGTGTAGTCGAGCACGGCGTCGGAGAACCGGCGCCCCTCACACACCTCGCAGACCGTCGACGTGCCGGCCATGATCCCGAGATCGGTGTAGATGACGCCTGCGCCGTTGCAGTTCGGGCAGGCGCCCTCAGAGTTGGAGCTGAACAGCGCGGGCTTGACGCCGTTGGCCTTGGCGAACGCCTTGCGGATCGGGTCGAGCAGCCCGGTGTAGGTCGCCGGGTTGCTCCGTCGGGAGCCCCTGATCGCTCCCTGGTCGACCGACACGATCCCTTCTCGTCCCGAGACCGACCCACGGATCAGCGAGCTCTTGCCCGACCCGGCGACCCCGGTGACGACGACGAGGACACCGAGCGGGATGTCGACGTCGACGTCCTTCAGGTTGTGGCTGTCGGCGCCGCGCACCTCCAGCACCTCCGATGAAGTGCGCACCGCAGGCTTCAGCGCAGCACGGTCGTCGAGGTGCCGGCCGGTGAGCGTGTCACTGGCCCGCAGACCCTCGACGGTGCCCTCGAAGACGATCTCGCCACCCGCGGTCCCTGCCCGCGGCCCGAGGTCGACCACGTGGTCGGCGATCGCGATCGCCTCCGGCTTGTGCTCGACGACCAGGACGGTGTTGCCCTTGTCCCGCAGCTGGAGCAGGAGCGTGTTCATCCGCTCTATGTCGTGCGGGTGCAGCCCGATCGTGGGCTCGTCGAAGACATAGGTGACGTCGGTGAGGGCCGACCCCAGGTGGCGGATCATCTTGGTGCGCTGCGCCTCACCCCCGGACAACGTTCCCGAGGGTCGGTCGAGGCTGAGATAGCCGAGACCGATCTCGACGAACGAGTCAAGCGTGTGTCTCAACGTCGCCAGCAGCGGGGCGATGGTCGGCTCGTCCAGTCCCTGCACCCACTGCGCCAGGTCGCTGATCTGCATCGCGCACGCGTCGGCGATGTTGACCCTGCCGATCTTGGAGGACCGCGCCGCGGCGCTGAGCCGTGTGCCATCGCACTCGGGGCACACCGTGAACGTGACCACGCGCTCAACGAACGCACGGATGTGGGGCTGCAACGCGTCGATGTCCTTGGCCAGGAACGACTTCTGGATCTGCGGGATCAGACCGGTGTAGGTCAGGTTGATGCCCTCGACCTGGATCTTGGTGGGTTCGCGATACAGCAGGTCGTTCAGCTCGCGCCGGGTGAATTTGCGGATCGGCTTGTCGGGGTCGAAGTATCCACAGCCGCGGAAGATCCGGCCGAACCACCCCTCCATGCTGTATCCGGGGATCGCCAGCGCGCCCTCGTTGAGCGACTTGCTGTCGTCATAGAGCTCGGAGAGGTCGATGTCGTTGACCGACCCGCGCCCCTCGCACCGCGGGCACATGCCGCCCGTGACCGAGAACTCCCGCCGCTCCTTGACGGTCCGGCCGCCCTTCTCGAACGCGACGGCGCCCGCGCCACTGATCGAGGCGACGTTGAACGAGTACGCCTGGGGTGAGCCGATGTGCGGCTTGCCGAGCCGGCTGAACAGGATGCGGAGCATGGCGTTCGCGTCGGTGGCGGTGCCCACCGTCGACCGTGGGTCAGTGCCCATCCGCTGCTGGTCGACGATGATCGCGGTCGTCAGCCCCTCGAGCACGTCGACCTCGGGCCGGGCCAGCGTCGGCATGAATCCCTGCACGAAGGTGCTGTAGGTCTCGTTGATCATCCGCTGCGACTCCGCGGCGATGGTGCTGAACACCAGCGAGCTCTTGCCGGAACCGGAGACCCCGGTGAAGACAGTCAGCCGGCGCTTGGGGAGCTCCAGGCTGATGTCCTTGAGGTTGTTCACCCGCGCGCCGTGGACCCGGATGAGGTCGTGGCTGTCCGCAGCGTGCTGGCCTTTCGGCGAGGACGCGTCGCTCCTTGTGGCGTTGCTCATGGGTCTCCATCTCTCAGCGGCGACGAGGCCGCAGTGCTCACCGGGTGCACGCCCGGGCGCGCTGTCGCCGGCCGACCGTCCTGGGACGACCGTAGGCGCTCTGCCGGCCCCGGTGCTTCTCCGAACCTGCTCGGGAGCGGTGGACCTCGGCCCCCGGGGGCCAGTGAGGCGCGGGCGTCCTCCACCCGTCACGGCCCGGCGTACCAGCCGGTCGAGCAGATGATCGGTGAACCGAGCGACAACTAGACTCCAGCGGTGCGGTTCCTCAACGACCTCCAGCCCCAGATCGACCTGACCTATGACGACGTGTTCATGGTCCCCAGCCGATCGGCGGTGACCAGCCGGCTCGATGTGGACCTCTCGACCCAGGACGGCACCGGTGCCACGATCCCGTTGGTGGTGGCCAACATGACCGCGATCGCCGGTCGTCGGATGGCCGAGACCGTTGCGCGGCGGGGCGCGATCACCGTCATCCCGCAGGACATCCCCAGCGAGGTCGTCACCGAGGTCATCGGCTGGGTCAAGTCGCGACACCTGGTCCACGACACCCCCATCACGCTGTCGGCGCACGAGACGGCCGGGGCCGCTCTGGCGTTGCTGCCCAAGCGCGCTCACGGTGCCGCCGTGGTGGTCGACGAGTCGGGCAAGCAGCCCATCGGCGTGGTGACCGAGGCCGACCTGTCCGGCGTCGACCGGTTCACCCAGGTGCACGAGGTGATGACGACCGAGCCGATCGTGCTGACCGACGGGGTCGCCCCGGAGGAGGCCTTCAACCGGCTGGTCCTGGCCCGGCACCACGTCGCGCCCGTGGTCGACGACGCCGGCAACCTCGTCGGGATCCTCACCCGCGCCGGTGCCCTGCGCACCCGGCTGTACTCCCCCGCCACCGACGACCACGGACGCCTGCGGGTCGCGGCGGCTGTCGGCATCAACGGTGACGTCGCGGCCAAGGCTTCGGCACTCCTCGCGGCCGGGGCCGACATCCTGGTCATCGACACCGCGCACGGTCACCAGGACCGGATGGTCGACGCGCTCCGAGCCGTTCGCGCCCTCGACCCCGGCGTGCCCATCGTCGCGGGCAACGTGGTCTCCGCCGGTGGGACACGCGACCTGATCGAGGCCGGAGCCGACATCGTGAAGGTGGGGGTGGGCCCCGGCGCGATGTGCACGACGCGGATGATGACCGCGGTCGGTCGACCGCAGTTCTCGGCGGTGCTCGAGTGCGCGGCCGAGGCTCGCCGGCACGGCAAGCACGTCTGGGCCGACGGCGGTGTACGCCATCCGCGCGACGTCGCCCTCGCCCTCGCCGCGGGCGCGTCGAACGTCATGGTCGGCTCGTGGTTCGCCGGCACCCTGGAGTCCCCCGGTGACCTGTACACCGCGCCGGACGGCCGCCGGTACAAGGAGTCGTTCGGGATGGCGTCCTCGCGGGCGGTCCGCAACAGGACCGCGACCGACACCGCATACGAGCGGGCGCGCAAGGCGATGTTCGAGGAAGGCATCTCCTCGGCCCGGATGTTCATCGACCCGGAGCGGCCGAGCGTCGAGGACGTGATCGACCAGATCATCGCCGGGCTCCGCAGCAGCTGCACGTATGCCGGGGCGCGCACGCTCGAGGAGTTCCACCAGCGCGCGGTCGTCGGCCTCCAGAGCACGGCGGGGTTCGCCGAGGGGCGACCGCTGCACAGCTCGTGGTGAGCGGTGTGGACCTCGTGAGCGCCGGGGAGGTGGCGCGGACGTGGTGAGCAGCGTGAGCCCCGTGGCCGGGCCGCTCGACCCGGTCGAGGCCCTGCGCCGGATCGCGTTCCTGTTGGAGCGGGTTCGCGCCGGGACCTACCGCGTTGAGGCGTTCCGCAACGCGGTGAAGATCCTGCGCGCGCTCGACGACGGCGAGCTTCAGGCGCGGCACGAGGCGGGGACGATCGGCGAGCTGAGCGGGATCGGCAAGGCGACCCTGGGGGTGATCGAGCAGGCCATGGACGGTGAGCTGCCCGAATACCTGGAGTCGTTGCAGGACAAGGCCGAACCGCTCGTGACCGGCGGGGAGGACTACTTCGCAGCGCTGCGGGGTGACTGCCACTCGCACTCGGACTGGTCCGACGGTGGCAGCCCGATCGAGGAGATGGTGCTCACCGCCGTCGAGCTCGACCACGAGTGGCTGGTGCTCACCGACCACTCTCCGCGGCTGCGCATCGCCAACGGCCTGAGCGTGGAGCGGCTGACCCGGCAGCTCGGCATCGTCGAGGCGGTCAACCGCTCGCTGGCCGGGAGCTTCCGGCTGCTCAAGGGCATCGAGGTGGACATCCTCGACGAGGGCGAGCTCGACCAGACGCCCGAGATGCTGGAGCGGCTCGACCTGGTGACCGCGAGCGTCCACTCCAAGCTGAGGATGAACTCCGCACCGATGACCCGCCGGATGGTTGCGGCCGTCTCGAACCCGCGCGTCAACGTCCTCGGCCACTGCACCGGCCGGCTCGTCGAGGGCAGCCGTGGCACGCGGCCCCAGTCGGAGTTCGACGCCAGGGCGGTGTTCGAGGCCTGCCTGGAGCATGACGTCGCGGTCGAGATCAACAGCCGGCCCGAGCGCTGCGACCCTCCCGACGAGCTGCTGCTGACGGCGCTCGAGATGGGCTGCCTGTTCTCGGTCGACTCCGACGCCCACGCCCCCGGACAGCTGGAGATGAAGGCCTACGGCGCCGAGCGCGCCGAGCGTCTCGGCGTCCCGCTCGAGCGGATCGTGACCACCTGGGAGGTCGACCGCGTGCTGGAGTGGGCGGCGCGCAGGTGACGTCTCCGGCGCGGCCCAGCCCGCCGAGTACGGGCGTCTGAGCACGCTGCGAGGTCGTTTTGGTTGTTGGAGGGCTTGCCCGTATGCTTTCCGAGTCCTCGACGGATCCGAGCTCTGCTCGCTGGGTGGCGGGGGTCGGACGAGAGGTCCGGTCCCCATCGTCTAGCGGCCTAGGACCCCGCCCTTTCACGGCGGTAGCACGGGTTCGAATCCCGTTGGGGATACAGCACCATCTAGGCCCCGTAGCGCAGTTGGTTAGCGCGCCGCCCTGTCACGGCGGAGGTCGCCGGTTCGAGCCCGGTCGGGGTCGCTCGACACGCGAGAGCGTGTCAGCGCCAGCAGCAGTACAGCGCAGGGCCAGGTAGCTCAGTTGGTACGAGCGTCCGACTGAAAATCGGAAGGTCGGCGGTTCGACCCCGCCCCTGGCCACCAGTCCTTTCGTAAGTCGTTGGGCATGGACACGCTTGGCGAACTCCTCGCATGCCGGGCAACTGCTGACGAATTGCTGACAGCGACCACGCCAACGAGGGACCGAGCAGGCTTGACGCCCGCTTAGCCGCGTTCCAGTCCGAGCATGCCGATGTGATCGCGCAGGGTCACCAGCAATGAGCAGACATCGTCGACCTCGCCAAGAGCGAGGGATATCAGCTCGCGCAACTGATGCAGGCTTAAGGCCCTTCACAGCGATGTGTGTAACCGGCAGTTCTGCCGCCGCCCGACCCCCTTCTGCGTTCCCTGCTGGGCCACGAACCGGCAGATCGCCTGACGCCAGGGCTCCGAGGTGGCCCAACGCGCCTGCATCACGCCCGCCACGCGCATGCCGGTCTGTTCGCCCACTGGCACTCGAACGGGTCAGCATCGGACGTTCCGTCCGCATCAGGTAGCTACCGAGGAGGCGGCAGTGACGACGGGGTTCTCACGGTTCTCGATGCTCGTCATCCCGCTCTCGCACCGGTCCACACTGCCTGCGGTATGAGCGCACGACGGCACAGACCGCCCACCGCGGGCAGCGGAACCTGTCAAGCCGGATGAGACAGCGGGTCTGTCAGGCGCTCTGTATGAGGGCCTGTCGTGAGGGCTGGTTGATCCAGGCCTCGGCTGGGAGTTTGGGGGGTTCGGGTCGGCGGTGGCCGAACCGTTCGGGGTGCGCGCCGTAGGCCGTGTCAAGGGTCGCCTGGCGCAGGGCCCGGACCTGGGTCGCGGTGCCGTAGTGGAACGAGGCCGGGGTGTGCAGCCCGATCCCGGAGTGGCGGTGCTCGTGGTTGTAGTAGCCGAAGAACCGCTCTCCAAAGGAGCGGGCATCGGCCAGCGAGCCGAAGTTCTGCGGGAAGACGGGCGCGTACTTGAGGGTCTTGAACGCGGCCTCGCTGTACGGGTTGTCGTTGCTGACGCCGGGGCCGGGAGTGGGAGCGCGTCACGTTCAGGTCGACCAGCAGCTGGGCGACGGGTTTGGAGGTCATTGAGGTGCCCCGGTCGGCGTGGACCACGTCCGGGATCCCGTGCACACCCATCGCGTGTTCGAGCATCTCCTTGGCCAGGACCGAGTCCTCGCGTCGCGGCAACGGTCCAGGCGACGACGAACCGCGAGAAGATGTCGAGCACGACGTACAGGTCGTAGTACACCCCGCGTTGTGGCCCGCGGAGCTTGGTGATGTCCCAGGACCAGACCTGCCCTGGCCGGGTGGCGAGCAGCTCCGGCACCTTGCGGGCTGGGTGGGTTGCTTGCGAGCGGCGCTCGCCCGCAGCGTGATTCGCGCGCAGGATCCGGTGCATCGTGGACATCGAACACAGGTAGGTGCCCTCGTCCAGCAGGGTCGCCCACGCCTGCGCGACGGACTTGTCGACGAACCGCTTCGAGGTCAGTACGCCGAGCACCTGGGCCCGCTCGGCCTCGGTCAGGGCGTTGCACGGCACCGGCCGCGGTGAAGGTTCTCGGGTCCGAGCCGGCCGCAGCGAACGGTAGTGCCCCGCCCTCGACCGGCCCAGCAGTCGGCACGCGGCCACGATCCCGACCTGCTCTGCCAGCGTCGTCCACAGCCGGGTTAATCACCGCGTCGACCGCGGGTCGATGTCCGCGCTCTCGGAGAGCGTCTCCAAGAGCGCATGCGCTTTTCCCACCAGGTCCAATGCTGCCCGGGTCCGGGCCAGCTCGGCCTCGGCCTTGTTCGCCCGAGCGGTCAACGCCTCGATCTGCGCGTCCCGCGGATCCTTCCCACCGCGTCGGGCCCTGCCGCCCTGAGCCTGGTCGCTGGCCGCTCGCCGACCACGGCGCCAGTCGACCAGATGCGAGGAGTACAGCCCCTCCCGCCGCAGGATCGCGCCCCGTTGCCCGTGCTCGGCCGCGTCGTACTCCGCGAGGATCCGGGTCCTTGTACTCATCGGTGAAGACCCGTTTCTTCGGGAGGTCCGCTCGTGGTCCCATGCCCACATCATCGGTGGGCAGGTCCGCAACAGTCATCGTCATTCGTGGTCAACCAATCTTGAGCCGTGCAGAGGGAAGGAAATCACCGGCCTGTCTCACCAGATCCTGACGCACAGGGCAGTGGCACCCTGGCTCTTCCCTCCGCGCGGGGTCGTCGATCTCGCAGTCGGTGCTGTTGACTATAAATGTGTGTCGCCGCAGGCTGTTCCACGCGGCTGGACGGAGGACTCATGGGAAAGTTGATTTACGCGGCGAACGTCTCGCTCGACGGCTTCCTCGAGGACGAGGCCGGTGCGTTCAACTGGTCCATGCCCGACGAGGACGTGCACGCGTTCTGGAACGAGCATGAGCGGCACATCGGCACGTCGCTCTACGGGCGACGCATGTACGAGACGATGCGCGTCTGGGAGAACGACGACTGGTTGACGAACGAGCCCCCGGTGGTCCGCGAGTACGCCGAGATCTGGCGCGGCGCCGACAAGGTCGTCTACTCCACCTCACTCACCGACGTGTCGACCGCGCGCACGAGGATCGAGCGGCAGTTCGAGCCCGAGGCGGTGCGACGGCTCAAGGAGACCTCCAGCTCGGACTTGAGCATCGGAGGCGCGGGGATCGCGGCCGAGGCCTTCCGGCACCACCTTGTCGACGAGTGCGTCCTGCTGCTGTGCCCGGTCGTGGTCGGCGGCGGCAAGCCCGCGCTGCCTCGAGGCGTACGACTGGACCTCGAGCTGCTTGACCACCGACGATTCGACAACGGCGTGGTCTACGTCCGCCACGCGGTCCGGCAGCCCGCCTGACACTCGGGAGACCTCCCGGCCGCGGACCTCGGCCTGCTCGATGAGCACGCCGCGCGACTAGGCCTCTCGCGGACCGAGTACCTGCGCCGTCACCTTCATCGCGAGGCCCGTCGTACGGCAGGGTCGGTCACCGTGGACAAACCGGATCGAGCGCCATCCGGTCGCCAGCGCGCGTGCGAGGACGACGGCGGTGAGGAACGGGACGGCCGCTTCACCCGAGAAACCCTCGCTTTACCGGAGAACGCTTCTCGGGTGAAGCGCGGGTTTCTCGGGTGACCCGAGAAACCGCCGCTGCCGACTGCTCTCGCCTACCGTTACCGATCACAACCACACGCACGCAGTCATGATCTAGACTTAACTTTCGGTTGAGGTAGCCGCGGGCGCGGGCGCCAGAGGATGTGCCTACGCTCCGCGAGGCGTCTCCCGTCCCGAGGCGCCTCGCGGGTGCCTTCCCCCGGGTGGGGCCCGGGCGAATGACGCTCCTCTTGACCACCACACCGGCCGTCAAGGCGTCACGCACACCATCGACGCTGATCCGTCGATGCCTCTGCTCTGGGCCCTGCGCGACGTCCTCGGACTCACCGGCACCAAGTACGGCTGCGGCATCGAGGGGTGCGGAGCCTGCACGGCGCTGCTGTCCGGCGAGGCCGAGCGGAGCTGCCACGTCTCGGTGCACGGTGTCCGGGTGCGGAGCCTGCCGCTGCAGTAGGCCACCTGTGGAGGAGTGGTTGCAGCGCTGCGAACACCCGGGTGTCAGGCGGCCGGCGACGCGGGGAGGGCGGCAGCCCCCCGGGGCGGCGGCTGCCCGGCGCCGAACCGGTCGAAGCGGTCGTTCTGCCACGAGTCGTCGGCCCGCACGAGCACAACAGCGAGCACTGCGGCGAGCACTGCGGCGAGCACGAGCAGACCCAGCCGGGCCCACCCTCCCGGAACCGGCGTCGTCCTCGCGGCGCGGCTCACGGTCAACCGCAGAGCTGGCACCATCCGGGCCAGGAGGTGGACCCCCGTTGCGACGCACCAGACCGCGAACGTCGCCTGGTGCACGGTGATCCAGTCGACCCGAAATCCCAGCAGGGAGAACAGGTTCTGACGGCCTCGCTGCTCGCCCAGCAGGATCAGGAGCACCCCCGACCCGAGCAGGCCGAGCGTGGACGCAACGACCAGCGGCCCGAGCCAACGCAACAGCGTGGGCGGTGGGCCGCCCACCTCATAGACCTCGTGGCCGAGGTAGTAGCGGACCACCCGCCAGCCCGTCGTCGCCGTCTTCAGCAGGGCGGGTGGCACCAGGAGCGCACCGACCGCCACGTGCCACGTCAGCAGCCCGCGCACGTCGAAGAGCGTCAGCAGCTCCCCGAGGAACAGCACCAGCAGCACCAGTCCGGTCCACGCCGTGAGCACTGCGTTGCCAGCCGGCCCGCCGGTGGTCGCCAGGACGGGGTCGAGCCGGTGGCGCCGACCGGTCGCCTCACCCACGAAGCCGTCGACCAGGTCGCGCCCGACGGCGCCGGGTGCTCGCATGGCGTCACGCTAGTGCCCCCCTGTGGATCTGCTGTCGTCGAGCGCTCGAGGGGACCCGGCATACCGGAGGCCGATCACGCGTTGGACCACCCATGAGCACTCTGATGCAGGCAGTCTGGAACGGTCACGTCATCGCGGAGAGCGATGACACCGTCGTGGTGGAGAACAACCACTACTTCCCGAGGTCCTCGGTCGCCGACGGCCTCCTCACCGACAGCGCCACCACGTCGGTGTGCCCCTGGAAGGGCACCGCGTCGTACTTCGACGTGACGGTGGACGGCGAGACCAACGCGGACGCCGTCTGGTACTACCCCGAGCCCAAGGCCAAGGCCGAGATGGTGCGCGACAGGGTGGCCTTCTGGAAGGGCGTCACCGTCAGCGCCGCCTCCTAGCTGCCGTCGCTCGGCGTGTCCCGGACGTGGCCGCGCAGGCGGTCACGCTCGGACTGACGCTGGCGGGCTTCGCGCTCGCGCTGGATCTCCGCGCGCCGCCGGACCTGCTCGAGGAACTCGTCGTCCGTGTCGGGCCGGCCTGCGGCATAGCGCCCCGCGCGGTTGTACTCGGGATAGGCCTGGGTCGACCGGTTGCGACCCACGCCACCGGAGTACCCGCCGCGTGGACTGGCCTCGGGCCGACCGGCCACGAACCAGGCGATCGCGCCGATCTCGAGGGTAAACAGCACGATCATCACCCAGGTCGCCTTGGGCAGGTTGCGGATGGCCCCGCTGTCGGACTGGATGACGTCGATCAGCGCGAACAGCCACACCGCGGTCAGCAGCAGGCCGGCTCCCTCACCCAACAGAATCACAAGTGAGATGGTGACATAACCGGCACCCCAGCGGCCCTGGCTTCTGAGGGAATTCGTCCGTTCGGCTGACTCTCTCCTCCGCTGACTTTCCCCCCCTCCTTCTCGACGGTGCCGGCCCCCCAGCACCGGTCGCCAGCGACGAACGAAGGCGAACGCAGCCGACCGCAACGACCGTGCGGATCAGCCTCACCGGCTGCTCAGAAGGCCTCGATCTGGGACCGGCTGCGGGTGTACCGTCCGAGGATCGACTATGGAGGTGGCGCAATGGTGCGCTCTCGGACCATGATCCTGTCCCTCGGCCTCGCCCTGACCGCGTCCTTGCTGGTCCCGGTCGCAGCCCTCGCCGCCTTGACCTCGTCGGCCGCAGCGGGGGACCCCGTCGTCACCGACAGCTTCCAGCGGTCCAAGCGGTCGTGGACGGTGGGAAACACGGTCGACGGCGGTGTCTCGACCCCCTCGGTCCGGCAGTGCTACCGGGTGGCGCCCTGCGAGACCATCCTGCTGCCGGTCCCCACAGAGGCGACTGGCGGAGCCCGGGTCGAGTCGGTCACCGGCCCGACCGCGCGCACCATGATCGCCACCGGCGTCACCTACACGGCCGGCGGTGACCTGCCGACGATCTGGAACATCAACCCGGACCTCCGTCCGCTCAACCGGTGGACCGTCGACACCGACACCCTCACTGCCGCCTATGGCTCGGGCCTGAACGCGGTGGCGGTCACCGGTGTCTCCGCGACCGAGACGGTGTTCGTGCTGCGCAGCACCACCGCGCCGGCCGGCCGAGGTGCCGACCAGCTCGTGCAACGGCTCGCGGGCACGCTGACCGTGCTCAACCCGCTGAACTGCTCGGCCGCCCAGGGCCAGACCTGGAACGACGTCGTCACCGCGCGCGGTGACCAGCTCTCGGTGATCGGCCGCTGCGGCAACGGCGAGGTCAAGCTTCCCCGCGTGTACATCCGCAGGGAGACCCGGTTCGCCAACGTCACCCGCAACCTCCCGTCCGGAATCGTCTGGAACACGGCGATGCTCGCGCAGAACGCCACGAGCTATCCCAAGTCGGGCCTGCAGGTCAGCGGAGAGCCTGTCGGCGGCGGCGCGACCGTGACCTATCGGCTCGCGTTCGGTTCGTGGGTCGAGGTGACCTCCTAGGGCGGGAGCCACCTCCTCAGGGCGGGAGAGACCTCCCGTGCGCGCGTGACCGCGTTGGTGCAGCGCGAACTGTGCCCCCGGGACCATGGCTCGAACCACGCCTGCGGGTGTAGCGTCCCGAGCATCATCCGGAGGTGGCGCGATGTACCGGTACCGCTCGACAGCCCTGTCCCTTGCTCTGGCGCTGGTGCTGGCCATGGTGCTGGTCCCCACGAGCGCTCGGGCGGCCGCGCCCCCTGGCGCTGCTGCCGCGGGAGACCCGGTGGTCACCGACACCTTCAAGCGGTCCCACCGCAGCTGGACGGTGGGCAACACCGTGGTGGACGGATTCTCGACGCCGAGCGTGCGCTACTGCCTGGCTGCCTGCCAGCTGATCGAGCTCCCGCTGCCCCCGGGTGCGACCGGCGGCGCCCGGGTGGAGTCGGTGACCGGTCCGAGGAACTACGGCATCATCGCCACCGGCGTGAGCTATACCGACACCGGCGCCCTGGCCACCATCTGGCGCGTCGACCCCAACCACCGTCCGCGCGACCGCTGGCTGGTCGACGCGGACACCCTGCCCGCCCTGTACGGCACCGGGTACAGCGCGGTCGCGGTGACCGGGGTGAGCGAGGTCGAGCGGTGGATCGTGCTGCGCAAGCTCGACGGACCGGCGCGTCGGGGCAACGACCGCCTCGTCCAGGGCATCGGCGTGATCGGCGGAGGGGCCATCTGGCGGGTCGCGAATCCGGTGGGTTGCGCTGCGGCACAGGGGCAGTCGTGGAACGACCTCTCCGCGGTCCGGCTGCAGGACGTGGCGTTCGTCGGTCACTGCGGCGCGGCCGGAAGCACCATGCCGCGGGTCTATCTGCTGAAGTCCGACGGGCTTCATGACGTGACCCGCAACCTGCCCGGAGACGTCGTCTGGACCACGGCCACGGTTACCTACAACGCGAGGTACCGCAAGAGCGGGCTCCTGGTCACCGGCGAGCCCGTCGGAGGCGGACCCGCCGTGAACTACCGGCTGTACGGCGGGTCGTGGGTGGCCTGCACCAGAGGTCCCGTGACGGGCTGCCACTGACGGGCTGCCACTGACCGGGCTGCCACTGACCGAGTGGCCGAACAACGCGACAGTCGACTCACCCGACAACCGGCGGGTGCAGGTTTCGCTCAACCGACAGCGGAGGTGGCGCGATGAAGCGTTCGCGCACAACGGTGCTCATGCTCATCCTCGCGCTCTCCACTGCGCTGTTCGAGCCGGCTGCGGCGCTGGGCTCCACCCCTCGCGCAGCCGACGGCGAGGTCGTCATCACCGACCGCGACGCCAGGGGCGCGCTCAGCTGGGCGGTCGGCAACACGGTGGTCGGCGGGGTGTCGACCCCGAGCGTCACCGAGTGCTACCGCACCAAGCCGTGCCGGACGTTCGCCCTGCGGGTGCCTGCCGACGCACCACGTGGTGGCCGGGTGGAGTCGATCTCGACCCCACGGCGCCAGGGTGCGATCGCCAGCGGGGTCGTCTTCTCCTCGACCGGTGACGTTCCGGTGAACTGGTACTACACGAAGTACCAGACGCCGCCCAACAAGTGGGTCCTGGAGGACTACTCGCTCGTCCGCGCCTTCGGCACCGGTCTCAGCGCGGTGGCAGTCACCGGCTCGTCTGCGGCAGGGGTGGGCGACGCCTGGTACGTCCTGCGCCGCACGGTGGCCGGGCCATCCGACCGCGGCACGGACGTACTCGTCCAGCGCACGGACAACACTGCCTACCGCGTGGTCAACCTGCTCGGCTGCGCCACGCGCGGCCAGACCCTCAACGACGTCGTGACCGTGCACGACCGGCTCGCCGTCGTCGGCAACTGCGGCACGGCGACGAGCCGGCTCCCGCGGGTCTACCTGTACCGGACGGAGGGCGTCGTCGACGTCACGGGCGACCTTCCGGAGGGAGTGCGGTGGACCAGGGCAACCCGAACCACGGGCGAGGGCGGGTCCGATCGCCTCCAGGTCAGCGGCGAGCCGGCAGCCGGCGGGCCCACGGTGACCTATGTGCTGACGTCCGGCTCGTGGGCGCCCGTGTCCGACACCACCACCTGAGAACGGAAGAGTCGATGCATCGAACCAGCCTGACCACCCTCGGACTCGGCCTCACCCTCGCCGCGCTCCTCGGCTCGCCCGGCGCCGCGGCGGGCCTGTCCAGCCCTGCAGCGTCCCCGCCGCCGCTGCTCCGACGGTCACCGACCGCGACACCAAGTCCCACCGGACGTGGACGGTGGGCAATGTCGTGGTCGACGGCGTGTCGACGCCAAGCGTCGAGCACTGCTACCACTACCGCCCGTGCGAGACCATCGCGCTGCCGGTCCCCGCCGACGCCCCCGGCGGCGCACGGGTCGAGTCGGTGTCCGGGCCGACCAGCGACCTGGTGCTGGCCACCGGGGTGACCCATTCCTCGACCGGCGACCTGCCGACGATCTGGCGGGTCGACCCCACCCGCCGGCCCTACCACCACTGGCTGGTGGACAGCACGTCGCTCGCCTCGGTGTTCGGCACTGGGCTCGATGCCGTGTCCGTGACGTGGGGCGGTCGGGCGAGTGAACCCGTCTTCGTCCTGCGACGCACCACCGCGGCTCGACCGGACCGCGGGACCGACATCATGGTCGAGCGGGCGGGCACGGGCTATCACCTGATCAACCCACTCGGCTGCCGTACTCGCGGCTGGACGGTCAGCGACGTCGTGACCGTGCGCCTCCAGCTCGCCTTCGCCGGCAACTGCGGCACGGCGGGCAGCGCGCTTCCCCGGGTCTACGTCTGGAAGACCAACGGGGTCATCGACGTCACCCGCGGCCTACCCTCCGGGGTGCGCTGGACCCGGACCGACCAGGCGCCCTTCGCCACCAGCGATGACAAGTTCGGCCTCGCGGTCCGGGGTGAGCCCGTCGCTGGTGGGTCGACAGTCAGCTACCGCCTGGCGTTCGGGCACTGGGTGCCCCTGACCGGACCAGCCTGACCCAGCCGAGCAGGGACCTGCGCCCCGACCCGCGCCAGCCGAGTCAGAATCCGCGACCCGCAACAGGTTTGACCAGGTCCGCGAGGGGTAGTGAAGTTGTACCTCTAACGAAAGGAGCGTCTACGTGATCATCTTGGGAGTCATCCTGATCATCCTCGGCGCCGTCCTCAACATCTCGATTCTCTACACGATCGGCATCGTCCTCGCCGTCATCGGCGCTGTCCTCTGGGTGCTCGGCGCCACAGGGCGCGCGATCGGCGGGCGCAAGCACTACTACTGAGCCTCACCCCGCGAACACCGAAGGCCCGCCGCCATCGCGGCGGGCCTTCGCGCGGTCGGCGCACCTGCGTGAGCCACCGGGCGGTCCCCCGAATCTCCCTACCCGTCAGCAGATCCGGGTCGCGGTGAGCAGGGGGACGAAGCGCGCGTACGTGGCAGCGTCCACCTCTCCAGCCGTCTCGGCGAGAACTGCGGCCGCCCCGAGCGCGCTGGCGTCGGCCAGTGTCTCGGGCCAACCTCGACCGGACGCGAGGGCGCGCGCCAGGCCGGCGACCACGGCGTCGCCGGCGCCGGTCGGGTTGCCGCGCACCCCGGGCACGGCGTCCACCCGCCAGCCGCCGTCGGTGGTCAAGGCGAGCAGCCCCTCGGGGCCGAGCGACACGACGACGCCACGAGCACCACGGGCGAGCAGGTCGCGGGCACCGACGAGCACGTCATCGTGTCCGGTGGCCTCGCGCAGCTCCTGGGCGTTGGGTTTGAGCAGATCCGCACCGGCCTCGGCCGAGAGCAGGAGCGCCGGCCCCGACGTGTCCACGACCGTCCGGACACCGGCCGCCCGTGCCGCACGCACCAGGTCCGCCTGAAGCTCGACGCGGGCCCCCGGCGGTGAGGAGCCGGAGACCACGAGAACTGCGGCACCGACCAGAGCGCGCTCCACCGCCGTCAGGACCGCAACGTACTCGGTCGCGGTCATGGCCGGCCCAGGCTCGTTCAGCACCGTCGCCTCGCCGTCGACCACGGTCACCGAGGTCCGGGTCTCGCCGACGATCGGGACCGCCACCACCGCAACTCCCTTCGCGGCCAGCTCGCGAGCGACGAAGTTTCCGGCAGCGCCACCGAGCGGGGCGAGCACAGTCACCGGCTCGCCGAGAGCGTGCAGGACCCTGGCGACGTTGATCCCCTTGCCGCCCGGGCGACGACGGACCGTGCGCACGCGCTGAGCCTCACCTCGCGTGAGGTGGTCGACGGTATAGGTCGTGTCAACCGCGGGATTCGGTGTGAGAGTGAGGATCACGCCACCCACGACCCCGCCCGCATCACCCGGGTCACGGCGCCGTCGACCAGGACGACGAGGTCCGCGCGGCGGCCAGCCACGAGGATCCCACGGTCGTCGAGCCCCAACGCACGGGCCGGTGTCGACGCGACGGCTCGGGCCGCCTCCACGAGGCTTGCGCCGTGCTCGTCGACCAGCCGGGACAGCGCCCGGTCGAGGGTGAGGGTGGACCCGGCGAGCGTCTCGCCGTCGGCCAGCATCGCCACCCCGTCCTCCACGTGAACGGGCAGCGCACCGATCGTGAACTCACCGTCGCCGGCCCCGGCCGCGGCCATCGCGTCGGTGATGAGGGCGACCCGCGATCGCGCGAGCCGTCGCACCAGCGCCACGGTCTCCCGGGCGACGTGGACACCGTCGTGAATCAGCTCCAGGGTCACCCGATCGTCCAGCAGCGCGGCGACCACCGGTCCGCCGTCCCGGTGCTCGTGCACCGGACGCATGCCGTTGAAGAGATGGGTTGCCACGGTCGCGCCGGCGTCGAACGCGGACGCGCAGACCTGCGCCGTCGCGTCGGTGTGGCCGACCGCGGCCACCACCCCCGCTCCGACCAGCCGGCGCACCGCGTCCAACCCGCCCTCACGCTCGGGCGCCAGGGTGACCATGCGCACGGTGCCACGCCCGGCGGCCAGCAACGCGGCGAGAACCTCGGGGCTGGGGTCACGCAGCAGGGCGGGGTCGTGCGCACCGCATCGCGCTGGGGACAGGAAGGGTCCCTCGAGGTGGATCCCGGCGAGGGCTCCGGACTCCACGTGTCCCGCCAGATGGGCGATCTGGGCGGTCAGCCGGTCGACCGGCTCGGTGACCAGGCTGGCGAGCAGGCTGGTCGTGCCATGGGCCAGATGGGTGGCCGTGACGACCGCCACCGACTCCGGTGTCGCGGCCGAGAAGTCGGTGCCACCACCGCCGTGCACGTGCATGTCGACGAACCCCGGTAGCAGCGTCCCGGGCACCCGCTCGGTTGGCACTCCCACCGGCGGCTCACCCGCACCCACCCCCGTCAGCAGCCCTCGGTCGTAGGTGACCCAGCCCGGGCTGAGCAGGTCGTCGCCGGCAACCACCGCATCGGCCAGCAGCGCGCGCGCGGTCACGAGCCCACCTGCTCACGCGCCAGGATCGCGGCCCCGAGGCAGCCTGCGTCATCGCCCAGTGCCGCCCGCACGACCCGCGGGCGGCGGTGGAAGCTCAGCCGCGCCTCGAGCCGGTCGCGCAGAGGGGCCATGAGCAGGTCTCCCGACTCGGCCAGGCCTCCCCCGACCACGATGACCTCCGGCGCGACGACCGCGACCAGCCAGTGGAACGACAGGGCCAGTGCGTCAACCGCCTCGCCCCACACGCGCTCGGCGACGGGGTCACCAGCTCGCAGCTGGTCGGCCACCTCGCGCGCTCCCGGCACCAGCGTGCCGGTGGCGGCGGAGTACCGGCGGGCGATGGCGCCCGCCGAGGCGACAGCCTCGAGGCAGCCGGTCCCGCCGCAGACGCACGGCTCGCCGTGGCCCACGTCGGCATGGCCGATCTCGCCCGCCCAGCCCTGCGAGGAGTAGGGGCGGCCGTCCAGGACCAGCCCGGCGGCGATGCCCGTACCGAGCGCCACGAACGCCATCGACGCAGCGCCCCGCCCGGCTCCGAGCCGCCACTCGGCCAGGGCCCCGGCTCGGACGTCGTGGGAGAACCCGACGGGCAGCCCGAACCGGTCCTGCAGGACGTCGCGGACCGGCAGGTCACGGAAGCCGAGGTTCTCCGACCAGACCGCGACGCCCGCGGCGTCGTCCACCACACCGGGGACGACCACGCCGATCGCGCTCACCTCGGCACCGGCGCGCAGCTCCTGGACCACCTCGAGGACCGCATCCAGGATCGCCGTGCCGGTGGGATCGCCGGTCGGCGTCGGTCGGCGCAGCGTGCGCACCACGGTGTGGTCCGGTCCGACCAGCGCAGCCTTCATGGCCGTCCCACCGACGTCGACGGCGACCACGCCACGGACTGCGCCCACCATGTCCGCCTCAGGCGCCGGTCTCGGAGAGCACGACCGAACGGGTCAGCGACCGGGGGTGGTCGGGGTCCAGACCCCGGTCGAGGGCCAGGCCGACGGCCAGTCGCTGAGCCAGGACCAGATGGGCCATCGGGTCCAGGTCGCTGGTGACCAGTCGCGCGCCGGTCGCAGCGACGTCGGCGGCCAGACCTGCAGGGGGTGGGCCGAAGGACCAGACCAGCCGGCCCGGCTCGGCGATCGCGATCGGCCCGTGGCGATAGTCCATCGCCGGGTACGACTCGGCCCAGAACTGCGCCGCCTCCCTGGTCTTCAGGGCGGCCTCGTGGGCCAGTCCCACCGTCCAGCCGGTGCCGAGGAAGGTCGCCTGGGTGGCGTGCAGCCAGGGTTCGACGTCCTCCACCAGCGCCGTACGCGCGTCGTCCACCACCGACCCGAGGTCCTCGCCCAGGCTGGCGCGGAGCAGGGCCAGGGCGCTGGTCGCATACCGGGTCTGGACGACCGAGCGTTCGTCGGCGAAGTCGAGCAGCACCACCGCGTCGGCGACCTCGGTCACCGGCGAGCCCGCCACAGCGGTGAGAACGACGGTCGGGCCGGGAGCGGCGGACAGCAGGTCCACGATCTCGGTCGTCGTGCCGGAGCGGGTGATCGCGACGACCCGGTCATACCGGCGACCGGCGGGGAACTCCGAGCCGGCGAACGCGTCGGTCTCGCCCTGCCCACGGTTCTCGCGCAGGGCGGCGTAAGCCATCGCCATGAACCAGGACGTGCCGCAACCGACCACCGCCACGCGCTCACCGGGCGACGGGAGCGCGGCAGCCTCCGACGGCGCCAGCGCGGCGGCACGGGTCCAACACTCGGGCTGGCTCGCGAGCTCTGCCTCGACGTGGGTGGTCATTGACGTCCTTTCCGTCCGGATGTCCGGCGCGCTCACACCGTACTCACGGCGACCCTTCGCCTTCGGTCAGCGGCAGGGAGGCTTGACGTCCCGCGCATGCCAGACGCCGGAGACCACCCTAGGATGTAGATAAATGCTTAGTCAATCGACCAAGCAAGCAGTTTCGATCAGCAGCTTCTCAGCGGACTGGGCTGAGGGCACCCGGCGGCACGCCCTCCCAGCATTCGGCTCGTCGACGGTGTGCGAGGCCCGGGGAGAGGTGATCTGGGGCGAGGCGGAACGCCTTCAGTGCTAGGTTTCGCTGGTGTGACACGCCAGAAGCGACTCAACGACATCCTCGAACTGCTGACGGCGCGCAGCAGCCTCGACGTGGGCGAGGCTGCCGACCTGCTCAGCGTCTCGCCGGCCACCGTGCGCCGCGACTTCGACCATCTCGCCGCCCAGCAGCTGCTCAACCGCACCCACGGTGGCGCGGTGCCGGTGGGGGCCTCCTACGAGCTCCCGCTGCGGTACAAGATCGCGCGGCGAGCCGATGAGAAGATCCGGATCGCCCGCGCCGCCGCCTCGATGGTCCGTCGTGGCGCGGTGATCGGCCTCAACGGCGGAACCACCACCAGCGAGGTGGCCCGGGCCCTGGCCAGCCGTCCCGACCTCGCGCTGCGCCCCGACGGGCCCTCGGTCACGGTGGTGACCAACTCGCTCAACATCGCCACTGAGCTGGCGGTCCGTCCCCAGATCAAGATCGTGCTCACCGGTGGGGTCGCCCGGCCCCAGTCCTACGAGCTCATCGGCCCGCTGGCCGCACCGGTGCTCGACCAGCTGATCATCGACATCACGTTCCTCGGGGTCGATGCGATCCACCCCGACACCGGAGCGGCGGCGCGCCACGAGGGCGAGGCGAGCGTGAACCGGCACATGGCGCAGCGGGCTCGCCGGACCGTGGTCGTCGCCGACACCACCAAGCTCGGCGCGGATGCCTTCGCCCGGATCTGCCCCACCGAGGACATCGACGTGCTCATCACCGACGCCCCGCTGCCGCCCGACATCAGCGCGGCCTTCGCCGCGGCTGGCGTCGAGATCGTGGTCGCCGACGGCCGCGCCGACTGAGGTCGACCGGAGTACGGACGAGGTTGAGGCGCAGGTGCAGTGCAGGTACACGTACACGTCCACGGTCCAGGTCCAGGGCCAGGTCCAGGTCCAGGTACAGGTACAGGTACAGCAGAAGGCCACACCGCGGTGCGGTGTGGCCTTCTGTCAACGACGTCGGCGCTGCCTCAGATGACGTCTCCGAGGAGTGCGCGAACCTCGACCTCACGGTAGCGGCGGTGGCCACCGAGCGTGCGGATCGAGTTGAGCTTGCCAGCCTTTGCCCACCGTGTGACCGTCTTGGGGTCGACACGGAAGAGGGCGGCAACTTCGGCAGGAGTGAGCAGCTTCTCCGCCTGTGCAGTGTTGGTGACCATCGCCCGGCTCCTGTTCTGTAGGTCACCCACATAATCGGACAAGACGGACGCCGTGCGGAAGATGCCGTTCTAGCCATTCCCCGTAGTCACAAATGACTAGTCACTGCCGCGTAGGCTAGTCGCGGCGCGCGATCCGCACCCCACGCCGTGCTTGACGACGGAATCAGCGCCGTCGCCCGACTTGGACCCACGAGGTCCGCTGAGGAGTCAGACACCACGATGCCCACCACCGACACCGTCCCCACCCACACTCCGCCCAGCCCGTTCGGCGACCCCCACGAGCAGGTGGCCTTCTGCCATGACCGGGCGACCGGCCTCCGGGCGATCATCGGCATCTACAGCACGGCGCTCGGCCCGGCGCTCGGCGGCACCCGGTTCTACCCGTATGCCGACGAGGACGACGCGCTCGCCGACGTCCTGCGGCTGTCCCGCGGCATGGCCTACAAGAACGCCGTGGCGGGCCTCGACCACGGCGGTGGCAAGGGCGTCATCCTCGGTGACCCCACACGGGACAAGACCCCGGACCTGCTGCGGGCCTACGGGCGGTTCGTCGAGTCGCTCGGCGGCCGGTACGTCACCGCCTGCGACGTCGGCACCTACGTGCCGGACATGGACGTGGTGAGCGAGACCACGCGCTGGGCGACCGGGCGCTCCGCCGAGCGCGGCGGCGCCGGCGACAGCTCGGTGCTCACGGCCTACGGGGTGTTCCAGGGTCAGCGCGCGTGCGCTCAGCACCGGTGGGGAGCGCCGAGCCTGGCCGGCCGCACCGTGGGTATCGCGGGCGTGGGCAAGGTGGGCCGGCTGCTGGCCGGCCTGCTCGTGGCCGACGGTGCGCACGTGGTGGTCACCGACGTGGACGAGGCGGCCGTGACGGCGCTGCGGGCCGCCCACCCCGAGGTCCAGGCCGTGGCCGACGTGACGGCGCTCGTCGGCCGCGGGCTCGACGTGTATGCCCCGTGTGCGCTCGGAGGTGCACTGGATGCGGACACGGTCGAGCGGCTCAGCGCCACCGTCGTCTGTGGCGGCGCCAACAACCAGCTGGTCGACGAGAGCCCGGGCGGCACTGCCGACCGCCTCGCCGCACGCGACATCACCTATGCGCCGGACTTCCTCGTCAACGCCGGGGGCGTGATCCAGGTCAGCGACGAGCTGCACGGGTTCGACATGGACCGCGCCCGCGCCCGGACCGCCGGGATCTTCGACCACACCCTCACCGTCCTGCGCACCGCCGAAGCCCAGGGCCTCACCCCGGCAGCCGCGGCCAGCCGGATCGCCGAGGAGCGGATGGCCACCGGAGGCCCCACCCCGTGGCTGGCGTAGTCGAGCCGCGCCGCAGCACCCCGATACGCCCGTGGGGCGCCGACCGGGCGGTCAGCGACCCACGGGCGGTCTCGTGCTGGTGCGGCGTCAGGCCTGCATCGCCTCGTCGTCCTCGCGGCGACGACGGCTGACCAGGACGAACCCGGCACCGAGACCGAGCAGCAGCGCCCCGAGCCCGGCCATGCCACCCACCTCGGCACCGGTCCACGCGAGCGGCGGCGGCTCGGGTGAGGCCGGACCGTCCACGTAGGTGAGGGTGAGGGTCGCGGACACGACGTTGCCGTGCGCGTCGGCCACCTGGTAGTCGATCGGCTCGGGGTCGCCGTCCAACCGGCGCCTCGGGGAGAAGGTGATGTCCCCGGTCACCCGGTCCACCTTCCAGACGCCCTCACGGGGCACCCCCAGCCGCGCCACCGGCTTCCCGGTGGCGGGGTCGAGGATCCGGACCGTGGTCGGGTCGACGTTCTGGGAGTCGTTGCAGACGACGCACACCGTCACGGTCGTCCCGGACGCGTTGTCCAGGTCGAAGTCGTCCACCGCCTGCGGCAGATAGAGGATCACGATCTGCGCGGTGACCAGGTTCCCGTCGGCGTCGGCGGCCTGGTAGCTCACCGGCGTCGGGTTGCCGGTGAAACCCAGGGTGGGGGTGAAGGTGACCTCACCGGTCTCCAGGTTGACCGTCCAGACCCCCTCGCCGGGGACGACCAGCCGGGTCACCGGGTCACCGGTGTTCGGGTCGATGATCCGGACCGTCGTCGGGTCGAGGTTGGTGGCGTCGTTGCACACGGGGCACACGGTCACCGGCTCGCCGATCCGGTTCCCCCGGCTGACGTCGTTGGTGGCCTCCGGCACATAGGTCACCCGCACCGTGGCGCCCACGGTGTCACCGGTGGTGTCGGTGACCTGGTAGCCGACCGGGGTGGGGTTGCCGGTGAAGCCGCGTGCCGGGGTGAAGGTGATCGCGCCCGTCACGCGGTCGACCGTCCAGGTGCCCTGACCGGGTACCGCCAAGGTCTTCCCGTCGCCGGGCGCCCCGACGACCACCACCGAGGTGCGGTCGAAGGACCCCGTGTCGTTGGCGAGGACGTTGATGCTGACCGGGTCGCCGGTGGTGTTGCCGAGGGACTCGTCGTCGGCCGCGGTCGGCACGTAGAACACCTCGACGACAGCCATCACCACGTCACCGGTGCTGTCGGTCACCAGGTAGGTGACCGGCATCGGGTCCCGCAGGAAGCCGGCCTCCGGGGTGAAGGTGATCGCCCCGGTGTCCGGGTCGACCGTCCAGGTGCCCTCGCCGGGGACCACCAGCTCCTTGCCGTCGCCGGGCGCGCCCGCGATCGCGACCGAGGTCGGGTCCAGGTCGCCGCTGTCGTTGGCGAGCACGTCCAGGGTCACCGGCTCACCGATGGTGTTGTTCCTCGACACGTCGTCGACCGCGACCGGGACGTACTCGACGTTGACCGCCGCGCCCACCGTGTCACCGGTCGTGTCGGTCACCTCGTAGGCGATGTCGGACGGGTCACCCTCGAAGCCGACCTCCGGGGTGAAGGTGACCGCACCGGTCAGCGGGTCGACCGTCCAGGTGCCCTCACCGGGCACCTCCAGGGTCGTGCCGTCTCCCGGGGCACCGACGATGACCACTGACGCACGGTCGAAGTCGCCGCGGTCGTTGGCCAGCACGTCCACCGTGACCGGGACGCCGAGGGTGTTGCCCAGCTCCTCGTCGTCGGCTGCCGTCGGCACGTACTCGACGTTGACGGCGGCCTGCGCGACGTCACCGGTGGTGTCGGTGGCCCGATAGCTGATGTCGGTCGGGTCGCCGACGAAGCCCGCCGCCGGGGTGAAGGTGATCCTCCCCGTCACCGCGTCGACGGTCCAGGTGCCCTCGCCGGGCACCGCGAGCGCCTTGCCGTCGCCGGGAGCGCCGACGATGACCACCGACGTCGGGTCGAAGGTGCCGTTGTCGTTGGCGAGCACGTCGACGACGACCGGGACCCCGATGGCGTTGCCCAGGTCCTCGTCGTCGACCGCCACGGGGAGGTACTCGACGTTGACCGACGCGCTGACGGTGTCACCGGTGGAGTCCGAGACCTCGTAGGCGACGTCGGTCGGGTCGCCGAGGAAGCCGACCTCCGGGGTGAAGGTGATCCCGCCGGTGTCCGGGTCGACCGTCCAGGCGCCCTCGCCGGGTACCTCCAGGGTCTTCCCGTCGCCCGGAGCGCCGACGACCACGACCGAGGTCGGGTCGAGGTCGCCGATGTCGTTGGCGAGCGGGTCGACGGTCACCGGGTCACCGATCGCGTTGCCGGTCGACGAGTCGTCGACCGCGACCGGGACGTACTCGACGTTGACCGCCGCGCTCACCGTGTCACCGGTCGTGTCGGTCACCTCGTAGGCGATGTCGGCCGGGTCACCCTCGAAGCCGACCTCCGGGGTGAAGGTGATCCCGCCAGTGTCCGGGTCGACCGTCCAGGCGCCCTCGCCGGGCACCTCCAGGGTCTTCCCGTCGCCCGGAGCGCCGACGACCACGACCGAGGTCGGGTCGAAGTCGCCGGTGTCGTTGGCGAGCGGGTCGATGGTCACCGGGTCGCCGATGGTGTTGCCCAGGTCCTCGTCGCCTGCCGCCGACGGCACGTACTCGACGTTCACGGCGGCCGACGTCGCGTTGCCCGACGTGTCCAGCACCGTGTAGGCGATGTCGGTCGGGTCGGTGAGGAACCCGGCCTCGGGGGAGAAGGTGATCGCGCCGGTGCGCGGGTCGACCGACCAGGTGCCTTCGCCGGCGACGACCAGCGTCCCGCCGTCGGCCGGAGCACCGACGATGGCGACCGAGGACGGGTCCAGGTCACCCGCGTCGTTGGCCAGCACATCGACCGTGACGGGGTCACCGATGGTGTTGCCCAGGTCCTCGTCGTCCGCGGCCACCGGCCGGTATCCCACGGTGACCGTCGCTGCGGTCAGGTCGCCCGAGAGGTCGCGCACGGTGTACTGGATCGGGGCGGGGCTGCCCTCGAAGCCGTCCGACGCGGTGAAGGTGATCCCGCCGGTGGCCGGGTTCACGACCCACGTGCCCCGACCGGGGACGACGAGCTCGCGGCCGTTGCCGGCCGCCCCGGTGATGGCCACCGTCGACGGGTCGAAGACGCCGATGTCGTTGGCCAGCACGTCGATGGTGACCGGGTTCCCGATGGGGTTGCCGAGGTCCTCGTCGTCGACGGCGGCCGGGACGTAGCCGACCCTGACCTGGGCCGTCACGGGGTCTCCGGTGGTGTCCACGACGCGGTAGCGGATCGGGTCGGGGTCACCCTGATAGCCGTCCTGCGGCGTGAACGTGACCGCGCCCGTCGCCGGGTCGACCGTCCAGGTCCCCTGGCCGGCGACGACCAGCGTCCTGCCGTCGCCGGGGGCGCCGACGATGGTGACCGTCGAGGGGTCGAAGTCGCCGGTGTCGTTGGCCAGCACGTCGACGGTGACCGGGTCACCGACGGCGTTCTCGAGGTCGTTGTCCGCCACCGCGACGGGGACGTACTGCACGTTGATGGTCGAGGTGGCGGTCTCGCCGGCGGAGTCGGTCACCGTGTAGCCGATGTCGGTCGGGTCGCCGAGGAAGCCGGCCACGGGCGTGAAGGTGACCGTTCCACTGGTCGGGTCCACGGTCCAGGTGCCCTCGCCTCCGACGGCCAGCTCCTTGCCGTCGCCCGCAGCGCCCGCGATGACCACCGAGGTGGGTCGCAGACCGGAGCCCGTGTCGTTGGCGAGCGGGTTCAGGGTGACCGGGTCACCGATGGTGTTGCCGGTGCTGGAGTCCGGGTTGGCGACCGGCGGCGCCGCGACGGTGACCGAGGTGGACGCGGAGTTGTTGCCCGTCGCCCCGCCGCGGTCGGTCACGGCAGCGGTGTTGGGCTTGGCGCCGGCGGTCGCATAGGTCTTGGTGTAGGTGATGCTCAGCGTCTCGCCGACGTCGATGCCACGGCTGTTGCCCGAGGGCGCGCCCGCCGCGCCCGGCGCCGAGTACGACCGGCCGCAGTCCAGCTGGCCACCGGCCGGGATGGTGCCGCCCGGTGGGGTGGTGCAGGCGACCGGGCCGCGGGCCAGCACTGCGTTGCTCCCACCGCTGACCGAGATGTCGGTGACGACGGCTCCGGCGGCGTTCGCGTCGCGCACGGTGACCAGGTCGTTCTGGCTCATCGCGTCGGGACCGTTGTTGGTCACGTTCACCTGATAGGTCACGGTCCGACCGATCCCGACCGTGGTGGGCGAGGCGGACTTGGTCACGCCGAGGTCATAGGAGCAGCCCACCCAGGTGAGGGTGACCGCTCCGGGTGCGCCCGGAGCCGTGACGGCATCGAGCTGTGGCCCCGTGGTCGAGGACACCGCGGTCACCGGCCCGGTTCCACTGGGCGAGTTCACCGAGACGAAGCTCGACCCACCCCCGCCTCCGGATCCGCCGATGCCAGTGGTGGTCACGCCACCCGATCCGTTGACCGCCGTTCCGGCGCCGCCACCACCACCGGCGTACCCGCCGCCGCCACCCGCGCCCGAGTCGTTCTTGTTGCCCGTGGACGGTCCGTTGAGGTCGTTGGCTCCCGCGCCACCGGTGCGCAGCGAGCCGTCGTTGCCGTTGAGGGCAGGCAGGGTGTGGGTGCCACCCGCGCCTGGGAACGACGTGCCGCCGCGACCACCCTGGGTGACATAGGCCGGGTCGTCGACGCCGTCGAGCCCGTTGGCCCCGGCGAACACCCCGGCTCCGGTGGGCAGGCCGCCCGCGCCGCCACGTCCCTGCACCGTGTTGTGCCCGCCACCGGCTCCACCACCACCGCCGGCGACGATCAGCTCGTTGCCGCCGATCGTGAGGTTGCTCCAGCCTCCACCGCCGCCACCCCAGTGGATGTTCGCATCGCCGCTCGGCCCGCCCCCGTTGGTGCCACCGGTGCCGATCCCGGACGTCGTGCCCATTCCACCGCCGCCGAGGACTCCACTCACGGCCTGTCCGGGGACCACCTTGTAGGTCGCGTTGACCACGGCGCCCGGACCGTTCGCCCCGGCGGCAGCGATGGCGTTGCCGCCGGCTCCACCCCGCAGCGTGGCCCGCACGGCGCACACCCCGCCCGGAACCACGGTGCTGTAGGTGGTCCCGTCCGGTCCCGCCGGTGCGACGACGAAGGCTGCCGAGGTCGGGGCCGGGTCGGCGACCGCCGGGGCTGCGGCTAGCACAGCCAGGCCCGTCCCACCCAGAGCCAGGGCCACAGCCACGGACAGAGCCACGGGCACTGACACGGACACGGACACGGCGGCAGACAGTGGGCGGGAAGTGGTCTTCACGGATCGAGCCCCTCGGAGTTCAGGAGAGCCCCGGCCGTGGGCCGGGGGTCGTCAGACATCGGACGGGCGCAAATGCCCTTCAACCACCGCGTCGAGGTCGAACCCGACGCAACGGGCACCATCGTAGGTTCGTGACGTATTTTGCGCATTCTGAGCATCTGGCATGACGAACCGGTCGCAACGACGTCCAAGCAGGCCTCGTCAGGCGGATCCGGCCGGCAGCAACGAAGCGCGCCGTGGGCGTCGCGTCGGACCGGCTCCGACGTCGCGTGGCGCGCCGGCGCCGCGCTTTGACCAGCCCCTCGCCGCTCTTCAACCGGACGGACGCGCGGGATGACCGACCGCTCATGTAGCGTTAGCTCTACGACACACAACCTTTCCCGGGACCGCACCGCGGCAGGCCCCATCCGTACTTCAGGGTGGCTCCGCACCGTGGTAGCCGCCCCGGCATACGCATGAGGGGGTCTCGCCATGGGGCGCGGCCGGGCGAAAGCCAAGCAGACCAAGGTCGCTCGGGAGCTGAAGTACTTCTCTCCTGACACCGACCTCAGCGCGCTCGAGCGCGAGCTCCACGGGTCGTCTCCGCGACCCCCCGAGCGAGTGGTCGAGAAGCCGGACGACGACGAGTACGACGAGTACGGCAAGTGGGCGTCCGGTCGCTGACTGACCGGGCGACCTGACCTCGGTCAGGCCACGACCTCACGCGCGGACCTGGCCCGTGTCGAACGACCACCGAGCCGCGGTGAGGCGCGCCTCCGGCGTGCTCGCGACAGGTCTACGCTCGCGCCATGAGCAGCGACCTGCACTCCGCCCGGGACGTCGCGCGGCTCGGCGTGGAGACCACCGGTATCGAGGTCATCGCCGAGGCCGACCGCACCGCCCAGCCCTCCGACCTGTTCTGGCCGTGGTTCGCGGCCAACGTGTCGGTGTTCGGGATCAGCTATGCCGCCTTCATCCTGTCCTTCGGCATCTCGTTCTGGCAGGGCGTCCTGGTGACCCTCGTGGGGGTGGTGGTCTCCTTCCTGCTGTGCGGCGTCATCGCCATCGCCGGCAAGCGGGGCTCGGCGCCGACCATGATCCTGTCGCGCGCACCGTTCGGCGTGGTCGGGCAGAAGGTGCCCGGCGTCGTCTCGTGGGTCACCTCGATCGGGTGGGAGACGTTCCTGGCGATCACCGCGACCCTGGCGACCGCCACGATCTTCCGGCGCCTCGGCTGGGGCGGCGGGACCAACACCAAGATCGTGGCGGCCGTGGTCGTCGCCCTGCTCATCGTGGTGGCGTCGGTCGCCGGCTACCACGTGATCATGCGGATGCAGTCGTGGCTGACCTGGGTCACTGGCGTCGTGACCGTGATGTACATCGGGCTGACGGTCACCGAGATCGACTGGTCGACCGTGTCCGCGCTGCCCTCCGGCTCGGGCCAGGCGGTGACCGGCGCGCTCGTCATGGTGATGACCGGCTTCGGCCTCGGCTGGATCAACATCGCCGCGGACTGGTCGCGCTACCAGCGGCGCGACGCCTCGGGTGCGGCGATCGTCTTCTGGAACACCTTCGGCGGGGCGGTCGCGCCCGTGATCCTCGTGGTGTTCGGTCTCGCGCTCGCCGGGTCGGACCCCGTGCTGCGCGACGGCATCCAGAACGACCCGGTCGGCACCCTCGCGACCATCCTCCCGACCTTCTTCCTCGTGCCGTTCCTCATCGCGGCCGTGCTCGCGCTGGTCAGCGGTGCCGTCCTCGGCATCTACTCCTCCGGGCTGACCCTCCTCTCGCTCGGCGTCCGGATCCCCCGCCCCGCCGCCGCGCTGGTGGACGGCGTCATCCTGACCCTCGGCACGATCTACGTCGTGTTCTATGCCGAGAGCTTCCTCGGACCGTTCCAGTCCTTCCTCATCACCCTCGGCGTGCCGCTGTCCGCGTGGGCGGGGCTGGTGATCGGTGACCTGGTGCTGCGGCGCCGCGACTACGACGACGACGCGCTGTTCGACCCGACCGGGCGCTACGGCTCCTGGGACTGGGTCTCGATCGGCACGCTGGCGGTGGCGTCGGTCATCGGGTGGGGGCTGGTGATCAACACCTTCGGCGACGTCACCTGGAACAACTGGCAGGGCTACCTCCTCGGCCTCGGCCTGGGCGGCAAGGAGGGGCCCTGGGCATACGCCAACCTCGGCGTGATCGTCGCGCTGTTCATCGGCCTGGCCGGGTCGCTGCTGCTGCGCCGGGGCACCGTGCGCCGGCAGGAGGCGCAGCCGGCCCGCCAGGAGACCGGTGCCTGACGCCCTCCCGGACGACGCCCTCCCGGAACACGCCTGGCTGGTCGTGGTCGACGCCCAGGCCGTCTTCGCCGACCCCGACAGCCCGTGGGGCAGCCCGATGTGGGCGGACGCGGTGGGCGCGGTCAAGGAGCTGTGCGAGGCCTACTCCGGTCGGGTGGTCCTCACCCGGTTCGTCGCCGCCGCGTCGCCCCAGGGGTCGTGGGTTCCCTACTACGGCCAGTGGCCGTTCGCGCTCGTCCCCGACGCCGACCCCCTGTACGCCGTCGTGCCCGAGGTCGCCGAGGCGGCGGCGGGCGCACCGGTGGTCACTGAGCCCACCTTCGGCAAGTGGGGGCGCCAGCTCGAAGAGGTGGTCGGTTCCCGCCCGACGCTCGTCCTGGCCGGCGTCGCCACCGACTGCTGCGTGATCTCGACGGCCCTGGCAGCCGCGGACGCCGGAGCGACGGTCGTGGTGGCCGCTGACGCGTGTGCCGGTTCGACCCCCGAGAACCACGCGAAGGCGCTCGACGTGATGGACCTGTACGCCCCGTTGGTCACGGTCGTGCGGTCGGGCTGACCACAGTCGTGTCCGCCGGCCGCGACCCCGACCGCACCCACCGACAGGCAAGGGCGCGCGGCACGCGGCGTGTCGGTGTGGACACGCCGGTCGCGCGTGGCTATTGCCCGTTCGTAGGCCCCGCCCGTAGGCGGATCGCGGGTCACGCGGGGTGGGACCCGACCAGCTGCACCGAGCCGCCCGCGACGCCCTTGGCGCCCCGCACCACCTCGTGCGCGTCGTCGACGGGTGCGGTCTCCAGGGCGTGGACCTCGCCCATCACCCAAGTCCCGATCCCGCGCGAGGTGAGCAGGTCCGTTGCGGCAAAGACATTCTCGGCCGGAACCATCGCGACGAAACCCACCCCCATGTTGAGCGTGCGCTCGAGGTCGGCCTGCGGGACCCGCCCGAGCGCGCCGATGGTGCCGAACACGGCGGGCGGAGTCCAGGTCGCGCGGTCCAGCCGGGCGAAGCCGCCCGGCGGGAGCACCCGGGCGAGGTTGGCGGCCAGCCCCCCGCCGGTCACGTGCGACAACCCGTGAACGTCCATCCCCTCAGCGCGGATCAGGTCGAGCAGGTCGGCGGCGTACACGCGGGTCGGGGTCAGCAGCTCCTCGCCGAGGGTGCGCCCGAACTCGGGTACGTCTCGGTCGAGCTCCCAGCCGGCGGCGGCGATGACCCGGCGGACCAGCGAGTATCCGTTGGAGTGCAGCCCCGACGAAGCCAGGCCGAGCACCACGTCGCCCGGCCGGACGCGGTCGGGCGAGAGCACGTCGGGGTACTCGACCACGCCGGTCGCCGCGCCGGCGACGTCGTACTCGTCGGGCTCCAGCAGGCCGGGGTGCTCGGCGGTCTCACCGCCGACGAGCGCGACACGAGCCTGTGCGCAGGCGTCCGCGATCCCGCTGACGATGGCGGCGATCCGCTCGGGCACGACCTTGCCGGTCGCGATGTAGTCGGTCATGAACAGCGGCTCGGCCCCGCAGACCACGATGTCGTCGACCACCATGCCGACCAGGTCGAAGCCGATCGTGTCGTGCCGGTCCATCCGCTGTGCGATCGCGACCTTGGTGCCGACGCCGTCGGTCGAGGTGGCCAGCACCGGGTGGGTCATCCGGGCGATCGCCGAGGCGTCGAAGAGGCCGGCGAACCCGCCGAGACCACCGATGACCTCCGGGCGCTGGGCCCGGGCGACCGCGGCCTTCATCAGCTCGACCGCCTTGTCACCGGCCTCCACGTCCACCCCGGCGTCCGCATAGGTGGTGGGCTGTCGCGGCTGCTCGGTCACGGGCCTAGCGTATGGGGATCGGTCCAGCAGGTATCAGGAGGAGGGGTGGCGGCCTCCTGTTGGGGATCCTGCTCTCGCAGGCTGCGTGAAGGGAACCCTCATGGCCAACATCGTGCAGGACGCGGAACCGCAGGACGACCAGCACGACCTGGACATGGAGGCGACCTACCAGTACGTGCGGCTCGCCGTCCCGCTCCTCATCGCGATGCTCTCGGCGGGCGTGCTGATCTATCTCCTCGGGTCGGGGAACTGGCTGGGGTCGGTCAGCGCGTACTACTACACGCCGGCGCGCGCCAGCTTCGTGGTCGCTCTGTGCGCGCTCGGTGGCTGCCTGATGATCTATCGCGGCAACAGCGACCTGGAGGACCTGGCGCTGAACTACGCGGGCCTGACCAGCTTCGTCGTCGCGCTGGTCCCGACCCCGCTGAGCTGCGCCGCGTCGGAGGCGGACAACGTCGTCCAGGCCAGCGGCCCCTGCCAGCTCGGCAACGTCCCGACCGCCGTGCAGATCCGCGATGCCGTCCAGAACAACCTCTGGGCCCTCGTCGCCACGGGTGCCCTGCTCCTGCTCGCCCTGCTGCTGCTCAGCCGGCGCAGCGGGGCGAACCCCGGCCGCGTCATCCGCCGCGCGACCTCCGGTGGGTTGTTCGTGGCCCTCGCGCTGCTGGTGGCCGGCCTCACCCGGAACTACGACTTCCTGGCGACCTGGGCGCACGTGACCGCGGCGATCGTGCTCTGCGTCACTCTGATCGCGGTCATCGCGATGAACGGGGTCTGGCTCGGCGCCTTCACCCGGCTCGCCGAGAAGCTCCACCTGACCCGCGGGGCCGAGGCGGCGCCCGGGTTCAGGGGGACCTACACCGCGATCGCGTGGTTCATGGCGCTGGCGACGGTCGTGCTCGGTGTGGTCGCGGTGATGGGCTCCTTCGACCACACGATCTTCGTGCTCGAGGCCATCATCTTCCTCTCCTTCCTCGTGTTCTGGATCGTCCAGAGCGTCGAGCTGTGGGACGTCACCGACCGGTCGGAGCTGCCCGCGGACCCGCCGGCGGCGGCCCGGGCAGACAGGTGAGCCGGGGGGCTACGGACGCGTGAGCGCGTCGGAGGCACCGCCGGCCAGACCGGACGGCACGCCTTCGGCGTCCTCGAGCGGCCGACCGAGCGGCAGGGTCCCGTCGTCCACCTCCAGCGGGAGCGTCTCGAAGATGCTCTTGCCGAGCTGGTGCGCCTGGGGCAGGGCCACCGGATAGGTGCCGGAGAAGCACGCGGTGCACAAGGTCGACGGCGCCTGGTGAGTGGCCGCGACCATGTTCTCCTCGCTGATGTAGCCGAGGGAGTCCGCCCCGATCGAGGCGCAGACCTCCTCGACCGCGAGCCCGGTGGCGATGAGCTCGGCGCGGGTCGGGAAGTCGATGCCGAAGAAGCAGGGCCACAGGACCGGCGGAGCGGAGATCCGCACGTGCACCTCGGCGGCCCCGGCCTCGCGCAGCATCCGGACCAGCGCGCGCTGGGTGTTGCCACGCACGATGGTGTCGTCGACCACGATCAGCCGCTTGCCCTTGATGACCTCGCGGAGCGGGTTGAGCTTGAGCCGGATGCCGAGCTGGCGGATGGTCTGCGACGGGGCGATGAAGGTGCGGCCGACGTAGGAGTTCTTGACCAGGCCCTGGCCGTAGGGGATGCCCGACTCCTGCGCGTAGCCGATCGCGGCCGGCGTGCCCGACTCGGGTGTCGGCATGACCATGTCGGCGTCGACCGGGTGTTCACGGGCGAGGCGCCGCCCCATCTCGACCCGGGCCTCGTGGATGCCGCGACCGTTGATGGTGGTGTCGGGTCGGGCGAGATAGACGTACTCGAACACGCAGCCGTGCGGCTTGGCCTCGGCGAACCGCTGCGAGCGCAGCCCGTCCTCGTCGATCGCGATCAGCTCGCCGGGCTCGACCTCACGGACGAACGAGGCGCCGACGATGTCGAGCGCCGCCGTCTCCGAGGCCACCACCCAGCCGCGCTCGAGCCGGCCCAGGACCAGCGGGCGGAACCCCTGCGGGTCTCGCGCGGCATACAGGGTGTGCTCGTCCATGAACACGAAGCAGAACGCCCCGCGCAGCTGGGGAAGCACGTCGAGCGCGGCTGCCTCCAGCGTGCGGTCCTGGTCGTCGGACAGCAGCGCGGTGACGAGCGCGGTGTCGGTCGTGTTGCCGCGCCGCATCTCCCCCGAGTCCTTGCCGAAGCCCATCGCGCGACGCTCGTTGACGAGCGCGCGCAGGTCCGAGGAGTTGATCAGGTTGCCGTTGTGCGCGAGGGCGACGGTGGACTCGTCGTGTCCACCGAGCGTCGGCTGCGCGTTCTCCCAGGTGGAGCCGCCGGTCGTCGAGTACCGGCAGTGGCCGACCGCGAGGTGGCCACGCAGCGAGGCGAGCGACCGCTCGTCGAAGACCTGGGACACCAGCCCCATGTCCTTGAAGACCAGGATGCTCCGACCGTCGGACGTCGCGATGCCCGCCGACTCCTGACCGCGGTGCTGGAGCGCATACAGGCCGTAGTAGGTGAGCTTGGCCACCTCCTCTCCGGGTGCCCAGACTCCGAAGACCCCACAGGCATCCTGCGGACCCTTCTCGCCAGGGAGGAGATCGTGCGAGAGCCGACCGTCGCCGCGTGCCACCCCGCGATCCTCCCACACGGCCACCGGGCGCCAGCCGGGGACAGCTCCCTCAGCGGCGGCGATCCAGCAGGACCGCGAGCACTCCGCCCAGGAGCAGCCCGAGTGCTCCGAACAGGACCCCCATGTAGCCAACCTCCGGGCCGAGGCCGTACTCGGTGCTCGCCGACCCGAACACGCTCACCAGCGCCCCCGCCAGCAGACCCAGGATGCCACCGGTCCACAGGAACGCGGGGAAGTTCGGCTGGCGCGGTCGACCACTCACCCATCCACGATATCGCTGCTTACGTATTACTTACCGGTCGGTCCGCAGGGGGCTCGACCGTCATCTCCGCCACGGCGATAGAGGATGCTGGACAGGTGCAGGCACAGACGACTCGGTACGCAGCGGCCGGCATCCTGGCCGCCGTGGCGGGGATCGGGGTGGGCCACCTCACCGCGGCGGTCGTCAACCCGCCGGCCTCGCCCGTGCTGGCGGTCGGCACCGCCGTCATCGACGCGACACCCACTCCGGTCAAGGAGTGGGCGACCGGCACGCTCGGCACGGCGGACAAGCCGATCCTGCTGGCCATCGTCACGCTGGTCACCTTGGCTGCGGCTGCCGGCATCGGGGTGCTCTCCCGCCGGAAGCCGACCCTCGCCTTCCTGCTCCTGCTGGGGGTGGCCGCGCTGGCGGGCCTGGCCGCGGTGACGCGCTCAGGCTCTGGACCCGGCGACGTCCTCCCGGGCGTCGTGACCGCCGTGGTCGGGCTGCTCGTGCTCCAGTACCTCCAGCGGCTGGCCGGCGGCACCCAGACACCGGGGGATCCCGACCCGCTCGTCCGCAACGGTCAGGCCCGCCGCACGTTCCTGATCGGCTCCCTCGCCACGGCCGCGGGCGCTGCGCTCGCCGGCCTGATCGGTCAGTCCGTCGCCGGCGCCGGCAAGGGCCCGACGATCGCGCTGCCCACCGCGCCCGACCCGCTCGGTCCCCTGCCCGAGGGGCTGGAGCGGACGGTCGAGGGCATCAGCTCCTTCCGGACGCCGGCGGACTCGTTCTATCGGATCGACACCAAGCTGATCGTCCCTCGCATCAACGCTGCGGACTGGCGGCTCTCCATCGACGGCGCCGTCGACCACCCGTTCTCGATCGGCATCGACGAGCTGCTCGCGATGCCGATGGTCGAGCGAGACATCACGATGTGCTGCGTCAGCAACGAGGTCGGCGGTCCCTACATCGGTGGCGCACGCTGGCTCGGCGTCCCGGTGCGCACGCTGCTCGAGCGGGCGGGGGTCCGCTCCGGCGTCGACCAGATCCTCAGCGCCGACGACAGCGGGTTCACCATCTCCACCCCGCTGCAGGCGCTCACCGACGACCGCGACGCCCTGCTGGCGGTGGCAATGAACGGCGCCGCGCTCCCCGAGCAGCACGGCTACCCGGTCCGGATGGTCACGCCCGGGCTCTACGGCTTCACCGGTTCGATGAAGTGGATCACCACCATGACGGCCACCTCCTACGGCGCGGCGAGCGCGTACTGGACCGAGCGCGGCTGGGCGACCGACGGGCGGGTGCTCACCGAGTCACGCATCGACACACCCCAGGCGGGCGCGTCGTTGACGGTCGGCCGGTCAGTGGCCATCGGCGGCGTCGCGTGGGCCCAGGGCCGGGGGGTCAAGGGCGTCGAGGTGCAGGTGGACGACGGGCCGTGGCAGGCGGCGACGCTCGGACCCGACGGGGGCACCGACTACTGGCGCCAGTGGTACCTGCCGTGGTCCCCGGTCGAGGGTCAGCACCGGCTCCGCGTCCGGGCCACCGACCTGGTCGGTGACACCCAGACCGAGCAGGTCGCGCCGGTGTACCCGCGGGGGGCGACAGGGTGGCACGAGGTCGAGGTACGGGCCGGATAGCCCACCCACCCGCACGTGAGGGCAGGGTCCTACTGCCTCCGCGTCCGGCTCCGACGGACTCACAGGAGCCGGGTCCCACGGGCCTCAGGGCCGGGTCCGCCACCAGGCGACCGTCGCCGCCGCCGCATCGGTCAGCGGGGTCGGCGTGAGGCCGAGCCGCTGTTCGCTCGCGGTGGAGTCCATCACGAACGGCCGCTCGAACTGGTAGAGCGTCTCGGCGAACTCACGGGTCGACCGGTGCACCAGGCCCGCGGCGCGCATCGTCCAGGCCGGGACCGCTGCGACCTTCGGCGCGGGCAGGCCGGCGGCCCGCGCATAGGCCTCGGCCATCTGCCGCTGGGTCAACGCCGGACCGGTCGGGGCGTGCAGGACGCTGTTCCAGACCCCCTCGCGCTCGGCGGCGCGCACCATCGCCGCGGCGAGGTCGGGGACATAGGTGAAGGAGTGGACCTGGTCCGCGCTCGCCACCACCCGCACGGTCCTGCCCGCCGTCAACGCCGTGAGCATCCGCTCGCCGGCGTGGGCGAGCAGGACCCGCGGCCCGTAGAAGTCGGAGGCGACGACGCTCACGGTCGGTGTGGACGAAGCCTCACGGGCCCGGAGCAGCTCGGTGCGGACACCGAGCTTGCCGGTCGAGGCGTTGCGTGGTGTGTCCTCGGTGATGGGCCCGTCGACCCGGCCGTAGGCGTACAGGCTCTCGGGGAAGACGACCACCACACCGGCGCGACCGGCAGAGGCGAGGACCTCCTGCTCGGTGGGGAGGAGCTCGCGCCGCCACACCTCGGCGTCATAGACCGACCCGTGGGTGCAGTGGAAGAGCGCCGTCGCTCCGTCGAGGACGCTGTCCAGCGCGCCGGGCTGCGACACGTCAGCTCGCACCCGGCTGACGCCCGCACGCTCAGGTCCCGAGCCCGATCGAGTCACGATCCGCACCTCGACCCCGTGGCCGGCCAGGTGCTCGGCGACGGCCCATCCCACGGGTCCGGCTCCAGTCACGACGGCAGCTTCGTTCATCATCCAGGTCTCCTCAGCTTCAGCGTCCACTCATTCGAGAGCGCTGCTCTCTTTTCTACAAGTACAGCGCTGCGCGGTCGTGAAGTCAAGAGCGCCGCTCTCTTTTGTTGCTGGCGCTCTCCGGATGGGCCAGACTGGCCTGATGGATGCCACCCGGACGACACCCCGTGAGCGGGCCCGCGCCCAGACCGTGGCCGACATCATCCGCATCGGGCGAGCTCACCTCGCCCGTGACGGGGCGGCCGCTCTCTCGCTGCGGGCGGTGGCCCGCGACCTGGGCGTCGTCTCCTCGGCGGTGTACCGCTATGTCGCCAGTCGCGACGACCTGCTCACCCTGCTCGTGGTCGACGCCTACACCGAGCTCGGGGACGCGGTGGACGCCGGGCTGGCCTCGGCCCGGCCCGGTCCCCGACTCCAGCTCCTGGCCCTCGCCCGCTCGATGCGGGGCTGGGCGCTGAGCGAGCCGGCGGGCTGGAGCCTGCTGTACGGCAGCCCGGTGCCGGGCTATGCCGCCCCGGCCGAGCAGACCATGGAACCGGGCACGCGGGTCATGGCCGCCCTGGTGCGGGTGCTGGACGACGCCGACGCAGCGGGCATCGTCGTGGCCGACCCCGCGACCCGGCTGGGTCGGGCCCTGCGGTCGGACCTGCGGAGCATGTCGACCGAAACGGGGTCGTCGTTGTCCGAGCCTCAGCTGGCCCGCGCCCTGCTGTGGTGGTCCGGCATCATCGGTGTCATCAGCGCGGAGGCGTTCGGGCAGCTCGGTGCCGAGACGGTCACCGACCCGGACGCGCTGTTCGAGCACCATCTCGAGGTGCTCAGCCGGGTGCTGGTCGAGCAGACGTCCTGACGCAGGTCAGTGGCGCCCCCTCCTCCGGGACGACCTCACGGGATCACCCGCGCCGCGACCTGCTCGAGCACCGACTCCTGACCTGCATACGGCCCCTCGTGTCGCGGCCAGTGGGTGATGACGTCGGTGAACCCGAGCTCGCCGGCTCGGCCGGCCATCTCCTCGAACGCATCTGCACTGACCAGTGAGAACTGTGGCGAGCTGTCCAGTGAGAGAACCCGATCCACATCGTCCTGTGCCCGACCGGCGGTCTCGACCGCCGCGCTGAACCCTGCAGCCAGCTCGGCGACTCCGGCCCACCACTGGTCCAACGTCTCGACGTGACGGCCGATGGTGACCCAGCCCTGCCCGTACCGTGCCGCGATGCCCATGGCCCGCGGCCCGTTGGCGGCGACGAGGAACGGGATGCGCGGTGACTGCACCGGACCGGGCAGGGTCCGGGCGTTGCGCGCCGCGTAGTGCGGACCGTCGTGGTCGACGTGGTCCTCGCGCAGGAGCCGGTCGAGCAGACCGGTGAACTCCTCGAACCGGTCGACCCGCTCGCGCACCGCGAGCTCCTCGCCGAGCAGCCCCGAGTCGAGGTCGCCGCCGGTGCCCAGCCCGCAGACGAGCCGACCGCGCGATATGTCGTCCAGGGCCAGCAGGTCGCGCATGAACGTCACGGGGTGGCGGTAGTTCGGCGACGACACGAAGGTCCCCAGCCGGATCCGTGACGTCACCATGGCCGCCGCCGTCAACGTCGGCGTGGTCCCGAACCACGGAGCGTCCGGCAGCCCCGCCCACACGAGGTGGTCATAGGTCCAGGCGTGGTGGAAGCCCATCTCCTCGGCCCCGCGCCAGCGCCGCTGCGCCTCGACCCACGGGTACTCGGGCAGGATGGTGATGCCATAGCGCATGGGACCGAGCGTAGGCCGCGAGCCGCGGTTTCCAGGCCAAGCTGCGACAGGGAACCGATAGTGGTGGGCTCGGCGGCGGTTCCGGAGCAGATCCGCGACAGGATGGAGCCATGACGAGCACGCTGCCGGCCCCCCGCACGCCGGACCCGATGGACGCCCCCCCTCTGCGGTGGGGGGTGATGGCGCCAGGTGGCATCGCGCGGCGGTTCGGGCAGTCGCTGCGCGAAGGTACGCGGCAGGAGATCGTGGCGGTCGGTTCGCGGTCGGCGGACCGGGCGCAGGCCTACGCCGAGGAGTTCGACGTCGCCCGGGCCCACGGGTCCTACGAGGAGCTGGTCGCCGACCCCGGCGTCGACATCATCTATGTCGCCTCGCCGCACTCCGAGCACCTCGACCAGGCCAAGCTGGCGCTCGGGGCCGGCAAGCCCGTCCTCGTCGAGAAGGCATTCACCCGCAGTGCCTCCGAAGCGCGCGAAGTGCTGGATCTCGCTGCGGCACAGGGACTTTTTGCGATGGAGGCGATGTGGACGCGGTTCCTGCCCCACATCGACGTGGTCCGCCAGGTGCTCGAGCAGGGACTGATCGGCGACGTGGAGTCCGTCTATGCCGACCACGGCCAGCTGCTCTGGCCGGACGGTCCCCAGCGGTTGTCCGACCCCGCCCTCGCCGGGGGCGCGCTGCTCGACCTCGGGGTGTACACGATGTCGTTCGCCTCGTTCGTGATGGGCCCGTTCGCGTCGCTCACCGCCGCGGGGAGCCTGACCGACCTCGGCGTCGACCGCCAGGAGGCCGTCACCGTGACCAACGACGCGGGTGCCGTCGGCCTGCTCCACTCGACCATGGCCGCGCGCACCCCCTGTGGCGCGACGATCTGCGGGACCAAGGGCCGGCTCGACTTCGGCACCGCCTTCTACTGGGCCACGTGGGTCCGGATGAGCAGCGCCTCCGGAGAGGTGGTCGGTCAGTTCGACTCGCTGCCGCAGGACGCCGAGATCGGGCTGCGGTACGAAGCCGCCGAGGCCGCTCGCTGCGTCGCGAGCGGGGCCACCGAGTCCGCGACCCTGCCGTGGGCCGAGACGCTGCGGGTCATGGACGCGATGGACGAGGTCCGGGCCCAGCTCGGGGTGCGCTACCCCGGCGAGTAGGCGATCGACGGGTGCACCGACCCGCGCACGCGCAGGTGCACCGGCTCAGTTCCGACTCACGCACCGCCCCGGGCACGGACTCAGGCCAGCGGAAGCAGGTCGCGCAGGTCGGCGCGCTGACCACTGGTGCGGACCCGGCCGGACCCGACCGCCTCGGCCCACCCGACCGCACCGGTCGCCAACGACAGCCAGGTCTGCGCGTCGGCCTCGATCACGTTCGGCGGCGTGCCTCGCGTATGCACCGGACCCTCGATGCACTGCACCGCTCCGTACGGAGGTACGCGCACCTCGACACTGCGGCCCGGCGCCCGCGACCCGAGCTCCTCGAGCGTGTAACGAACGGCGGTCGCGAGGACCGAGCGGTCGACCTCGACCTCGACCTGGGTCGCCTCTGTCTCGCCCCGACGTCCTTTCCACGCGGCGACCGCAGCCTGACCGGACCCAACCGGGACGCGACGACGAGGAGGCACCCCGGCATCGTTCCACGGCCCCTGCGCTGGCAACGCCACGACATCGTGCCCACCAGCCAGTTTGTCGCGCGCTGACCCAATACTGACCGTATACGTGCGTTCTCGCCGGGTCCTTCTGTTCGAGACGGTCCTACCTTCGAACCATATGACGCAGGGCACATCAGGCCGGGCGTCTGTCGAGGGGAAGGCTGGACATGAACCGACGCAGCATCAGCACCGTGGTCGCCCTGGGAGCATCTGCCGCGCTCGCGCTGGCGGCCGCGCCAGCCACGGGGGCACCTCCGGGCGGCGCGCAGCACGGAGTGACCAGGGCGGCGAAGCAGACACTGGCCGCTGGGATCCAGACCGCACCGAAGAGCACCAAGCAGATCGGGCCCAACCCCTTCATCGCCAACCTGCCTGACCCCACCAAGGCGGACTACTTCCACTGGCGGACGGAGATGAACCGGCTGGGCAAGGCACGCGCGAACAGCGCCGAGCTCGCTGCCGCCCAGAAGGCTGCCGGGCTCACGGCCAAGACCGTGCTCGTCCACGACGAGGAGGAGCCGGCGGGCACCGTTGGCGCGAACGACACCCTCGCCGACGCCGAGCCGATCACCGGCTTCGGCACCGGACGCGGGGACACGCCACGTCTGCGCATCCTCGGCGCTATGCCGGAGCTGCCTCCCGGACCGACCTCGACCATCGACCCGATCAACGAGGACAACGGGTCCATCCCCCTCGCGGGCGACACCGGACTCGACGCGCTCGGCAGCGTGACCACGACAGGGACCCTCGGTGACGGGCCGCACGGAAGCGACGGTGACGCGAGCGGTGACTTCGACTTCTACTCGGTCGAAGGAACCGCGGGGCTGACGCTCACCGCAGACACCAGCGGCCTGACGGTGGACACCATCGCCCTCGTCTACGACCAGGGCGGCACGCTGGTCGCCGCGGACGATGACGGCGGGGAGGGCCTGGCGAGCCTGGTCACGTACAGCATCCCCACGACCGGCACCTACTACGTGGCCATCGTCGGATTCCGCTTCGGTGGCTCCCTTCCGGACGATCCCTTTGACAGCGGCAGCGGTCCCGGTGTCGGCGCGGAGGGTGACTACAACCTGTCCATCGCCCAGATCGAGGTCGACAAGGACTACTACTCCCTCGACCTCGCCAAGGGCGACATCATCGGAGCCGTCATCAACGGTGACCCCACCGGCCTGTCGGTTCACACCCCAGGCGGCGCGCAGCGGGTCGTCTCCGACCTTGTCGACGCGTCGTCGCTCTACCCGTTCAACTCCCCACTCCCCGGTGGTGGCAACACCACGCTGGCCTACGTGGCGGAACGGACCGGACGCTATGTGCTCGGGGTCGCACCTGCCGTCGGCGCGTACGACGTCACGGTCGACGCCTTTCGCCCGGGCACCGAGACCGACCGCTCCGCCAAGGTGCAGACCGTGTACCTCGACTTCGACGGGGCCACGGTCAACACCGCGAAGTGGGGTGGACCGGGGGTCCGCACGCTGTCGGGCCTGGGCACGTTCCTCAGCCGCTGGGGACTGACCCGCGCCGACGAGCCGAGACTGATCCGCGCGATCACCGCCGAGGTCCGCGAGAACCTGGTCAAGGACGCGCAGGCCAGCCTCAACGACCACGTGCAGGTCAAGGTGGTCAACTCGCTCACCTCGCCCGACATCTACGGCCAGACCAACGTGGCCCGCGTGATCGTGGGCGGCACGATCCTCCAGTCGGGCATCCCGACGATCGGCATCGCGCAGTTCATCGACCCGGGCAACTTCGGGCACGAGGACGACGCGCTGGTGCTGCTCGACGTCCTGAGCGATCCCGACGAGGGCCGGGCCGACCAGGCCAGCGGCGACGGCGCGTCGCTGAACACCTATCTCGAGCCGCGCAGCGACCGTCTGGGCTTCGTCGCCCAGGCTGTCGGCAACGTGGTCTCCCACGAGATCGGTCACACCATCGGCAACTACCACACCGACAGCTTCAACGCGGTGCGTGGGCTGATGGAAGCCGGTGGCTGCTGCCTCGGGCCCAACCTCTTCGCGGTGGGCAGCGACCACATCGGGGGCACCGCCGACGATCCCGACCGGGACTTCCTCACCGACACCTACAACCTGAACGAGGGCTTCGAGGGACGGGAGAACACCTTCAACGTCGCGGCCTGGGCCTACGTCAAGCCCGTGCGCTGAACCCAAGCGCAACGCATACCGAACACCGCACACCGAACACCCCACCGCACCAGGAACCGGTCGACGGATCCCCTCTGTCGACCGGTTCCGGCGGTGGGGTCATGATCAGACACGATCCGGGCCCCTGCGCCCGTCGTCCGCGAGAGGATGGCCGCATGACTCGCCTGACCCGCTCCACCCAGACCCGCCCGGGGACCCGGCACCTCACCCGCTCCGTCGCGCTGGCCGGCGCGGTCGCGCTCGTCGGCGCCACCAGCGCGGGCGCCGGACCCACCGGCGGAGCCGGGATCGGTGACCCCTACTACCCGACCTACGGCAACGGGGGCTACGACGTCTCGAACTACCGGATCGCCGTCGACTACGCCCCGGCCACCGACCGGCTCAGCGGCACGACCCGCATCAGCGCCAAGGCCAGCAAGACGCTGAGGCGGTTCAACCTCGACTTCGCGCTCGACGCGAGCTCGGTCACGGTCGACGGACAGCCCGCGTCGTTCAGCCAGGCCGACCCCCACGAGCTGGTGGTCACTCCGGCCACTCCCGTGGCGGGCGGCGCGGCGATGACGGTCGTGGTGACCTACGCCGGCACCCCCTCGCAGGTGCGTGTCGGCGGGGTCTCGCCCTGGGTGCGCACCGCCGACGGCGCGGTCGCGGTGGGCGAGCCAGAGATCGCCGCCTGGTGGTTCCCGAGCAACGACCACCCCCGCGACAAGGCCACCTTCGACGTCGCGGTCACCGTCCCGAAGGGCGTGGAGGCGATCAGCAACGGCCGCCGGGTCTCGCGGACGACCGCGGGCCAGAAGGACACCTGGACCTGGAAGGCCGCTCAGCCGATGGCGACCTACTTGGCGTTCATGGCCGTCGGGCAGTTCGACGTGACGTCGGGCACGACGACCGGTGGGCGCTACTGGCTCAACGCGATCGCCTCGAACGGTGGCTCCGAGGGACGCTTCGCGGCCGCCGACCTCGCCCGGACCGGGGAGGTCCTGGACTGGGAGAGCCAGCAGTGGGGCGCGTACCCGTGGACCGAGATGGGCGGTGTGGCGCCGGCCGCGGACTTCGGCTTCGCGCTGGAGAACCAGACCCGTCCGGTCTACACACGCGGCTTCTGGTCGGGGGGACCGAACATCTACGTCGTCGTCCACGAGCAGGCCCACCAGTGGTACGGCGACTCGGTCAGCGTGAAGAACTGGCGCGACATCTGGCTCAACGAGGGCTTCGCCTCGTTCACCGAGTGGCTCTGGTCGGAGGACCACGGGGACGGCAGCGCGCAGTCGATGCTCTCGTCGTACTACAACGGCACCCCGAGCGGCAGCTCGTTCTGGAGCCTGCGCATCGGCGACCCGGGCTCCGGGCGCGAGTTCAGCGGCGCGGTGTACGACCGGGGTGCGATGACCCTGCAGGCACTGCGCAACCGCGTGGGTGAGCAGGACTTCTTCGCGATCATGCGGGCCTGGGCCAGGAACAAGGCGGGTGGCAACGGCCAGATCTCACAGTTCACCGCACTCGCCGAGCGACTGTCCGGCGAGAACCTCGACGGGTTCTTCACGGCCTGGCTCTACACCGCGAGCAAGCCCGCCGCCACGACCGACAACGGCCTGACAGGAGTGTCGCCAGCTGCGGGCGGCTCTGCGGCGCGAGGAACCATCCCGTCGTCGCGGGCCAGGATCGACGCGGTGCATCAGATGTTGGTCGCCGGCGAGCACTGACGCGGCCCCTGGGTCGGACCGGCAGGCGACGTCGCGGTCACTCAGTCGCGCAGTGAGCGGACGAGGCCGACGACGTCGTCCACCAGCCCGCGGACGACAGGCAGGCGCGCCATCCGGACCAGGCGGTCGACGACCGGGACGATCTGCCTCACGAGGGCGCGACTGCGGGCCTGGCCCTCGGACCGGTCGTAGACCCAGAACAGGACCACGCCCATCTGCAGCAGCCAGAGCAGCCCGGGGAGCTCGGCACGCAGGTTCGCGGCGACCTTGACGTCGGCGCCGTCGACCAGACGGGTGAACAGGGCGATGCTGGCGTCGCGGGCCGGGCTCGACTCGGGACTGAACGGCGAGAGCGGACTGGACGGGTCGGCCGCGTTGCGGAAGAACTGTCCGGCGAACTCGTGGTTGGGTGCGGCGATGTCGAGCCAGGCCAGCAGGACACCCTCGAGCCGGGCCGCGAAGCCGGCCTGGGTGTCCAGCACGCCGCTCGACGCCGCCTCGTGCTGGTCGCGCAGGTCGTCGTAGAACGCCTGGATCAGGTGTTCCTTGGAGGTGAAGTAGTAGTAGGCGTTGCCTACCGAGACACCCGCCTCCTGGGCCACCGAGCGCATCGTGGTGCGGTCGTAGCCGGCGCTGCGGAACTGACGCATGGCGGCGGCGACGATCGCGCCGCGAGTCTGCTCAGCCTTCGGCGAGAGGGGCGCAGGATCCGGCACAACCGTCAGGGTAACCACCTCCCCCGGGGTACTCGTCGCGGCGGAGCAGCCCACGCAGGCCGGCCGCCGTGCAGGCCGCGCCCCGGGCGAAGGGAAGCCACGCAGGGGTGGCCAGCCGCTCGGCCGCCGCCCGGTGCGACCCCGTCGCCCACAGGCACATGACCCAGGCGTACTCACCGGTCCAGACCGCGCCGGTGTCACCGACCACGGTGATCTCGCGCAGCGTCCGCGCGTGGTCGAGCGATGGGAACCGCCGGCGGGCCTCCGCCGACCCTGCGGCCACGAGATCCAGCCGGATCAGCCTCGGCTGCTCCTCGAGCCAGTCGCGGAACCGGGTGCACATCGGACACTGCGCGTCGTACAGCACGGTGAGTGCAGCGGTCTGTGGACCGCGGGCGGTGATGACCGGCGGGGCCATCGCTCAGGCCTGACCCTGTGCGGGGTACGTCGAGTAGGCGAGCTGGCCCTGGGGCATCACCGGCGCCGTGCGCAGGCTCTCCAGCCGGTGCCGGCGACGGATCGAGTTGAAGACGAAGACGTTGACGAAGTGGACGATGCCCAGCACCAGGGTCACCACCCCGATCTTGACGCTGAGCTCCTCGACCAGCCCGCGCAGGTCGGGAACCTCGGTGCCGATCCGCAGGTAGAGGCTGACGAAGCCCAGGTTGAGCAGGTAGAACCCGACGACGAGCAGCCGGTTCACCGCTCCCGCGAGCGCCTCGCTCCCGGCGAACACGTCCTCGAGGAAGACCCGCCCGTTGCTCGACAGGGTGCTCGCGACCCAGATGGTGAGGGGGACGGCGATCAGCAGGTACGCGATGTAGGTCGCGACGGTCCAGTTCATCTCTACTCCTTGTTGAACGTGTTCAAAACTCTGGTAGGCATAAGCTAGAGCATGTTTTGAACATGTTCAAGTCCCCGGTCAGCCTGAAGGCTGCGGGGTTCGCCCGAGGGGTCGGGTGCGCGAGGGTCAGCGTGAAGGCTGCGCGGCTCGCGCGAGGGCCAAGCGCGAGAGGTCAGGTGCCGAAGATGGCGGGGAGCGTCGCGGTGTGGGATGCGCGCATCGCCTCGAGGGTCAGGTCGAACTGACCCTCGATCGCCAAGCCACCCGCACTCGCGTCGACGCTGCCGAGCCGCAGGAGGTTCTGGCTGTGCGCGGCGCAGAGGGCCTCGAAGACCTCCTCCTGCCCTGCGGTGACCGCCACGATCGCCCGGGCGGCCGACTCGCTGAACAGGACGGTGAAGGCATCGAGCCCATCCCGCTCGCAGAGGGCGGCGAGGTCGACGCGGACACCCACGCCGTACCGGAGCACCGACTCGGCCAGCCCGATCGCCAGCCCCCCGTCGGACAGGTCGTGGGCCGCGCTCACCAGGCCGTCGCAGCTCGCGGCGACGAGCACCTCACCCAGGGTCATCTCGGCAGCCAGGTCCACCCGCGGCGGCAGCCCGCCGAGGTGGCCGTGGACGGTGTGCGCCCACTCCCCGCCGGCGAGCTCGTCGCGGGTCGTTCCCAGCAGGTACACCGCCTCGCCGCTGACCTGCCAGCCCGAGGGGGTACGCCGTGAGACGTCCTCCATCACGCCGAGCACACCGACGACCGGCGTCGGATGGATCGCGACGTCGCCGGTCTGGTTGTAGAACGACACGTTGCCGCCGGTCACCGGGATGCCCAGGGTCCTGCAGCCCTCGGCGATGCCGCGGATCGCCTCGCGGAACTGCCACATGACACCCGGGTCCTCCGGCGAGCCGAAGTTCAGGCAGTCGGTCACGGCCAACGGGACCGCACCGGCCGTCGCGACGTTGCGATAGGCCTCGGACAGCGCGAGCTGGGCACCGGCATACGGGTCGAGCTTGGCGAACCGCCCGTTGCAGTCGGTCGCGATCGCGACCCCTCGACCGGTCTGCTCGTCGACCCGGACGACCCCGGCGTCGTCGGGCATGGCCAGGGCGGTGTTGCCCATCACATAGCGGTCGTACTGGTCGGTGACCCAGGACTTGTCGCACAGGTTCGGCGACCCGAGCAGGGTCAGCACCGCCTGACCGATCGCGCCAGCGTCGGTGGGCCTGGCCAGGGAGTCGGGCGTCGAGTCCTGGAGGAGGTCGAGATAGGCCGGCCGCTCGAGCGGGCGGTGATAGGTCGGGCCCTCGTGGGCGACCGAACGCGGCGGCACGTCCACGATGACCTCGTCGTGCCAGGTGATGACGAGGTGGTCGCCGTCGGTGACCTCGCCGAGGACGGTGGCCTCGACGTCCCACTTGTCGGTGATCGCCATGAACTCGGCGAGCCGCGCGGGCTCGACGACGGCCATCATCCGCTCCTGGCTCTCCGACATGAGGATCTCCTCGGGGCGGAGGCTCGCGTCGCGCAGGGGCACGCGGTCGAGCTCGACGTGCATGCCACCGTCGCCGTTGGACGCGAGCTCGCTGGTGGCACAGGACAGTCCGGCACCACCGAGGTCCTGGATGCCGTCCACGACGCCCGCGGCGTACAGGTCGAGGCAGCACTCGATGAGGACCTTCTCAGCGAACGGGTCGCCGACCTGGACGGCGGGGCGCTTGGTCGGTCCGCCCTCGTCGAACGTCTCGGAAGCCAGGACGGAGACGCCACCGATGCCGTCCCCACCGGTCTTGGCACCGAACAGGATCACCTTGTTGCCGACCCCGGTGGCCTTGGCGAGGTGGATGTCCTCGATCCGCATCGCACCGACGCACAGCGCGTTGACCAGCGGGTTGCCCTGGTAGCAGTCGTCGAAGACGACCTCCCCGCCGATGTTCGGCAGGCCCAGGCAGTTGCCATAGTTGCCCACTCCCGCAACGACTCCCGGCAGGACGCGCAGGGTGTCAGGGTGGTGCAGGTTGCCGAAACGCAGCGGGTCCATGATCGCCAGCGGTCGTGCCCCCATCGACATGATGTCGCGGACGATGCCACCGACCCCGGTGGCCGCGCCCTGGTGCGGCTCGACGTAGGACGGGTGGTTGTGCGACTCGGCCTTGAACGTCACCGCCCAACCGTCACCGATGTCCACGACCCCCGCGTTCTCGCCGATCCCGACGAGGAGCTTCTCGCGCATCTGGTCGGTGGTGTTCTCGCCCCAGAGCGCGAAGTGGACCTTGGAGGACTTGTACGAGCAGTGCTCGGACCACATCACCGAGTACATCGCGAGCTCGGCGCTGGTGGGGCGGCGGCCGACGATCTCGCGGATGCTGGCGTACTCGTCAGCCTTGAGTCCCAGCTCGGCCCACGGCTGCTCGAGATCCGGTGTCAGCGAGGCCTGCTCGACGCTGTCCACACCCGCGGGGGGCTTCGCGACCGCGGGGACGTTCGCGCCCCGCGTCGTCCCCGAGAGCTCGCCGGGCCGGGTTGCGTGGGTGCCGGTCATGCCGAGACCACCTGGGCGAGAACGGAAGCGAAGAACGGCAGGCCGTCGAGCGACGGGCCGTAGCCCTCCTCGACGCAGTGTTCGGGGTGGGGCATGAGGCCGACGACGTTGCCGCGGGCGTTGGTGATGCCGGCGATGTCGCGGTACGAGCCGTTGGGGTTGGAGCCGAGGTAGCGGAAGGCGACCCGGCCCTCACCCTCGAGCTCGTCGAGCGTGCGCTGGTCGGCGACGAACCCGCCCTCGCCGTTCTTGAGCGCGATGGTGATCTCCTGCCCCTGCTCGAACTGCCAGGTCCAGGCCGAGGTGGCGTTCTCGACCCGCAACCGCTGGTCGCGGCAGATGAACTTGCGGTGGTCGTTGCGGATCAGCGCACCGGGCAGGAGGTGGGACTCGCACAGCACCTGGAACCCGTTGCAGATGCCCAGCACGGGCAACCCGCCCTGAGCCGCCGGGACGAGTACGTCCATCACCGGCGCGAAGCGCGCGATCGCTCCGCAGCGCAGGTAGTCGCCGTAGGAGAATCCGCCGGGCAGCACCACGGCATCAACCCCGTGCAGATCGGCGTCGCCGTGCCACAGGGGCACGGCCTCACCCCCAGCGGCGCGGATGGCACGGGCCGCGTCGCGGTCGTCGAGCGAGCCGGGGAAGGTGACGACCCCGACCCTCACTGCCGCTCTCCGGCAGCGGCCGCCCGGACCGAGACGACGTCCTCGATGACCGGGTTGGACAGCAGCCTCTCGGCGGCCTCGGTGGCCGCCGCGAGTACCTCGGGGGTCACCTCCCCGTCGACGGTGAGGACGAACCGCTTCCCCTGCCGGACATCGGTGAACTGCTCGAACCCGAGCCGGGGAAGGGCGCCGTTCACCGCCTGTCCCTGAGGGTCGAGGATCTCTGGCTTCAGCATGACGTCGATGACGACGTGGCCCATTCGGGTGTCTCCTGGGACGGGGTGCAGGGGAGTCGAGCGGCGGTGCGTGACCAGTGTATCGGGGTGGCGACGGGCCCCCACGCACACTCTTTGCAGGGGATTCCACGCCCTGGCGGGGAATCCCCTGCAAAGAGTGTGGCTGGGGGCTGGGGCAGAGAGCGGGCGCAGGGGGCTAGGGCAGAGCGCGGGCGCCTGGGGGCTGGGGCTCAGGCGGGCGCGAACCGGCGCCCGGTGAGCCGTTCGAACGCCTCGACGTACCTCGCGCGCGTCTGTTCGACGACGTCCTGGGGCAGCGGGGGCGGCGTGTCGCCCGACCGGCGGTCCCAGCCGCTGGCCGGCGACGTGAGCCAGTCCCGGACGTACTGCTTGTCGAAGCTCGGCTGCTGGCGTCCGGGCTGGTAGCGGTCGGCGGGCCAGAACCGCGAGGAGTCGGGCGTGAGGACCTCGTCGGCGAGGACGACGCCGCCCGGCTCGCCCAGGACGCCGGCCTCGTCGATGCCGAACTCGACCTTGGTGTCGGCCAGGATGATCCCGCGCTCGGTGGCGATCTCGTTGCCCCGGGCCAGGATCGCGACCGTGAGGTCCCGGACGCGGTCGGCGAGCGCTGGGCCGAGGTCGGCCTCGACGACGGCATACGCGATGGGCTCGTCGTGCTGGCCCTGCGGCGCCTTGGTGGAGGGCGTGAACAACGGCGTCGGCAGTGGCGAGCCGTCGACCAGCCCCGCCGGCAGGGCGATGCCGGACACCGCACCGGTCGCCGTGTACTCCTCGAGCCCGCCACCGGTGAGGTAGGCCCGACCGACACACTCGACCGGGAGCATCCGCAGCGCGTGCACCAGGACGGCGCTCCCGGCCACCTCGGCCGGCACGTCGGTCGAGATCACGTGGTTGGGCACCAGGTCCGCGAGCTGGTCGAACCACCACAGCGAGAGCTGGGTGAGCACCGCGCCCTTGTCGCGGATCGGGGTGTCCAGGATGAAGTCGTACGCCGACAACCGGTCGCTCGCGACCAGCAGCAGCTGGTCCTGCCGTGGCTTCCCGTCATCGTCCAGCGGCGCGTACAGGTCGCGGACCTTGCCCGAGTACAGGTGGGCGTATCCGGGCAGCTCGGGTGCGGCAGAGGGGGAACCGGGCGTCATGGCGACCATCCTGTCAGCCGGTCCCCGCCGGGTCAGGCGAGCGTGATCTCCCCGCGCTCAGCCGCCCGCGCGATGTCGCGGCGACACTGTCCGCCCTCGATCTGGATCCGGTCCACCACGGCATAGGCCCGCTTGCGCGCCTTGGCCAGGCTGGACCCGGTCGCGACCACCGACAGCACGCGCCCCCCGGCGGTGACGAGCCGGCCGTCCGCGGAGATCGCCGTGCCGGCGTGCAGGACATAGGCGCGGTCGTCCGGCGTCGCGGCCTCGAGGCCGTCGACCGGGTCGCCGTTGCTGGAGGTGGCGGGGTATCCGGCTGAGGCGAGCACCACCGTCACCGCGTGGTCTGCCGACCAGCGCAGCGGCCCGAAGTCGGCGAGCCCACCGTCGGCCGCCGCCTTGAGCAGCCCGCCGAGCGGGGTCTGGAGACGGGCCAGCACGGACTGGATCTCGGGGTCGCCGAACCGGGCGTTGAACTCGATCACCCGCGGGCCCCGGCGGGTCAGGGCCAGGCCGACGTACAGGACCCCCGCGAACGGCGTTCCGCGCCGGCGCATCTCATCGACCACTGGCTGTGCAATCCGGGACAGCACGTCCTCGACGAGGCCGTCCGGCGCCCAGTCGAGCGGGCTGTAGGCACCCATGCCACCGGTGTTCGGTCCGGTGTCGCCCTCACCGATCCGCTTGAAGTCCTGGGCCGGCGACATGGCAAGCACGGTCTCGCCGTCGGTGATGCAGAAGACCGAGGCCTCGGGGCCCTCGAGGAACTCCTCGACCACCACGCGCCCGTCCTGGTGCGCCAGGCAGGTCGCGGCGTGGGCAAGGGCCTCGTCCCGGTCCTCGGTGACCACCACACCCTTGCCGGCCGCCAACCCGTCGTCCTTGACGACGTGCGGGGCACCGAGGGCGTCCAGGGCGTCCTCGACCTCGGCGAGGGTGACGCACACGTGAGCCAGACCGGTCGGGACGTCGGCCGCGGCCATGATCTCCTTGGCGAAGGACTTGCTGCCCTCCAGCCGAGCGGCCTCCAGGCCCGGTCCGAAACAGGACAGTCCTGCCGCGCGTACCGTGTCGGCCACCCCCGCGACCAGCGGTGCCTCGGGGCCGATCACCACGAGGTCGACGTCGTGGCGGCGCGCGATCTCGACGACACCGTCCCCGTCCAGCAGGCCACCGGGAAGCCGTTCGCAGAGGGCGATGGCGTCCATCCCGGGGTTGCCGGGCGCGACGATCACCGCCTCGACGTCGGCGTCGGCGGACAGGGCGCGGACCAGGGCGTGCTCGCGCGCGCCGGAGCCGAGAACGAGGGCCTTCACGACCGACAGCCTAGAGCCGCTGCGCCCACAGACGCGGAAGCGCGGCGTCCCTGGGAGGCAGGGGGGATTTCTCCCGGGAACGCCGCGCGGCCCGCTCACCAACCGGCACGGCGGGGGAACCTGCGGCTGGCACGGGGTCGGCCTCATGGGCCGACTCCTCCCACTGTCGCAGTTGGTCCCGCCGAAGGTAAAGGGCCGCCATGTCGGAATGACGTCATTGTCGGATATTCGCCAGCGGGTCCTTCACCGGTGGGCCGGACGCTGCCACACTGACGGCCATGCCCTCCGGCACCGCCGACGAGCCTGATCCGGGGCAGTCCGCACGGTCCGACGAGCACTCCTTGGCACCGTGGCTGCCTGCCGGGCTCGACGACGGGCTCGAAGCGCTGGTCATCCGGATCTACCTGGCGTTGATGCAGCACCCCAAACCCTCGGTGTCGCTGCTCATCGCCCAGGGCATGGAGGCCACCCAGGTGGCGCGGGCCCTGCGCGTGCTGACCACCCGGCACCTGATCTCGACCTCGCCGGACGGCGAGATCGAGGTGCCCCCGCCCGACCTGACCCTCCCGGCGCACGCCACCGAGCTCGAGCGCCAGGCGCGGGAGGCGCGGGAGTCCGCCTACGAGCTCGCGCAGATGTACTCCGCGGCCCGCTCCGAGGGCCGGCCACCGAGCGCCGACATCCGCACCCTCACCTCGCTCGACGAGATCCATGGCGCGTCGGCCGAGATCATCAGCGCGGGGCGGGCCCGAGTCCGCTCCTTCCGAGCGATCTCGCCCCGCACCGAGCAGATCTTTGCCGCACCCGACCACGCGCACTCCCAGCCGTCCTACGGCGCCGACGGATCGGTCCTGAACCTGCAGGCAGTGTTCGACAACGGGGTGGTCGGCTATCCGCGCGCGCTGGAGGTCCTGGAACGGCGCGCAGCAGCCGGGGAGCGGGCCCGGTTCCTGACCGACGTGCCGTTCTCCGCATTGGTGGTCGACGACGTCGCTGCGGTCGTCGACCTCAGCAACATCGAGGCGACCGGTCGCGGCTCGCTGCTGGTGCGGTCCCGGCCGATGGTCCGGGCGCTCGCGCGGCTCGCAGACCTCTTGTGGGACCTCGGCACCCCGGCGAACCTGCAGGCACCGCACACGGTGGACGAGCGCGACGAGAGCATCCTGGCCCTGCTCGCGGCCGGCGCCTCGGACGCCACCATCGCGCGCCGGACGGGCGTCTCCCAGCGCACCGTCGAACGCCGGGTCGCTGCGCTGATGGACCACCTCGGAGCGGGGACCCGCTTCCAGGCTGGGGTCCAGGCGGCTCGTCGCGGCCTCCTCGGACCATCCGTCCGGCCTCCGTCGAGCTGACCTGGCCACACGGGTCCGCGGACTCCTGCGTCACGGTCGCCCGCGTCTCGATAGGATCTTGAGTTCGCGCTCCGCCGGGATCGCACCCGCCCAGGACTCCAGGAACGCGACAGCGAGGAAACGTGACCGCCGCGCACGATGGCAGCACCCCCACTTCGTCCGACTCGTCCGACCCGACCCCCTCTGCATCGTCGAACCCCCCGTCGACCCCTGCGCCCCCGTCGTCGAACCCAGCGCCGTCGTCGAACCCAGCGCCGTCGTCGAACCCAGCGCCGTCGTCGAACCCAGCGCCGTCGTCGAACCCGGCGGCCCCACAGGGCAACCCACCGGCGGCGGACACGGGCGACGTGGTCGCCGCCGAGATCGCCGGCGAGCAGGAGCACGTCGACCGCGTGTACGCCGAGCTCGAGAAGGCGACCGTGCGCGCCGGGCTGGTCGAGCACGAGGGGCTGACCCGTGGTCGGACCGACCGCGTCGGCGACGTCCGGGACGAGGAGGTCGCGGGGCTGTTCGCGCGTGACGCCCTGGTGTTCCACGCCGCGCGGCGACGACAGACGCTGGACAGCCAGTACGAAGGACTCGTGTTCGGGCGTCTGGACCTGCAGCACGCCACCGCGACCGGTGAGCCGGACCGCGAGGCCCGGTACATCGGCCGTATCGGCGTCCGCGACGACGACTACGAGTCGCTGGTGATCGACTGGCGCGCGCCCGCCGCCTCGCCGTTCTACCGGGCCACCCCCGTCGACCCGCAGGGTGTCCTGCGGCGACGGGTGCTGCGCTGCAAGGGCCCGGTCGTGGTCGGTGTGGAGGACGACCTCATGGTCGCCGAGGCCCCCGACGACCTCGTCGTGGTCGGCGACGGCGCCCTGCTCGCGGCACTGACCCGCACGCGTGGCGCGCGGATGCGCGACATCGTCGCCACCATCCAGGCCCACCAGGACGAGGCGATCCGGGCTCCGTCCCGTGGCGTCACCGAGATCACCGGCGGGCCGGGCACGGGCAAGACCGTCGTCGCCCTCCACCGCGCCGCCTACCTCCTGTACTCCGAGCGGCGGCGCTACGAGTCCGGCGGCATCCTGGTGGTCGGCCCGTCCTCGGCCTACACCGCGTACATCGAGCGGGTGCTCCCCTCGCTGGGCGAGGAGTCGGTCACCCTCCGGTCCCTCGGCGACCTCGTGGACGGTGTGACGACCTCGCGCCTCGACCCCCCACGGACGGCGGCCGTGAAGGGGTCACTGCGGATCCGCCGGCTGCTCAGCCGTGCGGCCCAGGACGCACCGCCCGACGCGAGCACGGTGTTCCGGGCGTTCGTCGCCGGCCGCCCGATCCGCCTCGACCCCCCGGTCCTGGACCGGGTCCGCAGCCAGGTGCTGCGCAACCACCAGCGCAACCTGTCGCGCGACGCCGTGGTGGCGGCGCTGGCCGGCGCTGCCTGGTCGAGCAGCCCCCAGGGTGAACGCGAGGACTTCGTCGAGCAGTTCGAGGAGCACCTCGAGGTCGAGGCCTTCCTCAAGCAGTGGTGGCCGCAGGTCGACCCCCGCGACGTCCTGCTGTGGATGACCGATCCTGACCGCACCCGCGCCTATGGCCGGGGCGTGCTGAGCGAGGCCGAGTGCGACCTGGTCACCGCCTCCATGCAGGAGGCCCTCCGGACCGGACAGTGGTCGGTCGCCGACGTGGCGCTCATCGACGACCTCGCGACCCGGCTCGGTCCGGTCCAGGACGAGCCCGGCGAGGAGCGCGGCTTCTATGAGATCGAGGAGTTCGACGACGTCGGCCGGTTCGGGGTCAGCGAGCTGGGGGGACGCGACCGTTCCCACGAGGTCGGATACGAGACGACCCCGGTGGACGCTCAGGAGCGGCTGCTGCACGGGCGCATCGGCGAGCCGGGCGAGTACGCCCACGTGCTGGTCGACGAGGCCCAGGACCTGTCGCCTCTGCAGTGGCGGATGGTCGGTCGACGTGGGCGGGCCGCGTCGTGGACCGTCGTCGGGGATGCCGCGCAGGCGTCCTGGCCGGATGCGCGAGAGGCCGACACCGCCCGCACCGAGGCGTTCGGGTCGCGCGAGCGGCGGATGTTCCACATGGACACCAACTACCGCAACGCGCGAGAGATCTTCGACTACGCCGCGGCGACGATCCGCGAGCAGGTGCCGGACGCCGACTTCCCGCACGCGGTGCGGGAGACCGACATCTGGCCGGTCGACCTCACCGTCGCCCCCGAGGAGGTCGTCACCGCAGCCACCGCCGCGGTCGAGGAGCTGCTCGGGCTCGTGCAGGGGTCGGTCGCGGTCATCACCCCCCGCCGGTACGCGGCAGCGTTGGCAGCGGTCCACGGGGCCGGCCAGGGCCGGGCTGTCGTCGTGGACCCGATGTCCACCAAGGGGCTGGAGTACGACGCCACGGTCATCGTGGACCCGGACGAGATCACCCGCGAGTCCCCCGGGGGGATCCGTGTCCTGTACGTCGCGCTCACGCGGGCTGCGCACCGGATGACCGTGCTGCGCACCCAGGCGTAAACGTGCTGCGCACCAACCAATAGCCGTGCTGCGCACCATCCGGTGAGGGTGCCGCCCACCCGGTGACGGAGCTGCGGCCGCCAGGGGGACAGCGCGGCCGTGGTTCGCGTATCCTTCGACCGCCTGCGGTTCCGCGCCCCCGACATCGTCGTCAGGTTGTCAGTCCGTTCAGGCGGCGTTCGAACCAACCACCCGCAGCCGACGACGGTCCAGCGTGCCGGCCCAGCCACCCGACCCCAGGGGACCCCATGTGCGACGACCACGCCCTCGACCGCCTCGACGTCAGGGACGTCCCGCGACGCTCCGTCCTCGGCGGTGCGATGGCCGGGCTGATCGTCGGACCAGCGCTCCCCGCGGCCGTCGTCGCCCAGCGAGCCACCCCGGTCGCAGGAGCCGTGGACCTCTTCTCCGGGCTCGACATGGCCGGTCTGACCCCGGTGCTGCGCGCCGACCACAACCACGCCTCGTCCTCCGAGGGGCCGGCATCGCTGCTGTCCCACTTCACCCAGGCGGCCGCGAACGGCATCTCGCTGCTCACCATCACCGAGCACGTCCAGCGTCGCAACCATGACTCCCTCTTCCCCCGGTCGTGCGTCTTCACCAACACTCCGAAGTGGCAGTGGGCGCCGGTCTCGACCGGCGCCGGCGGCGCCCACTCCGACACCACCGTGCGTCTCACGGGCGCCGACGCTGCCCACGCGCTCGGGAACGCGAAGGCACTGCGGCTCACCGCGAGCCGCGGGAACGTGGTGGGGACCCACGGCCTTCGGGTGAGCCAGACCCTGAACAGCCGGCTCGAGGGGAACGTCGTCGGACGCAAGGTCCTCGTCCCGTGCCGGTTCCTCGTACGCACCGGGCAGTCCTACCTCCAGCTCGAGCTGACGTTCAGCCGGCACCGCGACCTCCTCGGAGCGACCGACAGCACGAGTGGCCGGCTGGTCATCCGGTTCATGATCGGCGACCGACAGGGCATCGAGGTGACGAGCGACCGGCTGGCCCACGTGTACCTCCAGGCGCCGCCGGTCGGGCAGTGGACGACCGACCCGCTGGTCCTGGACCTCGAGACGTCCCTGCGGCAGTGCTGGCCCGACCTTCGCGCAGAGGACAACTCGCTGACCGGGCTCAGCGTGTCGGCGTCGTGCCTGGGCGGCGCGGTCGACGTCACCGTGCCCTACCTCGGGCTGCCCAGGGAGGTCGTCGGAGACGCAGCGGTCGCGAGCTATCACGATCGCCTCCGCCAGGTCGGCAACGACTTCCCCGCCATCACGGCGATGCCCGGTGTCGAGGTGTCCTGGAAGGACTCTCCGAACCACATCGTCTGCTACGGCACCGACGAGCTCGACGGGCTCGTCCTGGCGCCGAGCCCCGATCCGACCCTCATGGTCGAGGCCATCCACAGCGGCGGTGGCGTCGCCTCGTTGGCTCACCTGTTCGGCACCAAGAGTGGTGTCGCCAGCGACGACCGGGTGCTCAAGGTGGCCCGGCGGCTCGCGGCCCAGAACCTGCATGGTTGCGAGACCCTGGAGGTCGGCTATGTCCTGCGAGGTGGCATGGATCTCGACCGGCACCTGCAGGCCGCTCGCCTGCTGTGGCGGTACGGGTTCGTGTACACGGCGGTCGGCGTGGGTGACAGCCACGGTGCGGTCGACTGGGCACGCGGCGAGAACGGCAACAACTTCGTCAACCAGATGTGGAGCAATGGAGCGGGGAACGCCGCGCAGCTCTATGCGATGCGCGCAGGGACGGTCTCGGTCATCAAGCTCGGCGAGTTCCGCGGTGGCCTCGCGGTGTCGTTGGACGGAGCGCCCATGGGTTCGGTCACCAGGAACTCCACGCCCAGCGACCGCGTGCTCTCGATCATCGCGACCGAGGTCCCCGCCGGTGGTCGGGTCGAGGTCATCCGCGGAGTGGTGGACGGGAGCCTCGCCCTCGGCGGGGTGACCACCCAGGCCACCTTCACCGCGGCGCAGCTCGCCTCCGGGACAGTCGATCTCACCGTGCCCGGCGACGTGTCGTCGTACTATCAGGTGGTCATCCGCGCCGAGTCCGGCACGATCGTCGCCTTCTCGAACCCGGTCTGGGACCTGCTGGGCCGGCTGCCCAACGGCAGGACGATCAGCGGTCCCCGCCGGTTCGGCGGGGTCTGAGCGTCAGCGCCGCAGGCTCAATCGAGCACTCAACCGAGCACTCATCCGCGCACTGACCGCGCGCACTCACCGCGCACTCACCGCGCGCTGAACGGGCCGGCTCAGCCGCCGAGCGGCCGGATGAGCTGCCGGACGAGCTCGGAGCGCCACGGGGCAACGGTCTGCTCGGCGAACACCGGGTCACCTGCGGTCATCCGGCGAGCCACCTCCGCGCAGTCAGCGCGAGCCTGGCGCGCCAGGTCGGCGGGATAGTTCATCTGCCGTCGGTGCAGCGCGAACTCGTCCTCGTCGAGGACCTGCACCTCGCCGTCGAACCGGTGGATGACGTCGAGGTCGAGGTCGACGCTGCGCACCTGCGCCTGGTCCCACTCGGGCGGGGTGGTGATGTCGGCGTACACACGGAACTGGTACCCGGCGACCGGCTCGTAGAAGGTCGCCACCCACCCGGCGCCGTCGGGCACGAGCACGACCTGGTGACCCTCGGTGACGAAGGACGACCCCGGGCGCACCCATCGCGTGCGCGGCCTGATCCCCAGCCAGGTGCCGTGGGCGTCGGCGCCGAGCAGGAGCGCGTCACCGGTCCAGTGCTGGCGACCGTCCCACTTGCGGAACCGGACCGTGACGGGTGAGCCGACCATGAGCCCGTGGTCCTCGGGAGGGTCGACGCCGGACGCCACGTCAGTCGCCGAGCAGGGCGTGCCGGCTGATGATCTCGTCGCGGCCCGGTCCGACGCCGATCGCCGAGACCCTCGCGCCGATGAGCTCCTCGACCCGAAGGACGTACTGCTGGGCGTTGGCCGGCAGGTCGTCGAACTCCCGCGCCAGCGAGATGTCCTCCCACCACCCGGGCAGCTCCTCATAGATCGGGCGGGCGTGGTGGAAGTCGGTCTGGTTCACGGGCATCTCGTCGTGCCGGACGCCGTCGACGTCATAGGCCACGCAGACCGGGACCGTCTCCAGCCCGGTCAGGACGTCGAGCTTGGTGATGACGAAGTCGGTGACGCCGTTGATCCGGGTGGCGTATCGGCCGACCACGGTGTCCAGCCAACCGCACCGTCGCGGACGACCGGTGGTGGTGCCGTACTCGGCGCCGGTCTTGCGCAGGAACTCACCCATGTCGTCGTTGAGCTCGGTGGGGAACGGACCCTCCCCGACGCGCGTCGAGTACGCCTTGAGGATGGCGATCACCCGGTCGATCCGCGTCGGCGGGATGCCCGAACCCGTGCACGCCCCACCGGCGGTCGCGCTCGAGGAGGTGACGAACGGGTAGGTGCCGTGGTCGACGTCGAGCAGCGTCGCCTGACCCGCCTCCAGCAGGACGGTCTCGCCCCGGTCCAGCGCCTGCGACAGGACGAGCGAGGTGTCCGCCACCATCGGCTTCAGCCGGTCGGCGTACTCCAGCAGCTCGCCGACGACCTCGTCCACACCGATGGCGCGGCGGTTGTAGATCTTGGCCAGGACCTGGTTCTTCAGGTCGAGCGCGGCCTCGACCTTCTGAGTGAGGATCTTCTCGTCGAACAGGTCCTGCACGCGAATCCCGTTGCGGGACATCTTGTCCGCATAGGTCGGACCGATGCCTCGGCCGGTCGTGCCGATGCGGCGCGAGCCGAGGAACCGCTCGGTCACCTTGTCCAGGGTGCAGTTGTACGACGCGATCACGTGCGCGCTCGCGCTCACCAGTAGGCGTGAGGTGTCGACGCCGCGGGCCTGCAGGCCTTCGATCTCGTGGAAGAGGACCGCGAGGTCGATGACCACGCCGTTGCCGATCACCGGGGTGCAGGTCGGGGTCAGGATGCCACTGGGCAGCAGGTGCAGTGCGTACTTCTCGCCCTCGATCACGATGGTGTGTCCGGCGTTGTTCCCGCCGTTGAACTTGACGACGTAGTCGACGTCGCTGCCCAGCAGGTCGGTGGCCTTGCCCTTGCCCTCGTCGCCCCACTGCGCTCCGACCAGCACGATCGCCGGCATGTCACTGCTCCTGGTGTCGTCTTCACGGACCAGGGTTGCTGCCCGGTCCCGGTCGCCGTCATGGGCGAAGCCCGGGGTCGAGCACCGGGCCTGCTGTCGAGCAGGCTATCGGTGTCTGACGCGTGACCCAACCTTGCGCCGCCCGGAGGAAGCGGGTGGATGCAGCTCCGCTGCGGCCATCCCGAGCTGGAACCGGGTCCGGGCCCCGAAGTCTTCCATCAGCGAGGCCACCCGCCGGCGGACCGTGCGCAGGCTGACGCCGAGATACCGCGCGATCGTCTCGTCCTTGAGCCCCTCCCCGAGCAGCGCGAGCAGGTCCTGCTCGCGCACGCCGGTCCGCCCCGCGCCCAGCGGGTTGCCGAGCCCCAGCCGGAAGCTCGCCTCGAACAGGGCATTGAACGCGGCGACCAGCATCGGGTCCCGCAGCACGACGAAGTCCGACTCCGGGTCGTTCCAGCGCGCGGAGGCGACCACGGCGGAACTGCCGATCACGAGGTACTGGCCAGCCGGTTCGTGGGCGAACCGCTGCTCCTCACCGGCCAAGGCCCGGGCGCCCAGCCATTGCTGGGCCCCTCCCTCGTGCAGCAGCGAGACGGGGAACACCGCCTGCTTGCCGCCTGGCACGTCGGTCACCAACGCCGACATCTCGCGGCGCAGCGCCGGGTCCGGCGGGTACCGCTGGATCGACAGGCGCAGGGGACCGGTCACCGCCACGCTCAGGTCGCGAACCAGGTCGCTCAGCTCATGGGCGGACGCCCTGGGCAGGATCATCGCGTCGTCGAGTCTCCCCGCACCGATCATCGGGAGCCGCAGCTGAGCTGACAGGGAGAGCAGCTCGGCCCGGGCGTGCTGCAGCTCGGTTCGGCGTTCCTGCATCCGTTCGGCTTCGCGCGCGAGGACGACGCGCAACGTCTCATACGGGTCACCTGCGCTGGGTCCCCGGGGGTGGCCGGGGGCCGAGGTGGTGGCTTGTCCGGTGGCTTGTCCGGGGTCCTGCGCGGGGGCCTGGTCGTCATGAGGACCGCTCACCACACCTCCGTCCGGATCCGGAGTTGACATGTTAGCGCCATTGGCCGCAAGAGGACAGACAGGTCGGCATCGGCACGGCACAATGGCACCAGTCACCGACGAGCCTGCAGGGGACCTCGAGGTGGCAGGGCCCGCGTCACTGCGGGTCCGGCAGGGGGAATTGCCGGGGGGCGGATCCCCCGGATCCGCCCCCCGGCACTGCGTCCGGTCACCATCGCCATCGCCCGGAGCTCAGCGACGCCGCTCACTCGCGATCGCCCGGCGCCAGGAGGGCCACAGCCCGCCGGACTCGTCGTCGTCTCCCAACCCCGCCCTGCCCCGCGGCGTCCAAGACAGTGAAGGCCCACCACTCGGGCGTGGCCGGGAAGGGGAGAGATGAACGCCATGCACACGTCGCGGAGGCTGCGCCGGGGGGCCGGCACCGCGGGACTGGCCCTGACCGTGGCGGTACTGGCCGGGTGCGGGGACAACACCGGAGCCAACCCGGGGTCGACCCCGGCCCCGACCACAGCCTCGAGTACAGCCTCGACGTCGTCGAGCCCCACCGGCGGGCCCGTCGACCCTCCGTCGGACCTGCCCAGCACGACCACGACCACGGAGCCCACCACGGCCCCGGACCCGGCGCCCACCACGACCCCCAAGCCGAGCAACACGGCCAACACCCCGGCAGGTGGGGCCGGTACCCCGGTCATCCTCCCCGCCGGGGCTGCGCCCTATGCCGACGCTCTCGTCATCGCCTGGGGGTCAGGCGACCGCGACGCCGCGCTGCAGTACGCCACGCCAGAGGTCGTGACCACGCTGTTCGGCGAGCACTCCCCCGGCGGCCCCCACTGGGACCAGGTCGGCGTCGAGGGTGCGGCCGGCACCATCTTCGTGACCTACCAGGACACCGTGACCCACCAGATGCTCGTGGTCGGCGTGCAGAACGAGGCCTCCTCCAGGGGAAGCGCCCACGCTGCCTACAGGGCGTCGTTCGAGCAGTGAGATCGACCGTCGCATCGGCCGGCCCGCGTGGGGCCGGCCGTTGCGGCGGGACTCACAGCCCGAGCTCGCGGGCTCCCTCTGCCGAGGAGTCGCGCAGGAACGCCGCGCAGCGCTGCTGCTCGGCGGTCTCGCCGATCTGCCCCGCCGCCTTGGACAGCGCCGCGAGGGCACGCAGGAACCCTCTGTTGGGTTCGTGCGACCAGGGCACCGGGCCCTGGCCGCGCCAGCCCGACTTGCGCAGGGTGTCGAGCGCGCGGTGGTAACCCGTGCGGGCGAACGCGTATGCCTCGATCCGACGGTCGTCGGCCAGCGCGTCCTCGGCCAGGGTGGCCCAGGCGAGCGAGGACGTCGGGTATGCCGCGGCGACCTGGTCGGCGGCGACCCCCTGGCGCAGGGCAGCCGCAGCGGGGTCCACCTCGAGCAGCGTCTCGGGGATGCCGAGCAGGTTGGGGCCGTCCGCCATCAGGCGTGGGTCCCAGCGCTGCGCAGGTGCTCGCAGGCCTCCAGCACCCGGGCCGCGAGACCGGCCTCGGCCTCCTTGCCCCAGGCGCGCGGGTCGTACTGCTTCTTGTTGCCGACCTCGCCGTCGATCTTGAGCACGCCGGCGTAGTTCTTCATCATCCAGTCGGCGACCGGGCGGGTATACGCGTACTGGGTGTCGGTGTCGATGTTCATCTTCACGACGCCGAAGTCGACAGCAGACGCGATCTCCTCGGCGGTGGACCCGGACCCGCCGTGGAAGACGAGGTGGAAGGGCTTCTCGTCGGCCGTGCCGAACTCACCGTGCACCGCGTCCTGGGCCGCCTTGAGCACCTCGGGCCTGAGCTTGACGTTGCCCGGCTTGTAGACGCCGTGCACGTTGCCGAAGGTCAGCGCGGTCATGTAGTAGCCGTTCTCGCCGACCCCCAGGGCCTTCGCGGTGGCGATCGCGTCCTCGGGGGTGGAGTACAGCTTGTCGTTGATCTCGTGGGCGACGCCGTCCTCCTCGCCACCGACGACCCCGACCTCGATCTCGAGGATCACGTTGGCGGCGCGGCACAGGTCCAGCAGCTCGCGGGCGATGACCAGGTTCTCCTCGAGCGGCACGGCCGAGCCGTCCCACATGTGCGACTGGAACCACGGCGCGCCGCCGGCCTGCACGCGCTCGGTCGACGCGGCGAGCAGCGGGCGGACGAAGCCGTCCAGCTTGTCCTTGGGGCAGTGGTCGGTGTGCAGGGCGATGTTCACGGGGTAGTTCTTGGCGACCTCGTGGGCATAGGCGGCGAGCGCGAGCGACCCGGTGACCATGTCCTTGATCGTCGAGCCGGAGGCGTACTCGGCCCCGCCGGTCGAGACCTGGATGATGCCGTCACTGCCGGCCTCGGCGAAGCCGCGGATGGCGGCGGTGATGGTCTGGCTGGAGGTGATGTTGATCGCCGGGTAGGCGAAGGAGCCGGCCTTGGCGCGGTCCAGCATGTCGGCGTACACCTCGGGGGTGGCGATGGGCACTGAAGTCTCCTTGGACGGGGGTGATCCGGATCACCGACGATCCTTGCACGGCCTCGGTGCGGGGCGCGACGGCTCCCGCAGGGTGAGAAGAGCCCGCGAGTGACCTCAGCTCAGCCCGGCCAGCCGACCACGCAGATAGGTCGCTTCGGCCTCGTTGCCGCACAGGGCGATCGCCCGCCCGTAGGCGGCACGCGCCCGGTCCACGTCGCCCGCGCGGACGGCGAGCTCGGCCTCGACGGCAGGCAGCCTGTGGCTCGCCGCAAGGGTGGTGTCCAGACCGTCCAACAGGGCCAGTCCTGCTTCTGGGCCGTCGGCCTCGGCGACGGCGACCGCGCGTGCGAGACGGACCACCGGCGATCCGGTGAGCTCCTCCAACGCGGCGTAGTGGGTCGCGATCAGTCCCCAGCGCGTGTCCTCGGCCCGGGTCGCGTTGGCGTGCTCGGCGGCGATGAGCGCCTGCAGGGCGTACTCGCCGCTGAGCGGGTCTAGCTCCAGACCCAGCAACGGCGCGAGCAGCTCTCTGCCTTCGGCGATCTCGTCACGGTGCCAGCGGTCCCGGTCCTGGTCCGGCAGGAGGACCGGCGCACCTGCGTCGTCCACCCGCGCGTCGCGCCGGGAGTGCTGGAGCACCATCAGCGCCAGCAGTGCACGCAGCACCGGCTCGTCCGGGCGAGAGCGCCGCACCACCCGGACCAGCCGGATCGCCTCACCCGCAAGCTCGGTGCGGACGACGTCGGGGCCACTGCCGGGCGCATACCCCGCGGTGAAGGCGAGGTAGGCCGTGCGGGCCACCCCGGCGAGCCGCGCGGGAAGGACGTCGGTCGAGGGCATGGCAAACGGGATGCCCGCGGCGACGATCTTCTTCTTGGCGCGGGTGATCCGCGCGGCCATGGTCGACTCGGGCACGAGGAACAGGCGGGCGATGTCCGCGGTGCTGACGCCGAGGACGAGGCGGAGCGCGAGCGCACTGGCGGCGCTCGGGTCGAGGCCCGGGTGGGTGCACATCAGGACCAGCCGCAGCAGGTCGTCCTCGACCAGGTCGCCGGGGTCAGCCCGGACCGGCACCTGCTCCCTGGCGTGGGCGTCGACCACGAGCAGCGGCATCCTGCGCTGGGCCATCGCCTCCGCGCGCAACCGGTCGAGCACCCGGCGGCGCGCGGTGGTGTGCAACCACGCCGCGGGGTGGTCGGGGACGCCGTCCCGCGGCCAGCGGCTGGTCGCGGTCTCGACGGCGTCGGCGAGTGCGTCCTCGACCAGGTCGAGCCGCCGGAACCGCGCGAGGAGCAGGGACGTGAGCCGCCCCCACTCCTCGCGCACGGTCGCAGCGAGGACGGTCTCCGGTGCCTCGCTCACGCGCTCTCGTAGCCCTCGATCTTCACGACCGGGCGGATCTCCACGGTGTAGCTGACCGGGAGGAGCTTGCCGGCAGCGATCGCCGTGTCGAGGTCGGGCAGCTCGACGTCGTAGTAGCCACCGACCTGCTCGGTCAGCTCGACGAACGGCCCGTCGGTGACGACGGTCTCGCCGCCCTCGCGCCGGATCGTGGTGGCCAGCTCGGCGTCGACCAGGGCGGCGCTGCCGTGGTGCGCCCCGTGCTCCTTGACGAAGGCTTCGAACGCGTGGTGCGCGTCGAAGTACGACTGGCGCTCCTGCTCGTCGGCCGCCTCCCACCCGCCGGGCTCGTAGGCGATGAGGATGACGTATCTCATCCTGCGCGCTCGGGGTCGGTGTCTGCCACGGTCCGACGGATCTCGATAGCCCCCTCGGTGCCCATCAGCATCTGGGCGACCTCAGTGAGGTCGTCGAGGTCGTCGGTCTGGACGAGGTAGAAGCCGGTGAGCTGCTCGACCGTCTCGGCATACGGGCCGTCGGTGACCACGATGCCGTCGCCGTCGTGACGCAGCGTGCGGGTCTCGCGGGAGTGGCGCAGCTCCGCGCCCCCGGTGATGACGTGTCCGCGCTCGACCAGCGCCTTGGAGAACTTCTCGTGCTGCGCGTACGCCTCGTTCCGCTGCTCCTGGGTGGTGGTGTCCCAGTAGGACTCGTCTCCCGGCAGCAGAATGACGTAGGTGTCCATGGCTGTCTCCTTCGTTGGTGGGCCCGCGGTCCGGGCCCTCACCCTGATGACGCGCGGAGCGGTCCTCGATCGACAGCCTGCCGGACATTTCTTCTCCCGTCAGCCCCGGTGAGGTCAGCCGAGCAGGGCCCGACGGGCCATGGCGGCAAGGAGCCGGCGGAGGGCGGGTTCGCTGATCCGCGCGCTGCGGGGGGTGGAGTTGAGCAGGCCGAAGGTGGCCTGCACCGCCGCGCGGGCGACCTTGCGGTCCCACCGCGGCCGGAGTGTGCGGACCGCCCGCACCCACAGGTCGATGTAGGCCAGCTGCAGGCGACGGACCTCCTGCTGGGCGGCGGTCGGCATCGAGGCCCAGTCCCGGTCCTGCACGACGATGTAGGCCGGGTTGCCGATGGCGAACTCGAGGTGCCAGGCGATCAGCGCGTCGAGCGCGCTGTCGTGGTCCGGCGCCTCGAAGGAACGGGCCCGGCCCGTGTCGAGCAGCTCCTGGCTGATGCTCGTGAGCGCCAGGCCGAGGATCTCGTCCTTGCTCGAGAAGTGCTTGTACAGAGCCGGACCCGACATCCCGCATGCGGCCCCGAGCTCGTCGACCGACACCCCGTGAAAGCCCCGCTCGGCGAACAGGGTCGTGGCGATGCGCACGATCTCGAGCCGACGGGAGGTCACGAGCGCAGTTTAGCGCTAAGGTTAGCGATCGTTAACGTCGAACACATGGCGTCGGAGCTACACAGACCGAGGTGGTGACTGCCGTGGGCATGCAGGAGCTCGTCGACGAGCTGCGCGAGCGCGTGGAGACGGTGCGGCTCGGTGGGTCGGAGAAGTCCCGCGACCGGCATGTGTCGCGCGGCAAGCTGCTGCCGCGCGACCGGGTCGACCACCTGCTCGACCCCGGGTCACCGTTCCTGGAGATCGGGGCACTGGCGGCGAACGGCATGTACGGCGACGCCGTGCCGAGCGCCGGAGTCATCACCGGCATCGGCCGGGTCAGCGGCCGCGAGTGCGTCATCGTCGCCAACGACGCGACCGTCAAGGGCGGCACCTACTACCCGATGACGGTCAAGAAGCACCTGCGCGCGCAGACCATCGCCGCCCAGAACCGTCTCCCCTGCGTCTATCTCGTCGACTCCGGGGGTGCCTTCCTGCCGTTGCAGGACGAGGTCTTCCCCGACCGCGAGCACTTCGGCCGGATCTTCTACAACCAGGCTCAGATGTCCGCCCTCGGCATCCCCCAGATCGCGTCGGTGATGGGCTCCTGCACCGCGGGCGGGGCCTACGTCCCGGCCATGAGCGACGAGACCGTCATCGTGCGCGACCAGGGCACGATCTTCCTCGGTGGCCCGCCGCTGGTGAAGGCGGCGACCGGTGAGGTCGTGACGGCCGAGGACCTCGGCGGTGGCGAGGTGCACGCACGCACCTCGGGCGTCGTCGACCACCTCGCCGACGACGACGAGCACGCCCTGCAGATCGTCCGCTCGATCGTGAGCACGCTCGGACCGGCGGCGCACCACCTGCCGCGCCGCGAGGTCGAGGAGCCGGCGCTGGACCCGGCCGGGCTGTATGACGTCGTTCCCACGGACTCGCGCACCCCCTACGACGTCCGCGAGGTCATCCGCCGCATCGTCGACGGCTCGGAGCTGCACGAGTTCAAGGCGCTGTACGGCGACACCCTCGTCTGCGGGTTCGCCCACATCTGGGGATATCCGGTCGCGATCATCGCCAACAACGGGATCCTGTTCAGCCAGTCCGCACTCAAGGGCGCGCACTTCATCGAGCTGGCCAACCAGCGCGGAATCCCGTTGGTGTTCCTACAGAACATCACCGGTTTCATGGTGGGGCGCGAGTATGAGAACGGCGGCATCGCCAAGGACGGCGCCAAGCTCGTGACCGCCGTCGCGTCCAGCGTGGTCCCCAAGTTCACCGTGGTGATCGGTGGCTCGTTCGGTGCCGGCAACTACGGCATGTGCGGCCGTGCGTACGACCCGCGGTTCCTGTGGATGTGGCCCAATGCGCGCATCTCGGTGATGGGCGGGGAGCAGGCGGCGTCGGTCCTCGCCACCGTCCGCGGGTTCGACTCGGCGGAGGAGGAGGAGGCGTTCAAGGCGCCGATCCGCGAGCAGTACGAGTCCCAGGGCTCGCCGTACTACTCCACCGCCCGGCTGTGGGACGACGGAATCATCGACCCGCTCGACACCCGGCGCGTGCTCGGCATGGGACTGTCCGTCGCCGCCCAGTCCCCCGTCCCCGACCGGCCGCAGTTCGGCGTCTTCAGGATGTGACCAACGTGCCCTCCTTCACCACCGTCCTCATTGCCAACCGCGGCGAGATCGCCGCACGGATCGCTCGCGGCTGCCGTGAGGCTGGGCTGCGCAGCGTCGCGGTCTTCTCCGACGCCGACCGGGGTGCGCCGTACACACGTGTCGCCGACACGGCCGTGCACCTCGGGTCCGACGCCGGCCGCCGAGTCCTACCTCTCGGTGGAGCGGCTGCTCGAGGCGGCGCGGGCGAGCGGCGCCGACGCGGTACACCCCGGCTATGGCTTCCTGTCCGAGAACGCCGGGTTCTCCCGAGCCGTGCGCGAGGCGGGACTGGTCTTCATCGGGCCGACGCCCGAGGTCATCGAGATGATGGGCCGCAAGGACCACGCCCGCGAGATCGCCGAGCGCGCAGGGGTTCCCGTCACGCCGCGATACGACGAGGCCGCGGTGCCGGACGAGGCCTACCCGGTGCTGGTCAAGGCGGCCGCGGGCGGCGGAGGCAAGGGCATGCACGTCGTCCGGTCCGCCGACCAGCTCGTCGAAGCGGTCGCGCGGGCAAGGCGCGAGGCGGCGTCCGCCTTCGGCGACGACACGCTGCTCATCGAGCAGTACGTCGAGCAGGGCCGGCACGTCGAGGTCCAGGTCATGGGCGACGAGCACGGCACCGTCGTGCACCTGTTCGAGCGTGACTGCTCGGCCCAGCGTCGCCACCAGAAGGTCGTCGAGGAGTCGCCCGCGCCGGGGCTGGATCCGGCGGTGCGACAGACGCTGCTGGACTCCTCGGTCGCGCTGTGCCAGGAGGTCGGGTACACCGGTGCCGGCACGGTGGAGTTCCTCGTCGCGGGCGACCGGGCCTACTTCCTGGAGATGAACACCCGTCTCCAGGTGGAGCACCCGGTGACCGAGCAGGTGACCGGCGTCGACCTGGTGCAGTGGCAGCTCCTGGTGGCTGCGGGCGAGCCGATCCCGTTGTCGCAGAGCGAGATCACCTGCACCGGCCACGCCGTCGAGGTCCGCGTCTATGCCGAGGACCCGTACGCGGGGTTCATCCCCCAGGCGGGCCGGCTGGTCGACGTCGTCTGGCCCGACGGAGTACGCGTCGAGGCCGCGCTGGAGGCCGGGCAGGAGATCGGCACGGCCTACGACCCGATGCTGGCCAAGGTCATCGCGACCGGCCGGGATCGTGAAACCGCCATCGCGCGGCTGGTCGACGCCCTCGACCACACCGGCGTGTTCGGCCTGACTACCAACACCGGCTTCCTGCGCCGCCTGGTCGACTCAGCGGCCTTCCGCGACGGCGAGGTTCACACCTCGTGGCTCGACGGCCCCGCGGCCGCGCAGCTCCTCACCGCCCCTACCCTCCCCGAGGCTGCCCTGCGCGCCGCCGCGGACGCCTGGCTGCAGGACCACCGCCGCCGCGTGGCCGACCCCGACTCGCCCTTCGCTGCCGCTGACGGCTGGCGCGTCGCTGCCTCTGCGACCCCCGTCCTCGTCTCCCTCGTCGACGCGAGCGGCGAGCGCCACCTCGCCGAGCCGGGTCCGTCGAGCGGGGTGGCGCGGGCCGATCGCACCGGCGCGTGGGTGTCCGCCGAGGGCCAGGCCTGGCGGCTCGACCGACCCGACCCCTCCCGCGGGGCCGTCCACGTGGCTGGCGAGGCCGACGTCACCTCCCCCATGCCGGGCACAGTGATTGCGGTGTCGGTCGCCGAGGGCGAGGTGGTCACCGCCGGCCAGCGGCTCGGCGCCGTCGAGGCGATGAAGATGGAGATGGCCCTCACCGCGCCGCACGACGGGGTGGTGTCCCACGTCGGCGCCGCCGTCGGTGACCAGGTGGCGATGGGCCACGTCGTGTTCACCGTCGACCCCGCCACTGATCCCACCACCGACCCCCCCACCGACCCCGCGGAGTAGCCCCCGCCCCGCCCCGCCCCGCCCCGCCAGCAGGATTGGGTGCCCAGACGCTCGGAATTCCGAGCGTTCAGGCACCCAAAGGCGCTGGGGCGACCCCGGGCCCCTGACCGAACACCTGCTGGCGCACCCAGGCGTGCATGGCGATCGCCGCGGCGGCACCGGCGTTGATCGAGCGGGTCGAGCCGAACTGCTCGATGTGGAGCACGACCGAGCACTCCTCCCGCATCGCGTCCGACAGCCCCGGCCCCTCCTGCCCGAACACGAGCACGCAGGCGCGCGGCAGCTCCGCGGTCTCCAGCGGCTCGGAGCCGGGAAGGTTGTCGATCCCGACCATCGCCAGCCCGCGCTCTGCCGCCCACTCCGCGAGCGCCACGGCGTCCGCGTGGTGGTACTCGTGCTGATAACGGTCGGTCACCATCGCCCCGCGGCGGTTCCAGCGTCGCCGACCGACGATGTGGAAGGCCGCCGCGTTGAACGCGTTGGCCGTCCGGATGACCGAGCCGATGTTGAAGTCGTGCTCCCAGTTCTCGACCGCGACGTGGAACGGGTGCCTTCGCGTGTCGAGGTCGGCCACGATCGCCTCGTGGGTCCAGTACCGGTATCGGTCGGCGACGTTTCGACGGTCGCCCTCGCGCAACAGCACCGGGTCCCACGGTGGGCCCTCAGGCGGCAGGCCCACCCAGGGACCGACCCCGACCTCGGGCGACGGCGGGCTGCTCACGGCACCCATGAGACCACGCCTACCCGCTCAGCAGTTCCTCAGGGACCGTACAGTCCTGGCACCTACGATGGAGCCCATGCACTCCCTCGGACCCAACTGGATGGACCCCCAGTACCTCCTCGACCAGTTCGGCTCCCAGTTCCTCGTGGTGAGCTGCGTGATCGTCTTCATCGAGTGCGGGCTGCTGTTCCCGATCCTGCCCGGCGACTCGCTGCTGTTCGCGATCGGACTGTTCATCGCCAACGGCAGCATCGGGATCCCGCTGTGGTTGGCCTGCGTGCTCCTCACCGTCGCTGCGTTCCTCGGCAACGTCTCCGGGTATGAGATCGGCCGGTTGATCGGGGCACCGCTCTATGAGCGGGACGGCCGGTTCCTGAAGAAGAAGTACTTCGAGGACACCAGCGCGTTCTTCGAAAAGCACGGCGCCAAGGCACTCGTCCTTGGCCGGTTCGTCCCGATCGTGCGCACCTTCGTCACCGTCGTCGCCGGCGTGAGCCGCATGCAACGTCGTCACTTCTTCGTCTGGAGCGGCGTCGGCGCGTTCCTGTGGGCCAGCGGGATCACCCTGCTCGGCTACTTCCTCGGCCAGGCCTTCCCCGCGCTGAAGGACAACCTCGAGGTGGCGATCCTGGCCATCGTCGCGGTGTCGGTCGTGCCGATGGCGCTGGAGTTCTTGCGGGCGCGGGGCAAGCGGCGGCCGGCCTCCGAGGCGGTCGTCGAAGAGGTTCGCGAGGCCTCCGACGACCTGCGCAAGGCCCGCGACTGACCCCGGCCCCACCGACTCTTTGCAGGTTGTTCGACGTCAGGGCGTGGAACCGGCTTCAAAGACTGCGGGCGGGCGGCGGGCGGGCGGACAACCGGCTTCAAAGACTGCGGGCGGGCGGACTGCGGTAAGGAAGGAGGGCGGGGCGCAGGCGAGTACCCCGGCGGCCCCCGGCACCTCAGAGTTCCAGCAGGCCCAGCCGGTACGCCGCGGTCACCGCCGCCGTCCGGTCGGTCACCCCGAGCTTCTCGAACACCCGCAGCAGGTGGGTCTTCACCGTCGCCTCACCGATGTGCAGCTCGGACCCGACCTCGGAGTTGGACAGCCCGCGAGCGACGCACCCGAGCACCTCGACCTCGCGTGCCGTGAGCGAGGGCGCGGCCGGTTCGCGGAGCCGGTGGGCCAGACGGGCCACCACCGGCGGGGCAAGGACCGTCTCACCCCGAGCGGCCGCACGGATGGCGGCGGTGAGTGTCGCGCGGGGGGTGTCCTTGAGAAGGTACCCCGTGGCGCCAGCCTCCACTGCGCGCACGATGTCGGCGTCGGTGTCATAGGTCGTCAAGACGAGAACCGCTGGTGCGCAGTCCATCTCACGCAAAGCAGCGGTCGCGGTCGCCCCGTCCATACCGGGCATGCGGAGGTCCATCAGCACCACGTCCGGACGGAGCTCGGCAACGCGGACCAGCGCCTCGGCGCCGTCCTGGGCCTCGCCGACCACCTCGAGGTCCGCCTCCTCGCCGAGCATCGCCACGAGTCCGGCGCGCACGACCGGGTGGTCGTCGACGACGAGCAGCCGCAGCACCCCGCTCATCGCGGCACGCTCACCCGCACCGAGGTGCCTCGGCCGGGCGCGCTGTCGACGACCAGCTCGCTGCCGAGGTCGGTCGCGCGCGAACGCGCACCCACCAGTCCGTACCCGGCCGAGGCCGCAGCGGGGTCGAACCCGGACCCGTCATCGGTGACCTCCAGCCCGACCTGGTCGTCGTGGGCATAGGACAGCACGACCTCGAAGCAGCGGGCGCCGGAATGTCGGCGGATGTTCGCCAGCCCCTCCTGGGCGGTCCGCAGCAGCACCACCTCCGCGTTCGCCGAGGACGCGACCGGTGTGCCCTCGACCCGCAGCGACCCTTTGATCCCGCTCTCGGAGGCGGCGCGGTCGACGACCCGTTGGAGTGCCTCGGCCAGCGTCCCGCCCTGCAGGTGGCCGGGGGTGAGCTCGGCGACGATGATCCGCGCCTCGGCGAGGTTCTCGGCGGCGGTCTTCTCGAGCAACGCCAGCCGCTCGCGCACCGCCGCCTCGTCCCCCCGGTCGAGCGCCGCGTCTGCCGCTCGTGCCAGGGTCACCACCGAGGTGAAGCCCTGGGCCAGGGTGTCGTGGATCTCGCGTGACAGCCGCTCGCGCTCGGTCAGCCTTCCCCGCGCCCGTTCGGCAGCCGCGAGCTCGGCCTGGGTGCGATGGAGCTCGTCGATCACCCGTGCGCGCGTGTCGGCCTCGTCGATCAGCCGGTGGACGAAGAACCCGAGGGTCAGCGAGAGCGCGAGCGTGATCACGGTGCTGGTCCCGACGCCGACCAGCTCGTCCACGGTCCGCGCTCCGGTCCAGATCCGCACCACCGCCAAGCCGAGGATCGCCGTCACGGCAGCGCCAGCAGCCTGGTTGCGCGGCAGGCTCGCCCAGGTCTGCGAGAACAGCCCGAAGGTGAGGACCCACGAGGTGCCGGTGCTGTCGATGCCGATCAGCACCACCATGAGCACCCAGGCCAGGCCGAGGTAGATCCGGGCCGAGCGCGGGTCCTGTTCGCCCAGGCCGCGGCGGCCCCACACCGCGTACGCTGCCGCGATCGCGAGCACGCACCCGACCTGCCACCCGAGCTGGGGCTTGGACTCGGCCACCACCAGGATCAGCGTCGCTGCGACCAGTGCCGCGAAGAACCCGTGCCACCAGACCATCTGGCGGCGCCACATCTGGCGCAGCTCACCCGTTGAGGTTCCAGCGACCCAGCCCGCCTGTTCGGTTCTCACCGGCCCATCATCGCCCGATACCCGGGGTGCTCACGTCGTGCCCCGCTTGGTCCAGCGGAAGGTCCGCACGCACAGGACCAGACCGGCCAGCGTCCAGGCTCCGAGCACGAGTGCGGTCCGGCCGAGCTCCCACGTGCCGGCCATCTCGACGGCTTGGAGGGCGTCGGGGAAGAACACCGCGCGCATACCCTGGGCGATCCACTTGAGCGGGAACACGCTGGCCACCTGCTTGAGCCACTCGGGCAGGTCGGAGAACGCGAAGTAGACGCCGGAGATGAACTGCAGGATCAGGGTGGGGGCGATCACCGTGGCCCCGACGGAGCGGGACGAGGTGGCGAGCGAGGAGTAGGCGACGCCGAGGGTGGTCCCGGACGCCACACCGAGGAGGAAGACCCACGCGAACGTCGTCCACGACGAGGCCGCGCTCGGCAGGTCGACGCCGAAGGCCAGCCGGGCCATCGCGACCAGCAGGACGAACTGAGCCAGTGAGGTGAAGGCGACCAGGCCGACCTTGCCCAGGAAGTAGGACAGTGGTGGCATCGGGGTCGCGCGCAGCCGCTTCAGCGTGCCGTCGTCGCGCTCGACAGCCACGCTGAGCGCCATCGACTGGAAGCTGGTCAGCATCACGCCCGCCGCGGCCAAGCCGGGCAGGAAGAACTGGGCCGCGCTCATCGAGTCCTCGCCGGAGCCCGTGAACTGGTCACCGAAGATCACCGAGAACATGCCCAGCATGAGAATGGGGAAGACGAAGGAGAAGAAGACAGCCTCCTTCTCGCGGAAGTACATCTTGAGCTCCAGGACGGTGCGGTCCCAGCCGATGGCCGCGGCGTTCATCGAGCACCCGCTCCGACGCCAACCGCCGGTTCGCGGGTCGGATCTTCCTCGGGCGCAACGAGATACGGACCGATGAGCGACAGGTAGGTGTCCTCCAACGAGGGGCGGGTGATGGTCAGCGACGGGACCTCCCCGCCGAGCCGCGCGGCGAGCGCGGCCACGTAGGCGGTCGGCTCCGCGGTGCGCTGCTGGTGTCGCTCGCCGTCCTCCTTCCAGGTGACCGTCGCCTCCGAGGAAGCACGCCCGCCGAGGTTCGCAGGAGTGTCGAGGGCGACGAGCGTGCCGGCGGCGATGATGCCGACGCGGTCTGCGAGGTGCTCGGCCTCGTCGAGATAGTGCGTCGTCAGCAGGATCGTCGTGCCCCCGTCGGCGAGCGACTCGATCAGCGCCCAGAAGTCGCGCCGGGCCTGCGGGTCGAACCCGGTCGTCGGCTCGTCGAGGAAGAGCAGCTCCGGGCTGCCCACGATGCCGAGGGCGACGTCGACACGTCGACGCTGCCCCCCGGAGAGCTTGCCGATCCGGTCACCGGACCTGTCGGTCAGGCCGACCGCAGCGATCACCTCGTCGACGTCGCGGGCCCGCGAGTACACCCTCGCCGTGCTGGCCACGCACTCCCGCACGGTCAGCAGGTCGAGGCCGGTCGAGGCCTGCAGGACCAGGCCGAGCCGGTCGCGCCAGGCCAGGTCGCCCTGCGCGGGGTCCACGCCGAGGACGTGCACCTCGCCGGCGTCGCGGCGGCGGAATCCTTCGAGGATCTCGACGATGGTGGTCTTGCCCGCTCCGTTGGGCCCCAGCAGCGCGAACACCTCCCCCGCCCCGATGCTCAGGTCGACCCCGTCCACCGCGCGTCGACCGGCATACGACTTGACCAGCCCCGAGACCTCCACCGGATTCGTCATGCCCCCCAGCGTGGCCCACACCCGTCGTCCAGCCCACCCCCGGCCGACGGTATGCCTCGTCCACCGGTCGGTGGACGGCACAGCGGATCGCGGGGAAGGCGCAACGACGACCGATGGTGATACGGGTGGGGCGGCTGAGCACGGATGGTGCGGTTCGCGGACGCAATGGTCGTCGGTAGGCGCTGGCCGCCAGCGCCGGGGGGCCTCGACCGTCAGGCGGTGGGCGGTGCCGTGGGGTCGGGCGGGGGCCTCGACCGTCAGGCGGTGGGCGGTGCCGTCGGGGTCGGGCGGGGGCCTCGACCGTCAGGCGGTGGGCGGTGCCGTGGGGTCGGCCGGGGGCGCCGGCGTACTCGTGCCGAAGTCGACCTTCACCGCATCCCGCTCGACGCCCTCGACCTCGAAGTACTCGGCGCGGGTGACGTGGGCGATACCGGCGATGATGTTGGTGGGGATGGTCTCCACCTTGGTGTTCAGCTCGCGGACGTTGGCGTTGTAGTAGCGACGCGCGGCGGCGATGCGGTCCTCGGTGCTGGTCAGCTCGGCCTGCAGCTCGAGGAAGCCCTGGTTGGCCTTGAGGTCGGGATAGGCCTCGGCGACGGCGTTCAGCCGGACCAGCGCCTGGGTCAGCGCGGCCTCGGACACGGCCGCCTCGGCCGGCCCCTGTCCCGGCTTCATCGCGCCGGCCCGTGCGGCCGTCACCGCCTCCAGGACACCCTTCTCGTGGGCGGCGTACCCCTTGACCGTCTCGACGAGGTTGCCGATCAGGTCGTGCCGCCGCTTGAGCTCGGTGTCGATCTGCGCCCAGGCCTCCTGCACGAGGTTGCGCAGCTTGATGAGGCCGTTGTACATGCCGACGCCCCAGAGGACGACCGCCACGATGACGGCGATGGCGATGAGCGTAGGAATCATGTCTCCCCCACGGGTGGGTGCTGGTGCGGCGATCCTAGTGCGGGCCGTACGCCAAGCGGGTCAAGCGAGCCCGAGCTCGCGCACGTCGTACACGAACCGGTAGTCCAGCCCGGCCTCGGCGAACTTCTCCGCGGCACCGGTGGCCCGGTCGGCGATGGTCGCCACTGCGACGACCTCGGCCCCGGCCTCGCGCGCCGCACTGACCGCCTCCAGCGGGGAGTTTCCGGTGGTGGACGTGTCCTCGACGACGAGCACGCGGCGACCGGCGATCGAGGGTCCCTCGATCCGCTGCTGCAGACCGTGGGCCTTGCCCTCCTTGCGCACGACGAACGCATCGAGCCGCCGTCCCGCCGCGGCAGCCGCGTGCAGCATCGAGGTGGCGACGGGGTCGGCTCCGAGGGTCAGCCCACCGACCGCGTCGAAGGCCAGGTCCCGCACCCGGTCGAGCATCACCTTGCCGACCAGCGGTGCGGCCTCCCCGTCCAGGGTGATCCGCCGGAGGTCGACATAGAAGTCGGCGACCTTGCCCGAGGACAGCGTGACCGTGCCGTGCACGATGGCCTTGGCCTTGATGATCTCGAGCAGCCGCTCCCGGGGCGAGCTGACGTCGTGGTGGGTCGCGGCGTCCTCCACCGCGTCGTGGTCGTGCAGCGGCCCGTGGTCCTCAGCGGCAGTCTCGGTCACGACCGCGAGCCTACTGAAGAGCGCGGAGCCCGACCCGCGGGCCTACTGGCGGGGGCGGTGGACCGCGCGTCCGCGGGCGCGCACCAGCGAGCGCGGGACGACCCGGAGCAGCGCGACCATCGACTTGTACTGCGCCCCGGGCACGGACAGGACGCGCCCCCGCGCGACGTCGGCCAGGCAGGTGGCGACCAGCTCGTCCGCATCGAGCCACATGAACTCGGGCAGGCTGGTCATGTCGATCGTCGCACGGTCGTGGAACTCGGTGCGGGTGAACCCCGGCAGCAACGCGGTCGCGGTGACCCCGGTGCCCTTGAGCTCGGTGGACAGGCTCTCGGTGAACACGGTGACGAAGGACTTGGACGCGGCATAGGTGCCCGAGGCCAGCTGGCCGGCGACCGAGGAGACGTTGACGATCGCGCCATGACCCCGCTGGACCATCGCGCCCGCGGCAGCGTGCGACAGCACGAGCACCGCGCGGGTGAGCACGTCGAAGACGGCTTCCTCCTGCTCGATGTCGTTGTCGAGGAACCGGCGCTTGAGCGCATACCCCGCGTTGTTGACCAGGAGGTCGACGGGCCGCGCCTGGTCGGCGAGACGCTCGGCGACCTTGCCGGTCTCGGCGCGGTCCGACAGGTCGGCGCTGATGATCTCGGTCCTGACCGCGAACGTCCGTCGGAGGTCGTCGGACACGTTCTCCAGACGCACGCGGTCACGGGCGACCAGGACCAGGTCGTGGCCGCGCTCGGCCAGCTGACGGGCGAAGGCGAGTCCGATGCCGGCGGTCGCTCCGGTGACGAGGGCGGTGCTCATGGCCCGATCCTAGGTCAGGGCGCCCCGCGTCCCCCGCAGAGCACACCTAGGGTGGTGAGGGTGCGCATCGCGACCTGGAACGTCAACTCCATCCGGTCCCGGATCGACCGGCTCGAGGCGTGGCTGGCGTCCAGCGGCGTCGACGTGCTGGCGATCCAGGAGACCAAGTGTCGCGAAGACCAGTTCCCTCATGATCGGCTGCGTGGCCTGGGTTATGAGGTCGCCCACCACGGGCGCAACCAGTGGAACGGGGTGGCGATCCTGTCGCGGGTCGGCCTCACCGACGTGCAGCGCGGGTTCGCCGGCGACCCCGGCTGGGGTGACCCGGTCCAACCCGAGCCGCGGCTGATCTCGGCGCTCTGCGGCGGGGTCCGGATCACCTCGGTCTACATCCCCAACGGGCGGAACATCGCCGACCCGCACATGGACTACAAGGTCGGCTGGCTGGCCGGGCTGCGCGACCAGGCCGCCGCGTGGGCAGCCGCGGACGGCGCCCAGGTTGCGCTGATGGGCGACTGGAACATCGCGCCGCAGGACGAGGACGTGTGGTCGATGGAGTTCTACCTGCCACGCAGCCACGTCAGCCCGCGGGAGCGCAGCGGGTTCCAATCCGTGCTGGACGCCGGGTACGAAGACGTCGTGAGGCCCCATGCTCCGGGGCCCGGCGTCTACACGTACTGGGACTACCAGCACCTGCGCTTCGCCAAACGGCAAGGCATGCGGATCGACTTCGTGCTGGCGACCCCGACCCTCGCGGGGCGGGTGGTGGGCGCGGTGATCGACCGCGAGGAGCGCAAGGGCAAGGGTGCGTCCGACCACGCGCCGGTGGTCGTCGAGCTGGAGGACTGATGCAGGGACCGGCGGGCGGGACAGGTGCCGCCGGCGACTTCACGGTGGTCATCGCCGATGGAGCCCTCCTGCGGGTACAGGAGTAGGCCGGCCCGGTCGGTCCGGACGCCCCGACCGTCGTCCTCGCCCACGGCTGGACCCTCACCCACCAGAGCTGGCTCCCGGTGGTCGAGCGCCTCCGCGCCGGCACCGGGGTCCGCGTCATCACTTATGACCAACGGGGACACGGCCGTTCGACCGCCGGGCGATCGGCCACCTCGGTTCGCGCCCTCGGTGACGACCTCGCCGAGGTGCTGGCCGTGGCCGCGCCCAGCGGGCCGGTCGTCCTCGCCGGTCACTCGATGGGCGGGATGGCGGTCATGGCGTATGCCGGGCTCCACCCCCAGCAGGTGCAGGAGCGCGTCGCCGGCGTCGTCCTGGTCTCGACGTCCAGTGGCGACCTGGCGGGCGGACGGTCACGCCTGCAGAACCTCGGGCTGCGCGTGCTGAGCCGCGCGCCGCGGCTGCCCGCAGGGGTGTTGGTGACGGTCCGCGGTCAGCGCCGTCTGCTGTTCGGACCCGGAGCCGACGCCGAGTCGGTGCGCCTGACCCGCGGCCAGGTCGCCGGCACCTCGCTGCCCACCCTCGGCCGGTTCTATTCGGCCTTCGACCACCACGACGAGACCGCGTCCCTCGCTGCGCTGCAAGGCATCCCGACGACCGTGCTGGTCGGTGACCACGACCGGCTCACGCCCCTGCGACACGCGCAGCGACTGGGTGAGCTGATCCCCGGGGCGGACGTGCGCGTCCTGCCGGGTCGGGGACACATGCTGACCTATGAGGCGCCCGACACGGTCGCCGGGTCGTTGCTGCGGATGGTCCTGCCCCTGCTCGACCGCGCCGCGGCCGGCTAGGCCCGGCTCCGCCCGAGCCCGAGCGCGGCAACCGCCCCGAGCAGGGCGAGTGCGGCCGCTCCGAGGAAGACGGTCTGCACCTGCACGATCCCCGCCCCCACCAGGGCAGCGGCGTCGGTCGGGTCGGGCAGCGTCGCGACGGCTTGGTAGTAGCGACGGAGCCCGACCGCGGTGAGCAGCGCGAGGCCGAGCACCATCCCGACCATCCGCGCGACCACGACGAGTCCGCTCGCGGCACCGTGAGCGCCGGGCGGGGCAGCCGCGAGCGCGGCGCTGTTGACCGGCGCCAGGGCCAGGCCGATCCCGAGTCCGGCGAGGACCAGGACCAACGTCGCGACCACCTGCTCGAGCGAGTCCGCGCCCCATCGGCTCATCAGCCCGAGCGCGACCGCAGCGGCCGCCAGCCCGGTGGCCCCGACGACGGCCTCACCGACGCGGGACAGCAGCCACCCGCCGAGGATGGCACCGACGGGGACGGCGAGCAGGAAGCGGACCAGCACCAGCGCAGCCGCGGTCTGGCTCTCGGCACCGGTGAGCCGCGCCAGCAGTGGGACGTCGACCACGATCGCGACCAGGGCGGACCCGGTCAGCAGGCTCGCGAGGAGGGCGACCCGGGCCCGGCCGGTGACGACGCCCCGGGGAACCAGCGGCTCGCTGGCCCGCGCCTGGCGCCAGAGATAGAGCGCGCCGGACACGACGGCGACCGGCAGCAAGGCGTACCCGGCCGAGCCGACCACCTCGCGCTCCGGGTTCGCCTCGGCGAAGGTCAGCACGACCGAGCCGAGGGCCAGGCCCAGCAGCACGGCACCCGGAAGGTCGGCCCGGCGCAGCGGTGGGAGCCACCGCGGCGCGCTCAGGCCAGCGGCCGTCAGGATCAGGACCACGGCGGCGGCGGCGAGCGGGGTGGCCAGCCGCGAGCCGGTGCCACCGAACGGCACGAAGGGGACGCCGAGGGTGACGTCGGTGACCAGGCTGGTCGGCGCGGCCAGCGCGAGCAGAAGGGCACCGACCCCGAGTACGGCGAGCGCGGCCTGGGCGAGCGTGCGTGCGGACGGCAACCGCGGACGGGCCCCCGCCGCGGCCAGGATCCAGACCCCGAGGACGACGCCGCCAACCGCGTTGGCCCAGAAGATCGCCCGCCAGTCGGCGATGGCCAGGATCACTGCGCCGAGCACCGGACCGATGACACTCCCGGCCTCCTGCACCGCGCCGACGACCCCGAGCGGCACCCCGCGGCGCTCGACCGGCCAGAGGTCGGCGACCAGCGCCAGCGTCGCGGGGACCAGCCCGCCTCCCCCGATGCCCTGGAGCACCCGCCCGCCGACCAGTACGCCGAGGTCGACCGACAGTGCGGTGACCGCCGACCCCAGGACGAACACGACGAGGCACCCGAGGAGGACCCGTTGGCGGTCGATCAGGTCCGAGAGCCGGCCGATGAGCGGGAGCACTGCGATGTAGCCGAGCAGGAAGCCGGAGATGATCGGGGTCGCCCGCTGGAGGGAGTCGATGCCGATGCCGACCCCGGTCATCATGTCCGTCAGGGCGAGGACGACGACATAGGTGTCAGCGGCAGCGAGGGCGACGGCCACCGAGGCTGCGGTGAGCACGGCCCGGGGACTCGGCACGCGCCCACCGTAACCGCCGGGGCCCGTTCGGGCCGCGAGGTCAGGGCAGGGCGATGTCGGCCTGCTGGCCGTAGTCGCTCAGCAACAGGGTGTAGGTCGACGTCGCGCCGTCGAAGAAGGGACCGGTCAGGGTGGCCTTGCGCAGCTGGTGGCCGTCCTGGGTCATCGCCATCGTCGCGTCGAACACGCCCTCACGGTCGCCCACCACGAACAGGTCAGCGACGGCGTCGCCGGGCACGGTCCCGGACACCGTGTCGAGGACCTCGGCTCCCTCCCGCGCCTGGTCGCCGGCCTGGGGGTCGACCAGCCCCGAGAGCAGCGTCGAGATGCCGGTGGTGGAGCTGAACAGCTGCGCGGGGTTCGGTGCGCCGTAGGTCGCCGGGTCGATCTTGGCGTAGCTCGGGGTGAAGAACTTCATGTAGACGTCCTGGTCCACCGCGATGACGTCGACGGTGCCGGTGACCCCACTCACCGTCGCGTTGATCGTGCCCTTGAACGCGGGCTTCGGCGTCGCCGCGCCGAGGCCCTTGGCGCCGGTGACCCCCGCCGAGCCCTTGGGCGTGTTCTCCGAGGTGAGCGTGAAGGTCACCCCGGTCGTCTCGTCCAGCTGCTTCTTGGCCGTGGCGAGCTGGTCGGCCGGTGCCACCGCGTCCACCGTCTCGTCCGCGCCCCCGGAACACGCGGCGAGGGCGAGGAGCAGGACGGTGGCGCCGGTGACGGCGCGGAGAGGAGGAGCCATGGAGGAACGTTAACTCCCGCACCAGGTATCAGCGCCGAGAACCGCCGGCTCGCCTCGGGCGGGACGACCACCACCCGGGGAGGGGCGGTGGTCGTCCCCGCGCGTGCTTCGCTGCGGCTCAGTGCTTGAGCGTCAGGGTGTCCGCGACCTCGTCGCGGTCGACCACTACGGTGTCGCCGTCGCGCAGGCTGCCCGAGAGCAGCGCCCGGGCCAGCCGGTCCCCGAGCTCGCGCTGCACGAGCCGCCGCAACGGGCGCGCGCCGTACGCCGGGTCGTAGCCGGTCAGGGCCAGCCACTCCTTGGCGGCACTGGTGACCTCCAGGACGATCCGCCGGTCAGCGAGCCGGGTGGCGACCTCGCGCACCTGGAGCTCCACGATCAGGCCGAGCTCGTCGGTGGTCAGCGCGTCGAAGATGACGACCTCGTCGAGCCGGTTGAGGAACTCCGGCTTGAACGCGGCGCGGACCGCGGCCATGACCAGCTCTCGCCGCGCGCTGTCGTCCAGGCTCGGGTCGACCAGGAACTGGCTCCCCAGGTTGCTGGTCATCACCAGGATGACGTTGCGGAAGTCGACGGTCCGTCCCTGCCCGTCGGTCAGACGACCGTCGTCGAGCACCTGGAGCAGGATGTCGAAGGTCTCGGGGTGGGCCTTCTCGACCTCGTCGAGCAGGACCACGGAGTACGGCCGGCGGCGGACCGCCTCGGTGAGCTGACCACCCTCCTCGTACCCGACATAGCCGGGTGGCGCGCCGATGAGGCGCGCAACCGCGTGGCGCTCGGCGTACTCGCTCATGTCGATCCGGACCATCGCGCGCTCGTCGTCGAACAGGAAGTCGGCGAGCGACTTGGCCAGCTCGGTCTTCCCAACGCCGGTCGGCCCGAGGAACAGGAACGACCCGGTCGGCCGGTCGGGGTCGGAAAGGCCTGCGCGAGAACGACGCACGGCGTCGCTGACGACCCGGACCGCCGTCGGACTGCCCGATCAGGCGCGAGCCGATGATCGACTCCATGGCGAGCAGCTTCTCGGTCTCACCCTGCAGCAGGCGACCGGCGGGGATGCCGGTCCATGCGCTGATCACCTCGGCGATGTCGTCCGCACCCACCCGCTCCTTGACCATCAGGTCGGAGTGGTCGCGAGCGACCTCGTCCTCGGTCGCGCGGGCGAGCTCGGTCTCGAGCTCGGGGATCTGGCCGTACAGCAACCGCGAGGCGCCCTCGTAGTCGCCCTCACGTTGGAGCCGGTCGGCATGGGTGCGGAGCTCGTCGATCTGCGCACGCAGGTCGCCCACGCGGTTGAGACCGGACTTCTCCTGCTCCCAGCGGGCGTTGAGCGCGGCCAGGGCCTCGGACTTGTCGGCGAGGTCCTGCTGGAGCCGGGCCAGCCGATCCCGCGACGCGTCGTCGGTCTCCTTGGCCAGGTGGAGCTCCTCCATCCGCAGTCGGTCGACGGCGCGACGGAGCTGGTCGATCTCGACCGGCGAGGAGTCGATCTCCATGCGCAGACGGGACGCCGCCTCGTCGACGAGGTCGATCGCCTTGTCGGGCAGCTGTCGACCGGTGATGTAGCGGTCGGACAGCGAGGCCGCGGCAACCAGCGCGGAGTCCTCGATCTCGACCTTGTGGTGCGCTTCGTACCGTTCCTTCAACCCGCGCAGGATCGCGATGGTGTCCTCGACGCTGGGCTCGCCGACGAAGACCTGCTGGAAGCGGCGCTCCAGGGCCGGGTCCTTCTCGAGGTGCTCCCGATACTCATCGAGCGTGGTCGCCCCGACCATCCGCAGCTCACCGCGAGCCAGCAGCGGCTTGAGCATGTTGCCGGCATCCATCGCGGAGTCACCGGTCGCGCCGGCGCCGACGACGGTGTGCAGCTCGTCGATGAAGGTGACGACCTGACCGTTGGACTCCTTGATCTCGGCGAGGACGGCCTTGAGCCGCTCCTCGAACTCGCCGCGGAACTTCGCACCCGCGATCATCGCCCCGAGGTCGAGGCTGATCAGGCGCTTGCCCCGCAGCGACTCGGGCACGTCACCGTCGACGATCCGCTGGGCGAGGCCCTCGACGACGGCGGTCTTGCCGACGCCGGGCTCACCGATGAGCACCGGGTTGTTCTTGGTCCGCCGGGAGAGCACCTGGATCACGCGGCGGATCTCGGCGTCGCGGCCGATGACCGGGTCGAGCTTGCCCTCTCGGGCCAGCTCGGTGAGGTCCGAGCCGTACTTGGCCAGGGCCTCCGAGGCGGCCTCCGGGTTCTCCGAGGACACGGCGTGTCCCCCGCGCAGCCGCGGGATCTCGGCCTCGATCGCCTTCGCGTCGGCGGTGATGACCTTCTTCTCCGCGAGGGCGAGCAGCAGGACGTCGGTCGACAGGAACGTGTCGCCCAGCGCCCGCATCAGGGTGTCGGCGTGTTGGAGCACCGCGAGGGTGGGCTGGCCGAACCCGGGAGTCGCAGCCGTCTGGCCGGAGATCGTCGGGAGAGCCGAGACCGCGGACCGTGCGGCCGAGATGACGGCTGTGGCGGTCGTGCCTCCGGCGGTGAGCAGGGTCGGCGTGGTCGTGTCCGGCTGCGCGGCCAGAGCCAGCGCCAGGTGGGCCGGGGTGATCTCGGCGTGACCGGCGGCCTGCGCCGAGCGCTGGGCGATCGCCAGTGCCTCGGCGACCTTTGCGGTCGGCTTGAGCTCCATGGGTCGTGCTCCTTCTCCGGTGATGGTTCGTCGTCGTGGCCTGCCTCACAGTGGTGGCCCTCATGGAGGTCGGCCGCACAGACCACTCATCCGGTGACAACCGGTCCAGAGTTGAGCGTATTCCACTCAAGTCTGGGCGTCGAGCCCACCCCTCGTCCATCCGTGCCGGCGGTGACGGGGCCGGGCGGCCAGCTCGGCGCGGAAAGTGATCTGGTCGGTGGTTGGATGACCGTGATGGTCCCTCACCCCGCTCCGCGCGGCGGCGAGGAGTGGGAGGGATACCAGCCGGGCACGCCGGGGCACCGGAGGATCTCGCTCGCGGTGTTCCTGGCCGGGATGGCGACCTTTGCGATCCTGTACACGACGCAGCCCCTGCTGCCGCTGCTGTCCCGGGAGTTCGACGTCTCGGCCGCGCAGAGCTCGCTGAGCGTGTCACTGTCGACGGTCGGTCTGGGGTTGGCCCTGCTGGTCGCGGGCCCGCTGTCCGAGGTCGTCGGGCGCACCCCGCTCATGCACGCCTCGCTGCTCGGCTCCTCGGTCATCTGCTGCCTCACCGCGGCGGCGCCGAGCTGGCCGTGGTTCCTGGGTCTGCGCCTGCTGCTGGGAGTCGTCCTCGCCGGACTGCCGGCGGTGGCGATGGCCTACCTGACCGAGGAGCTGGCCAGCGCCGCCACCGCGAAGGCGGCCGGGCTGTACATCGCCGGCACGGCGTTCGGGGGGATGGCCGGGCGGCTGCTGTCCGGGCTGCTCGCCGACCTCTGGTCGTGGCAGGCGGCGCAGGTCGGCGTCGGAGCACTCGGGATCCTCTGTGGGGCAGTCGTTCTGGTCCTCCTGCCGAGGTCGCGTCGGTTCACCCCGGCCCCTGCGAGCGTGCGCCACCTGGCCCGCACGACCGTGCGGATCGTGCGTGACCCGGCCCTGCTGATGCTGTTCGGGATCTCGTTCACGGCGATGGGGGCGATGGTCGGTGTCTACAACGCGGTGGGGTTCCGGCTCGAGGCGCCGCCCTATGCGCTGAGCATCGGGGTCTCCAGCCTGGTCTTCCTCGTGTACCTCGTCGGGTCGGCGGCGTCGACCGCGGCGGGGGCCCTGTCGGCCCGGATCGGTCGACGGCCGGTGGCGCCGCTCGCTGCCGCCGTCATGCTCGCCGGCATCCTGCTGGGCCTTGCCGCTCCGCTGCCCGTGCTCGTCCTGGCGCTCGCGCTCCAGACCGGCGGCTTCTTCGCGCTCCACGGCGTGGCCAGCGGCTGGGTGCCGGCGCGTGCCCGACTCGGTGCGGGTGGAGCGGCCCAGGCGAGCTCGCTGTACCTCTTCTCCTACTACCTCGGCTCGTCGGTGTTCGGGACGGTCGGCGGCGGCGCCTGGGAACGGTCGGGATGGGCCGCGGTCGTCGGCGTGTGCGGCACCCTCACCGCGGTCGCGCTCGCCCTGACCCTGTTGCTGCGCCGGACCGCCAGCCTGGACCAGACCGCGCTGCCGCCGGACCCGGGTCCCCGCGCTGCGGGATAGCGTCCAATGATGAGTGAGGACACCACGTCCGACGAGCCCGACCTGACCACGCTCCTCACCCAGGAGCCCACACCTATACGCGGGTCGACCGCGAGGGGATGTTCCCCACCAGGTGGGCGGAGCGCGGGCGCCCCCAGGTCGAGGTCTGACCGATGAGTCCTGGCGGGTCTGGCAGTCTGAACCAGCGACCTGCGATGTCGAGCCCGCGGAAGGACCACTCGTGACCCAGCTGCTGCGTGTCCACAACTTCACCGTCTCCAGCGACGGGTACGGCGCCGGAGAAGGTCAGAGCCTGGACCGGCCGTTCGGTCACGCAGACCCCGGTGAGATGTTCTCGTGGGCCGGTGCGACGGCCAGCTGGCCGAACCGGGCTGACCCGGGCGGCAGCCGTGGGCTGGACGACTACCTGACCAGGGACTTCGCCCTCAACATCGGGGCGGAGATCATGGGGCGCAACAAGTTCGGGCCGGTGCGCGGACCCTGGGCGGACGAGTCGTGGCAGGGCTGGTGGGGCGACGAGCCGCCGTTCCACACGCCGGTCTTCGTGATGACCCATCACGACCGACCGTCGTTCTCGCTGTCCGACACCACGTTCCACTTCGTGTCCGGTGACCCCGCCGACGTCCTCGAGCAGGCCAAGCAGGCCGCCGGTGGCCGGGACGTGCGCCTCGGCGGCGGCGCCTCAACGATCCGGCAGTTCCTGGCCGCCGACCTGGTGGACACCCTGCACGTCGCGGTCTGCCCCGTCGAGCTCGGCGCCGGCACGCGGCTGTGGGAGTCACCGGACGAGCTGTCCGACCGGTTCCACTGCGACGTCGTGCCCAGCTCGAGCAGCGACGTGGTGCACCACCTGTTCTGGCGGCGCTGACGGGGTTCGGCCACGGACCGACCGCTCCCCGATGCCGGCTCCAGCATCGATCAAGGTGTCTCTACGCGCTCGGTGCCCCGTCGTACCAGCCGTCGTGGTCCTGCGCCAGCGTCGTGAACCGGTCCCGCAGCCCCTGGCCCACGGCCCCCGTCTCGTCATCGACCATCTCCTCGACGACGAGCACCGCCCACTCGTGGGCCTCGGAGTCGTCCTCACCGGCCATCGCCTCGCGCACGACCCGGACCGAGGTGAAGCCCTCGCCGTCGAGCTCGGTCGCGACCTCGTCGGCGGTCTCGCGGTCGGGGAAGACCAGCAGGTGCTCGCTCACGTCAGCAGTATCCCGCGGCTCAGCCCGCGTCCTCCGGCTGGTGGTCCGCCACCCACTGCTCCGGGTCCTTGTCCACCGGAGTCACACCCCTCGCGGCGGTCAGCGCCTCGAACCTCAGGAACTTCACCGCGATCGAGTGCCGCAGCGCCAGGCTCGCGTTGACCCGGAAGTCGGGCAGGTCCTGGCGCTCCTCCTCGGCCATGTGGTCGGAGTTGGCGACGTTCGTGTCCGTGACGGCCGACCACCACGCGTCGCTGCCGGGCTTGCACCGCGCCGCGCGGCGGATCCCGTCGCGGATCTCGTTGTGGTCCTTGACCGCGTCCTCGACCTCCTCCTCGACGTCGGGGGCGTCACCGCCGCCCTCGCCGCGGGCGAGCAGCTCGGGATAGAAGAACTTCTCCTCGCCCTCGGCGTGCGTCTCGAGCAGGATGGCCAGCCGCTGCCACAGCGCGTCCAGGCCCTCCTCGTCGTCGCGCGGCCACTCCTCGAGCATCGCGAACATCCGCCGCTGTTCCATGTGCTGGTGCAGGATCACCTCGGTGATGTCCATCGGTTCGCTCGCCTTCCCTCGCCGTGAGCCCTTCCGCGACCGTACGCGCCGGGTGAGGTGCCGTGGCCGTCGGGGATCGGTAACCTCGCCAGCGTGACCACCATCGCCCCCACCGGGACTCAGGCCACTCCGGAGGACCGTCGCCGGCAGGTCGCGGTCACGGTCAGCGAGGTCCTGTGCCTCCTCGGCACGATGCTGGGGGTCGGCGTGTTCGGCGGGACCTCGGTGGCCGATGCCGCCGGCGGCACCCTCTCGGCGAGCGCGACCCTGGTCGCGCCGGCCACCACCGCGTTCTCGATCTGGACCCCGATCTATCTCGGGCTGGCGGCCTACACCGTCTGGCAGTGGCTGCCCGGCCAGTCGACCGACCCACGGCACCGCCGGGTCGGCTGGCTCGTCGCGGGCTCCATGCTGCTCAACGCGCTGTGGCTGCTCGTCGCCGTCCAGGTCGGCTCGGTCTGGGGGGCGCTCGTGGTGATCGCTGCCCTGCTGGCCGTGCTGGTCGAGATCGTCCGTCGCCTGCATGAGCGCCCTTCATCGAGCGCGCTGGAGGCGATCGTCGTCGACGGGACCTTCGGCCTGTACCTCGGCTGGGTCAGCGTCGCCACGCTGGCGAACCTCGCGGGCGCGCTGGGAGAGGCCGGGCTCAACCTCGGCGTCGCCGTCGCCCTGCTGGTCGCCGCCACCGCCGCCAACCTGCTCCTTGCCCGTCGCTTCGGTGGCCGGTATGCCGTAGCCCTCGCCGCGGCCTGGGGACTGGCCTGGGTGTCGCTCGGTCGGAGCCAGACCGACCCCGGTCCCCGGTCGACACCGGTCGCCCTGCTCGCGGCGGTCGCCGCCATCGTGGTGCTCGTCGCGGCGATCCGCGAGCACAGGTCCGCATCGGTCACCGCCTGATCCGACCCGGCCAGAGCCCCTACGGCCGGCGGGCGGTCGCCTGTGCACAACCCGATCGCCTGTCCGGACCACCGGATAGCCTGCCGATCATGGAGGTCGAGGAGTTCGACGCGGTGCTGCGGACGGTGCGGGAGTTCGTCCGCGAGGTCGTCGTGCCCGCCGAGGACCAGATCGAGGAGACCGACGACATGCCGGCCTCGATCCGCGACCAGGCCAAGGCGATGGGGCTGTTCGGCTACGCCATCCCCGAAAAGCACGGCGGGCTGGGGCTGACCATGTCCGAGGAGGTGCGGCTGGCCTTCGAGCTCGGCTGGACCACCCCGTCGTTCCGCTCGATGTTCGGCACCAACAACGGCATCGCCGGTCAGGTCGTCAACAACATCGGCACGCAGGAGCAGAAGCAGCACTACCTCCCGCGGTTCGCCACCGGCGAGCTGGTCGCGTCGTTCGCGTTGAGCGAGCCCGAGGCCGGCAGCGACCCGAGCTGGATGCGGACCACCGCCCGCCTCGACGGCACCGAGTGGGTCATCAGCGGCCAGAAACAGTTCATCACCAACGCCACTCGCGCCGACGTGTTCATGGTGTTCGCCCGCACCTCCGGTGAGCGCGGCACCACCCAGGGCATCTCGGTCTTCGTCGTCCCGGCCGACGCCGCCGGGGTCAGCGTCGGTCCCAACGACCACAAGATGGGTCAGCGCGGGTCGAGCACCGCGGAGGTGTCCTTCGACGGCGTACGCGTGGCAGCGGACACCCTTGTGGGCGGCGTGGAGGGCGTCGGATTCGTCGCGGCGATGCGGTCGTTGGCCAAGGGGCGGCTGCACATCGCGGCCATCTGTGTCGGCCTGGGGCAGCGGCTGCTCCACGAGAGCATCCAGTGGGCCACGACGAGCCGGCAGGGCGACACGCGCATCGCCGACTACCAGCTCGTGCAGGGCATGCTCGCCGACTGCCACACCGAGATCTATGCCGGGCGGGCGATGGTGCTCGAGGCGGCCCGGTCCTACGACGACGGCTCGGACCAGCGGCTGGCGCCGTCGGCCACCAAGCTGTTCTGCTCGGAGATGGTCGGTCGGGTCGCCGACCACGCCGTCCAGATCCACGGGGGGATGGGATACATGCGGTCGGTGCCGGTCGAGCGGTTCTACCGCGACGCCAGGCTGTTCCGGCTGTACGAAGGCACCTCCGAGGTCCAGCGCACCATCATCGCCCGAGCCCTCACCCGCTGAGCGCGAGACACCATGCCGCTTTTCGTCCACCGAGCCCCGCGCGCCGACCTGCTCGCCGACGCGCTCGCCGACCGCCTCCGCACTCCGCTGCCCGACCCGTTCGCGACCGAGCTGGTCATCGTGCCGGCCAAGGGGGTCGAGCGCTGGCTGAGCCAGCGGCTGTCGCACCGGCTCGGCACCGACGACGGTGACGGGGTGTGCGCCGGAGTCGAGTTCCGTTCTCCGCGCTCGCTGGTGGCCGACATCACCGGCACCGGCGACGAGGACCCGTGGGCCCCGGACCGGCTGGTGTGGCCCCTGCTCACCGTGATCGACGACGCCGCCGGCGAGCCCTGGTGCCGCCCGCTCGACCGGCACCTCGGCGTCGGGGACACCGGAGAGGAGGCCGACCTGCGTCGTGGCCGGCGCTACGCCGTGGCGCACCGGCTCGCTCGGCTGTTCGCCGCGTACGCCGCCCAACGCCCTGCCGTGCTCGCGGCCTGGGAACGGGGTGAGGACACCGATGGGGCCGGAGTCACCGTGCCCCCGGACCTGGACTGGCAGCCCCCGCTCTGGCGCAAGGTCGTGGCCGAGGTCGGCGCACCGTCCCCCCACGAGCGGCACACCGCCGTCCTCGCCGCGTTGCGGGCCGACCCCGACGCGGCCGCCCTGCCCGAGCGGTTCTCGCTGTTCGGCCACACCCGCATCCCGGTCACCGAGGCCGACCTGCTCGATGCGCTGGCTGCCCACCGGGCGGTCGACCTGTGGCTGCCGCACCCCTCGGACACGTTGTGGCAGAACCTGTCCCGGACTGCTACCCCCACCGGCGGCACCCTCCAGAGCCCGCGCCGTCGCGCCGAGGACGAGTCCCACCTCCACGTCCGGCACCCCCTGCTGGCGACGCTCGGTCGCGACGTCCGCGAGCTGCAGGGCGTGCTCGCACCGGTCATCGACGCCACGCGCTGCCTGGAGTCGCCCGCGACGCCGACGACCCTGTTGCAGGTGCTCCAGCACGACATCACCGCCAACCTGCGCCCCGACGGACGCTGGGTCCTCGACCCCCACGACCGCAGCGTGCAGGTCCACGCCTGTCACGGCAGCGCCCGCCAGGTCGAGGTGCTGCGCGAGGTGGTGCTCGGGCTGCTCGCTGACGACCCCACCCTCGAGCCTCGCGACATCCTGGTCATGTGCCCCGACGTCGAGGCCTTCGCCCCGCTGATCGAGGCGTCGTTCGGGCTCGGTGGGCTCGGCCGCACCTCCAGCACCTGGCACCCCGGACAACAGCTCGAGGTCCGTCTCGCCGACCGGTCGCTCGTGCAGACCAACCCGTTGCTGGCCGTCCTGGAGCGCGTGCTCGACCTCGCCGGGGGACGGGCCGAGGCCAGCCGGGTCCTCGACCTGGCCGCGATGCCGCCGGTGCGGCGGCGGTTCGGGTTCAGCGACGACGACCTCGAGACGCTGGCGGGGTGGGTCGACCAGGCCGGGGTGCGGTGGGCCTTCGACGCGCCGCACCGCGCGCCGTACGGGCTGGAGGGCTATCTGCAGAACACCTGGCGCTTCGGCCTCGACCGGCTGCTGACCGGGGTGGCCGTGTCCGGGGACGCGGACCGCTGGTTCGGCGCGACGCTCCCGCTGGACGACGTCGGCTCGACCAGCATCGACCTCGCCGGGAGGGTCGCCGAGCTGGTGGCGCGGCTGGAGTCGGTCACCGACCGCCTCGTCGGCACGCACCCGGTCGAGCACTGGGCTGCCGTCCTCCGCGAGAGCCTGTCGTCGCTGACCGCCGTGCCGCGGGGCGAGGAGTGGCAGACCGGGCAGGCGCAGCGCGAGCTCGGCGCGCTGGCCGACCGCGCCGGCACCGGCGGAGGGAGCGGGGCCAGCGGGCCGGACGGCACCCAGGCGCTCGAGCTACGGCTGCCCGACGTCCGCGCGCTGGTGGCCGAGCGGCTCGGTGGACGACCGACCCGCGCCAACTTCCGCACCGGGTCGCTCACCGTCTGCACGATGGTCCCGATGCGGTCGGTGCCCCACCGCGTCGTGTGCCTGCTCGGACTGGACGACGGCGTCTTCCCCCGGTCACCGGCGAGCGACGGCGACGACCTGCTCGCCCGGCGTCCGCTGACCGGTGAACGCGACGCCCGCGGCGAGGACCGGCAGCTGCTCCTGGACGCGGTCATGGCGGCGACCGAGCACCTGGTCATCACCTATGCCGGAGCGGACGAGACGACCGGCGCACGGCGTCCGCCCGCGGTCCCGCTCGGCGAGCTGGTCGACGCCCTCGACCTGACCGCGCGCACCCACGACGACGGTCCCGCGAGCGCGCAGGTGCGCATCCGCCACCCGCTGCAGCGGTTCGACCGGCGCTACCTCGTCGCCGGCTCCTCGGTCGCCCCGACCGCGGACGACCCGTTCTCCTTCGACCCCGCGGCCCTCGCCGGTGCGCTCGCTGCCCGCGACCGGAGCGCGACCGTGCTCCCGCCCGCCCGGACCGCACTGCTCAGCGCGCCACTCGCGCCGGCCCCTCGAGGCGACGTCGAGCTCGAGGCCCTGGCCCGGTTCCTCCGTCATCCTGTCCGCGAGTTCCTGCGGTCGCGTCTGGACGTGCGGGTGCCCAACGCCGACGAGGAGGTGCTCGACGGGATCCCCGTCGAGCTCGACCACCTGGGCGAGTGGGGTGTCGCCGACCGGCTCCTCGCCGACCTGCTCCGGGGCAGGACGGTCGAGGACGCCCGCCAGCTCGAGTGGCGACGAGGGATCCTGCCCCCCGGCCGCCTCGGGTGGCGCCTCAACCAGAAGGCGGCCGACAAGGCCGCGCCGGTCGCCGAGCTCGCCCGCGTCCTGACGGCCGGGCTCGACCCTCGATCGCTGGACGTGGACGTCGACCTGGGCGACGGACGACGGCTGCGTGGGACCGTCACCGACCTGTACGGCGACCGGATCGTCAAGGTCGGCGTATCCCGTCTGGGCGCACGACACCACCTCGACGCCTGGCTCCCCCTGCTCGCCCTGTGCGCGACGTGGCCGGACGGCCCGTGGTCGGCCGGGGCGGTCGGCCGCGGCGGCGGGCGCGGTGGCGCGGCCCGGCTGACCTTCGGTGCGGTGGCTGAGGCGGGCACCGAGCTGCGGCGGCTGGTGCGCCTGTACGACGCGGGCATGCGTGAGCCGATCCCGTTGCCGCTCAAGACATCCCACGAGTACGCCCGGGCGGGCACCGCGGCCGGCGGCACCGCAGCTGCGCGCCGGGCCTGGCAGACCACCGATTTCGGCCCCGAGTGGGCCGACGCGCACCACGTCCTGGCCTGGGGGCCGGAGCTGCCGCTGGAGGAGCTGATGGCCGCCCCACCGCTCACCGGTGAGGAGGTCGCCCACCACGACAGCCGGCTCGGGTCGCTGGCCCAGAAGCTGTGGCGGCCGGTGCTGGATCGGGTGGTGCACGCATGACCGTGTCCTTCCCTCTCCCGTCGATGCAGCGGTTCGACCTGCTGGGACAGCTGCCGACCGGGACGACGGTGCTGGAGGCCAGCGCGGGCACCGGCAAGACCTACACCGTCGGCGCGCTCGTCACCCGCTTCGTCGCCGAGGGCGTCGCCACCCTCGACCAGCTGTTGGTCATCACCTTCGGACGGGCCGCCAGCCAGGAGCTGCGCGAACGCGTCCGCGAGCAGCTGGTCGCGGCCGGGGCAGCGCTGGCCGACCCCGAGCGGGCGCGGGCGGGCGACGACGGGCTGCTCGCGCTGCTGGCCACCGGGAGCGATGCGGAGGTGGCGCGCCGGCATCGACGGGTCGTCGACGCCCTCGCCGACTTCGACGGCGCGACCATCGCCACGACCCACCAGTTCTGCCACCTGGTCCTGCGCTCCCTCGGGGTCGCCGGGGACACCGACTCGCGGGCGGCGCTGGTCGAGGACCTGACCGACCTGGTCGTCGAGGTCGTCGACGACGTGTACCTCCAGCGCTACGGCGGGGACAGCGACCCGCCGCCGTTCGACCGGGCCACGGCGGTGGCGGTGGCCCGCGCCGCTGTCGAGGACCCGCAGTCCGCCCTGAGCCCGACCGGCGCGTCCCCCACCAGCGGCCCCGGCGCGCGGGTCGCGTTCGCCACGGCGGTCCGCGCGGAGGTGGAGCGGCGCAAGCAGCGGCTCGGCATCCTGTCCTATGACGACCTGCTGAGCCGACTGGCCGCAGCGCTCGACACCGACGACGCACCGGCCCGGGCGCGGATGCGGGAGCGCTGGTCCGTGGTGCTCGTCGACGAGTTCCAGGACACCGACCCGGTGCAGTGGCAGGTGGTCGACCGCGCGTTCAGCGGTCACGCGACCGTGGTGCTGGTGGGTGACCCCAAGCAGTCGATCTATGCGTTCCGCGGCGGCGACGTCGTCAGCTATCTCGACGCCGCGGCCACGGCCGGCAGTCGACAGACCCTCGGGACCAACCACCGGTCCGACGGTCCACTTGTCGAGGCCCTCCAGGCACTGCTGCGCGGCGCCGAGCTGGGTGACCCGCGGATCTCGGTCCACCCGGTCGACGCCCAACACGTGTCGAGCCGGCTCGACGCTCCGGGTGGCCCGCCCCCGCCGGTACGCCTGCGCGTGGTCCCCCACGACGCCGACTCCCTGCGCATCGCCGACCTGCGCCGGGTCATCGCCGCCGACCTCGCCGACGACGTGGCGCGGCTGCTGACCAGCCGGACCCGGTTCGACCACGCCCGCGATGGCGTCCGTGACCTCGCGGCCGGAGACCTCGCGATCCTCATGTTCAGCCTGAACCATGCCGGACCGTTCCGCGAGGCCCTGGCGCAGCGCGGCATCCCCAGCGTGCTGGCGGTGACCGGCTCGGTGCTCACCAGCCCGGCGGGCGACCAGTGGCTCACGCTGCTCGAGGCCCTGGAGCGGCAGCAGTCCGCGAGGGTCCGCTCGCTGGCGCTGACCCCGTTCATCGGGATCGGCGTGGCCGAGCTGGACGGCGGCGGCGAGACGCTGACCGACGAGCTCGCCGAACAGGTCCGGAGCTGGCGCGACCTGTTCCGGAGCCGGGGGATCGCCGCGGTCCACGAGGCCGTCGTCGCGGCAGGGCTGCCCGCACGGGTCCTGTCCCGGCCGGGCGGTGAGCGGCAGCTGACCGACCTGGACCACGTCGGCCAGGTCCTGCACGACGTGTCCCGGCGCGACCGGCTCGGGCTGACCGCGCTGCTCGAGTGGCTGCGGACCGAGCGGCGGCTCGCGCTGCCCGGCGCCGAGCGCTCCCGACGGCTGGATACCGATGCCGCGGCGGTGCAGATCGTCACCGTCCACAGCAGCAAGGGGCTGCAGTACCCCGTCGTGTACCTCCCGTTGTTGTTCGACAAGTGGGTCAACGACGACCCCGCCGAGCACCGGTTCCACACGGGGTCGACCCGGCGCCTGGACGTGGCCGGCTCGGGCGCAACGATCGACGTCCGTCGCGCAGCGCTGGGTGAGGAGGCGGCCGAGGAGCTGCGGCTGACCTACGTCGCGCTGACCCGGGCCCAGTCCCAGGTGGTCGCCTGGTGGGCGCCCAGCCACAACTCCCCCAACGCCGGACTGTCGCGGCTGCTGTTCGGTCGAGGCCCCGGGGAGACCGAGGTGCCCGACCGGCTGCCCCGCAAGCCGTCCGAGGGGGAGGTGCGCCGGGCGCTGGAGGTGTGGCAGACCGCGGGAGCCCTGCGCGCGGAGCCGGTCGGGCTCAGCACGCCGGTCGTCGTCCCGGAGGCCGACGAGGACGCCACGCCGCTGTCGGTCCGGCCGTTCGACCGTGGCATCGACACGCAGTGGCGACGTACCTCCTACTCCGCGCTGATCCGCGTCGAGGAGCACGTGGCCGCACCGACGGGGGTGGTCAGCGAACCGGAGCAGGCGGGCACGGTGGACGAGGACGAGCCGCTCGAGGATTCGGCGACAGGCTCGTCCGGCGGGCCGACGGGCGCAGGGACTGGCGCGGACACGACAGGCGCCGGGACCGACTCGGGCTCGGAAGGCGCGGGGACCACCGGCGCAGGCTCCGGTGCAGCGGTGGCCGCACCGGTCTCACCGGTCTCACCGGTCTCACCGGTCTCACCGATGGACCCGCTCCCGGCCGGGGCGCAGTTCGGGTCGCTGGTCCACGGGGTCCTGGAGCACACCGACCCGCTCGCGCCCGATCTCGCCGCCGAGCTGCTGCTGCGCGTCACCGAGCAGCTGCGTCAGTGGCCGGTCGACGCCACCCCCGACGACCTCGTAGCCGGTCTGCTCCCCCTGCACCACACCCCGCTCGGCCCGCTCGCCGGCGACCTCACCCTGGGCCAGATCGGCCTGCCCGACCGGCTGCGGGAGCTGGACTTCGAGATCCCGTTGGACGGTGGAGACCTGGGAGGCGGATCGGGTCGTGGCCTTGCTGGCGGCACCGGGTCCGCGCGCACAGGTGGGCCAGGTGGGCCCGCACGCACGGGTGGGCCCGTGCGCGCGGGTGGGCCCGCGCGCGCGGGTGGGCCCGTGCGCGCGGGTGGGCCCGTGCTGCTTCACCGGATCGGGGAGGTGATGAGGCGGCACCTGCCCCCCGACGACCTGCTGCTTCCCTATGCCGATCGGCTCGGGCCGGGGCTGCTCGGGGACCAGGAGCTGCGCGGATACCTCAGCGGGTCGATCGACGTGGTGCTGCGTGTCCCGGGCGTCGCAGTCGACGGCGGATCGGGTGAGCGGTTCGTCGTCGTCGACTACAAGACCAACCGCCTCGGCGTTCCGGGCGAGCCGGTGTCGGCGCTCGGATACGCTCCCGCGGCGATGGCGGCGTCGATGATCCACTCGCACTACCCACTGCAGGCACTGCTGTACTCCGTTGTCCTGCACAGGTTCCTGCGCTGGCGGCTGGCGTCCTACGATCCTGAGCTGCACCTCGGCGGGGTGCTCTACCTGTACGTCCGGGGTATGTGCGGGCCGACCACCCCCGTGGTCGAGGGGTCGCCCTGCGGCGTGTTCTCGTGGCGGCCTCCCGCTGCTCTGGTTCTCGAGCTGTCGGACCTGCTGGCCGGGGGTGGTGGGCGATGACCACGACCCCCGACACGAGCGCGGTCGACCTGGACGACCGTCAGATCGCCCGGCTCGCGGTCGGTTCACTGGCCGCGTTCAACCGAGCTGGGGTACTGGCCGCCGCCGATGTCCACGTCGCCCAACGCCTCGGGGCCGTCCTCGGGGAAGGCTCCGAGGATGTCCTGCTCGCGGTGGCGCTCACCGTCCGTGCCGTACGCCAGGGGTCGGTCTGCCTCGACCTTGCGGCCGTGTCCGACGCGCCGCTGGAAGCCGACCCCGAACTCGTCGCGGCCCTGGGCTGGCCGGAACCCGTCCAGTGGGTCGCCGCCGTCGCGGCCAGTCCGGTGGTCGCCGCGCAGGCACTTCGGCTGGAGGGCACCCGGCTGTACCTCGACCGGTACTGGCGGGAGGAGGTCCAGGTCCGGGACGCGCTGGCGGAGCGGCTCGACCACGCGGCGGTGCGCGTCGACGAGGAGCTGCTGGCCGCCGCGCTCGACCGGGTGTTCGCGAGCGCGCCGGGCACCGACTACTCCGAGCAGCGAGCGGTCGCCGACGCCGCGGTCCGCCGTCGCACGACCGTGATCACCGGGGGTCCGGGCACGGGGAAGACGACCACCGTGGCCCGACTGCTCGCCCTGGTCGCCGAGCAGCACCGGCACGAGACGGGCCGCGAGCCCCGTATTGCGCTCTGCGCGCCGACCGCGAAGGCAGCGGCCCGGTTGCAGGAGTCCGTGGCCGAACAGACCGCCCAGCTCCCGGCGCAGGACCGGGCGCGGCTCGGCGGCCTCTCGGCGATGACCCTCCACCGGCTGCTGGGGTGGCGGCCGGGGTCGAGCACCCGGTTCAGGCACGACCACACCAACCACCTGCCGCACGACGTCGTGGTCGTCGACGAGACCTCGATGGTGTCGCTCACCCTGATGGCCCGGTTGCTGGAGGCGATGCGGGGCTCGGCTCGGCTCGTGCTGGTCGGCGACGCGGACCAGCTGGCCTCGGTCGAGGCTGGGGCGGTCCTCGCGGACGTCGTGCGCGGGCTGGAGGGCCACCCGTTGCGGCCGGTGGCACGGCTCACCCGCGTCCACCGGTTCGGCACCGAGATCGGTTCCCTCGCCGACGCGATCCGCCTCGGTGACGCCGACGCGGCGCTCGCCGTCCTGCGGGCGGGGCACGACGCCGTCCGGCTGCTCGACCCGGCCGACGACACCACGATGGCGGTCTTCGACGACCAGGTCACCACCGCCGCCGCAGCGGTCTGGGCCGCCGCCGAGGCGGGCGACGCAGCCTCGGCGCTGGCCGCGATGGACAGCCACCGGCTGCTCTGCGCGCACCGCGACGGCCCCGCCGGAGTCCGCGGCTGGAACCGCCGCATCGAGCGCCTGCTCGCCGACCGCACCGGGATCGCCCACTACGACGCGTGGTACGCCGGGCGCCCGATCCTGGTCAGCACCAACGACTACACGGTCAAGGTCTACAACGGCGACATCGGTGTCACCCTGCGCGGGCCACGCGGACGTCTGGAGGTCGCGCTCGCCGGGCTGGGCAGCGAAGGTCCGCGCGTACACGCAGTGACGCGTCTGCCCGAGGTCGAGACCGTGTACGCGATGACGGTCCACAAGGCGCAGGGGTCGCAGGCTCGGGTGGTCAGCGTCGTCATGCCCCCGGAGGGTTCCACCCTGCTGACGCGCGAGCTCTTCTACACCGCAGTCACCCGCGCGATCGACCGCGTACAGGTCGTCGGGACCGAGGCCGCGGTGCGCGCCGCGATCAGCCGGCAGGTCCAGCGAGCCTCGGGGTTGGCCGAGCGGCTCCAGACGAGTTGAGGCCCCGCTGCCGGTGACCGGCGGTGACCGGCGGTGACCGGCGCGGACCGCTCGTGTCGCTGGGGGCTTGCGCGCGACACCTACAGGGAGCCTGTGAATATTCACAGGGTGCCTGGCCTTGCGCTGCGAGATGCGCCACGGCGACCGCCGCGCTGAACCCCGCTCAGGTCAGGTCAGGTCAGCGGCGCGGGTTCGGGTGCCACACGACGAGCGCCTGGGACGCGGCCGAACGTCGGGGACGCTGGCCGGGTCGCAGAGCCACGGCCTCACCGGCTGGACCGACGGCAAAGATGCGGTGGGCCAGCGCCGGGTGGGTGGCGGAGCGGAGTGCCGCCAGGTCCTCGCGCAGCTCGGACAGGCGGGCACGGAGGGCGGCGTTCTCGTTCTCCAGCTCGAGGATCCGCTGGATGCCGGCGAGGCTGACGCCCTCCTCCTGGGAGAGCCGCTGGACCTCGCGAAGCAGGGCCACGTCGCGCGCCGAATACCGGCGACCTCCGCCGCGAGTGCGAGAGGGCGTGACCAGGCCGATCCGGTCGTACTGGCGCAGGGTCTGGGCGTGCATCCCGGCCAGCTCGGCAGCGACCGAGATGACGAAGACGGGAGTCTCGTCGTCGGGGCTGAAGCCGGGGACGGACGGCATCTCAGGCCTCGGCGGCCTGGGCGAACAGCTCCGCGCGTGGGTCGAGGTCCTTCTCCTGTTCGGCCAGCGCCTCGATCGCCGTGCGCGACTCGTCGGTGAGCCGTTGCGGCACCACGACGTTGACCTTGACCAGCAGGTCGCCGGGGTTGCCCTTGCGCTCGACGCCGCGGCCGCGGACCCGCAGCACACGACCGCTCGGCGTGCCCGGCGCGATCTTCACCTTCACCGGGTTGCCGGTCAAGGTCGGCACGGACACCGTGGCGCCCAGCGCGGCCTCGGCGAAGGTGAGCGGGAGGTCGACCGTGAGGTGGTCGCCTTCGCGGCCGAAGACGGGGTGCGGCGTGATCTGCACGGTGAGCATGAGATCGCCGTCGGGCGCACCGGGATGGCCCTTCCCACCCTTGCCCCGGAGCCGGATCTTCTGTCCGTCCCTGACACCGGCGGGAATCCGGGTGGTGATCCGTTCCCCGTCAGGTGCACTCAGCGTCACGGTCGACCCCTCAACCGCTTCGCGCAGACCCACCGTGGTCTGGGCGTTGACATCGGGTCCGCGTTGCGGACCCTGCGGAGCGCGGAAGCCGCTGAAGCCACCGGGGCCTCCCGGCGCGGCGCCACCGCCGAACATGCTCCCCAGAATGTCCTCGAGATCGGGCTGGCCACCGCCACCGGTGGTGGAGAAGCGCACCCTCGAGCTCTCCGCGCCGCCACCGAACATCGAGGAGAAGACGTCCTCGAACCCGGCGCCGCCCGGACCGCCGCCCGGACCGCCCGCGGTGAAGCGGGCACCGCCGCGAGACATCGACCGGATCGCGTCGTACTGCTGACGCTGCTCGGGATCGGACAGCACGGCGTAGGCCTCACCGACCTCCTTGAAGCGCGTCTCCGCCGCTGCGTCCCCCTGGTTCTGGTCGGGGTGCAGCTCACGGGCGAGCTTGCGGTAGGCCTTCTTCACCGCGCTCGCATCGGCGTGCTGCGAGACGCCGAGAATGGCGTAGAAGTCCTTTTCGAACCAGTCCTGGCTGGCCATGTCGACGTCCTCCCTCCGAGTGGGTCAGTCCTGCAGGTGGTGGTGCTACAGGTAGTGGTCCTGCAGGTGGTGGTGCTACAGGTGGTGGTGATACAGGTAGTGGTCCTGCAGGTGGTGGTGATACAGGTAGTGGTCCTGCAGGTGGTGGTCCTGCAGGTTCGGCACTGGCTAGGCGGGATCCGCGACCGAGACCCGTGCGGCGCGGATGACGTGCTCGCCGGCACGGTACCCCGGCTGGAGCACCTGGACCACGGTGGTGGTGTCGGCGTCCGCCGGGAGGGAGCCGTCGGTCGGCCACTCCGTGTGCATCAAGGCCTCGTGGCGCATCGGGTCGAACGCCTCGCCCGGCGCCCCGAACTGCTCCAGCCCGAACCGGCCGAGGCTCGTCTCGAGCTTCTCGGCGATCCGCTCGAACGGCGTGCCCGTCAGGTCGCCGTGCGCCCGCGCGGCATGGATGTCGTCGAGCACGGGCAGCAGTGCGTCGAGCACGGACTGCACGGCGCGCTCCTGCACCACGGCCCGGTCACGGTCGACCCGGCGCTTGTAGTTGACGTACTCGGCCTGGAGTCGCTGGAGGTCGGCCAGGCGCTCGGCCGCGAGGTCGCTCTCGCCCACGCCGGCGACGATGGCGTCGAAGTCCGACGTGTCGTCACCGTCTGACGAGCCACCCTCGTCCGCCGAGGACGAGCCCTCCTCGGCTGCAGCGCTCTTCGCCTCGTCCGAGACCGGCTCGGACGCCGTGGCGTCCGAGCCCGTCTCCGGACCACTGTCGTTCACGGCCTCGGTGTTGGTGGGCTCGTCGCCGAGCTCCTCCTCCGCCGGGCGGTCCGACTCGGTCACTTCTTCTCCTCGGTGTCGCTGTCGTCCTCGACGACCTCGGCGTCCAGGACGTCGTCGTCGGCGCCGGCCGACCCGCCCTGGGTGCCGTCCGTGCTCTCCGAACCGGGGACGTCACCGGACTCGCCCTGCGCGGCAGCGGCGGCATACATCGCCGTGCCCATGGCCTGCGAGGCCTCCGAGAGCGTCGCGGTCTTGGCCACGATGTCCTCCTGCGACGCCGCGGACTCCGGCTTCACGGCCGTCTTGAGCTCGGCGAGCGCCTCGTCGACCGGCTTGCGAGCATCGTCGGACACCTTGTCGCCGTTGTCGGCCAGGAACTTCTCGGTGGAGTACACGAGGTTCTCGGCCGTGTTGCGGGCCTCGGTCTCCTCGCGTCGCGCCTTGTCCTCCTCGGCGTGAGCCTCGGCCTCCTTGACCATCCGCTCGATCTCCTCCTTCGGCAGCGCGGAGCCGCCGGAGATGGTGATCTTCTGCTCCTTGCCGGTGCCCCGGTCCTTGGCGGAGACGTTGACGATGCCGTTGGCGTCCAGGTCGAAGGTGACCTCGATCTGCGGCACGCCACGCGGCGCCGGCGCGATGCCGGACAGCTCGAAGGTGCCGAGCGCCTTGTTGTGCTGGGCGATCTCGCGCTCACCCTGGAACACCTGGATGAGGACCGACGGCTGGTTGTCGTCGGCGGTGGAGAACACCTCGGACCGCTTGGTCGGGATGGCTGTGTTGCGCTCGATGAGCTTGGTCATCAGCCCGCCCTTGGTCTCGATGCCGAGCGACAGCGGCGTGACGTCGATGAGCAGGACGTCCTTGCGCTCGCCCTTGAGGACACCGGCCTGCAGGCTTGCGCCGACCGCCACGACCTCGTCGGGGTTCACGCCCTTGTTGGGCGACTTGCCGCCGGTGAGCTCGGTGACGACCGTGGTCACGGCCGGCATCCGGGTAGACCCGCCGACGAGCACCACGTGGTCGATGTCGCCGACCGAGATCCCAGCGTCCTTGATCACGGTGTGGAACGGCTGCTTGGTCCGGTCGAGCAGGTCCTTGGTCAGCTGCTCGAACTGGGCACGGGTGATCGCCTCGTCGAGGTGGATCGGGCCGTTCTCGGACATCGAGAGGTACTGCAGCGACACGTTGGTCGTGGTCGCGGTGGACAGCTCCTTCTTGGCCTGCTCGGCCGCGTCACGGAGCCGCTGCATCGCGATCTTGTCCTTGGACAGGTCGGTGCCGCTGGTGTTCTTCACCGTGGTGAGCAGGTGGTTGACGATCCGCTCGTCCCAGTCGTCGCCACCGAGGGCGTTGTCGCCGCTGGTCGCGCGGACCTGGATGGTCGAGAAGCCGTCCTCGGGGTCCTTGCCGACCTCCAGGAGGGACACGTCGAAGGTGCCGCCACCGAGGTCGAAGACGAGGATGAGCTCGTCCTCCTTGCCCTTGTCCAGCCCGTAGGCCAGGGCTGCGGCGGTGGGCTCGTTGATGATCCGCAGGACGTTGAGGCCAGCGATCTCGCCGGCCTCCTTGGTCGCCTGCCGCTCGTGGTCGTCGAAGTACGCGGGGACCGTGATCACCGCGTCGGTGACGGCCTCACCGAGGTAGGACTCCGCGTCGCGCTTGAGCTTCTGCAGGATGCGGGCGCTGATCTCCTGGGCCGTGTAGGTCTTGCCGTCGATGTCCGGCGACTTCCAGTCGGTGCCCATGTGGCGCTTGACCGAGCGGATGGTCCGGTCGACGTTGGTGACGGCCTGGCGCTTGGCGATCTCGCCGACCAGCACCTCACCGCCCTTGGAGAACGCGACGACGCTCGGGGTGGTCCGGCCACCCTCGGCGTTGGCGATGATGGTGGGTTCGCCACCCTCGAGGACCGCGACCGCCGAGTTCGTGGTGCCGAGGTCGATACCGACAGCACGTGCCATGTGATGCTCCTTGAGTTGCTGGGTGAGGTACTCGTCTCAGGCTACGAAGCCTGAGCATCCTGCGCAAATCCGACGCGCAAAACTTGAGTTCACCTGACTCAACTACAACAAGGGCATGGTTGTTCCGACAGCCACTCAGCAGAGGTCCAGAGACGTCGTGTCAGTTCCAGATGGAGCCGAGCCTCCAGGCCTTCAGGTACACCAGCCCGGCGCTACCTCCGGTGGAGAAGACCTGAAGCCGGTGCTGACCGCCCAACGGGAACACCTGGTCGGTGATCGCGACGCGGCCGTCGTTGGCAAAGATCTCGACCGACGAGCGGTCGACCAGGATGTGCAGCCGGACGAGTCCCTTGCCGTCCGGTTCCAGCGGCGCGAACTCGGTACTGGCGAATGTCGTGCTGAAGCCGACCTCGCCCGATCGGGTGCGGTCCAGGTACACCCCGCCTCGCGCCACGTCGTAGCCGATGACGGTCCTCTCGCCATACCCGCTGGCAAGCTTGATCCCGAACTGTTGCGCGTCGCGAGCCTTGAAGGTGGCATAGATCTCCACGGTGTCACCGCGTGGTCCGAGGGACTTCACGGTGGTGGTCCCGGGGTCCAGCAGCGTGAAGGACTTCTGGACGGCGACGGACTTCCGCAGCTGCTTCAGCTGGTTGACGGGGGCGAAGCGCAGCTCCGCCTTTCCGGTGGCACTGGTCAGCGTGAGCTCCCGCGGAACGCTCATGGCACTGCGCCAGGGATCAGTGGGGACGTTGCCGCCGTACTGCCAGTTGTTCATCCACGCGATCATGATCCGTTCGCCGCGCGGGACGTCGTTGAAGGTGACGCCGGCATAGAAGTCTCGGCCGTAGTCGAGCCAGTGGGCCCGCTGGGTCACCGACTGCGCGGCCTGGTCGGCAAAGGTGAAGTGGTCGACCATGACGTGTCCCCAACCGCCGGTGTTGTTGTCGATCACCCTCAGTCGTGCCGTCTTGCCGGCCAGGTCTCGCACGTCCCAGCCGGTCCAGTCGAGGGTCTCGCTGTTGGGCCCGGTGGCGGTGCGTACCACCTGGCCGTCGACCACCAGGTTGACCGAGGTCTCCAACGACACAGGGGCCGCCGGCTGGTCCGAGAACATGATGTGGTCGGCGAGGATGTGCCCCCAGCCGCCTTGGTTCTGGTCCACTACCTGGATCTGGGCCTGCTGGCCCTGGAGGGCTGCGACATCCCACGAGGACCAGTTGACGAACTCGCTGTCCTGGCCGGTGGCGGTCCGGACCACCTCACCGCCGATGACCAGGTTGACCGAGGTCGCCCCGTCACCTGAGCCGGTGAAGGGATGGTTGCCGCCCCCCACCAGCAGGTTGATGTAGTCCTGGCCGATGGTGAAGGTGGGTGAGCTGATGGTGCCGGTCGACTGGTCGTGGTCGATGAAGGTGTTGACCAGCTTCTCGCCCTGATAGCCGCTGACGGCCTGCTGGTCGCCGATCGTGCCGGGTCGCGGGCCGTCACCGGCGAAGTCGCCGGTGGCGGTCCACCCCGATCCCCACGTCTCGCCCTCGAAGTCGGCGAACACGGTGCCCGCCGGAACGCTGGGGTCCAAGGTGCCGCCCGGCACCCGTGGGTGGTTCCCTCCTCCCACCAGGAAGTTGAGGTAGTCATCGCTCACCCGGAACGGAGGAGAGGTCAGCACCCCGCGTGAACCGTCTCCGTCGTGGAAGCTGTTGGCGAGCTGGTCACCGAGGTATCCCGTGACGCCACCTTGCCCCGGGGCGTTCCCTGGTGTCGGTGCGTCGCCGAACGCAGTGCCAGTGGTGGTCCAGGGCGCGAAGCTGGTGTCCTCGAAGTCCTGGAGAACCTCGCCAGCAGGGGGGGTGTAGGTCCCGGTGTCGTCCGAGGTGAACGTCGTCCCGTCGAAGTCACCCACGAAGTACTGGCCGGCGGACCCGCCGGATATGCCGCCGGGGTTGAGGTTGACGACCATGACCCACTTGACGTTCGTCGGATCGCCGTCCACCGGGAGCGGGAACAGGTCCGGGCACTCCCACGCGCCACCGACCGCTCCCGTGGGGCCGAACTCGCTCAGGTGGCTCCAGGCCAGCAGGTCGGGTGACCCGTAGATGTCGACCTTGTGCTCCAGAGCACGGACGACGACCATGCGCCATTCCTTGGCCGGGGCGTACCAGAAGACCTTGGGGTCACGAAACTCCCCTGAGCCGATGTCCAGGACGGGGTTGCCCGCGTACTTCGTCCAGGTCGTGCCTTCATCGGTGCTGTACGCCAGTGACTGCGCCTGACGACCGGCCAGCGTGGGGTGGTTGGAGGTGTACGCGCTCGTGTAGATCGCGACCATCGGCGGGTTCTTCTTCGTGCCCAGGCCAGAGGTGTTGTCAGTGTCCACGACGGCTGACCCCGAGAAGATGTCCTCGATGGACTCGCCGGCCTCGTTGAAGGACTGGGGGATCGCCACGGGCTGCTCGCTCCAGTGGACCAGGTCAGGTGAGGTTGCATGCCCCCAGCTCATGTTTCCCCACACGTTGCCCCGCGGGTTGTACTGGTAGAAGAGGTGATAGGTGCCCTTGTAGTAGACCAACCCGTTGGGGTCGTTCAGCCAGTTCTCCTTCGCGCTGTAGTGGAACTGCGGCCGATAGTCCTGGTTGTAGGCCCGTGGGACCTTGGCCTCCTGCGCGGTGGAGCTCTGCAGCCCGGGGGACATCAGGGCCGCGACGGCGACGGTCGTGAGCGCGGCCACCATCCGGAGAGCGGATCGGCGCGACCGTCGACCAGCGCCTACGGGTAGCGATGAGGGTGTGGGCATGACATCTCCTGGGGTCAGGCGCTTCCGACCCCGCGAGGGTCGGACCAGAGCAGAGAGCGAGCGGGCTCGAAGGTGCAGGCCGAACACATGATCTTCTCGCCACGACCACCTCGCCGCAAGTGCTGGCAAAGTGCCGTCTCCTCCCGTCATCGCACGCTCGGCCACACCCCGGCCGACCTTCGGCCAGTGGACCTCCACCGTTCGGGCCGGTTCGGCGTCCGGCCCTGTCCCCGCAGGTCAGTTGGTCCCTAACGTCGCAGCGTCGGACCCGGTCCCTCGCCCGACCCCACGGCCACAGAAGGTCTCGCATGCCACCTCGCTCACGCTCTTCGCTCTCCCTTCCGCCCAGCCCCCGTTCCCTCGCCCGCCGGTCCGCCGCGGCCTTCGCGGTTGCGACGACCACCCTCGGCGTCTGCGCCGCCGTGGCTGCAGCGCCCGCCGTCGCCGTGCCCGTCTCACCCACCGGCGTGACCCCGGCGGTCACGACCCTGCTCAGCGAGTCCTTCGCCGGGAGCAGCACCATCAACCGGTTCGTGCTGCCCGGGTCGGACTCCGGCAACCGAGCGTGCTTGACCGCCAGCAACGACACCTCCGCGCAGCCGCTGCCGGGGTGCGCGGAGAACGTCAACGGACGACAGCAGAGCGTCGACCCCTGGTGCGCGATGTACGGGTACCCAGCAGAGTGGTGCACCTACGACGAGTGGCTCTACGGGCCGGACGCGCAGGACCGCGGGGCCCTGCGGCTGACCGACTACACCTACAACATGGCTGCGGGCGCCTTCCTCGACGGTGGCCTGCCCACCGCCGCGGGCCTCGACGTCACCTTCGACTCCTACCAGTGGGGCGGCAATGTCTGGACCGGGCTCCCGGCCGACGGCCTGACCCTGTCGCTGGCCGCGACCGACCCCGAGAACCCCCAGGCCCCGACCCGTGTCGGCCAGCTCGGTGCCGGACTCGGCTACGCGTCGATCAGCGACCAGCCGGGCCTGGCGAACGCCTACCTCGGCGTCGGCGTCGACGTCATCGGCTCGTTCGCCACCAACGCCTTTGGCTCGACCACCACGACCTGTGAGCAGACCGGCAACGCCGGCCAGAGCGTCACCGTCCGTGGTCCGGGCAACGGCCTGGACGGATACTGCGCGATCTCGACGACCGCCAGCAGTGGCGCCCTCAACCAGCCTTCCGAGGTCCTGCGACCGGCACAGGGTGTGCCCGTGCAGTTCGCGGTCAACCCCCTGTCCGCACAGCAGCTCACCCGCGCGGGTGACCCGGTGCCGGCCCACAGCTGGCTCGTGGCCTGGACCTCCTACAGCGGAGAGCGCCAGGTCAGCACCGGACCACTGCCGAGCGCGACGGACATGGCCACCGCGGGCATCCCGACCTCCTGGTACGACTCCGAGACCGGCCTGCCGAAGTCCCTGTCACTCGGCTTCACCGCCGGCACGGGCGGCGGCGCGGAGTTCCACGCCGTCAGCAACCTGCTGGCGACCACGCTGACCCCGGCCGCACCGCAGCACCAGCTCTCGGTCTCCGACAGCGTCGACGGCGCCGTCACCGCGGGCAGCACCGGCAGCATCCTCCTCACGCCGTCGCTGGACGGCGGATCGCGCGAGGGCGACACCGTCACCCTCACCACCACCTTCCCGGCCGGCCTGCTCCCCGGCACGGTCGTCTCGGACGAGTACGACTGCGTGACGCAGGCCCAGGTCGTCACCTGCACCCGGACCAGCGCCGCTGGCGGGGACGTCGACCTGCCGACCCTGGCGATCCCGTTCACGGGCACCTCGGCCCTGGCCGGTCCGCAGACGGTCACCGCTGAGCTGTCGACCCCGGACTCCGCGGGCGTCACGGCATCGCGCGACATCACGGTGACCGCAGCGCAGGCGATCACCTTTGCGCCGCTGTCCACCCCGGCCTCGGTCGGCACCTCGGTGGACCTCGTCGCCACGGGCGGCGGCTCCGGCCGACCGGTGACGTTCTCGGTCGAGGACGCGTCCTCCCCCACGCCGCTGCTGACCGCGGCCTCTCGCGCCGCGGTGTGCACCGTGGACGGTGACCGGCTCACGTTCGAGGCCTCCGGCGACTGTGTCGTCACAGCCCGTCAGGAAGGCGCGGACCACTACCTCGCCGCCCCGGACGTCACCCAGACGATCGCCGTTCAGAAGCTCGCCACCGCCACCTCGATGACGCTGTCCCCGACCACCTCGGTGCACGGACAGTCGGTCACGGCCACGGCCTCCGTCAGCGGAACCGACGCCGGTCTCGTGCAGTTCGCCGTCGACGGGGTTCCCGTGGGTGACCCGGTGGCCCTGTCGGAGGACGGCACCGCCACCTCGGTGGACCTCGCCGGACCGACCGTCCCGCTCGCCGCCGGGTCCCACCCGGTGTCGGCCACCTTCACGCCGTCGGACTCGGTGAGCTACGCGGTCTCCACCGGGACCCAGGTCCTGACGGTCGACGCCGCCGCCACGACCACGCAGCTGCTGGTCGGCTCCGACCGGATCACCGCCACGGTGGCCCCCGTCGCCCCCGGCGCCGGATCCCCCACGGGCACGGTGCAGTTCAGCGTCGACGGTCTCCCGGTCGGGTCCGCCCCGGTCGTGGACGGCACGGCCACGCTGGAGTACTCGACGCCGGCCGACCGGTCCCGTCGGGTCGCCGCGGCGTACGACGGTGCCCAGGGGTTCCTGCCCTCGTCCGGCTCGACGGCCCGGAACAACCCGGTCGTCACCGCGACCGTCACGTCGGCCAAGCCGAAGTCGCGTAGCGGCTGGTACACCACGCCTGTCCGGGTCAGCTTCACCTGCACCCCGACGAGCGCGGCCCTGGTCGCGGCCTGCCCCACGCCGGTGACCCTGAGCAAGCAGGCTGCGGCGCAGTCGGTCTCGCGCACGGTCCTCGCCGTCGACGGCGGCGCGACCACGGTCGTCGTCTCCGGGATCGACATCGACTCCGTTGCCCCCACCGCGCGGATCACCGGTGCCACCAACGGTGCTCGGTACTTCGCCGCGAGCCCGAGGGTCGCCTGCACCAGCTCCGACAAGGGCTCGGGCATCGCGTCCTGCACCATCGTCAAGCAGCGCTCGGGCACGGTCGAGACGATCACCGCGACCGCAACCGACAAGGCCGGCAACCAGGCCCGCACGTCGATCCGGGTCTCGGTGGCTCCGATCGTGGTCCAGGGTGCTGCCTACGCGAACGGCGCCTACAGCGTCCGCCGCGGCCAGACCTACACGCTGCTGGTCGCCTCGGCCACCCGTCCGACCTATGTCAACGCGGCACCCGCGCCGAACGCCCCCCGCGGCGCGAGCGTGGCCTTCCGCCAGACCGGCAAGGGCACCTGGGCGCTCGGCGTCACGATGGACCGCGCGATGCGGCCCGGATACTGGAACCTCGGAGTGTTGATCGGGGGCAGGACCACCCCGGTCCGCGTCCAGGTCCGGTAGTCCTCGACAGCAAGAGGCGCCGACGGCGTCATCGATGGTGCACTCTCGCACCAGCGGTGGCGCCGTCGGCGTGCCGGGACCCGTGCTGGGCCGGCCACCCCCGCCAGCAGGTCGACGGTTGCTCGGATACCGTCACCCGCGTGGACCAGAGGACGTTCCGTCGCCGGGTGCGCTCCCTGGCCGCGGCCGACGCCCAGCTGGCGGCGCAGGTCGCGGCGCACGGCATACCGGACCTGTGGCTGCGCCCGCCCGGGTTCCCCGCCCTGGCCCTGTTCATCCTCGAGCAGCAGGTGTCGCTGGCGTCTGCGGCCGCGGCCTACCGGCGGGTGCGTGACCGGATCGGGGTCATGACCCCCCGCGGCATCCTGGCCACGACGGCGGAGGAGCTGCGCGAGGACGGTGTGTCCCGGCAGAAGGACCGCTATCTGCGGGCGTTGGCCGACGCGGTCACCACCGGAGCACTCGACCTCGACGGGCTGGACGTGCTCGACGACGACGAGGTGCGGCGGCGCCTGACCGCGCTGCCGGGCATCGGGGTCTGGACCGCCGACGTCTACCTGCTCGCCTGCCTCGGACGACCCGACCTCTGGCCGGTCGGCGACCGCGCCCTCCAGGTCGCGGCGGCGGAGGCCCTCGGCCTCGAGGTCGTCCCCACGCAGGCCGAGCTGGAGGTCATCGGCGAGCGCTGGCGACCACATCGCGCCACGGCGGCGCGAGTGCTGTGGCACGGGTACCTCGCGCGGCGGGGTCGGGTCGAGACCCCGAACGACGACCTGTTCGGCTGACCCGCGGCCCAGGACCCCGCCGGCCGGCGTCCGGCGTCCTTCTCGAACGACGCCACGCAGGTCGGCGGCAGCGGCCGGCCCGCGCCTAGCTCGGTGGTGGCGCGGCCTCCGGCGCCTGCTCCGGAGCCGCGGGGGCGGTGGGCGGCGTACCGGCCGTGACCAGAGCCGGTGAGCCGTCGGCATATCCGCGCTTGCGACGATCAGGATCGGGGACCCCGGCGGTGTAGACCATGTTGTGCTCGTTGCCGGAGCCGACCAGCGGCATCGAGCCGAGCTCACGGGTGATGACGGGGCCCTGGTCGGCGAGCGGGACCACGGTCGGCTCACCGGGGCTCACGACGTGGCGCTCACCCCGGACGATGACCGGGGTCGCCTCACCATCGAGCGCGGTGAAGGTCAGGGCGTCGGCCTCGAGCGAGACCCGCAGCCGGGTGCCCCCCACCTGGAGGCTGAACTCCAGACGGGGCCAGCTCGCGGGCAGCCTCGGGTCGAAGGTCAGCGTGCCGTTGTGGTCGCGCATCCCGCCGAACCCGTAGACCAGCGAGTTCCAGACCCCACCCGTCGAGGCGATGTGCACCCCGTCGGCCGCATTGCTGTGGAGGTCGGCCAGGTCGACGTACAACCCGTCGTGGAAGTAGCGCAGCGCCTGGTCCTGATATCCGGTCTCGGCCGCGATGATCGACTGCACGACCGCCGACAGGGTCGAGTCGCCGGTGGTGATCGGGTCGTAGTACTCGAAGTCGGCGCGCTTGTCCCCCAACGTGAACACGTCACCCTGCAGGAACAGCGCGGCGCAGACGTCGGCCTGCTTGAGCACCTGGAACCGATAGATCACCAGCGGGTGGTAGTGCAGCAGGAGAGGTCGCTTGGACGCCGGGGTGGCGGCCAGGTCCCACACCTCGCGCTCGAGGAAGTGCTGGTCCTGCGGATGCACCTTCAGCGCCTCGTCGTACGGCAGGTACATCCCCTCGGCGCACCGCGCCCACTCCTCGATCTCCTCCTCGTCGAGGTCGAGGCGGTCCACCATCCGTGCATAGGCGTCGGGCCAGCGCTCGCGCATCAACGACGACCAGCGGGCAGCCTGGCGCAGGTTGTCGCGCGCCATCACGTTGGTGAACAGGTTGTTGTTCACGACGGTGGTGTACTCGTCGGGCCCGGTCACCCCGTGGATGTGGAACCCCCGGTCGTTGCCCAGCCAGAACCCGAGGTCGGCCCACATGCGCGCGGTCTCGACGAGGATGTCGATGCCCTCGCGCGTCATGAAGTCCTCGTCGCCGGTCGCGCCGACGTACTTGCACAAGGCGTAGGCGATGTCGGCGTTGATGTGGAACTGCGCAGTCCCCGCGGCGTAGTAGGCCGAGGCCTCCTCGCCGTTGATCGTCCGCCAGGGGAACAGCGCACCGAGCTGGCTCATCTCCTCGGCGCGCTTGCGGGCGGCGGGGAGCATGTGGTGCCGGAAACGCAGTGCCCCACGAGCGACCCACGGTGAGGTATAGCTGAGGAACGGCAGGACATAGATCTCGGTGTCCCAGAAGTAGTGACCCTCGTAGCCGGACCCGGACACACCCTTGGCCGCGATGCCCGCCTGCTCGACCCGACCCGAGGCCTGGATGAGCTGGAACAGGTTCCACCGCACCGCCTGCTGGATGGCGGGGTGGCCCACGACCAGCACGTCGGAGTCGGCCCAGAAGCGGTCGAGCCAGCGGCGCTGCTCGGCGAAGATCTCGGCGATACCCAGCTCCCGCACCCGGTCCAGCGTCCGGCGGGCACGGTCGACCAGCTCACGACTGGGGACGCCGCGGGACGAGTGGTATGCGGCGGTCTTGGTGATCCGGATCGGCACGCCCTCCCTGGCGTGCACGCGGAAGATCTTCTTGGCCTGGTCCTCCTCGGCGTGGGTCAGCTCGTCGAACGAGTTCTCGGTCACGATCTCGTGGTCGACCGCCACCGCTATGGTCATCCCGGACTGGGCGCACTTGTAGCCCAGCGCGATCCGGCGCTCGCCGGCCCAGTGGCTCTGGGGCAGCAACACGCGCTCGGACAGGTGGCTGGCCTTGCGCGGGTCGAAGCCCTCGCCACCGGCCGCAGCCTTGACGTGGTACTCGTCCTGGCCGTCCTGGCGGTTCAGCACCTGGGAGGAGATCGCGATCGGCGCGTTGCCGTCGAGCATCGTGACCTCGAACGTCATCACCGCGACGTGCCGCTGCTCGAAGGACACCAGTCGCTGCGACTCGACCTTGACCCGCTTGCCCGAGGGAGTGCGCCAGACCAGCGAGCGACGGAGCACCCCGTCGCGGAGGTCCAGACTCCGCTCGTACTCCTCGAGGTCGGCGACCGAGAGCAGCAGCGGCTCGTCGTCGACGTACAGCTTGATCGTCTTCACGTCGGGGACGTTGACGATCGTCTGACCGGTCCGCGCGAAGCCGTAGGCCTCCTCGGCGTGCTGGATCTGCCAGGTCTCGTGGAAACCGTTGATGAAGGTCCCGTGCGCGTGGGTCTCGCGACCCTCCTCGACGTTGCCCCGCAACCCGAGGTAGCCGTTGGCGACCGCGAACATCGACTCGGTGACGCCGAGATCCGCGCCGGACCACCAGGCCTCGGTCCAGGCCCACTCCTCGACGGGGAAGCGCGTGCGGTCGACGGGGTCGGGGTGGCCCATCTGTGAGCGGTCGAAACCCATGGCCGTGCCTCTCGGTTCAGTCCTGGACGCGAGAACGCGGCCGGGTCAGATCAGTTCGTCGAGCTCCTGCACGACCACGTCGGCGCCGTGGGTCGTGAGGTCGTCGACCCCCGCCCCACGGTCGACACCGACCACCAGCCCGAACTGCCCAGCCCGTCCGGACTCGACACCCGACAGCGCGTCCTCGAAGACGACGGCGCGCTCCTTCTGCACATCGAGGCGCTGGGCCGCCCGCAGGTAGGTCTGGGGTGAGGGCTTGCCCTCGAGCCCCTCGGCCGCCGCGACCACGCCGTCGATGACGACCTCGAAACGATCGGAGAGTCCGGCCGCCTTCAGCACGGCCGGTGCGTTGCGCGAGGAGGAGACGACGGCAACGGCCTTGCCCTGCGCGGACAGCCAGTCCAGCAGGACCACCGAGTGGGGGTAGGGCTCCACACCCTCGTCGACCAGGATCTGGGAGAACGTGTCGTTCTTGCGGTTGCCGAGTCCGCACACCGTCTCCTGGTCGGCCGCGTCCTCCGGCGTGCCGTCGGGCAGCTCGATCTGGCGGGACGCGAGGAACGACCGCACACCGTCATAGCGCGGCTTGCCGTCGACATAGGAGTAGTAGTCCTGCGCGACGTACGGCGACACATCGCCGCCCGCCCCGGGGTCCCGCGAAGACAGGTAGGTGTTGAACATGACGTCCCAGGCGCGCATGTGGACCTCGGCCGTCGGCGTGAGGACGCCGTCGAGGTCGAACAGGCAGGCGTCGTACTTGTTCCAGTCCACGCACCGAGCGTAGGGCCACGAGGGGCCCGCGCATCATCGGTGGCCCGAGGGGTGGACCACCGGCACCGACCTCCTACGCTGACGGCATGAGCGACGACGCCCTGGGCCTCCCCCGTGCGGGGTCCGTGACGCCCTCGCGCTCCCTGCCGACCGGCGTCGACAGCTACTACCAGCCGCTCGGAGGCGGGCTGTACCAGCCGACCTCGCACATCGAAGGGGTCTGGAACCCCGAGGAGCAGCACATGGGCCCGGTGTCGGGTCTGCTCGCGCACGCGCTGGAGACCCACGAACCGCGCGAGGACCTCGTCCTGGCCCGCATCAGCTATGACATCCTCGGCATGATCCCCGCCCGCCCCAGCCTCATCGACGTCCACGTCGCCCGGCCGGGTCGGACGATCGAGCTGGTCGAGGCCGCGATGACGGTCGGTGGACGGACCGTGGTGCGGGCCCAGGGGTGGCGCCTGGCCCGACACGACACGGCCCACGTGGCGGGTGGCCAGCCCGAGCCGATGACTCCGCCGGAGCAGTGGGGTCCCTGGGCGGGGTCCGAGATCTGGACCGGTGGCTACTTCGACTCCCTGCAGTTCCGGGTCAACCCCGACAACGTGCCCGGACGCGGTCAGATCTGGATGCGCTCGGACACCACGTTGCTCGACGGCGTCGCCACCAGCCCCACCGCGGCGTTCGTCGCCCTGGTCGACACCGCGAACGGCTTCGTCGTGCGGGCCGACCCGCAGCAGTGGGCCTTCCCCAACGTCGACCTGACCATCCACCTGTACCGCGAGCCGGACCCGTCGTGGGTCGGCATGGACACGACGGTCACGTTCGGCGCCAACGGGGTCGGGCTGACCTCGACGGTCCTTCACGACGTCCACGGTCCGGTCGGGCGAGCCGAGCAGATCCTCACGATCCGTCCACGGACGCGAGCCCCCGGCGACTGACCGGCCGCGACGGGCCCGGAGTCGGCGGGGACGTCACCCTTTCCGCGGCGGCTGCAGCGCGGACACGCGGTCCCCCGGAGGGCGGGCACGCGGGTCTCTGGAGACCACGCAGCTCAGAGTCCACGCAGCTCAGAGACCGCGCACTTCAGAGACCACGCACCTCAGAGACCACGCACCTCAGAGTCCACGCACCTCAGAGACCGCGCAGCACCAGGGCCGCCGTGGCCGGGAGAAGAGCGCCCAGGCTCAGCAGCGTGTCCGACCGCCGCCAGGGGGCGGGGGCGAGCCACGTCCGGCGGTATGCGGTCGCGAACCCCCGCGCGTCCATCGCGACCGCGAGCTGGGCCGCGGCCTGCAGCGACCGGACGAGCATGCCAAAGGTCAGGGCGCTCGCCTGGGCGAGGACGGCGCGCGGGCTGCGTCCCGAGCCGATGCCCCGGACCCGGCGCGCCCGGCTGATCTCCGCCCAGGTGTCGCCGAAGGTCTGCACCCGCTGCAGCGCCGCCGCGGCGGCGACGACCGGGCGGTCGGGCAGGTGCAACCGCTGGGCGCAGTGGTCGCCGAGCGCCCCGGGGTCGACGAACGGGACGAGCGCCGCCGACGGCAGCACGATCAGGACGACCCGCACCGTCGCGGCGTAGGCAAGGTCGAGGTCGTGCCCACCGAGCAGCCAGGTGGACCACCCCACCGAGACCGCACCGACCAGTCCCGGCGCCAACCGCAGCAGCAGCCGGCGCGAGCGGTGGGGCGGTGGAGGGCCGTCACCCGGGGCGGCCAGGGCCAGCACGGTGAGGGCCAGCTGCACGGCGAGGACCAGCAGGCCGGCCCGCCAGCCCGGTGCCAGCACCCCGGCCGGTATCGCGGCGGCGCAGCCGAACAGGAGCGCCAGTGGTCCGGCCCGCGCGGCGAGCGAACGACGCACGGCAGGCGCGGGCGGGGGCTGCGCCGGCCGGACCATCGGGTGGACCCGGTCGGCGAGCCGCGTGACCGCGTCGTCGTGGGTCGTCACCACGACGGCCGAACCCGCTTCGCGCAGACCTTGGAGCAGCCCCAGCACCGCCGCCCAGGTGGCCCGGTCCTGCCCCACGGTCGGCTCGTCGGCCAGCACCACCGCGGGCTGGTGGACGACCGCCGAGGCCATCGCCAGCCGGCGCTGCTCCCCACCGGAGAGGTGACGCGGGTCGGCGAGCTCCAGGCCACCGAGGCCCAGGACGTCCAGCAGCGACCGCGCCCGGGTCGCCGCCTCCGACTCGACCTGCCCGAGGGCGCGGGGGGTGGTCATCACCTCGTCGAGCACGGTGCGGGCGACCAGCGTCGAGGACGCCCACTGCGGGACCCAGGCGAGGACGCGAGCGGTCTCGGGCGAGGTCCACCTGCGCGGGTCGCGGCCCTCGGCTCCCGTCGAGCGGGTCGGTGCCAGGTCGCGGTGCGCTGTCACCGCGCCCGAGCTCAGACCGATCAGGCCACCCAGGGCCAGGAGCAAGGTGGACTTGCCGCACCCGCTCGGCCCGACCAGGGCCAGGACCTGCCCGGACCGCGCCGCGACCGACTCGTCGAGCACCGCGAGGGTCGAGCGCGTCGACCCGTCGACGAGGGTCACCCGACGGGAGACGGTGGCCGCCTCGGTCCGCAGGGCAGACTCGTTCGGCGCCAGCACCGGGTCGGCGAACAGCCCGGCCGGCAGGGCGACCGGCAGCGGGTCCGGACGCCCCGGCACCCAGATCCCCTGCTCGGCCAGCCGGTCCCCGTGCTCGGCGAGGACCTCGTCCGGGTCCCCGTCGGCCACGATGTCGCCGTCGGCACCCAGCACCACGAGGCGGTCGACCTGGTCCACCCACGGACCCAGCCGGTGCTCCACGACCATTGTGGTCAGCGAGCGAGCGCGCGCCACCTCGGCCACGCAGGCGCGTACGGCCGCCGCGTTGTCCGGGTCGAGCATCGCGGTGGGCTCGTCGAGCAGGAGCAGGGCCGGTTGCAGCGCCAGGGCGCCGGCGATGGCCAGGCGCTGGGTCTCGCCACCGGAGAGCGCGTAGGTCGGCGTCCCCCGGGGAAGGTCGAGACGCACGGCAGCCAGCGCGGCGGCCACCCGGGATGGCATCTGCGACCGGGGTACGCCGGTGTTCTCCAGACCGAAGGCCACGTCGCGGCCGATGGTCGCGGCGACGACCCCGGCGCCCGGCTCCTGGAGCACCAGGCCGACCTGACCGGGGCGGGAGCCGGGGGCGTTGCCGTCGATGGTGACGCCGCCGGAGAGCTCGCCGTCCTCGGCGACCTGCAGCGCCCCCGCGAGCGCGCGCAGCAGCGTCGACTTGCCCGACCCGCTCGGCCCGGCGAGCAGCACCCGCTGCCCGGCCGGGACCACCAGGTGCAGGTCGCGCAGGATCGGCGCTCGCCGTCCGTAGGGGCGCCAGGTGAGCCCGAGGACGTCGACCCTGCCCACCACCTCCGGTGCGGGACCGCCGGCGGCCGGCGGACGCCTACCGCCGGCCGGGTCAGACAGCGTGTCGCTCCCGCAGCTCCTGACCCGGCGGGAAGGCGTTCAGCGCCCCTGCCGTGGCGAGGGCGCGGGTGATGGCGATCCCGAGCCCACCTGCGATGACCGCGCCCGCGACCGCGCCGATGCCCAGGTAGGCCACCTTCCACGCCATCGCCCAGTCGGGGTAGTAGGTGAACCACTCGTAGACCACCTCCAGCGGTGAGCTCAGCGCGCCGGCGAGGGCCGCGGCCCCGATCCCGAAGCTGGCATACCCGAGGGCCGCGAACGCGAGCTCGGCACCGACGCCCTGCAGGACGCCGGCGAGGAAGGTGCCGAACCCCCACTGCGTGCCGGGCAGCATCGACACCAGAGCGGCGAGCACCTCGCAGAACAGCGCCGCACCTGGACGCCGGACGACCAGGCCGCCGACGACGCCGGCGACCAGCCAGGGGGCGGACGTGATCCCGCCCAGCGGCGGGAAGATCGCGCCGAGCGCCTCGGACGGCACGCGGTAGGCGAACCCCCAGCCCCAGTACGCGATGCCGAACGCGACGCCGAGGAAGGCGATGGTCAGGAGGTCGACCGTGCGCCAGCCGCCGAGCGGGGCGCTGGCCCGGATGCTGCGGCGACGTCGCGTCGTGGCGGGGTCGGTGGTGCGGAGGTTGGCGCTCATGGTGGTGTCCTTCGGGTCCGGTGGCAGAAGCCTCCGGGGAGGCCACCGGACGGCGCGCCCTCGGGCCACGGGGCGCTGGCTGCGCGCGTCGCACGGTGGTGTGCCGACCGAGGACCTGAGACTCGACTCCCTTCGCCGGTGCTAACCGGAGCAGGTTCGAGGGTCTGCGGCGGACCGCACTCTCAGCGCTCGCGCGCTCCCCTGTCGTTGTGTCACCACCGTACACCGCTGGGCCACCACACGGGCGGCGCCGGACGGCGTGGGTCAGCCTGTGACACGCTGGCCGCTCGACCCCGTTCGATATTCGAGGAGGACCCATGGGCCCGTTGGTCTGGCGCGTCATCGGCACCGGCTCGGCCGTGCTGGCCGGAGTGCTCGCGAACAAGCTCGTCACCGCGGTGTGGAAGAAGGCCGGCCGGGACAGCGAGATCGACCCCCGCGACCCGCGTACGCCCTGGGTCGAGGCCCTGAGCTTCGCCGCCGTCACCGGTCTGGCCGTGGGGTCGGCCCGGCTGCTCGCGACCCGCAAGGCGGCCCAGTACTACGAGAAGTCCTCGGGTCACCTGCCCAAGGCGATGCGCGAGGGCGACGCCTGACCGGTCGCCCCGCAGCCCCGCAGCCCCGCAGCCCAGATATGGGAACTTCGTGGTTGCCAGGGCGACAGCAACCTTCCCATATCTGAACTGGGGCTCGGGACTGAACTCGGGCGGGGCTGGGCTCAGGTGAGCTCGAGGGTCGAGGCGATCGGCACGCCCGCGCGGTAGGCCAGGTGCTGGTGGCTCGGCGCGTCCAGCACCGCGAGGTCCGCGCGGGCGCCGACCACGATCCGGCCGATGTCGGTGCGGCGGAGTGCGCGCGCACCGCCGGCCGTGGCTGCGTACACCGCCTGACCGGGTGTCAGTCCCATCTCGCGCACCGCCAGCGCGATGACGAACGGCATCGACGAGGAGTAGCAGGTGCCGGGGTTGCAGTCGGTCGCGAGCGCGATGTCGACCCCGGCCCGCAGCAGGGCGGCCGCGTCGGGATACGGCGACCGGGTCGAGAACTCGACGCCGGGCAGCAGCGTCGCCACCGTCGTCCCGCGGGCCGACGCCAGGGCGTCGACGTCAGCGTCGGACAGATGGGTGCAGTGGTCGACGCTGGCGGCACCGACCTCGACGGCGAGCCGGACCCCGGGCCCGGGTCCGAGCTGGTTGCCGTGGACGCGGGGCAACAACCCGGCCGCGATCCCGGCCTCCAGCACCGCACGCGCCTCCTCACCGGTGAACGCGTGCGCCGAGGCCGGTTCGCAGAACACGTCGACCCACCGTGCGTGCGGGGCGGCTGCCGCGAGCATCGGCCCGGTCACGAGGTCGAGATAGGCGCCGCGGTCGTGGGCGTACTCGGCCGGCACGACGTGCGCGCCGAGGAAGGTGACCTCGGGGGTGACCTCGGCGGCGAGCCGGACCGCGAGCGCCTCGTCGGCGACGGTCAGGCCGTATCCGCTCTTCACCTCCACGGTGGTGGTTCCCTGACGCCGCATCTCGGCGACCCGGGCCGCGAGGAGCGCCCGCAGGTCGTCCTCGGTCGCCGCTCGCGTGGCCGCGACCGAGACCCCGATCCCGCCGCCGTCGTATGCCTCGCCGGCCATCCGCGCCGCGAACTCGGCCGACCGGTCGCCGGCGAAGACGAGGTGCGCGTGCGAGTCGACGAACCCGGGCAGCAGGGTTCGACCGCCGAGGTCGTGCACGGCATCGGCGGCCGGTGCCGACGCCGCGGGACCGACCCACGCGAGGACCCCGTCCTGGACGACCACGGCCGCCCCCGCCCGCGCGCCGAGCCCGTCAGGTCCGCTCCCGTCGCAGGTCACGAGCTCGGAGATCCCCGTGATCACCGTCGCGCTCACGCCGACCCCCGCAGCCGGTCGAAGGCGTGGCGGAGCAGCGGTGCCACTGGACCCAGCCGGTGCTGCCCGTCGCGGACCACCACCTCGCCGCCGACCACCACCATGCGGACGTCGGACGCCGTCGCCGCATAGGCGACCTGGTCGGCCCGGCTCCCGACGGTCCGCGGCGAGTCGTCCCGGACCACCACGAAGTCGGCGAGCGCGCCGGGAGCCAGACGGCCACCGTCCCAGCCCAGGCTGGCGTACCCCAGGTGGGTCGCGACGTTGACCAGGCCGGCCGGGGTGAACCGGCCCCGCTCGCCGGTGACCAGCCGCTCGTGCATCTCCAGGCCCCGCACCTCCTCGAACGGGTCGATGACCGCGTTCTGGTCCGACCCGAGCGTGAGCCGGCACCCGGCCGCGGCGAGAGCCCGGGCGGGACCGATGCCGTCGGCCAGGTCGCGCTCGGTGGTCGGGCAGAAGCAGGCGGTGGCCCCCGCCCCGCCGAGCAGGCCGATGTCCCGCTCCGACAGATGGGTCGCGTGCACGGCGGTGAGGTCGGGTCCGAGCAGGCCGGCCCCCTCGAGCAGCTCGGTGGGCGTGCACCCGTAGTGCATCTGCGCAGCGAGGTTCTCGGCCGGCTGTTCGCTGAGGTGGAGGTGGAGTGGTCGCCCACCCAGTGCGGAGGCAGCCCGGGCGACCTCGGCCAGCGCGTCGCGGGGGACCGCGCGCACCGAGTGCACCGCCAGCCCCACACGGGACGTGGACGTGTCCGGCAGTGCTTCGACGCGCGCCGCCCAGGCCTCGACCGTGCCGTCGGAGAAGCGGGTCTGGACCTCGTCCAACGGCAGGTGGCCGTCGCCCTGCAGTCCCCCGGACAGGTAGCACGTGTCGAGCAGGGTGAGCCGGATCCCCGCCTCCCGCGCGGCCTGGATCAGGCTCTCCCCCATGGCGTTCGGATCGGCATATGCCGCGCCACCGGGTGCGTGGTGGACGTAGTGGAACTCGCCGACCGCGGTGTACCCGGCCAGGACCATCTCGGCGAAGACCCCGCGGGCGAGGGCGAGGTAGGTGTCCGGGTCCAGGGCTCGTGCGGCCACGTACATCTGCTCACGCCAGGTCCAGAACGTCCCGCCCCCGGAGTGGGTGCGACCGCGCAGTACTCGGTGGAAGGCATGGCTGTGGCCGTTAGCGAACCCGGGGAGCACCACCCCGGTCAGCACCTCGTCACCGTGCACGGGTCGGGTTCGGGCGCGGACCTCACCGAAGCGGTCGCCCTCCACGGAGAACCGCACGCCCGCGGCGGTCCCGTCGGGCAGGTGGGCGTGCTCGGCCCAGTACCCGGTCACACGGCATCCCCGGACAGGTCCCGGAGGACGGCGGCGAGCGCGGTGACCCCGACCAGGCAGTCGGCCTGCTCGGCCCACTCGGCGGGTGAGTGGGAGATGCCGCTGGGGTTGCGGACGAACAGCATTCCGGCCGGCACCCCGTGCTGCGCGAGCACCCCGGCGTCGTGCCCCGCTCCGGTGCCGAGCAACGGCACTCCGCCCAGGATTGCACCCAGGCGTTCGGCCAGGTCGACGTCGAGCACGGTGCGCGGCGTCCAGGAGTCCTCGAACACGTCCCCGCCGAGTTCCCTTGCTGCTGAACGGATCTTGCGCACGACCGCGTGCACTGAGTTCTCATCGGCACCGCGCGCGTCCAGCCACGCGGTGACCGCCGACGCGATGGCGTTGACCCCGCCGGGCTGGACGTGCACCTTGCCGATGGTCGCCACCGTGCCGTGACGCTCCGCGGCAGCCCGGGTGAGCAGGACGACCCGGGCCAGTGCGAGCATCGCGTCCCGTCGGTCCTCCAGCCGGGTGGTCCCGGCGTGGTTGGCCTCACCGGGGAGCTCGATCCGCCAGCGCCCGTGGGGCCAGATCCCGGTTCCCACCGCGACCGGCGCGTCCACGGCCAGCGCGCCGAGCCCGCGTCCCTGCTCGACGTGCAGCTCGACGAACGCGCCGATCCGCCGCACCGCGTCGCGGTCGGCGCCCAGCTCGCGCGGGTCGCGACCGGCTCGATGGTGGGCCTCGGCCATCGACACCCCGTCGACGTCGCGCAGGCCGCGGGCCCGGTCCGGCGACAGGGCGCCGGTGATGATCCGCGAGCCGGCGCAGGCCACCCCGAAGCGGGCGCCCTCCTCGTCGACGAAGTTGACGACACCGACCGGCGCGGACGGCCGGAATCCGGCGTCGCGGAGAACGTCGATCGCCGCCAGGGCCGACACCACCCCCAGGGGGCCGTCGAAGGCGCCCCCGTCCGGGACGCTGTCGAGGTGTGACCCGGTGACCACGCCCGGTCGCCCCGCCGCCACCGCCGCGTCGGGATCGCCCCACCAGGCCCACTGGTTGCCGGCCCGGTCGGTCGTGACGTCGAGCCCCCGCAGCGCACACTCCCCGGTGAACCACTCGCGGAGCAGCGCGTCCTCGCGGGTCCACGCGAACCGCCTGTACCCGCCCGTCGCCGAGCATCGCCCGATCCCCTCGAGCTCCGACCACATCGACGCGAAGCTCATGGCGTCACCCTAGGCGCGCGACCCGAACCTCCGCTGATGTGGAGTGCATGAGGCGCAAGATGGACGGTGTGACCGAACCCGAGGCGACGCCCGACGCCGCCACCAGGACCACCTCCGACACCGCCCCCGACCCCACCGTCGGGACCGCCGACGACCGGCCCGGTCCCGCATCGGGTGAGGGCCGCGCCCGGGCCGCGCTCGAGGCCTCGGGCATCGCGTTCACACTCACCCGGCACGGGCGGGTCGGCTCGCTCGCCGAGGCAGCGGCGGCACGCGGGGTCGAGCCGCGCGACATCGTCAAGACCCTGGTCGTGCGTCTGAGCGAGGGCGCCTACATCTTCGTGCTGGTCCCCGGGGACCGCGAGATCTCCTGGCCCAAGCTGCGAAACCTGTTGGGCGTCAACCGGATCTCGATGCCGGATGCCGCGACGGCGCTCGAGGCGACGGGCTACGAGCGGGGCACCATCACCCCGTTCGGCTCGACGACGGCGTGGCCCGTGGTGGCCGACAGCACCCTCGCCGGGCACCCGGTCTCGCTCGGCGCCGGCGCCCACGGGGTGGCGGTGACTGCCGACGCCGACGAGGTGGTCCGAGCGCTCGGTGCGCAGGTCGCCGATGTCACTGACCCTCTCGCATCGGGACCCTGACGCCCTTCTCCTGGGCCACCTGCTCGGCGAGCTCATACCCCGCGTCGACGTGCCGGATGACCCCCATGCCCGGGTCGTTGGTCAGCACCCGCCGGAGCTTCTCCGCCGCGAGCGGGGTGCCGTCGGCGACCGAGACCTGTCCAGCGTGCAGCGACCGGCCGATGCCGACGCCACCACCGTGGTGGATCGAGACCCAGGACGCACCCGACGCGGTGTTGACCAGGGCGTTGAGCAGCGGCCAGTCGGCGATCGCGTCCGAGCCGTCCAGCATCGACTCGGTCTCGCGATAGGGGCTGGCCACCGAACCGCAGTCGAGGTGGTCCCGGCCGATCACGATCGGCGCGCTGACCTCGCCGCTGGCGACGAGGTCGTTGAAGGCGAGCCCGGCCTTGTCGCGCTCGCCATAACCGAGCCAACAGATGCGAGCAGGCAGGCCCTGGAACGCGATCCGCTCCTTGGCTCCACGCATCCAGCGCTGCAGCCGGTCGTTGTCGGGGAACAGGTCCAGCACCGCGCGGTCGGTGGCCGCAATGTCCTTCGGGTCGCCCGACAGCGCCACCCACCGGAACGGTCCCTTGCCCTCGCAGAACAGCGGACGGATATAGGCCGGGACGAAACCGGGGAACTCGAAGGCGCGGTCATAGCCACCCTGGCGGGCCTCGTCGCGGATCGAGTTGCCGTAGTCGAAGACCTCCGCTCCCGCGTCCATGAACCCCACCATCGCCTCGACGTGCCGGGCCATGGACTCCCGGGCGCGGTCGGTGAACTCCTCGGGCTTGGCCTCGGCGTACTCGTGCCAGTCGCCGAGGTCGATGCCGGTGGGGAGGTAGGACAGCGGGTCGTGGGCGCTGGTCTGGTCGGTCACGATGTCGATCTCCACCCCGCGGCGGAGCAGCTCGGGGAACACCTCGGCGGCGTTGCCCACCACTCCCACCGACCAGCCGCGGCGCTCGGCCCGGGCCGCGAGCGACTTCTCGATGGCCTCGTCCAGTGAGTCGGCCACCTCGTCGAGATAGCGGTGCTCGACGCGTCGATGCAGCCGGGTCTGGTCCACGTCCACGATCAGGCACGCGCCGCCGTTGAGGGTCACTGCCAGCGGCTGCGCGCCGCCCATGCCGCCGCAGCCGGCGGTGAGGGTGAGCGTGCCCGCAAGCGTCCCGCCGAACCGCTTCTCGGCCACCGCGGCAAAGGTCTCGTAGGTGCCCTGGACGATCCCCTGGGTGCCGATGTAGATCCAGGACCCGGCCGTCATCTGCCCGTACATCGTCAGGCCGAGGTGCTCCAGGCGCCGGAACTCCGGCCAGTTCGCCCAGTCGCCCACCAGGTTGGAGTTGGCGATCAGCACGCGCGGCGCCCACTCATGGGTCTGCATCACCCCGACCGGCCGACCAGACTGCACCAACATCGTCTCGTCCGGCTTGAGGCCCTGCAGCGTGCGGACCATGGCGTCGAACGACTTCCAGTCCCGAGCCGCTCGACCGGTCCCGCCGTACACGACGAGGTCGTCCGGTCGCTCGGCCACCTCCGGGTCCAGGTTGTTCATCAGCATCCGCATCGGTGCCTCCGCGGCCCACGAGGACGCGGTCAGGGTGGTGCCTCGGGGCGAGCGGACGGGGCGAGCGCCTTCCATCGGGTCTCCTTGGGGTTTCGGGGTGGTCGGGGCGGGTCGGCCCGCCCAGGGTGGGCGTCAGTGCAGCGGGCCGGTGACGGCCTCGGCGGCGAGCACCGGTGAGCCGTCGAGGACGACGAGGTGGGCAGCGGCGAGGTCCGGCGCGAGGAACCGGTCGGGGCCGGGAGCCGTGCGGGTGACGTCGTCGAGGGCGCGGATCACCGCTGCCGTTGCCGGCGCGGGCTCCAACGGGGCACGGAGCTGGATTCCCCGGGCCGCCGTCACCAGCTCGATCGCGAGGACGCGACCGAGGGCGTCGACCGACCGGCGGAGCTTGCGGGCGGCCGACCAGCCCATCGAGACGTGGTCCTCCTGCATCGCGCTGCTCGGGATCGAGTCGACCGAAGCGGGCACGGCCAGCCGCTTCATCTCCGAGACCATCGCGGCCTGGGTGTACTGGGCGATCATCAGGCCGGAGTCGACGCCGGGGTCGTCGGCGAGGAACGGCGGCAGCCCGTTGCTGCGCGACTGGTCGAGGAACCGGTCGGTCCGCCGCTCGGAGATCGAGGCGAGGTCGGCGGCGACGATGGCGAGGAAGTCCAGCACATAGGCGATCGGTGCCCCGTGGAAGTTGCCGTTGGACTCGACCCGCCCGTCGAGGGTGACCACCGGGTTGTCGATCGCGGACGCGAGCTCGTTGGCGGCGACCGCAGCGGCGTGACCGAGGGTGTCTCGCACGCCACCCGCGACCTGCGGTGCGCAACGCAGCGAGTATGCGTCCTGCACGCGCGTACACGCGTCCGGATCACGGTGTGACTCACGGATCGGGCTGTCGGACAGCATCTTTCGCATGTTCTCGGCGGACAGGGCCTGCCCCGGTTGGGGGCGCAGTGCGTGGAGGTCTGCGGCAAGGACGTCGTCGGTGCCGAGCAGCCCCTCGATGCTCATCGCGGCGGCGATGTCAGCGGTGGTGACCAGGCGGCGAAGGTCGTGGATGGCGAGGCAGAGCATGCCGAGCATCCCGTCGGTGCCGTTGATGAGCGCCAGCCCCTCCTTCTCGGCGAGCACGACCGGGGTCAGCCCGGCGGCGGCGAGCGCAGACCCGGAGTCCATCTCCTGACCCGCGGCGTCGCGGACGACACCCTCCCCGATGAGCGCCAGCGCGCAGTGCGACAGCGGGGCGAGGTCGCCCGAGCACCCGAGGCTCCCGTACTCGTGGACCACCGGCGTGATCCCCGCGTTGAGCAGCGCGACGTACGTCGTCAGCGTCGCCTCGCGGATCCCGGTGCGACCGGTCGCCAGGGTGGCGATCCGCAGCAGCATCAGCGCCCGCACCACCTCGCGCTCCACCTCCGGCCCGGCGCCCGCGGCGTGCGAGCGGACCAGCGACCGCTGGAGCTGGGCGCGGAGGTCGGTCGGGATGTGGCGGGTGGCGAGCGCGCCGAACCCGGTGGAGACGCCGTAGTGCGGCACCGAGTCACCGGCCAGGTCCTCGATCCGCTTGCGGGAGTGGCGAACCCGGTCCAGCGCGGTCGGATCGACCACCACCTCGGCGCCGTCGCGGGCCACCCGGACGACCTGGTCGATCGACAGGGGGCTCCCGCCCACGGTCACGGGCTCGGGGGTGGGGAGGTAGTCGGCATACCGCGGCATGGCTCCATTGCAGCCCACCCACGGCATGCAGGACACCACCCTGCCGTCGAATGTGTCTCGGATCTGAGACCATGCGCCATGCCCAATGCACCGGCGGCGGGATCCGCGCTCGACCTGCTGAGCCTGTTGGCGCGGCACACCGAACCCCTCCCGGCCGGTGCGATCAGCCGCGCCCTCGGGATTCCCCGGTCGTCGACCTACCACCTGCTGGCGGTGCTGCGCGATCGCGGCTACGTCGCCCACCTGCCCGAGGACCGGCGTTGGGGACTGGGGGTGGCCGCCTTCGAGCTGGGGTCGGCCTATCAGCGCCAGGAGCCGCTCCAGCGCCTCGCGCGGCCGGTCCTCGGACGCCTGGTCGACGCCACGACGCACAACGCCCACCTGGCGGTCCTGCACGGGCGTGACGTGCTGTATGTGATCGAGGAGCGTGTGCCGGGTCGCCCGCTCCTGGTCACCGACGTCGGCGTGCGCCTGCCGGCACCGCTCACCGCGAGCGGGCTGGCCATGCTGTCGGCCCTGTCCGGACCACAGGTCACGGCGTTGTTCCCGCACACCAGCGCGCTGGTGCAGCGCGACGGCCGTGGACCTGCCAGCCCCTCGGCGCTGCGTCGGCTCCTGGTCCAGACCCGCGCACGGGGGTACGCCCTCGAGGACGGGACGGTCAGCGCCGGACTGGCCTCGGTCGCCCTGCCCGTGCTGGACCACACCGGGCACCCGCTCGCGGGGATCGCGGTGACCTACCCCGCCGACACCTCGGCGACCGAACGCGACCGCGTCGTCCGGCACCTGCGTCGTGGCGCCGACCAGCTCAGGCTGCGGCTGCACGGAACGCGGGCTCCGACCTCCGGCGGTGGAGCCCGGTGACCGCCTCAGCGGGCGTGAAGGGGTGGGCCCGCGCGACGTCGGGGAGGATGGGTGGGTGGATCCCGCTCCCGTCATCGCGATCGTGCTCTGCGGCGGGGGTGGCGTCCGGTTCGGTGGCGACAAGACCTCGGCCTCGCTGGGGGGCACGACCGTGCTCGACCGGGTGCTGGACGGACTGCCCGTGACGTGGGCCGTCGTGTGCGTCGGCTCCGAGCGACCCACCACGCGCACGGTGACCTGGCGCCGCGAGGAGCCGCCGGGGGGCGGGCCGGTGGCGGGGCTCGCGGCCGGGCTGGTGGGCCTGGACGGCGAGGTCGTCGTCGTGCTCGGCGGGGACATGCCCTTCGCCGGGCGCGCGGCCGCGCGCCTGGCCGAGAGCCTGCTCGCCGGCCCCCACCGCCGTGCCGTCGCCGCCGTGGACGACGACGGGCGCCTGCAGCCGCTCCTGGCGGCCTACCGGCTGGCGGCGCTCCGTGAGGTGCTGCCCACCGACCCGAACGGTGCGCGCCTCACCCCGCTACTGAGGTCACTCGGCCCGGTGCCGGTGGTGGTGACCGACGGCTCGGCGCTGGACGTCGACACCCCTGCCGACCTCGAAGTCGCCCGCCGTAGGGTCGGACCATGAAGGCGATCACCATCCCCACACCCGGCGACGCCGAGGCGCTCGTGCTGGCCGAGGTCCCCGACCCCGAGCCGCAGCCGGGCGAGGTCCGGATCCAGGTCGTCGCCGCCGGGGTGAACCGGGCAGATGTCATGCAGCGCAACGGTTTCTACCATCCCCCACCGGGTGCGTCCCCCTATCCGGGCCTTGAGGTGAGCGGCACGATCGAGTCGCTCGGTGAGGGCGTCGAGGGCTGGGCCGTGGGTCAGGACGTCTGCGCCCTGCTCGTCGGTGGTGGCTACGCCGAGCTGGTCTGCGTGCCCGCCGCCCAGGTGCTCCCCGTGCCGGCGGGCGTCTCGGTCGCCGACGCGGCCGCGCTCCCCGAGGTGGTGTGCACGGTCTGGTCGAACGTCTTCCTGACCGCCAACCTGATGCCGGGCCAGACCCTGCTGGTGCATGGAGGCTCCTCGGGCATCGGGACGATGGCGATCCAGCTCGCCCGGGAGGTGGGGGCGCACGTCGCCGTCACGGCGGGCTCGGCCGAGAAGCTCGATGCCTGCGCCGGGCTCGGCGCCGAGATCCTGGTGAACTACCGCGAGCAGGACTTCGTCGAGGAGGTCAGGACCGCGACCGGGGGGGTCGGCGCCGACGTCATCCTGGACAACATGGGCGCGAAGTACCTGGCCCGCAACGTCGACGCGCTGGCGACCAACGGCCGACTCGTGGTGATCGGCCTCCAGGGTGGAGCCAAGGCCGAGCTCGACCTCGGCGTGGTGCTGCGCAAGCGGGCCGCGGTCATCGCCACCTCGCTCCGGGGCCGCCCGGACGCCGAGAAGGCGACCATCGTCGCGGCAGTGCACGAGCACGTGTGGCCGCTGGTCGAGGCGGGCCGGGTCCGCCCCGTCATCCACAGCCGCCACCCCCTCGCCGACGCGGCCGCTGCCCACCGCGAGATGGAGGAGAGCGGACACATCGGCAAGATCCTGCTCACGCCCTGAGAGGATGACCAGAGGACACCCGGCACCAGCCAGAGGAGAACAGCGATGCAGCTGCAGCTGTCCGAGGACGACGTCGCCTTCCGTGATGAGCTGAGGACGTTCTTCACCACCAAGGTCCCGCAGGAGATCCGCGACTCGATCATCGCCGGCCACCACGTGAGCAAGGCGGCGCTGGTCCAGACCACGCAGATCCTCAACGCCGCCGGCCTGGCCGTACCCGGCTGGCCGGCGGAGTGGGGTGGGCGCAGCTGGACGCCGCTGCAACGACACATCTGGCACGAGGAGATGCAGCTGGCGGGGGTGCCGGTTCCGTTGGCCTTCAACGCCAACATGGTCGGTCCGGTGATCGCGAACTTCGGCTCGCAGGCACTGAAGGAGCGCTTCCTCCCGCCGACCGCGAGCCTCGACATCTGGTGGTGCCAGGGCTTCTCGGAGCCGAACGCGGGATCGGACCTGGCCTCGCTCACCACCAAGGCCGTGCGGGAGGGCGACGAGTGGGTGATCAACGGCCAGAAGACCTGGACGACGCTGGGGCAGCACGCCGACTGGATCTTCGTCCTCGCCCGCACCAACCCCGACGCTCCGAAGAAGCAGCAGGGCATCTCGTTCATCCTCTGCCCGATGGACGCCGAGGGCGTCACCCTCCGGCCGATCGAGCTGATCGACGGCAGCCACGAGGTGAACGAGGTCTTCTTCGACAACGTCCGCGTCCCGGCCGACCTGCTGGTCGGCGAGGAGAACCAGGGCTGGTCCTACGCCAAGTTCCTGCTCGGCAACGAGCGTGTCGGGGTCGCCCCCGTCGGACAGACCAAGCGCGTGCTCGCGACCGCGAAGCAGCGGGCGCAGGAGACCGGCGCGATCGAGGATCCCCTGACCGCAGCCCGTTTCGTCGAGCTCGAGAACGAGCTGCTGGCGCTGGAGCTGACCGCGTTGCGGGTGGTCGCGAACTCGGCCGACGGCAAGCCGCACCCTGCCTCCTCGGTCCTGAAGCTCAAGGGCACCGAGATCCAGCAGGCGGTGTCCGAGCTCATGATGGATCTCGCCGGCCCCCTGGCCGTGGCGTCCGGCGCCGACGACGGCGGGGTGCCCGACTGGGCGCGGATCTCCGCGCCGACCTACCTCAACCTGCGCAAGGCCTCGATCTATGGCGGGTCCAACGAGGTCCAGCGCCAGATCATCGCCGGCACCATCCTCGGACTGTAGGGAACGGACGAACTCATGGACTTCACGCTGACCGATGAGCAGACGGCGCTGCGCGACAGCGTCCGGGGCCTGCTGAAGCAGTACGACGCCGGCCGTCGCCGTGAGGTGACCGCGCTGGACCCGGGATACGACGAGGCGATGTGGGGACGTCTGGCGGAGCTGGGTGCGCTGGGGCTGCCCTTCGCCGAGGACGTCGGCGGGATGGGCGCCGGACCGATCGAGGCCAACCTGGTCGCCGAGGAGATCGGGCGGGCGCTGGCCCCGGAGCCGTATGTCGAGTCGGTCGTCCTGGCCGGGACCCTCATCGACACCCTCGGCACCGATGCCCAGCGAGCGGACCTGATCGAGCAGATCTCCGAGGGCAGGCTCGTCGTCGCGGTCGCGTGGCCGTCCCCCGGCAGCGTGAGCACCGAGGGTGACTCGGTCACCGGCACCGTCCTGACCGGCACCGTCGAGCCCGTCCTCGTCGGCGGTCGGGCCGACCTCGTCCTGGTCATCACCGACGACGCCGTCCTCGCCGTCGAGGGGGCGGGCCTCGAGCGGACCTCCTACCGCACCATCGACAGCGGTCGGGCCGCCCGGGTCACGTTCGCGGGCACCCCGGCGCAGCGGCTCGGCGACGGGTCGGGCGACCACACGGCCGGCGTCGCGCGCGCGGTCGCGGCCGCGCGGGTCGCCTACGGCAGCGAGTCGGTCGGGGCGATGGACACCGCGCTGCGGATGACGACCGAGTACCTCACCACGCGCAAGCAGTTCGGCCTGACCCTCAACAAGTTCCAGGCCCTCACGTTCCGCGCCGCCGACATGTACACCTCCCTGGAGCTCACCCGCTCGATCGTGCAGTGGGCCTCGATGGTGGTCGCCGACCCCGACTCCACGCCGGCGCAGGTGGTCGAGGCGGGCGCCCGCGCCAAGCTCCAGGTCAGCCGCTCGGGCCGCCACCTCGGCCAGGAGGCGATCCAGCTGCACGGCGGGATCGGGATGACGGCCGAGTACGCCGTCGGCCACTACGTCGCGCGGCTCACCGCGATCGACCACCTCCTCGGCGACGGCAACGCCCAGGTCCGCGACCTCGCCCGGACCCTGTCGGACCACACGGTGGTCGAGCCGCTGCGCTGACCCGGCGCCGCTGCACCGCAGCTTTGGGTGCGTGAACGCGCGCATTCCCGAGCGTTCACGCACCCAAAGCTGCGGTGCAGCGGGCGGACCAGGGTGGCTGCGAGGAGCTGAGGTGGTCGGACCGGGCGCACAGCAAGCCTCGCGACACAGCGGTTCAGCCGTTCTCCTTGACCCCGTCTGAATACCGGGTATACCCTCCCGACCAGCACGAATACTCGGTATACAGCCACAGGGAGGGTGACGGGATGTCGGTGAAGTACGGTCTGCTCGCGATGCTGGCGGAGTCGCCGATGTTCGGAGCCCGGCTGCGCACCGAGTTCGAGGTCAGGACCGGTGGTACCTGGCCGCTCAACGTCGGGCAGGTCTACACGACCCTCGCCCGGCTCGAGCGCGACGGCCTGGTGGAGGCGGTCGGTGATGCCGACGATCAGGGGCGCATCACCTACCGCCTCACCAGTGCCGGACGGGCCGAGGTCGACCAGTGGTGGTCAGCACCGGTCGACCGCAACAACACCCCGCGCGACGAGCTGGTCATCAAGCTGGCGCTCGCCGTGACGGTGGCCAGCGTGGACGTCCAGCGGGTGGCCCAGACCCAGCGCACCGCGACCCTGCGTCACCTCCAGGACCTCACCCGGCTCAAGCAGCGGGCCACCGACTCCGGTGGGCAGCCCCACGGGACCCCCGGCGCGCGCGGGGCCGACCTCGCCTGGGTACTCGTCCTGGAGAACCTGATCTTCTCGGCGGAGGCCGAGGTGCGGTGGCTCGACCACGTCGAGGCACGACTCGCCCGCGAAGCGGCGCTGACCGCGACGGGCGCCGATCCGGTCCCGTCCACCCATCACGAACACACCAACCAGAGCGACCACGACACAGAGGGGGTGCGGTCATGAGCGAACCGATCCTGAGGATCCACGAGGTGACCCGCGTACACGGCGAAGGAGAGGCGGCGGTCGTCGCCCTGGCAGGGGTGAGCATGGACGTGCACGCCGGCGAGCTGGTGGCCGTCATGGGCCCGAGCGGGTCGGGCAAGTCCACCCTGCTCAACGTCGCCGGCGGTCTGGACGCCACCACCAGCGGCGAGGTGTTCATCGAGGGCGAGAGCATCGGCACGCTCAAGGGCAACGAGCTCGCGCGCCTGCGACGACGCCGGGTCGGGTTCGTCTTCCAGGACTTCAACCTGATCCCGTCGCTCACGGCGGGCGAGAACGTCGCCCTGCCGCTCGAGCTCGACGGCCTGCGACCCCGCGAGGCCCGCCGGCTGGCCCGGGCCGCCCTCGACCTCGTCCAGGTCCAGCACCTGACCGACCGCTATCCGGACAAGATGTCCGGCGGCCAGCAGCAGCGCGTCGCCATCGCGCGCGCGCTCGTCGGCGACCGGCGCCTCGTCCTCGCCGACGAACCCACCGGCGCACTGGACTCCACCACCGGCGAGGCCGTGCTCCGGGTGCTCCGCGAGCGCTGTGACGCCGGCGCGGCAGGGCTGCTCGTGACCCACGAGGCGCGCCACGCGGCGTGGGCGGACCGGGTGGTCTTCCTGCGCGACGGTGTCGTCGTCGACACCACCGGGTCCCCGGCCCAGGCCGAGGACCTCCTCGAGCCGTCAGCGAGCTGAGCGATGACCACCCTGGTCAGCGACACCGACGTCGCCGCGCCCTCCCCCTCACCGGCCCCGCGGAAGGTCCGCGGCTCTCGCGCCGACCGCTGGCGGGCGAGCTGGCGGGTGTCGCTCCGGATGGCCTGGCGCGACGCCCGGGGCCACAAGGGCCGCAGTGCCCTCGTGTTCGTCATGGTCGCCATCCCGGTCGGCCTCCTCGTCAGCATCACGGTGTTCGCCTCGAGCAGCCAGACCGACGCCGTCAAGGCCCTGCCGCGCACCATGGGTGCAGGTGTAGCGGTCCTCACCGCTCCCCAGCAGAACGGGGTCGTCCAGTCGCTCGACCTGGGCTCGTTCGGGACGAGCGACCAGCCCGCCACCGCGATTCCCGGCTATGACGCCGACGCAGACGGGCCGGCCAACGCCGGTGCGATCGGTCGGCTGGTCGGCGGCACCGCGGTCGCCGAGGGCAGCGCGAGCACCCGCGTCGTGTTGGGCGACCTGCGGCGCGGGATGAACGTCATGGTCATCGACGGGTCGGTGGGCCTCGGCACCAAGGCCGAGCTGCGCAGCGGGCGCTGGGCGAGCTCGGCCGGCGAGGTGGTGGTGACGCCGTACGGCCTCCACCGCGGCGTCCCGTCCTCCGGCACGATCACGGTGGACCAGAACGGGACGACGACCACCCTGACCGTGGTCGGCGTCGCCAACGCGTACACGTCGGGCGGCGGCTGGGCCTACCAGCCCGAGCTGGTGACCACGACCCCCTGGGAGGGGCTGAAGGTCGACAGCTGGTCGTGGGTCATCACCGGCATCGAGGCGGTGCCGTGGTCGCAGGTCCGCGACCTCAACCAGTACGGCCTCTCGGTCCTGAGCAAGGACGCGTTGCTCAACCCGCCCACGTCCGACCAGCTGGCGCCCGAGATCGCCGACATGTCCTACTCCGCGGCCTCGGAGACCGCCGTGCTGACCGCGATCGGGTCGGTGATGCTCTTCGCGATCACGGTGCTCCTGGTGGCACCGGCGTTCGCGGTCAGCGCCTCCCGCCAGCGGCGCACCCTGGCCCTGGCGGCCAGCAACGGCGCCGAGACCCGACAGCTCCGCCGACAGGTACTGGCCCAGGCCCTGGTGCTCGGTGTCCTGTCGACCGTGCTCACGGCTGCGCTCGCACTGGTGTCCTTCTTCGCCTTCGTGCAGGTCTGGTCGCGGCTGCGGCCGTGGACCACCTTCTACTCCTTCGACGCACCCGTGCTGCCCATCACGCTGATCCTGACGTGCGCGATCGCCTCCACGGTCGTCGCGGCCCTGCTCCCCGCCTCGCGCCTGGGGCGGCTCGACATCGTCGGTGTCATGCGCGGCCAGACCGTCTCGCCCCCGCTGAACCGCTGGCTGCCGGTCATCGGCATCGTGCTCGCGACCGTCGGTGCCGTGGGCATCGTCTGGTCGGTTGCCACCGCCCAGCGCGAGCTGCCCGTCGTGATCGCCGGCCTGCTGCTGGTGATCGGACCGATCATGGTCGTGCCCGCCCTGTTGGTGCTCGCAGGTCGGCTGGCGTCCGGTCTTCCGGTCACCCCGCGAATGGCCACGCGCGACGCCGCCCGCCACCGCACGCGGGCCACCCCGACGGTTGCCGCGATCATGGGCGGCACGGCTGCGCTCACGATCTTCGCGATCGCGCTGGCCAGCGACTCCGAGCAACAGCGACGGGAGTACACCGCACAGATCCCGACGGGGCTGGGCCAGTACTCGGTGTACTCCAACGACGGGAGCGCGATCAGGGACGTCGAGGGCCAGGCCACGGCAGCCCTGCAACGGGCCGGTGTCACCGGGATCGACATCGCGCCGCTGTCCCGCGTCGTGGATCCAGCGGGCTACTACGGGGGCGGCCAACCCTCCACCGAGCCGGTCCGCTTCGTCGCCGCCGTCCCCGCTGGCTGCTCCGTCACCCAGGTCCTCACCGAGGACCAGGCGGGCTCCGACCCGCTGCCCTCGGGCGAACCGGGCCCGCCGCGCTGCGCCGTCCTCGGCAGCAACGCCTACACGAACCTGGGTCAGATCCTCGCCCTGCCGATGAGCTCGATCCGCCAGATGATGGCGCTGGACGATGCCCAGCTCGCTGTGTTGGAGCAGGGCGGGGTCGTGGCCATGTCGCCCCGGCTCGGCACCTCGGCCGAGTTCATCACCGGCGGGCTGACGGTCGACCCGCAGACCGGCGAGACGTCGGCCCCGAAGGTCAGCACGCGGGCCACCCTGGCGGTGACCCAGATCCCGGCGACGCGCGAGTCGATCGGGCGACTCGGCCCGCAGGCGGGTGCGCTCGTCTCCACCGAGACGGCGACCCGGCTGGGCTGGCCGACGACGGTCGACTCGGTGCTGATGCACGCTGACTCCGGCGCCATCGCCGAGAGCGTCGAGAGCGCCGTGAAGGAGACCTCGGACGACCTGAGCTATCTGTACGTCGAGCGCGGGTTCCAGCGCGACGACGCCCTGATCATGGGGATCCTGTTCGGTGGCTTCGCCTTGCTGCTCATCATCGTCACGCTGATCTCCACCTCGCTCGCGCTGGCCGAGCAGCAGTCGGACATGGGGACCTTCGCCGCGATCGGCGCCACCAGGGGGACCCGGCGGTCGCTCGCCGCGGCCCAGTCCGCTGTGGTCGCGGTGCTAGGGGTCGGGCTCGGGGTGGTCGTCGGCTTCTTCCCCGGCGTCGCCCTCACCTATCCCTTGACCTCCCAGAGCTGGGACCCCGTCACCGGCATGTCGATCGAGGGGGCCGACACGATCCTGGTCGTCCCGTGGCTGCCGATCGCCGCCATCATCATCGGCGTGCCGCTGGTGGCGGCGCTGCTCTCGGCCGCCGCGGTCCGCAAGGCGCCGACGATGACCCGCCGGGCCGAGTAGGCGCGGGCGGGCCCGCTTCGCCTGGCTGCAGGGCCGCTCGGGCGCTGGGGCAGGATGGAGCCATGAGCGAGCAGCCCCAGGACAGCACCGGAGCCGACGAGCGCGACCACGACCGCGACCGTGAGCAGCGGATCGTCGTCGTCACCCAGGACGGCATGGGCGTGGCCCAGGGCTCCGGCGACGAGGGCAGCCGCAGCAAGGGGCGGGCCAACCCCGCCGACCTCGTCGAGTCGCCGGCCAAGGTCATGCGGATCGGCTCGATGATCAAGCAGCTGCTCGAGGAGGTGCGCAACGCCCCACTCGACGACGCCGGACGTGCGCGGCTGGCCGACATCCACCACCGCTCGATCGACGAGCTCAAGGACGGGCTGGCCCCCGAGCTGGTGCAGGAGCTCGACCGGATCGCCCTGCCGTTCACCAGCGACGCCCCGAGCGACGCCGAGCTCCGGATCGCCCAGGCCCAGCTGGTCGGCTGGCTCGAGGGGCTGTTCCACGGGATCCAGACCGCGCTGGTCGCCCAGCAGATGGCGGCCCAGGCCCAGCTCCAGGACATGCGGAGGGCCCTGCCGCCCGGGCGCGGTGAGCAGGAGCTGCCCGGCCAGATGCCGGGGATGCCGATGGTGACCCCCGGCGACGGCGGACCGACCGGGCAGTACCTGTAGCCCGGGCTCAGCCGCCCAGGGTGCAGGCGGTCGACACGCCCTGGGTGCTGGCGGGCGGTCGGACAGCGATGAGCTCGCGAACGTGGCGTCGAGAGACGTTCCAGGAGAGCCAGTCGTCGCCAGTCGGTTCCTTGAGGGTGACGGTCGCGCAGGTGAACTCCGCGTCGGGCAGGTCGACCAGCGCGGGGTACGCGTCCCCCGACAGCTCCCCCAGATAGGTCCAGTCGATCGCCACCGGTCCACCGGTCCGGGCGATGTTGTGCTCGGCGACATACAGGTCCGGGTTGAGGACGGCCAGTCCGAGCAGGCCCGCGGCACCGAGCCGGACGGCGGCCGGCACCAGCCACCCGCGGGCCCGGACCAGGCCGGCGACCAGGACGAGCAGCACCACGACACCCAACCAGCCCTCGAAGACCGAGACCAGCAGTCGGAGCCGGGTGAACCCGTACGCCTGTTCGTAGAGGCCCATCCGGTACAGCGCCGACACGACCACGACGATCGTCATCACGCACAGGGCACCCAGAGCCAGGTCGCGCCGGCGACCGGGCTCGGCGCGACGGGCGGCCCAGGCGACGACGGTCAGGGTCAGCATGGTGGCCACGGTGAGCTGTCCGAAGCCCTCGTGCACGTACTCGGCGTAGGTCAGGCCGGTCGTCCGCTGCAGGTAGGCATGACCGCCGAACAGGGCGGTCGCCTGGGCGGCGAGGAACGCCAGGAAGACCGCGTCCACCACCAGCACCGGCGCCAGCCACTCGAACGTGTTTCGACTGCGGCCCATCGGGATTCGCAGTCTCTCGACCGCCGGAGGTGCGAGCGCCACGAAGGCCGCGGCAAGCGTCCCGGCCGCGACGAAGCCGGCCAGGACGACCCTCGCCGGCAGGTCGTTCCAGGTGATGTCCGGGGTGATTGCGTCCACCCAGGTGGCGAACAGCGCGTCCGCAGAGGCGAACAGCGCGCCGAAGACCACGAGCAGGACCGCCGACGCCGCTGTGGTTCGGACCACGGGCAACCAGGCCCGTGTGCCGGCGGTGGGGCGAAGGGTCCGACCCAGCCACGGCAACCCGCGCAGCGCCGCGAGAGGGATGGCTGCGGCAGTCCCGAGGAGGCCCAGAACGGTCGCCGCCCTGGTCGAGCTGACGGCGGTCAGCGCGAGACCGGCCAGCACACACAGAACGGTGATCCATGCGGCGTCACGCACGACCACCGTGCCGAGCAGCAACGCGACGAGGACTGCATCGACAGAGCCGAGTCGGCTCCGCAGCCTGGGCTCGCGAAGCATGCCTGCGGCGAACACGGTTCCGGACACGGCTGCAAGGACCAGGAGGGTTCCCACCCCCAGGTTCCGGTTGGGCAGGACCAGGGCGGCGAGTACACCGGCGGCCGCGGCCGCCACGACCAGCCCCGGACGGCGGCTGGGCGCGTCGGGCCACCACCCGCGCAGGCCTTCCCACGACGGCGCAGGCTGCGCCTGGGGTGCGGGCGCAGGTGGCGTGAGGGTGCTCATGACGGGCTCCTGGGGGGTCGGTGGGTGACTGGTCCGGGCGGTGGGGAGCGTGACCTGGATGCGGCAGCCTCGCTCGACGTCCGCGACCGCGATCGTGCCTCCGTGCAACTGGGCGACCCAGCGGGAGATCGCCAGCCCGAGGCCGGTGCCGCTGTGGTGGGCGGCGCTGGTGGTGAACCGCTCGAAGACGGTGTCGCGGTCGGCGGCGGCGATCCCAGGGCCTTCATCGCCCACTCCGAGCCGGACGAGGTCGCCGACCTGGTCGCCCGTGACGGTGACCGCGCCACCAGTCGGGCTGTGCCGAGCCGCGTTGTCCAGGAGGTTGGCCAGGAGCTGGTGCAGGCGGTCGGGGTCGGCCAGGACGGTGAGGCTGGCGGGGCTCACCTGGACCACATAGGTCAAGCCGCCCACTCGGGCTTGGGCCACGGCGTCGTCGAAGAGCTCCGATACGCGGATCTGCCTGCGGCGCAACGGCGTCACGCCCTCTTCGACCCTTGACAGGTCGAGCAGGTCGTTGACCAGCCGACCCAGCCGTTCGGTCTGGGCCAGCGCGGCGCGCAGCTCCTCGGGGCCCGGGCTCGACACTCCGTCGACCAGGTTCTCCAGCACCGCCTGGAGCGCGGCGATCGGCGTGCGCAGCTCGTGCGAGACGTTGGCCACGAGGTCGCGTCGCTGCCGGTCAACCATCTCCAAGGTCGCGGCGGTGCGGTTGAACGCGCGCGCCAGCTCGCCGACCTCGTCGCGTGAGGTGGCGTGCACCCGCTGGGAGTAGTCACCGTGCGCCATCCGCTGGGCGGCGTTCGTCATCTCCCGCAACGGAGACGTCATCCCGCGGGCGAGGAGCTGGGTGAGGACCAGGGCAGCCGCAACCGCGATGGGCACGCTGACCCAGGGCGACAGCCCGCGTTGGGTGCCGACCACGACCAGCACCGAGGCGACCGCGATCGACACCGCGACCAACAACCCGAGCTTGGTCTTGATCGACCGGACCGGGTCGAGCGGTCGGAGGTCATACTTCATGGCTGCCGGTCCAACGCATACCCCACCCCGTGCACGGTGCGCACCAGGCCGGCACCGAGCTTGCGTCGCAACGACTTCACGTGGCTGTCGACGGTCCGGGTGCCCGACGCGTCATTCCATCCCCACACCTCGGCGAGGAGCGCCTCGCGGGTGAGCACGGTCCCTGGCCGGGCGGCGAGCACCGACAGCAGGTCGAACTCGGTCGGCGTCAGGTGGACGATCATGCCGTCGGACCAGACCCGGCGTGCGGCGCCGTCGATGCGCAGCCCGTCGACCGTGATGTCCGGCGCCGTCGACTCGTCCGTGCGCCCCCGCTCGACGCGGCGCAGCAGAGCTCGGATCCGGGCGGTGAGCTCACGCATCGAGAACGGCTTGGTCATGTAGTCGTCGGCCCCGATCCCGAGGCCCACCAACAGGTCGGCCTCGTCGTCGCGAGCGGTCAGCATCAGCACCGGCACGGCCCGCACGGCCTGGATCCGGCGACAGACCTCGTATCCGTCGAGGCCGGGGAGCATCACGTCCAGGACCACGAGGTCAGGGACCCAGGAGCCGGCCCGGTCGAGAGCGGCCAGGCCGTCGTGCACCTGGTCGACGACGAACCCCTCCGTCGTCAGTCGGACAGCGATTGCTTCCGCGATCGTCCGCTCGTCCTCGACGATCAGAATGCGCGGCTGGCGGCTCATGCTTCGAGCGTAGAGAGCCGATGCGGTGGAATCGCGCCGATGGTGTGAAGGTTCCGTGCAGATGGTCGGGGACGCGCCGGCGGCCAGTCGCCCTCACCACGCGGTCATCGCTCGACCACCCCCAACGGCAGCCGGCCACACGCAGTGAACGACCACACCGGGTGCTCGGCCTCCTCCCCCGCCCACCACGCGGCCGCCGGCAACCCCCGCACGAGGTCGCCGGTGATCAGCTCCGGATCCGTCGAGCAGACCACCCGCCCTGAGGCGTTGACCACCGCACACTTCCCCGGCACCTTCTGGAGCAGACCGAACAGGTCGTCCTCGACCGTCCGCACGAGCAGGTCGGCTCCCACCACCCCGACGAAGCGCCCGTCCCGAAGGACCGGGGTGGTCAGCGTCAGCGTGTACTGGTCGGTGCAGATGTAGTCGACGTAGGGCCCGGTGACGTGCCTGGCCCCGGTCGCGAACGGCACTGCATACCACGGGAGCTCGGTGTAGTCGCGAAAGCCGACCGCAGAGGGGTCGGTCTCCACGGCCAGCCGCTTGGGCGTGACGGGGTCGGCGTCCGGGTCGCAGGTCCACCACTCCAGCCAGTACTCCGCGTCGGTCAGCACCCCGGGCGCCATCACCAGCCCGGATCCCGCCGCCCCGCCGGCTGACCCGAGCAGCAGGTCGTGACAGAGGCCCTCGATCGCCAGGTCGGCCCGCCGTGGACTGCCAGTCGCGAGCTCCCGCTCGACCTCGGAGCGCATCGGCTCGATCTCGGCAAAGATCCCGTCGCAGAGCTGTCCGACCCGCTCGGCCAGGCGTCGGGCCGCCGCGCTCAAGCACACGCCCCGGTCTCCGAGACGCTCGGCCCGACCGTGCGGAACCCGACGTCCCTCTGCGAGAACGACTCTGGCTGCGTGCTCTCGCTTGGTGGTGCAGCACCCGGGCGGCGTTCATCATCTCGCGGACGTGGGCCTCGGCGACCCGGCGAGCGGCGTCGGCGTCACCACCCGCGATCGCGTCGACCAGCTCACCGTGGTGACCGGCGCGGGAGCCGTCGGATCCGGCGAACTCGTGGGAGATCCACAGCAGCAGGCCGACCTCGCCCTGCAGCGCCATCTCCTCACGCGTCAGCCGGGCCGACTGGGCCACCGCCGCCACCTCGACATGGAAGTTGGCCTCGCCCCGCCGGCGCGCGGTCTGCGACGGAGCGTCGCGACACAGTGGGGCCAGCGCCCGCAGCCGGCGTACGTCGTCCTCGTCACCGCGTTCGGCCGCGAGCTCCGCAGCCATCCCGTTGATCGCCGCGTAGTGGTCGACGAGGTCGCGCAGCTCACCGAGCCCGATGTCCAGCAGCCGCGCCTGCAGCGCCGCGCGACCACCGTCCCCCGGGGCCACCACGAACGAACCACCGGACCGCCCACGACGGGTGGTGATCAGCCCGTCGTCACGCAGCGACCCCAGGGCCTCCCGGACCGTGACCGTCGCGATCCCCATCCGCTCGGCCAGCTCGGACTCCGACGGCAACGGGCTGCCGTCGGGCAGGAGCCCCATCGAGATCGCCTCCCCCAGGCGGCGGGTGACCTCGGCCGCGCGACCGCGCGCGTCGACCGGGGCGAAGACCGCGGCGTACGCGCCGAGCGCGAGCGAGGTGTCCGCCACACCAGCCTCCCTGCCGTCGCCGTGACCGCCGCAGCGGGCGTTCGTCATGTGCCCCACGCCCACGCAACGTGGTCCTGGTGCGTCGGGTCACGATCTGGTTGTGCCTGTTGCATTAAAACCTATGGAGCCATATGTTTCCAGACGGCTCCCCTACCCGGCCCGAGGAGAACCCGTGAGCGGTGTCGAGACTGCGATCCGTCTGCGCGCCCTGCGCAAGGAGTTCTCCGGCAACCCGCCGGTCGTCGCCGTCGAGGGTGCCGAGCTGGAGATCGCGTCGGGTGAGTTCTTCTCGATGCTGGGCCCGTCGGGATCGGGCAAGACCACCGTGTTGCGGATGATCGCTGGTTTCGAGGCACCGACCGCAGGCACCATCGAGCTGGGCGGCGAGGACGTGACCGGTCGTCCGCCCTACCAGCGTGACGTCAACACGGTCTTCCAGGACTACGCGTTGTTCCCGCACATGAGTGTGCTGGCCAACGTCGAGTACGGCCTGCGCGTCAAGAAGGTCGCCAAGGCAGAGCGGCAGACCCGCGCCATGGACGCCCTCGAGCAGGTCCGGCTCTCTGACCTCGCCCGTCGCAGCCCGACCCAGCTCTCCGGTGGGCAACGTCAGCGCGTCGCGCTCGCCCGCGCCCTCGTGAACCGGCCCAAGGTGCTGCTGCTCGACGAGCCGCTGGGCGCGCTCGACCTCAAGCTGCGCGAGCAGATGCAGGTGGAGCTCAAGGCGATCCAGCGCGAGGTCGGGATCACCTTCCTGTTCGTCACCCACGACCAGGAGGAGGCGCTGACCCTCTCGGACCGGGTCGCTGTCTTCAACGCCGGTCGCATCGAGCAGGTCGGCACGGCTCGCGAGATCTACGAGGAGCCCGCCAACAGCTTTGTGGCCGGATTCGTGGGCACCTCCAACCTCCTTGCGGGACAGGCTGCCACGGCAGTGTTGGGTCGCGAGGGCACCTTCGGGATCCGCCCTGAGAAGCTCACGGTCGTCATGCGTGGCACTGCGGACGACCGGTCACGCGCCGCCGGACGCATCGCCGAGGTCGTCTATGCGGGTCCGGTCACGCGGTTCGTCGTCGACCTCGACGCGGGCGCACAGCTGATCGCCCTGGAGCAGAACAGCTCCCACTCCCAGCACAGCGACCGGGTCCTGACCCGGGGCACCGAGGTCGACCTGCTCTGGCACGGCGAGCACGTCATCACCGTGCCCGACCCATCCACTCCCGAGGCCGAGCCCCAGCGGGGCGCGGTCGTGGGATCCGTGTAGGACAGCGAAGGAGCACATCGTGCGACAGACCATCACCTGGCGCCTCGGCGCCACAGCAGCCGCAGCCGCCCTGGTCCTCTCGGGCTGCGGCGACGGCGGTTCGGACACCGGCGACGCCGCGGGAGATGCAGGCTTCACCCCACCTAAGCTCGAGGCCCTCGCGGCGCTCGGCGACCCGGAGGGGTCGGTCAGCGTGCTGGCCTGGCCGGGCTATGTCGAGGACGGCACCAACGACCCGGCGGTCGACTGGGTCAGCGACTTCGAGTCGGAGTCCGGCTGCGCGGTCACCATCAAGACCTTCGGCACCTCCGACGAGGCGGTGCAGCTGATGCGCACCGGCCAGTACGACGTGGTCTCTGCGTCGGGCGACGCCACGCTCCGGATGATCGCCGCCGGTGACGTCGAGCCGGTGAACACCGACCTGATCACCAACTACGGCGACATCTTCCCAGCGCTGAAGGACCAGTCCTGGAACACGGTCAAGGACGTCAACTACGGCATCCCGCACGGCCGCGGCGCCAACCTGCTGATGTACAACACCGAGCAGGTCACGCCCGCGCCCGACTCCTGGTCGGCGGTGTTCGACAACCCGGGCGGGCAGGCCGGCAAGATGACGGCCTACGACTCCCCGATCTACATCGCCGACGCCGCGCTGTACCTCATGTCGAGCAAGCCGGACCTCGGCATCAAGGACCCCTACGCGCTGGACGCCGACCAGCTGAAGGCCGCGGTCGACCTGCTCAAGGCGCAGAAGGCCAACATCAGCGAGTACTGGTCGGACTACCTCAAGGAGGTGCAGGCCTTCAAGACCGGCTCAGTCACCGTCGGCACCACGTGGCAGGTCATCGCGAACGTCGCCCAGGGCGAGGGCGCCAAGGTCGAGGCCGTGCTGCCCAAGGAGGGTGCGACCGGATGGTCGGACACCTGGATGGTGGGCGCCAAGAGCACCACGAAGACCTGCGCCTACAAGCTGATCGACCACCTGGTCTCCCCGAAGACCAACGCGGCCATCGCCGAGTACTTCGGTGAGGCTCCGGGCAACAGCAAGGCGTGCGCCGAGACCGCCGACCCGAAGCACTGCGACATCTATCACGCCGAGGACGAGGACTACTTCTCCCAGGTGGCGTACTGGAACACGCCGATCTCGCAGTGCCTCGACGGCCGCACGGACGTGAAGTGCACCGACTACGCCGAGTGGACCAAGGCCTGGACCGAGATCCGCAACAGCTAGTCACGGAGGCCGTGGGTGGCCCGCCTGCCGCCCACGGGTCCGGCTCGGTTGGGCTGGGTTGGGTTGGGTTCCGCTGTCCCGCAGCATGATCGGAGTAGGGCGTGGAGGTTCGCAAGACACCGTGGGCACTGCTCGCGGCTCCCATGCTGTGGCTCGTCGTCGCCTATCTCGGCGCGCTGGCGGCGATCTTCGCGACGGCGTTCTTCACCACCGACCCGTTCACCAACCTCGTCGTGTACCGCTTCAGCACCGAGAACTTCGCGCAGCTGTTCAGCGGCACCTACGTCCGGATCATCGGTCGCACCCTGGGCATCGCGGTGGCGGTCACCGTGGTGTGCATCGCGATCGCGGTCCCGTTCGCGTTCTTCATGGCGCGGGTGGCGCCCGCCCGGTTACGCGGCCTGCTGGTGGCCGCGGTGCTGGTGCCCCTGTGGGCGTCCTACCTCGTGAAGGCCTACGCCTGGCGGGCGATGGTCCAGCCCGGTGGAGTGCTGGAGTCCACCTTCGGCGCCACGCCGGGGTACGGCTTCACGGCCGTCGTGCTCACGCTGACCTATCTCTGGCTGCCCTTCATGATCCTGCCCGTCTATGCCGGGTTCGAGCGGCTGCCGGACTCCCACCTCGAGGCCTCGGCCGACCTCGGCGGGGGCGCCTGGACGACCTTCCGGCGGATCGTCCTCCCGTCGGTGCTGCCCTCGATCGCGGCCGGGACGGTCTTCACCTTCTCGCTCAGCCTCGGCGACTACATAGCCGTGCAGATCGTCGGCGGCAAACTGCAGGTGCTCGGGACTGCAGTGCTCCAGAACAACACGCTGGACCTGCCGTTCGCGGCAGCACTGGGCACCGCGTCGGTCCTCATCATGGTGATCTACCTGCTCCTGGTCCAGCGGGCCGGCGCGCTGGACAACCTGTGATGGGCAGGCTCTGATGCAGCTCTCACGCGGGTCCCGTTGGGGGCTGGGCGGATTCGCAGCGCTCGTGCTCGCGTTCGTCTATGTCCCGCTGCTCGTCGTAGCGCTCAACTCGTTCAACCGGGACCGCACGTTCGGCTGGCCGCCACCGGGATTCACCCTCGAGTGGTGGCACCGGGCCTGGGCCGCCGAGGGTCCGCGGGCGGCGTTGGCGACGTCGGTGAAGGCCGGCCTGGGAGCCACCGTGGTTGCACTGGTCCTGGGCACGCTGCTGTCGCTCGCCCTGACGCGCTACACGTTCTTCGGACGCCAGTCGATCTCGCTGCTCGTCGTCCTGCCGATCGCCCTGCCCGGCATCGTCACCGGTATCGCCCTGCAGTCCGCCATCCAGAACGTGCTCAACCCGTTGTTCGGCATCAATGCGGGGCTGTTCACGATCATCGTCGGGCACGCGACCTTCTGCATCGTCGTCGTGTTCAACAACGTCACCGCCCGCCTGCGACGGCTGGGTGGGTCGCTCGAGGCCGCCAGCGCGGACCTCGGCGCTGGGCCGGTCACGACCTTCCGGCTGGTGACCTTCCCACTGTTGCGGACCGCTCTCGTCGCCGGCGCCCTGCTCGCCTTCGCCCTGAGCTTCGACGAGATCATCGTGACCACCTTCACCGCCGGTCCCGGCACCCCGACGCTCCCGATCTGGATCTTCAACAACCTGTTCCGCCCCAACCAGGCCCCAGTGGTCAACGTCGTCGCGGTCGTCATGGTGCTCATCTCGATCCTCCCGGTCTGGATGGCCCAGCGCCTCGGCGGCTCCGGTGCCGCCGAGTCCCGCCTCTGACCCCCGCCGGTTTATCGGGTAACCCGAGAAACAGCCGCTTCACTCGAGAAGCCTTCTCGGGTGAAGTGCTGGTTTCTCGGGTGACCCGATAAACCGGACGGGCGATAAACCGGACGGGCGAGGTCTCGGGCGGCCGGGGTGGTGCGGACGGGCGGGACGGGCTACGGTGGATAGTGTCACTCTCTAAGGAGCCGAGATGGACCATCGTTGGACGATTCTCGTTGCCACCCACGCGACCATGGCCTCGCTCGCGATGGTCACGGGGGCGGTCAACGTCCTCCGCCGGCGCCGCGGCGACCCTGCCCACATCCTGATCGGCCGCGTCTGGCTGGTCGGCATGTACTTCACGGCGATCTCCAGCTTCTGGATCCAGCAGCTTCGACCGGGCAGCTTCTCGTGGATCCACGGGCTCAGCGCGTTCACCCTCGTGACGCTGAGCCTCGGGCTCTGGAACGCGCGGCGGGGGAACATCCCAGCGCACGCCGGCAACATGATCGGGACCTACGTCGGTCTGCTCGGCGCGTTCATCGGCGTGGTGGTGGTGCCGAGCAGGCTGGTGCCACAGGCCTTCCAGCAGAGCTGGCTCGCGATGGCCGGGTTGACCGCTCTCATCATCGCGGTCGGGCTGAGCTTCACCGCGGTGGTGATCCGGCTGATCGGTCGAACTCAGACCGGACCCGGCTCGGGTACACCGCGCGACTCCACCGTGTAGAACGCCGCCTGACGCAACGGTGAGGTCCACGCGAAGACCGCGGCGAAGATGCCCAGGCTCGTCATCGCGATGATGGCGGGGCGGACGCCGACCTGGCTCGCGACCGTGCCACTCACGATCGCGCCCAGGGTCCAGCCGACACCGAAGGAGAGCATCCGACCCGCGGTGTTGACCCGGCTCAGCAGGTGCTCCGGCGTCACCATCTGCCGATAGGTCAGGCTGGCCACGATGACCAGCTGGTACACGACGCCCCACACCGTGATTGCGGCGGTCGCCGCCACCCACGAGGTGCTCGACGCGGCGGCGATACCGGCCACGGCGGACACCGGGATCGCCGCGAGGACGATCCGCCCGGTCGTCATCCGGCGCAGGAGGCGCGGGAGCGCGAGCGAGGCCAGGATCCCGCCGACCCCCCACACGCTGAACAGCAGGCCGAACCGCCAACCCGACGTACCGATATTGAGCACCCGGTCGCACCACACGACGATCATGGCCATGAAGCCCGCACCGGCGAACGACTGCAGCGTGCCGACCACCGTCATCGAACGCACGCCGCGGTGACGCCACAGGAAACGGAGCCCCTCGGCCACCTCGGCGAGGAGGACCCTGGCCCGCAACGGCACGCGGCCCTCACGGACCACGGACAGCGGCCGACGGATGGCTCGCACGGCCACGGCGGAGGCGACATAGCTCAGGGCGTCGAGCACCAGCAGGTCGGCCGGGTGGATCACGGCCAGGGTCAGCCCGACCCCGGCCGGGACGAGCAGGTCCAGAACGCCGCCGACGCTCCACACCGCAGCGTTCGCCTCACCCACCCGGCTCCGCCCGACGAGGACCGGCAACGCCCCGAAGTTCGCGCCGTCGAACAGGGTGAAGAACACCTGCACGAGGAACGCCGCCACCAGCGCGTGTGCGACCGTCAGCACGCCGAGCCACCACGCGAGCGGTACCGAGCCGATCAGCAGGACGTTCACGCAGTCGGCGGCGACCATCACCCGCTGCCGGTTCCACCGGTCGGCCAGCGCACCTGAGAACAGGCCGAACACGAGGTACGGCAGCCCCTCCAACATGGTGGTCAGCGCCGTGAAGAAGGTGGACCCGCTCAGCCGATAGACCAGGACGGGCATCGCGACGGCGGTCGTGAGCGAGCCCGTCAGCGAGGCGACGCGCGCCAACCAGTACAGCCGGAAGTCCCGGTCCAGGCGCAGCGGGATGTCGGCCTGGCTCATCGGACCAGTGTGCAACCCGGGGGCGACCCGCGATCAACCGACTCGACACCAGTCGTCGGTCGTTGCCCGTGAGGGACCCAGCCCGCAGACTCGGCCTGTGGACCAGCGACCAGCGCGAGCAGACGCCGCGCGGACCCATGTCCCCGCCGGTCTGAGCCGACGACGGCGACTGCGCCGGACGGTCTCCGTCACGACGGCGCTGGTCCTGCTCGGCGGCGCGGTCTGGACGTATGCGTCCACCCGCGAGCCGCGTACACCTCCGACGCTCGCGGCGGGACCGGCGGCTGACGGACGGGCCGATAAAGAAGTCGACCGGGCCTCGTCCACCCGCAGCGCAGCCTCCACCCCGCCGGTGGAGCGGACCAACACGGAGGGTTTCGCCGCGGTGGTCACCGACCGGATCCCCACCCCGACCACGACCATCGCGTTGAGTGCCCCCGTGCCCGGCATCACCAACATGCAGGCGGCCGCAGCGGACGCGTTCGCGCGAGCGAGGAAGGCCGCGGCTGCCGAAGGCGTGACCCTCAACCTCCGATCCGCCTGGCGCAGTGCGGACTTCCAGCAGATCCTGTTCGACCGCGCGGTCCGCACGTATGGGTCGAAGACCGAGGCCGCCAAGCTGGTACTGCCCCCACAGAAGTCCGCCCACGTGAAGGGATACGCGGTCGACGTCGAGCCCCGCGCTGCGGGTGCCTGGCTGGAGGCGCACGGTGCGCGGTTCGGTCTGTGTCGCACCTATGCCAACGAGTGGTGGCACGTCGAGTACCTCGCCACGGCTCACTGCCCACCGATGAAGCCGAGTGCGCTGGGCTGACGGCCACGTTCGTCCCGCCTAGGCGGTCGCTGCCGCGGCGGCGCGTCCAGCCGTCCGTCCCGAGAAGATGCAGCCACCGAGGAAGGTGCCTTCGAGCGAGCGATACCCGTGCAGTCCGCCGCCGCCGAAGCCGGCGACCTCACCGGCTGCGTACAGGCCCGGGACCGGCTCGCCGGACCGGCCGAGTACCCGGGCGTCGAGGTCGGTCTCGAGCCCGCCCAGCGACTTGCGCGTGAGCACCGACAGCCGGACGGCAATGAGTGGACCGGCCTTGGGGTCGAGGATGCGATGGGGTGCCGCCGTGCGAACCAGCTTGTCCCCTAGGTAGTTTCGCGCACCGCTGATCGCGACGACCTGCGCGTCCTTGGCGAACGCGTTGCCGACCTCACGGTCGCGGGCGACGACCTGGCGCTCGACGTGGGCCAGGTCGAGAGGTGCGTGCGGGGTGAGCCTGTTCATCTTGGCGACCAGTCCCGCCAGGGTGGTGTCCTGGACGAAGTCCTCGCCGTGGTCCAGGAACGCCCGGACCGGTGCCGGTACGTCGGCCGTCGCCCGACCGAGGACACCGCGCACCGACCTGCCGGTCAGGTCGGGGTTCTGTTCGGAGCCCGACAGTGCGAACTCCTTGCCGATGATCCGCTGGTTCAGCACGAACCACGAGTGGTCGTGGCCGGTCCGACGCAGGTGGGCGAGCGTGCCGAGGGTGTCGAAGCCCGGGTAGTACGGGTGGGGCAGCCGGTTGCCCCCGCCGTCCAGCCAGATCGACGACGGACCGGGCAGGATGCGGATGCCGTGCCCGGGCCAGATCGGGTCCCAGTTGTGCAGCCCCTCGACGTAGTGCCACATCCGGTCGCCGTTGATGACCCGCCCACCGGCCCGTCCGGTGATGGCGAGCATCCGGCCGTCGACGTGGGCAGGCACCCCGGTGACCAGGTGCTCCGGCGGACGGCCCAGACGCTCCGGCCAGGCAGCACGGACGAGCTCGTGGTTGCCGCCGATGCCGCCCGAGGTCACGACTACGGCCTGCGCGGACAGGTCGAAGGAGCTGGTCTGCTCGCGGTTGCTGGTCACGCCCCGGGCCGCCGCGTCCGGCGCCAGCAGCGCGCCGCGTACTCCGGTGACGGCGCCGTCCTCGAGCACCAGCTCGTCGACCCGGTGGCGGAACCGCAGCTCGAGCCTCCCCAGCCGCTGCGCCTCGCGGACCCGGCGCAGGAACGGCTCGACGACACCCGGGCCCGTGCCCCACACGATGTGGAACCTCGGCACCGAGTTGCCGTGGCCGGTGGCGCTTCCGTCCCCGCGTTCGGCCCAGCCGACCACCGGGAACCAGCGCATGCCCTGCTGGTGAAGCCAGGAACGCTTCTCCCCCGCCGCGAAGTCGACGTAGGCCCGCGCCCACCGCCGGGGCCACCGGTCCTCGTCCTCCCGGTCGAATCCCGCGGTGCCACACCAGTCCTGCCACGCCAGGTCGATGTCGTCCTTGATGCCCATCCGTCGCTGTTCGGGAGATCCGACGAGGAAAAGCCCGCCGAACGACCAGTACGCCTGACCCCCGAGGTTGGCCTCGCTCTCCTGGTCCAGCACCAGCACCCGCCGCCCGGCGTCGGCGATCTCGGCGGCGGCGACCAGCCCGGCGAGACCGGCGCCGACCACGATGACGTCAGCGTCCATGGACCGACCCTACAAACCCGGGGTGGTCAGTGCGGCAGGTGCACCGCTTCGAGGGTGATCCGGTCGCCGGGCAGGAACCGCACCTGCGCCAGCGAGTCGACCACGACGTCCGCGCGCAGCTCCTCGCGGGCGGTGGTCGTGGTCACCGCGAGGGTCGCGCACCCCGCAGTATCGGCGGCCGCCAGGCCCCCGGGCGCATCCTCCACGACCAGGCAGTCGGTGGGGTCGACGCCGAGGCGGCGAGCCGCCTCCAGGAACGGGTCGGGGTGGGGCTTGCCACGTTCGACGTCGTCCACCGTCACCACCACGAGCGGAGCGCGGATGCCGCTGGCCGCGATCCGCACGAGCGCCAGGTCGCGCGTGCACGACGTCGCGATCGCTACCCGGGTCAACGGGTCGGCGGCGAGCGCAGCCAGGGCCTCGACCGCGCCCGGGAGGGGGACCACCCCGTCGGTGTCCGCGATCTCCAGCGCCACGATCCGCTGCATCGCCGCGGCCCACCGTGGCTCCGGCAGGACCTGGGCGATGATCCCCATCGCCGGGATCCCGTGGAACCCCTGGAACCGGGCCGGCTCGAGCCCCTCCTCCGCCGCCAGCCTCAGCCAGGACCGCTCGACGGCCGGGGTGCTGTCGATCAGGGTCCCGTCCATGTCGAACAGCACCGCTGCGAACGTGCGGTCGGCGAGGGATCCGAGGTCCAGCGGCATGACACCAGCCTAGGAGGCCGTCCCCGCCGACCCGGACCCGGCGCGTCCAGGCTCCAGCCTGCGCGCACCCGCTCGAGTCTTTGAAGCCCAGTCCACGTGCGACCCGCTCCAGCCTGAGTCTTTGAAGCCCCGTCCCCGCCAGGGTGTGGAAAAGTCTGCAAAGAGCGCGGTGGGGAGAGCCAGGGCGTGGAAAAGTCTGCAAAGAGCGCGGTGGGAAGAGCCAGGGCGTGGAAAAGGCTGCAAAGAGCGGGGTAGGGCGGGTCAGGGCGGCGACTCCCCCAGAGGTGGTGGCGCGAACCCCTCCCGGCGGTGCAGGGTGACCACGTGACCAGTGCTGCCGGCATCGACCCCACCGAGACCTACCGCGCCGCGCGCGACGGGCTGCTGGCACTGCGGGGCCGGCACGCGGAGGCGGCAGCGGAGTTCACCTGGCCCGACCTCGGTGACCGGTTCAACTGGGCGGTCGACTGGTTCGACGCGATCGCGCGGGGCAACGACGCAAACGCGTTGGTGGTGGTCGACGAGGGTGGCACCAGCACCGAGATCTCGTTCGACGCCATGGCCGCACGCTCCGACCGCGTCGCGGCGTGGCTCGCGGCGCACGGCGTGGCCAAGGGCGACCCGGTGATCCTCATGCTCGGCAACCAGGTGGAGCTGTGGGACAGCATGCTCGCGGTGATGAAGCTGGGCGCGGTCATCATGCCGACCACCACGGCCGTCGGGCCGGCTGACCTCGTCGACCGGCTCGCGCGCGGTCGGGCCCGCCACGTGATCGCCAACGCCGCGGACACGGCGAAGTTCCAGGACGTCCCCGGCGACTACCGACGCTTCTCGGTCGGGCCGGCCGAGGGCTGGGCCGACCTCGCCGAGGCCTATGACCAGGACGTCCCGCCCACCCCCCACCCGGGAACCGCACCCACCGACCCGCTCCTGCTCTACTTCACCTCCGGCACCACCAGCCGACCCAAGCTGGTCGAGCACAGCCAGGTGTCCTACCCGCTCGGTCACCTGTCCACGATGTACTGGCTCGGCCTCCAGCCCGGCGACGTCCACCTCAACATCTCCTCACCCGGCTGGGCCAAGCACGCGTGGTCCTGCTTCTTCGCGCCGTGGATCGCCGAGGCGACGATCTTCGTCTACAGCTATGCCCGCTTCGACGCGGCCGAGCTGCTCAGCCAGATCCGCGAGCGCCAGGTCACGTCGTTCTGTGCGCCGCCGACGGTCTGGCGGATGCTCATCAACACCGACCTCTCCGCCGGACCCGGGTCGCTGCGGGAGGTCATCGGTGCGGGCGAGCCGCTCAACCCCGAGGTCATCGCCCAGGTCGAGAAGGCCTGGGGGCTGACCCTGCGCGACGGCTACGGCCAGACCGAGATGACCGCCGCGGTCGGCAACACGCCGGGGTCGGTCGTGAAGCCCGGGTCGATGGGGCGCCCGCTGCCGGGCTGCCCGGTCGTACTGGTGGACCCGACCACCGGCGAGCGCGCGGAGAGCGAGGGCGAGATCTGCCTCGACCTCGGCGAGCGCCCGCTCCCGCTGATGACCGGGTACCAGGGCGACGACCAGCGGAACGAGGAGGCGATGCGCGGCGGGTACTACCACACCGGCGACGTCGCCTCGATGGACGCCGAGGGCTACATCACCTACATCGGTCGCACGGACGACGTGTTCAAGGCCAGCGACTACAAGATCAGCCCGTTCGAGCTGGAGTCGGTGCTGATCGAGCACCCGGCGGTTGCCGAGGCCGCGGTGGTGCCGGCCCCGGACGCGCTTCGTCTCGCCGTCCCGAAGGCGTACGTCCTCCTCGCGCCGGGACACGAGCCCGACGAGGCCACCGCGCGCAGCATCCTCGCGTATGCGCGTGAGCACCTCGCGCCGTGGCAGAGGATCCGCCGGATCGAGTTCGCCGAGCTCCCCAAGACCATCTCGGGCAAGATCCGCCGGGTCGAGCTGCGAGCCCGCGAGGAGCAGCTGGCGGCGACCGCCGCCCGGTCCGAGGGGCCGGAGTGGCGCGACGACCAGTTCCCCGAGCTGAGGGGCTGACCGGCGCGGTCACCGCGCTGCAGCAGGGACGTCCTCTCCACTGGTCCCGAGGTTCGTGCTGCACAGGCGCGCGCCGGTGGCGGGATCGCTCTGGGGGTCGGTGGTCCGCGTCGGACCGCCGGCCGACGTCGCCGTGGCGCTGGCAGCCGGCTCGACCACGGGGAGGATGGTCTCGATCCGCGCCCCGTTGACCAGCGACACGTCGTCGTAGGCCGGACGGCCCTCGATGACGTTGCGGAACGTGTAGCGCGCGAGCTGGGTGAGCGTGCAGGTCCGGCCGAAGCTGAGGATGTCGAACGCCGACGGCTGACCCTGCTGCTCCTCGCCTTCCGCGCCCTCCAGGAAGTGGCTGAGCGGACCACCTCCGGTGAACGTCCCGACGCCGATGGTGTTCCCGTCGAGACTGTCCGTGTGCATGTGTCCGTGGACCTTGAGGTCGGCGTCGTCGATCTCGGCCACGGCCCCCGGCTCGTGGGCGACGACCAGGTCGGGGGTCGGGATGTCCGCGAACGCGGCCTTGAACGCCTCGGCTGCCGGCACCTGTTTAGCGGCGTTGTTGCGGTTGTCGTCCCCGAACCAACGGGGGTCGTTGAAGCCGGCGATCCGGACACCGTTCACCATCTCGATGGTGTAGCTGTCCGAATCTGGCTGCAGTAGAACGACGTTCGGCACCCGCGACAGGCGCCTCAGCAGCGCGTCGTCGGACGCCGAGGACGCGTCATGGTTGCCGTCGACGAACAGGTACGGGACCTTGAGCGACTCGATCCCGGTGAACAGGTCGGCCGCCTCCCCCTCTGCGACACTGCCGAGGTTGACCAGGTCGCCGGTGTCGATCACGGCGTCGACACCCTCCTGCTGGACGATGGTGCGCATCAGCGAGTACTGGTTCGCGCCGTGGATGTCCGAGACCAGCAGGATGCGGGCGGTGACGGGCTGACCGAGCTGCTCCGGCTGGTAGCGCTGCTGGAGCGCCGTCGACAGCGCGAGCAGGTTCTTCAGGTACGGCGCCGTCTGCTGGGCACGTTCCTCGACAGTGCTCAGGATGGCCGCGTTCTGCTGGACCGTTCCGAGCACGCTGGTCGCCCGGAACGTGTCGAATCGCGCGGGCTGATAGGTCGAGGTGGTGAGCGCGGCGACCACCCAGCAGGCCACCACCCACGACCCGCCCGCCAGCACAAGTGCGCGGCGTCGTGGCCGACGACCGCGCCACGCGGCGTACAGGCCGATCGCGGCCAGCGGGGAGATCAGCGAACCGAGGGCGAACCGGACCGCGAGCCCGGACACCGCGTCACGGATCGCGTTGCTGATCTCCTGCGGCCCGGGCTGCAGGGCCTGGATCGAGACGTCGGGCTGGGCCAGCAGGGCCGTGATGTCCTGCTTGACCTGGACGTCGGCGCGGACCCCCGGGGTCGGCAGGAACGCGTCGAACCGCAGGTCCAGGTCGCCGAAGACGGTGGGCACCAGGATCCGGGAGGCCTGGTCGGGCAGCATCGCGAGCTGGAGCGTCGCACGGTAGTTCACCGTCTCGGCCGGCGCCGGGAAGACGGCCGTGGCCGCGATGCCCCCGACGACGGCAGCCAACAGGACTGCCACGGCGGCGAACAGACCTCGGGCGGCGCGTCGGAGCCGTGCGGGGGGGCGCGGGGCCATGCGTCCACGGTATCCAGCCAGCGGGCAGCGCCCCTACCCGGTTCCCTCACTTCCGGCGGCAGCACGTCGTCCGGTCGAGGGCCACCGGGGTGGGGCGGTCGGGGCATGTGCGCTGGCCGGCGTCGCGGTGGGCGGTGGCCGGCGCCTAGGGGGCTGTCCCCACCACCCGCGCCGTCTCGAGGAGCGCCTCGGCGAGGGTTCGGTCGGTGACCAGCGACGTGACCAGTCCCCCGTTGATGGCGGCGCGCACGGCCACTGCGCGGTCCGCGCCGCAGACCACGGCGATGACCGACGGGATGTCGTGAAACTCCTTCTCGCGCAGCGCGACCAGTCGATCCGACAGCGAGCTCGGCACGGGACGACCGGCCTCGTCGAAGCAGATGCCGGAGACCTCGCCGACCACGCCCAGCGCGGCGAGCGAGCGCTGCTCATCGGTGGTGACCATGTCGTGGATCGTCGACAGGCCGGGCGCCCAGGCGCCCACGCCGACGACCGCACAGGTGACCGATGCGATGTAGCCCAGCGCCATGGCCACCGCGGGCTGGCGGCGGATGGCGTCGGCGCTGGCGGCGTCGTCCAGGACGAAGGGCGCGTAGAACACCCGGGCGCGGCCCCCGGACACGCGCGACGCAGCACGGACGATGTCGACCGCGCTCGAGTCGAGCTCGGGCAGGACCATCGCACCCGTGAGCTGGACCACGTCGACCAGGGGCAGCGTGCTGAGCGCCTCGACCGTCGCGTGGACGTTGCGCGACCACGGCAGGCCCAGCACGTCGCCCTCCGTGAGAACCTCGGCGAGCAGGTCGGCGGCGGCGCTGGCGAGCGCGGCACGGATCGCTGACCCGTCGCCCCCGACCGACTCGGTGCCGTCGACGACCACGGCGTGGGCCAGGGCGAACCGCTCCTGGAGCCGAGCCGACGCGTCCACGTCGATCAGGCCCTGACGGACGATCTCGATCCGGACCATCCCGTGGCTGCGAGCCGCGTCCAGCAGCCGCGCGACCTTGAACCTGCTGATGCCGAGCTCGCCGGCGATGTCGGTCTTGGACTGGTTGAGGAGGTAGTGACGGCGAGCGACGGCCGCGGTCAGCACCAGCTCGGCAGGTCCTTGAGCTGGCATAAGCGCATACCTTCCTCGGCTCTGGCACGCATCGGCGCGCGTCAGTCACGATGCCAGACCGTGCCCGACAAGAGACCAGATCGGCACCTTCTGGGGGCCGTGAGGCATTGACACGACGTGACGCGGGCCACTTTACTCATATGTGCACTGCCGCGCTCAAGTGAGCACCCTGACAGATGTGCGGCACCACACGCATTGCTCAATGAGGAGGAAATGTATGTCTCGCAGGAAATACACAGCGTTCGTGGGCCTGACTGCCATCGGCAGCATCGTGCTCGCCGGGTGCTCGGGCGCCGGTGGCGGCGGCGGTGGCGGCGGAGGCAGTGAAGGCGGTGGAGCGGTCAACGTGCTCATGGTCAACAACCCCCAGATGGTCGACCTGCAGCAGCTGACCGCCGACAACTTCACCAAGGACACCGGCATCAAGGTCAACTTCACTGTCCTTCCCGAGAACGACGTCCGCGACAAGATCAGCCAGGAGTTCTCCAGTCAGGCCGGCCAGTACGACGTGGCCTCGCTGAGCAACTTCGAGATCCCGATCTATGCCAAGAACAAGTGGATCGCCCCCCTGAGCGACTACATCACCAAGGACACCGAGTTCGACCAGGGCGACATCCTGGCGCCGATGACCACCGCGCTCAGCGTGGACGACGTCGTCTACGGCGAGCCGTTCTACGGCGAGTCCTCGTTCCTGATGTACCGCAAGGACCTGATGGAGGCCAAGGGCCTGACCATGCCGGCCAAGCCGACCTGGCAGGAGGTCGCAGACATCGCAGCGAAGCTCGACGGCTCCGCTCCTGGCATCAAGGGCATCTGCCTGCGCGGTCAACCCGGTTGGGGCCAGGTCTTCGCGCCGCTGACCACCGTGGTCAACACGTTCGGCGGCACCTGGTTCGAGGCGGACTGGACCCCGAAGGTGAACGCGCCGGAGTTCAAGGAGGCCGTCAACTTCTATGTCGACCTCGTCAAGAAGCACGGCGAGGCCGGGGCTCCGCAGGCCGGGTTCACCGAGTGCCTGAACAACATGACCGGCGGCAAGACCGCCATGTGGTACGACGCCACGTCCGCCGCGGGTTCGCTGGAGGCCAGCGACTCACCGGTGAAGGGCAAGCTGGGCTACGCCCCCGCCCCCGTGGTCAAGACCGACAGCGCGGGCTGGCTCTACACCTGGTCCTGGTCGATCCAGAACGCCAGCAAGAGCAAGGACAACGCCTGGAAGTTCATCTCGTGGGCCAGCAGCAAGAAGTACGAGGAGCTGGTGGGCGCAGAGCTGGGTTGGTCCCGCGTCCCGGCCGGAAAGCGCGCCTCGACGTATGAGAACGCCGACTACCTCAAGGATGCCGCTGCCTTCGCTGACGCGACCAAGAGCGCCATCGAGGGTGCCAAGCCCGACGACCCGGGCGTGCAGCCCCGTCCGGCCCCCGGCATCCAGTTCGTCGACATCCCGGAGTTCCCGGACCTGGGCACCAAGGTGAGCCAGGACATCAGTGCCGCCATCGCGGGACAGACGACCGTCGACGAGGCCCTCGACAAGGGCCAGACCCTGGCCGAAGCCGTGGCCAAGAAGTACCAGAAGTGAGCTGAGCCATGACTGCCTCCCCCACCACGGAGGCACGCAAGGACGAGAAGAAGGGGAGCCTGCGTCGCACAGGCGACTGGGCCAGGCGGGCTCCCCTTCTTCCGGCACTGATCCTTGTCGTGCTCTTCACGCAGTTGCCGTTCTTGGTGACCATCGTCGCCTCGTTCATGAACTGGAACGCCTACTACCCGGACGAGCGCGGCTTCACCGGAATAGAGAACTTCAGGACGGTGCTCGGCGACCCGGACGCCCGGCGGGCAATCGTGGTCACGGTCCTGCTGACCACTGCGGTCGTCCTGATCTCGCTCGCCCTCGGACTGGCGATCGCGCTGCTGCTCGACCGCAGCTTCCGCGGCCAGGGCCTCGTCCGCACGATGATGATCACGCCGTTCCTCATCGTCCCGGTCGCCGCGGCCCTGCTGTGGAAGCACGCGCTGTACAACCCGTCCTACGGGTTGTTCAACGGCCTGCTCAAGCGGATCTTCGGTGAGAACGCACCACAACCGGACTGGATCAGTGACAACCCCCTGTGGGCGGTCATCTTCGCCATCGTCTGGCAGTGGACGCCGTTCATGATGCTGATCCTGCTCGCCGGTCTGCAGAGCCGGCCGCTCGACGTGATCGAGGCGGCCCGCATCGACGGGGCGAGCACGACGCAGATCTTCCGCACGATGACGCTGCCGCACCTGCGCAAGTACATCGAGCTCGCCGGGCTGCTCGGGTCGATCTATGTGGTGCAGAACTTCGACCACGTCTTCACCATCACCGCGGGTGGTCTGGGCACGGCCAACCTGCCGTACTACATCTACCAGACCTTCTACACCGCCCAGAACTACGGACTGGCTTCTGCCGCAGGCGTGGTCGTGGTCATCGGTACGATCGCGATTGCCACGTTCGCCCTGCGCACGGCCTTCAGCATCTTTCAGGAGGACGAGCGATGAGCACACCCGAGTGGGTGGCCCTCACCCCACACAAGGACGCCAAGCCCGAGCTGACCCAGAAGGTCCACCATCGGCCGCCACCCCGGAGCGGAATGCTGCTGAGTGGCGCCGCCTGGATCATCGGGTTCCTGTTCTTCCTCCCGGTGCTCTGGATGGTCCTCACGTCCTTCCACCGCGAGGTGGACGCTGCCACCAACCCGCCGTCGTTCTTCGCGCCACTCACTCTCGACGGCTACCGAACGTTCTGGGACGCGGGACCGCTGCCGTCCCTGATCAACTCGGCCACCGCGAGCATCACCTCCACCCTCCTCGTGCTGCTCCTCGCCTTCCCGGCCGCGTATGCGCTGTCGATCCGGCCAGTGCGCAAGTGGACGGACGTGCTGTTCTTCCTGCTCTCCACCAAGTTCCTGCCCGTCGTGGCCGGCATCCTGCCGTTGTACCTGTTCGCCAAGCAGATCGGCGCGCTCGACAACATCTGGTTCCTCATCGTCCTGTACACGGTGATGAACCTGCCGATCGCGATCTGGATGCTGCGTTCGTTCCTCGCCGAGGTGCCGATCGAGATGCTCGAGGCAGCCGAGGTCGACGGTGCGGGTCTGATCCGGACATTGCGGCAGGTCGTGGCCCCCGTGGTCATGCCCGGCATCGCCTCGGCGGCGTTGATCTGCTTCATCTTCAGCTGGAACGAGCTGCTGCTGGCTCGAGTGCTGACCAGCACGGTGGCCACCACCTCACCGGTGTTCCTCACCGGCTTCGTCACCAGCCAGGGCCTGTTCCTGGCCAAGGTGTGTGCTGCCTCGTTCGTCGTGTCGCTGCCGGTGCTCATTGCCGGGTTCGCCGCTCAGGACAAGCTGGTGCAGGGTCTGTCCATGGGTGCGGTGCGATGAGCGCTGGGGCCCCCGCCCGACTGTGCGACGCGGCGCTGAGCGAGCTGGACGACCGGGTCGCCCGCCCGTCCTACGACCGGTCCGGCGTCGTCGCCAGCGTCGTCCACTTCGGTGTCGGCGGTTTCCACCGGGCTCACGAGGCGATGTACCTCGACCGCCTGATGAACGAGGGCGTCGGGCTCGACTGGGGCATCTGCGGGGTCGGAGTCCTCCCCCACGACCGGCGCATCGTGGACACGTTGACGGCCCAGGACGGGTTGTTCACCCTGGTGGTGAAGCACCCGGACGGCCGGCGCGAGCCGCGGGTCATCGGCTCGATCGTGAAGATGGTGTTCGCCCCTGACGACCCGCAGGGGGTCGTCGACCGGCTCGCTGACGAGCAGACCCGGATCGTGTCGCTGACCATCACCGAGGGCGGTTACCTCGTGAACCAGGTGACCGGGGAGTTCGACGCCTCGGACTCCTCGATCCAGGCCGATCTGGCCGAGGGTGCCACGCCATCAACGGTTTTCGGCTATATCACTGCCGCGCTGGCTCGCCGCCGCGACGAGGGCCGCGCCCCGTTCACGGTGATGTCCTGCGACAACCTGCCGGACAACGGGGACGTCGCCAAGAAGATGATCTGTGCGTTCGCCCGGCTCAAGGACCCGTCCCTGGCCGACTGGATGGAGACCGAGGTCTGCTTCCCGAACTGCATGGTCGACCGGATCACGCCCGTCACGGCGCCCGAGGACATCACGGCACTGGAGAGCGACTTCGGCGTCGTCGACGGCTGGCCGGTGGTCTGCGAGCCCTTCACCCAGTGGGTGCTGGAGGACTCCTTCGGCGCGGGCGGCCGCCCGCCGTTCGAGGACGCCGGCGTACAGATGGTGCCCGACGTCGTGCCGTATGAGCTGATGAAGCTGCGGCTGCTCAACGCCAGCCACCAGGCGCTGTGCTACCTCGGGTATCTCGCGGGGCACCGTTATGCCCACGAGGTGTGCCAGGACGAGCTGTTCGTGAACTTCCTCCTCGGCTACATGGAGAAGGAGGGTTCGCCGACGCTGCCGGAGGTTCCCGGTGTCGACCTCGACGCCTATCGCCACCAGCTGATCGCGCGCTTCGCCAACCCCGAGGTCCGCGACACCCTGGCCCGACTCTGCGCCGAGAGCTCGGACCGGATCCCGAAGTGGCTGGTGCCGGTGATCAAGCTCAACCTCGCCAGCGACGGAGAGATCGATCGCTCGGCGCTCGTCGTCGCGTCGTGGGCCCGATATGCCGAGGGCGTCGACGAGACGGGCGAGCCCATCGAGGTCGTCGACCGGCTCAAGGAGAAGGTGCTGGCGGCTGCGGCGGCTCAGGGCGAGGACCCGATCGCCTTCCTCCGTGACACGAGCCTGTTCGGTGACCTCGCCGAGTCAGAACGGTTCACCACGGCGTACACCGCTGCGCTGGAGTCATTGCACCACCAGGGATCGCGTGCCACTCTCGAAGCACGTGCCGGGGCCGACGCCAGACCCTGAACCTCTGGCCGGCCTGCCGGCACCCCTGACCGGTATGCCGGCGGCAGCACCCTGTGCGCCGCCGGTATGCCTTTGCCCCGACCCTCGAGCGGCGGACGCCAAGGGTGCTGCGGCTCAGGTGGGCTCGGGGTCACGGCACGTCGTCACGGCACGTCGTCACGGCACGTCGTCACGGCACGTCGTCACGGCACGTCGTCACGGCACGTCGTCATGGCACGTCGCGACCGGCTGGCGTCACGGCGCTGGCCAGCGTCACTCGACCCTGAGCTCGCCCATCTCCGACCACCCGTCCTGGTCGACCTGGGTGTTGAAGATCTCGGGCGTGCGGACCAGCGCCGGGAGCATGTCCGTCATCGCCTGCTGGAAGTGCTCGCTCTGGACGTGCGGGCCGGCGCCGTCGTCCTCGAACGCCTCGACCAGCACGAAGGTGCTCTCGTCGTCGACGCTGCGTGACCACTCGAACCACTTGTTGCCCGGCTCCGCGCGGGTCGCGGCGGTGAAGTCCGCAGTGAGGTCCAGGAAGCGGTGGGTCCACTCGGGCTTGGTCTCGAACTTGACGCAGATGAAGATCATGACCCCCACTCTGTCCCAACCCGGTCCGTGGCGAAACCTCTCCCCTCGCACGGTTGCGCCACCGCGGACGGTGGGCGACGCTGGGCGATGGGTCTCAACGACGGACCGGCCGGGTGGGACCTGCTCGACCCTGGAGAAGGAGCACCCATGCCCACGCCCGTAGACCTGTCGACCGATGACCGAGCCCTGATCGTTCGGATGCTGCGTGTCGTCTTCCCGCACGACCGCTTCCCCGACGGACCGTACGAACGCACCGCGGACGCCGTCATCTCCGCGTCGGCCACGTCGCCGCAGACCGCACTCAGCTTCGCCGCCGGTCTGCGTGAGCTCCGGGCCGTCTCGTTCGACGGGCTGGACGAGGACGACGCGACTGCGGTCCTTCGCTCGATGGAGAAGGGCGCGTTCTTCGGCCTGGTGCGCAGCACCGCCGTGGTGTCGCTGTACGACGACGCCGAGGTCTGGACGCTCCTCGGCTACGAAGGACCCAGCTTCGACCAGGGCGGCTACGTGAACCGCGGGTTCGACGACCTCGACTGGCTCCCCGACCCGCGCATCACCGAGTACGACGGCGAGGACGCGTGATGGCCGCCATCGACCACGACGAGCCCACGGTCGTCATCATCGGCTCCGGCGCCGGTGGAGGCACGCTGGCCCATGAGCTGACCGCAGCGGGTGTGCCGTGCGTCCTGCTGGAGGCCGGACCGCACCTGACCCAGGCCGACTGGGTCAACAACGAGTGGGAGGCGTTCGGGCAGATGGCGTGGCTCGACGGCCGCACCACCAGCGGCTCATGGAGGGTGGCCACCGACTTCGCCAACCTGCCGGCCTGGATCGTCAAGGCCGTCGGAGGCACGACGACCCACTGGGCCGGGGCGACACCACGCTTCCTGGACTACGAGTTCAGGGCGGCCACGACCTATGGACACGTCGACGGCGCGACCCTGCTCGACTGGCCGATCACCCTGGAGGAGATGGCGCCCTACTACGACCGGGCCGAGACGTCGATGGGTTCGACGCACCGCCACGGCCGGCCACCACTGCCGGCGAACAACAACTACAAGGTGTTCGCGGGCGGCGCCGACAAGGTGGGCTACAAGCGCTACGCCACCGGCCCGTACGCCACCAACGCCGAGCCGTACGACGGACGGCCCGCGTCCAACCAGGACGGCTTCAACTTCCAGGGCGACAAGGGTGGCTCCAAGTGGAGCACCCTGTTCCGGGAGATCCCCCGTGCGCTGGCGACGGGTCTGCTGGACCTGCGCCCCGACTCGCACGCGGCCCAGATCACCCACGACGCCACCGGCCGGGTCGATGCGGTGGTCTACATCGACAAGGACGGCGCCCTGCACCGCCAGGCTGCCCGCGCCGTCTGCGTCGCGGGCAACTCGATCGAGTCCCCCCGCCTGCTGCTGCAGAGCGCCAGCTCGATGTTCCCCGACGGCCTCGCGAACTCCTCGGGCCAGGTCGGCCGCAACTACATGCGTCACCTCACCGGCTCGATGTATGCGCGCTTCGACCAGCCCGTGCACATGTATCGGGGGGAGACGATGGCCGGCATCATCGCCGACGAGGTGCGACACAACCCGGCCCGCGGCTTCGTCGGGGGTTACTACATGGAGACGCTCTCCCTCGGACCGGCGTTCCTGGCCAGCTTCATCGAGCCCGGATCGTGGGGTCGGGAGTTCACCGACCTCATGGACGCCTACGAGAACACCGCGGGCATGTGGATCGTCGGTGAGGACATGCCCCAGGCGACCAACCGGGTCACGTTGTCCACCAGCGGGGTCGACCAGTGGGGGCTGCCCATGGCGCACGTCCACTTCGACGACCACGCCAACGACGTGGCGATGCGGACCTACGCCTACGAACACGCCGAGGCCCTGTACGAGTCGGTCGGGGCCGTCGGCTGCCACCGCACGCCGCCGTACCCCTCGACCCACAACCTCGGCACCTGCCGGATGAGTGAGAAGCCGGCCGATGGCGTGGTGGACAGGTGGGGCCGAGCCCACGACGTGCCCAACCTGTTCGTCAGCGACGGTTCGGTCTTCACCACCGGCGCCTCGGCCAACCCCACCCTGACCATCGTCGCCCTGGCGATCCGGCAGGCCGAGTACCTCGCCGACCAGCTCAGGACCGGCGGGGTCTGAACCCACGGCGCGAAGTCCACGGGCAGGTGAGCTGACCGAGCGCGGCGCCGACGGTGGGCTCGGCGCGGACCAGAGCGGCCTCAGGCCATGACGCCCAGAGAGGTCGGTCGCCACCCCGGGAAGACCGACTGCAGCTGACCCGGGCTCAGTCCGACCCGCTTCATCACCAGCTCGCTGAGCACGTCCCGGTAGTCGTTCAGCCCCGGCACGTCTCCCTGGTCCAGGACGCCGTCGGCCAGACCACTCCAGCGACCCTTGACGCCGCCCTGCACCCCGCCCCCGAGGGCGAGCGCCACGGCGCCGTGGCCGTGGTCGGTCCCACCGCTGGCGTTCTGCTCGACGCGGCGCCCGAACTCGGTCATGGTGACCACCGTCGTCCGGTCCAGGTGACTGCCGAGATCGGCGGCGAAGGCCGCGAGCGCGTCGGAGAGCGCCACCACGTTGTTGGTCATGTCGCCCGAGGCGGCCGTCCCCATGCCGGTGTGGGTGTCCCAGCCACCGACCTCGACGCACGCGACGCGTACGCCGGCGTCCTCACGGATGAGGGTCGCGACGGTGCGCAGAGCGGCCGCGAAGTCGCCGGCCGGATATCCGCGGGTGCCCTGCGCGGTCTCGGTCGCACTCAGCGCCTTGGCCTGGGCCGATGCACCCAGCGCGAGCAGCGACTGGGTCGCGAGCGGGTGGTCCAGGCCGGTGTACAGCGTGGTGAGCGCGCGCTGGCTCGGGGGCGCCAGCTGCTCCGCCCCGACCAGCGAGAGGTACTTCAGCCCCCGCATCGCCAACGACGGCTGCGCCCCGGACAGGGCACGCGGCATGGTCGACCCCACCGCCACCGAGCGGAACGTCGTGCCCGTCCCGGCCTGGGCCAGTACCCGGTCGAGCCAGCCCGGTTGGCTCGGCGAGCCCTCGGCACCGCCGCGCTCCAGGCAGTCCATCGCCTGGAAGTGGCTGCGCGACAGGTCCGGCGTCGACACGGCCGGGATCGCCGCCACCTTGCCGGCGTTGACCAACGGGCGCAGCGACGCGAAGCCGGGGTGCAGCGCGAACCCGCGGTCCAGCGGGATGAGCGCGCTGCCGCGGACGGCGATGCCCGGCCGCTTGGCGAGCAGGTTCGGGTCCTCGACGGGAACGAGCAGCGACAGGCCGTCAGCGCCACCGCGCAGGAACACCACGACCAGCGGGCTGGTGGGCTCGTAGCCCGCGGCGTACGACACCCGGGTCGAGACCAGCTGGGACCCGAGGGTGAGGACACCGACACCGAGACCGCCCTTGAGCAGCCGGCGGCGGTTGAACCCGCGACTCCACCCCTCCTCGCGGTCCTGGACGTCGGTCTCGACCCCCGCCGCGTGGGCGCGCAGCGCGGCGTCGCCCCCGGTCGGACCGAGTCGACGCCAGTCCGGACAGTCGGGATGCAGCGAGGCGACCGGCCCGGTCGAGGCAGGAGGACCCGTCAGAGCAGGGGGGCCGGCCGGGGCGTAGGCGCCGGACGAGGCCGTCGGGCCGGTGGAGGCAACAGGCGTGGTCGGGTCGAGGGTCATCGGTCAGCGCACCTGGAAGTAGACGGAGTCGAGGATGAGCGGGACGAGCGTGTTGGCGACCTGCCACGACCGCCAGCCGATCTTCTGCGTGGCGGCGAACCCGGTGGCGGCGATGAGGGCGTCGCGGTCGCGGGCACTCATCGGCTGCCCGATCAGCAGAGGGCAGATCTGGTCGAAGTACTGCTCCACGGTCATCGCCTTGATGTCGCTGACCAGCGCCTCAGGTGTCAGCAGGCCGAGACCCTTGAACCACCCGAACGCCACCTTGCGGTGCATGTTCCACCGCGCGAGCATGCCGCCGGCACTCAGCCAGGCGGCGGCAACGTCGGGGTATCCGTTGGGCGCCGCCCAGCCGAGCGGCGGCTGGCCGGCCTCGTTCAGGCTCCAGTACAGGCCGCTCACCCCGGTCCGGGTCTCCGGGCCGAACCCCGGCTCGAGGATGCGGGCGGTCGCGACCGCGTCGTCGTGCGGTCGGCGAACCTTCTGAGCCGCCGACTCCCAGAACTCCACGCTGGCGAACATCGCGCGCAGGGCAGCGCGGATCGAGGTGCCCTCTGCGAGGTAGGCCTGCGCCATCGCCTCGATGAGCGCCGGTGGTGGGGTGTCGCTGACGAACCGCAGCGCGATCGACCGGCTGACCGAGCGCGCGGTGTCGGGGTGACGGGCGAGGTACCGCAGGTAGTCATCGCCCATCTCCAGCCCGCCGGAGGCCGAGGTGTTGGCGTGGGAGAACCCGAGGACACGCACCGCGCCGGTGGCGTGGCGGTTGGAGTCCCAGAGGAACTGGTCGGTGCGCCAGTCGACCGACCGTCCCGAGAGGATGCGGGCGCTGGCCTTGACGTGGTCCTCGGTGTATCCGGCCAGCCGACCGACGGTGTGCAGCTCCAGCAGCTCACGGCCGAGGTTCTCGTTGACGTGCTCGCGGTCGGACTCGTTGTTGGAGAGGTAGCGCAGCATGGCCGGGTGCCGCATCGCGGCGAGCAGCATCTTCTCATAGCTCCCGAACGCGTGACGACGGATGACGTCGTTGTAGAACGACGGCCCGGTGCTCCACACCCCGGCCGGCATCGGCACGTGCAGCCGGTTGGTGAAGACGTCGACCACCATCTCGAACAGCTGGCGACGGGAGTAGACCTGCCGTGCGAGCGAGCCGTAGACGGTGTCGTACATGGCATCCCAGTGGTACATCTCCACCTTGGCGCGGACGGTGGCGATCGGGAGCCCGGCGAGCGGGAACAGGGCCCACGCCCGGTCTCCGTCGGGATCGGTCAGGGCCGGGTCCAGCTGCTCCTCGATCCACCGCTCGATGCCGAGCTCCTCGAGGCGCGCCACGTCGGAGCGGCGGTGCCCGAACGTGGCCTTGCGCAGCAGGGTCCGTGCCGGGTCGGCCACCGACACCGGGCCGACGGCCACCGGACGCGCGGCGAGCGCCGCTGCGGCATAACCACGCTCGGCCGAGGTCTGGGGCCACTTGAGGCGTGACTCCGACTCGCCGGAGGAGTGCACCGCGCTCGGGGTGCGGCTCGACGCGGTGACATCGGCCCGGGGCGCGGGCGTCCCCGAACCGGTCATCCGGTTCGTGGTCGTGGGGTTCGTCGCGGAGTTCGCGATCGTGGGGTTCGTGGTCGTGATGTCGCTGTTCGTGGACGTCGTGGGGGACGCGGTGGAGGTCGTCGACGCACGCGGCGCGGTCGCGCGGCGCTCGGCCGAGCGGCCCAGCCGCCGGTCGCCGCGGGGCGGTATCCGGGTGGGGTTCCAGCTGTCCTGGGGGACCTGCTCCGCAACATTCTTCGCGCCGGGAACAGCCGTCAGGGCCGCACCGGGCAGGGCCGCACCGGGCAGAACGTCCACGACAGCCGACGCCCACGCCGGAGCTGTGCCGACCAGGCCGACCGTCGCGAGGGCAGCCGCGAGCGCGGTCCGGCGGGTGGTCAGCAGTCCGGTGGACGCACTCGGGTCGGTGGTGTCCACGGACTCCAGTCCGACCGTGGTCGACTCGGGCGGCTCCGACGTGGACTGAGAGCGGGCAGGGGGGATCGAGGGGTGAGCGCGCATCGGCGCCTCTCTGGGGGAGGTAGCCCGGGCCCGGCGCACCCGATCTACACGATGGTCGTCTCAGAGGGCCTCGATGAGGGGCGAGTCCGTCTTTGAACCGAAACCTACGTTGCCAAAACGCCTTTCTCACAGGCATCCGAACGGTTATGGCCATTCGGCCGAGGCGCCCCTCCATCGCAAGGGTGACTCCGCCCACTCCTCCTGGATGTGAGCGACCACGCCGACCGTGCGAGCCACCTGGAACAGCACGTGCCCGGCGTCGCGCGGCAGGTCCAGAGCCACCAGGACAGCCCCCAACGCCAGGTCGACGTTGGGCCGGGAGCCGTGTCGGGCCGCGGCCAGGTCGACACACTCCTGCACCGCTCGGCGCAGCCGGGCCGTGCCCCGAACCCGCCAGAGGTCAGCGAGCACCAGCGCGGTGCGGGGGTCGGCGCCCTGGTACAGCACGTGGCCGAAACCGGGGAGCCGGCCGCCGACCAGCCCCTCCTCCACCGCGGCGCGGGGCGACCGGGCGACGGCGTGGCGCAGCAGGTCATGGGCGAGGGCGGGCGCGCCGCCGTGCAACGGACCCGCCATCGTCGCGTAGGCCGCCAGCAGGCAGTCCGCCCAGGAGGCACGGGTGGACGCCGCCACCCGCGCCGCGACGGTCGAGGGGGTGAGGCCGTGGTCGAGCAGCGCGACCAGCTGGGTGGACAGCGCGCGTACCGCAGCCGGGCTGCCCACCCGCCCGGCCAGCGCGAGGTGCAGCCGGGCGGCCAGCCCGGCGTGCGGGCGGCGCGCGCGGAGGTGCGCGACGTCGTCCGGAGCGGCCGGACCGGTCTCCAGCAGGGCGTCCACCAGCGCGTCCAGGAGATGGCGGGGCGAGCTGCTCTCGCAGTCCGTCGTGGCCGCAAAAGCCATGACCCAGAACGGGACCCGGCGATCGAGCGGCAGCCTGCGCGCAGGGTCCCACCACGGGTCGAGCTGGATGCCTCCCGGCGCGACGGCCTGGTCCGCCACGGGTGGGCGCAGGTCGGTCCAGATCAGGTCGACCGCCTGCTCGAGCGTCAGCTCGTCCAGCACCCGCTCCAACGGCACACCGCGATACGCGAGGCCGCCGTGACGGTGGGACGAGACGGCGGTGGACACGCCACGGTGGCGCATCACCAGTGGCGGACGCGGCGGTTCACCCGGGCCGTTGCTCTCGCGCTGAGGTGCGCCGACCGTGGCCAACGCGTCGACCTGGTCGCGGTCGTACAGGCTCTCCTGCTGGCCGGGTCGGCGCTGGCTGCGCAGCACGCCACGACTGACGTAGGCGTAGAGCGTGGCCCGCTTCACGCCGAGCCGCTGCGCAGCCTCGCTCGTGGTGATCCAGAGCCCCGACTCGGGGCCCCCGGTGTCCGGCTGCGGCGCTGGTGTCATGGCTCCCCGCTCTTGACGCGATCAACATTGCGGTGTTGATCAACATCACCGATGGTGGACCTCATCATCGAGAACGGAGACGCCGATGTCCATCACCACGACCGAACCCCTGTCGCTCCCCCGCGGCCTGGCCGGTGTCCAGGTCACCGATACCGAGCTCGGCGACGTCCGCGGCGCCGAGGGCTTCTTCCACTACCGGCAGCACTCCGCCCTGGATGTCGCGCGCGAGGCGACGTTCGAGGAGGCCTGGTACTTCTACCTGTACGGCCGCTTCCCCGACCTCGCCGAGCTGACGGACTTCGGCACCCTGGTGGGCGACCTGCGCGCACTGCCGACCGCGCTCGCCGACATGCTCCCCCTGCTCTGCCGCACGACCCGCGACCCCCTCCAGGTGCTGCGCTCCGCGCTCTCCCAGGTCGGCGCTGACGAGGGCCTGATGCCGGTGTACGACCTGGGCGAGGACCAGCGCACCGCCGACGGCCTGCGCCTGGCCGCAGTGACGCCCACCATCCTCGCCGCCGCCTACCGGCTGACCCAGGGCCTGGACCCCGTCCCGAGCGACCCGAGGTTGGGCCACGCGGAGGACTATCTGCAGATGGTGACCGGCGACGTGCCCGCAGCCCGGGACGTGCGGGCGATCGAGCAGTACCTCACCCTCACGATCGACCACGGTTTCAACGCGTCCACCTTCACGGCGCGGGTGATCGCCTCGACGGGCGCGGACATGGCCGCCTGCGTCGTCGGGGCGCTCGGGTCGTTCTCCGGCCCGCTGCACGGCGGTGCACCCAGCCGAGCGCTGGCGGCGCTGGAGGAGATCGGCACACCCGACCGCACCCGCGACTGGGTGCGGACCCAGATCGCCACCGGTGCTCGGATCATGGGATTCGGGCACGCCGTGTACCGGACGCGCGACCCCCGCGCCGAGCTGTTGAAGCAGGTCGCGCGGGGGTACGACGACGCGCTGCCGCGGTTCGCCGAGGAGGTCGAGCAGGTCGTCGAGGACACGCTCGCCGAGCTGAAGCCCGGTCGCGAGCTCCATGCCAACGTCGAGTTCTATGCCGGGGTGCTCATGTCGCTGACCGGACTGCCTCCGGCGATGTTCTCCCCCACGTTCTGCGTCGCCCGGGTCGTCGGGTGGACCACCAACGTGCTGGAACAGGCGCGCGACCCCAAGATCTTCCGCCCCGCCGCGCGCTATGTCGGACCCGCGGCGCCGCAGCCGGTGCCGTCGTTGGCGAGTCGGTCAGCAGCTCGCGGAACCACGCCCGGACGGAGGTGACCCTGCCGGCCCCGAACTCGGGCGGTCAGACGCGGGCCAGGACCTCACCGTGCGGGATCCAGAGCCACCCGTCCGGCTCGTCCGCCCACCGCGTCCAGGCCGCCGCGATCTCCTGGAGGTCGGTCTGCGTGGCCAGACCGTGCGACAGGGCCGTCCGCGCGAAGTCCGAGTGCAGCGAGCGGTCGGCCCAGCTCTGGCCCCACCAGCGGCGGTCGGCGTCACCGGCGTAGCACCAGATCGAGGCCGACGGCTCGACCTCGGACAGACCGGCGGCGTGCGCCCAGGTGAGGAGGTGGCGCCCGGCGTCCGGCTCGCCGCCGTTGGCGCGAGCAACCCTCTGGTACAGGGCCATCCAGGCATCCAGACCGGGCAGCCCCGGGTACCACACGAACCCGGCGTAGTCGGCGTCACGGGCGGCGAGGAGTCCACCCGGTCGGCAGACGCGGGCCATCTCGCGCAGCGCCTGCACCGGGTCGGCGACGTGCTGGAGCACCTGGTGGGCGTGGACGACGTCGACACTGTCGTCGGGCAGGTCGAGCGCGTGGACGTCGCCCTGCAGGAGGTCCACCGTGTCGATCGAGCGCTCGGCCAGGGTCGCGCGCGCGAGGTCCAGCGCGTCGGCCGTCGGCTCGAGCGCCAGGACCCGGCCCGGGGCGACGGCGACGGCGAGGTCGGCGGTGATCGTCCCCGGCCCGCAGCCGATGTCCAGCACGGTCTGTCCCGGCCTCAGGTGAGGCAGCAGGTACGCCGCTGAGTTGGCCGCCGTGCGCCACCGGTGCGACCGCAGGACCGACTCGTGGTGCCCGTGCGTGTAGATCGGATGCTGAGACTGGCCGCTCACCCGTTGGACGATACGCCCCGGGCGCGCCCCGGTGGAGGCACCGCTCACCTGCTGGCCCCGACCCCGCACCGACCCGGGCGGAGGTCCGATCGCCCCATGCCGCGCCTCGGTCGTTCGGCGGTCCCCCCTGTCCCTTCGGGCGATCCTGACGCCCTGCGGTGACGGGCATCCTCGACATGGGGGATCGGTCCGCAGCCCGGGACTCCCGCCATTGTCTCGGGCTGCGGCTCCCTTCCCCCCACCCCCTGACCCCCTTGCCTCCCACGATCGAAGGACGCCACATGCGCCCGTTTGCTGACGACGACGGTCCCATCGACACCTCGGCCCCTGTAGCCGTCCGCCACCGCTGGGCGGTCGCCGCTGCGGCGCTCGTCGTGCCCGCCATCGCGGTCGGCGCGCTCACGATGCCCGCCCTGGTGGGTTCCTCCGAACGGTCCACCACCCAGGCCCCGGCCTTCGCTCACCTTGCTGCGTACGCCGCCCCCGCCTGGGCCGCCGAGCCCCGGCCCGAGCGTTCCGGCGCACCCGCCGTGGCCGCTGCCCCCAAGCCCGCCCCCAAGCCCGCCGCGAAGCCCGCCACCCCCGCCCGCGCTGCTGCTGCAGCGCCACGGGCCCAGCGGGCCACCGCCCGCGCGGCGATCCGCGTGCAGTCCGGCCGGCCGGTCGCGGCCCCGACGCAGCGCAAGACGACCAGCCCCGCGCCCAAGCCGCCGACCCCGGCGCCCGCACCGAGCTCCTCGATCGCCTCCCAGGTGCTGGCCTACACCAACCAGGCCCGAGCCCGGGCCGGCTGCTCCGCCCTCTCGCTGAGCAGCACCCTGAGCCGCGCCGCCCAGGGTCACGCCGCCGACATGGCCGGCCACGACTACTTCAGCCACACCAGCCGCGACGGCCGCAGCTTCGGCACCCGGATCCGCAACGCCGGCTGGACCCGCACCGCGGGCCTCGCCGAGAACATCGCGGCCGGCCAGACCAGCCCCGCGGTCGTCGTCAAGGCCTGGATGGACAGCCCCGGCCACCGCGCCAACCTGCTCAACTGCGCCTACCGCTACCTGGGTGTCGGCTACGCCACCGGCGGCACCTACAACAAGTACTGGGTGCAGGACTTCGGCGGCTGAGGTTCGCCTCAGGCGGGCAGCGTGGCGCGGTCGCTCCGGCGCGCGCGCCACCACACCAGCGCCAGTCCGCCGACCGGGATCTCCATCCCGAAGGTGAAGGCGCGATAGAGCAGCACCCCCGCCGCGGCCTCGGTGGCCGGCACGCCCATCGCCCCCAGCGCGCCCGCCATGCCCACCTCGGTGAAGCCGGTGGCACCGGGGGTCAGCACCAGCAGCGACAGCATCCGCTCGACCGCGAACGCCGCGAACACCACGGGCAGGCCGGGACGGCTGCCCAGGGCGGCCAGGCAGCACCAGAGCAGGGCCGCCTGCAGGGCCGCATACGCCGCCTTGCCCACCGTGAGCCGTCCCCACGCCTGCGTGACCAGCGCGGCACTGTCCCGGCGAAGCTGGACCGCCACCGCTGCGTAACCGCCCGCCTTCGGGCTCGGTCGGCGCGCCCATCGGGCGAGTCGGTCCACCAGCCGCCCGGCCCGCCGCGCCGCGCCGTCGCGCCGCAGCAGCACGACGGTGGCGGTACCGACCACGACCAGCGCGAACACACCCCAACCCACTGCCTGGTCCAGCGCCGGCACGCCACTGGTGCCGCTGCGTCCCAGCCAGACCACGGCGACCAGCGGCAGCACGAGCTTGCCGACCGTGTCCCAGATGTTGGTGACCAGGGCCCAGCGTGCGAAGCTCGCCGGGCTGAAGCCCCACGACCGGCTCATCGCATAGTTGGCGACGGTGCCGGCGGCACCACCCAGCGGCATCAGGTTGGACACCGAGCTTCCGGAGAGGTTCAGCAGCAGCGCACGGCGGCTGCTCAGCCCGGGCATCGCCGCGGTCAGGGCCAGCGTGTGGACCCACAGACCGAGGACCCACAGCGCGGTGAGCCCTGCGACCGTACTGGGTGGGGTGGCCGCCAGCACCTTGCCGATGCTGGGCCACTGGACGCGGAGCGCGGCGGGCAGGGCCAGGCCCAGCAGCGCGACCGCCAACAGGGTGGGCAGTACGAGGCGAAGCACCCGGATGACCGGGACGTTCGCTGGTCGGCCGTTCGCTGGTCGCCCGTTCGCTGGTCGCCCGTTCGCTGGTCGCCCGGCTGTGGGTCGCCCGGATGTCGGTCCCCCGGCAGCAGGGCGGCGCGGGCCGCGTTGTCCGCGTGGGTGCGCCGTGAGACCGAGGGTGACCATGACTGCGAGTCTGACCAGCGGGGCCGGGCCCGCACATCAGGCTCAGGCCCTATTCGGACCCCTACCCAGGTCTGGTTCTCAGGGTGAACCCTGAGACCGGGGTCGGTTCCGCCCCACCCTCAGAGCGCCCCCAGCCCGCGCGGCGTGCCGTTGCCGGTCGGGGCGTCGTATCCCGGCACAGCCCGGCAGAGGTAGTCACCGCCGCAGAACCCGTTGCTCCCGCCGACCACGTCGTACAGCGCTCCGGTGCGCTGGTAGATCCGCCGCGCGGAGTCCATCTGGGCCGCGTTGCCCGCGAGCCCGATCATGCCCGAGATCAGGGGCGAGGAGAGGCTGGTGCCACCGACGACGATCCAGCCGTTGTCCGCGCCCAGGCCATAGGTGTCATAGACGGCCAGCCCGGTCCGGGGGTCGGCCACCGCCGAGATGTCGGTGTTGGTGCGCATCTGGCAGTGGGTGTCGTGCTGCCACGCCGGCTTCGCGACGTAGGCCGAGCAGCCGCTTCCCGCCCACCTCCACGTCTTCTCGGTCCACCCGTTGTCACCCTGGCGCAGCGTGGTCCCGCCCACCGAGATGGCCGTGGGGAGCACCGCGGGGAAGGACGCAGGCTGAAACCCGAAGTCCCCCGAGGATGCGACGATCGCCACGCCCGGGTGGGTGAAGTACTTCGCCCCGATGCCCCGCATCTGGCCGAACTCGTCGGCGCCATAGCTGTTGTTGACGATCTTCGCGCCCTGCGCGACAGCCTGGTTGACCGCTTCCCCGATGTTCTTGAACGACGCACTGTCGGCCTCGACCAGCAGGATCCGGCACTTCGGGCAGGCAGCGGAGACGGCCTGGGTGTCGAGCGCGATCTCCAGGCCCCAGCCGGGGTCGCCCTGGGGTGGCTGCGTGGCCCCGCGCTGGTTGAGCTTGCGGAAGCAGCCGTTGGCCGTGGTGCACGCGGGCAGGCCCCACGCGCGGCGGTACACGCCGAGGTCCGCCTCGACGTTCGGGTTGTCATAGGCCCCGACGATGGCGACCGTCTGACCGGCACCGCGGCTCTGGTCCAGCTCGTAGGCGGCCGCGATGTCCGCCGGGCCCAGCCCCTGCCCGGGCCCGCCGGCCGCGGCGCGACGCGGCGCGAGCAGCCCGGCGCCGGCACCGGGGGTCCATTGGGCGAAGCACCGGTAGGAGCCCGCCGCCGGGGCCGCGCAGGCGGACCGCGGTGCGGGGGTGGCGTACGGGCCGGCCGCCACCTGCGAGGCAGTGGCCTTGCTGGCCGGCTGACCGGCCGGCGCCTGCAGCACGAAGGCTCGCGACACGGTCTGGAAGAAGGTGCTGCCGCCGGTGTCGGTGGCGCGGATGCCGATGTCGACGGTCGACCCGGCGAGGTACCAGGGCAGGGGCACCCTGGCCTGGTACCGGCCTCCACCGGCCGACAGGAGCGGGAACTCCGCAGCCCCGAAGCCCGCGGGGCGGACGAGCAGCGTTGCCTCGACGATGCCCGCCGGTGCTGCGCCCTTGATCCGCCCGATCGACGCGGAGATGGTGCGGGTGCCGGTGGTGAGGCGACCGAGGCCGTCGGTCGGCACGACGGCTCGGCCCTGCAGGATCGGCAGGACGTGGCACGCGTCGCCATCGAGGCACTGCCAGGACCGCGGCGCTGGGGTGCCCGCACCCGCGCTGGACCTGAAGGTGACCTCGGTGTGGGAACGCGAGGACAAGGTGGCGCCGGTGAAGTACTTGTCGACGTCGAAGGTGGCCTTGTAGCTCCCCTCGCCCGCCGGCACCGGCAAGCCCACGAACCCATAGGTGTCGTCCTGGTCGACGAGCTGCTTCGCGCCGCGGCTCAGGGTGAAGTGGGTGACCGGAGAGCCGTCCGGTGAGGTGAAGAGGTCTCCCACGTGGGTCGGCGTGCTGTCGGTGAACGGCGCGAGCACGAGGGACATGCTGTTGCCGCTCCGACACGCCAGGCATGCCGCGAAGCCGGCCGAGGGAGCGGTGACCCCTGCGCCCAGCGGACCCCGGCGCCACGCCGTCGTGCGGGTCGTTCCCGGCGAGTACCGCTCGATGGCGCTGAGCCGGTCCAGGTCATCGGCGAGGACGTCACCCCACTCCTCCTCGGACCACGCGAGGCCCCCCTCGGCATAGAGGTACGCCGTGCGGGAGAGCGGGACCGCGATGAGGTACAGCGAGCTGAAGCTGAAGCCGGCGGCCGGGTCGATGGCCGCACGTCCGAAGACGGTCAGCCGGCCGGCCCGGTCAGTGTCGTGCTTCTCGACGACGGTGGCGACATCGGACTGGCGGAGGCGGTGGGACTGGTCGGCACTGATCGCGCCCACGTCGCCGTAGTAGACGTCGTAGGTGTAGCCCCCGGCGGGCGCGGACTCGGCGTGGAACGAGGAGGTGAGGCTCTGGGTGCCCAGTCGGGGAGCGGCGGTCGGAGCGATGCGGAAGCTGGTGTCGGGGTCCCCGAGCTCGGTGAGCAGCCCCATGGACAGCCCGGCGAAGTTCTTCTCGTCGCTGCGGCTGTAGATGTAGGTCGCCTCACCCCGGGCGACCGCCCGCGGCAGGGTCAGCCCAGGCTCTGCAGTCGCGGTCCGGGCGTCCACCGTCAGGGTCTGGCCGGGTCCACGGACGACGTACTCCCCGATCGGCACCAGGCGCGAGACGAACCTTCCGTCGTGGGTGAGGGTGCTGAAGTCGAAGGCCCCCGAGTAGGTTCCGGCCGGCACACTGATCCGGGCCTGGCCGCGGGAGACGAGGACGAACCCGAGGTACTTGCGGCCGTCCTGGACGTTGGTGAGCAGGCCCAGCGCGAAGCGGGCCGGTCCGCCGTCGGTGTCGATCGCCTTGACGACCAGCGTGTTCATGGGGAACTTCGCCGCCGGGGTCCCGACCGGGCGGGTGCCGGCCGGAGCGATCGAGGTGATCCCCGCGAACAGCCCTGCTCCGGTGGCCGTGCCACGTTGGTCCCGGGCCCACTGCGCGGCCAGGGCACGACCGAACGCCGGCGCCGAGGTCGCGGTGAGGTATCCGGTCGCGACGCCCGAACGGTCAGAGGTGACGGTGATGCCGGGGATGCTCGGGCGCGCGCCGCTGTGAGTGATGGTCACCGGGAGGGTGCGGGTCGTCGGGGCCGCGCTCACGTCGAACAGGGCGGGGTCGAGCCTCGATCCGAGGTAGGGGACCGCGGTCGCCGGCATCACGTAGTGCGTGTCGCCGACCTGGTACTGGCGCATCGAGGCGGCCGGTCCGCTGCTCTGGGCGCGGAGCACGGTGTACGACGGCCGGCCCGCCACGGTGGTCACCCGGACCCGGTCGCCGGTGACCAGGGTGTGTAGTCCGCCCGCGGCGGCGTCAGCCGGGTGCAGCGGGTCGGCGGTCGCGGGTGCGCCGGCGGTCGCGGGTGCGCCGGCGGGCGCGGACGTCACCTGTGGCGCGGAGGAGGGAGCGGACGCCGGCGGGGAGGCAGTGGCACTGAGCGGTATGGCCGCGGCCGTGACGCCCGCCGTGAGCACGAACAGCAGTCTGGACGGTCTGCGCATGACAGCTCCCCCTGGGCCGACACCTCGAGCCCCCGTGGCTCGTGACAGACCTTGCACCTCCGCAGGCCCGTCGTCAACAGTCCGCGTGGTGGGCGGACGCTGGAGCAGGCGCAAACCTGCCGCGGCCCGCGCCGACAGGTGCTCGGTCAGCGGGCGCCGCGACGCAGCGCCGCCACCCGGCCGGCTGCCTCGGTGCGCGCCGACTCGGCCCGCTTGCGCGCGCGCACGGCGTCGCTCAGCTCCTCCAGCGACTGCTCGTCCTCGGCCCGCGCGGTGGAGAGCCGGTTCTCCAGGTCCTCGATCACCGAGCGCAGCTCGGTCCCTCTGTCCCTCGCCACCGTCACCGCCGACCGTGCCCGGGCCAGGGCGGCCTCCGCCTCGACAAGCCGGGCCTCGGCGGTATGGAGGTCGGCGGTATGGAGGTCGGCGGCATCGATATCGGCACCGGCCTCGACCTCCTTCGCGTCCCCGCGAAGGTCCCGGCCCTTCGCTGCGTGCCCGTCTGCGTCCTCGTCTGCCGACCGGCCGACCGCACTGTCGACCCCACTGTCGACCAGGGTGAGGATGGCCCCCGAGGAGGTGCGGGCCACGGCCTCATGGAGGTCGACCTCGCCGAACCCCGAGTAGCTCAGCGTCCGGGTGAGGGTGCCCGAGGCAACGGCCTCGGTCGCCTCCTGGCTGGCCAGGGCGGCGACGACGGTGGCACCCAGGCTGTCCTGCAGGGCAGGGCTGAGACGGCGGTCCGCAGCGGCGGCCAGCTCGACGCACCCGGCGACGAGGTCGGAAATCAGCGCGTCGCGCGGGGGACGCAGTGCTTGGAGCCGGGTCATGTCGAGCGCACCCTGGGCGGTGCGCATCTGCTGACCGACCTGGGCCAGGCGCTCGACCAGGTCGGGGCGCTCGCGGACCAGCAGGTTGACCGACCACGCCGCCAGGGTGGGCTTGCGCAGCGCGGCGACCTCCCGGGCGACCGCCAGATCTCCCGCCTCCTTGGCAGCCGTCGCGAGCTGCTTGCGAACGGCCAGGAAGTCCTCCGGCACCGCCGAGTACAGCTCCTGCATGGCGGCGGTGAGCGCTGCGGACGGACTGGCCATGTGCGCAGCGTAGGCGTCCGGGCAACCAGGTTGAGGGCTGTCGGGGGTCTCGGCGAGGATGGCCGAAGAACACGGGAGAGCGCGGCCGGCCGACGAGTCCTGTCGGCTCCCGCCGGTCTGACCCACGACCACCAGCTCGGAGGCGCTGCCATGACGGACCCGACCGGGGAGCTCGCCGGATCGGTAGGGTCACCCGCCGCGGCAGGGGACACGGCCACTGACGGCGTCCTGACGTGGCGCCCGGTGACGCCGGCCGACTTCCCGCTGCTCGGCACCTGGCTCGCGTCACCGCGGGTCGCACGATGGTGGCACCACGACCCGAGTCCGGCCGGGGTCGAACGTGACTTCGGCCCGACCGCCCGGGGCGAGGAGCCCAGCGAGGACCTGCTGGTGCACCTCGACCAGCGGCCCGTGGGGCTGGTGCAGCGGTCGGTGATCGGGGACTATCCCGACTACCTCGCCGAGTTCGCGGCGCTCACCGAGGCGCCGGCCGACGCGGTGACCCTGGACTACCTGGTCGGCGAGCCCACCCTGCTCGGGCGGGGTCTGGGGCCCCGCATCATCGCCGCCCTCGTGAAGGACACCTGGCGCGAGCTCCCCACGGCACCAGCGGTGCTCGTCGCCGTGAACGCGGCCAACCGAGCCTCGTGGCGCGCGCTGGAGAAGGCCGGGCTGACCAGGGTCGCCGAGGGCGAGATGGAGCCCGACCACCCGGGCGACGACCGCTGGCACGTCGTGTACCGGGTGGACCGGCCCGTCGAAGCGATGGCCGAGGTCGGCCGCGCCCCCGTGGGCTCAGGGGGACGGGCTTCAGTGCTCGACCCGCAGCACGCTGTCGCTCGCCTCGCGGTCGAAGAGGACGTCGACGCCCGAGCCGCCGTCGACGTGGTCGCCTCCGGGCCCGCCCCAGACCACGTCAGCGCCCGGACCGGCGAAGATCCGGTCGGGTCCCTTGCCGCCTCGCACGGTGTCGGCGCCCTTGGCGCCGTAGATGCAGTCGGCACCGTCGCCACCCCAGATCCGGTCGTCACCCGGTCCCCCGATCAGCGTGTCGTCTCCGCCGCCCCCGTCGATCCGGTCGTTGCCGCCGCGACCGTCGATGTAGTCGTTGCCGGCGCCGCCGACCAGGACGTCGTCGGCGGGGCCGCCGATGAGCACGACGCCGTTGATGGGCGCGCACTCCTCGGGGGCGCCGCCACGGGCACCGACCGGAACGGCGGTCGATGGTGCGGCGAGCGCGACCAGCCCGAGGGCCGCGGTGATGACCATGGTGGTGAGACGTCGGTTCCTCATGATGTTCTCCAGTGCTGAGCAGTCGGTTCCGCCGTGGGGCGGGGCCGCTGGTTGCGGCAGGGCCGAGCGTGCCGGAGGGCCGTCATCGTGACGTCACAACGACGGGGCGACCGAGCAGGACGCTCGGGTCCGGAGGGGGCGCCCCCAGCTCGACCATGGCCTGCGTCCAGCGGTCGAACGCACGCCGCGCCTCTCCGTGTCGGCCCGCCCGCAGCAGGGTGCGAACCAGCATCCGGTGGACCCGCTCGTCGTGCGGGTCGGCGGCGAGCAGCCGGATGAGCAGGGTCTCGGCCTCCCCGGTGCGCCCCTGCGCACCACGCCGGTTCGCGAGTCGCCGCAGCGACTGCAGCCACGCCGCCCGCGCCTCCTCGCGCAACCCGTCGGCCCAGGGCTGGCTCGGCTCGTCCTCGAACGCCTCGCCGGTGTACCGCCGGTCGAGGTCGGACAGGAGCGCGCAGGCGCGCGACACGGCCAGGCTCGCCGCGCTCGGGTCGTCCTCGGAGTCGGCCGCCGCGAGCAGACGGGCGGCGTGGTCCGCGTCGCGGATCACCAGGTCCGCGTCCAGGCTCACGTGCCGCACGTCCAGCCACACACCGGTCAGGTCGGCGGCGACATAGCGGTCCACCGGCCACTGTCGTCGCGGGTCGAGCACGGTCCGCACCGTCGCCAACAGGACCGAGAGCCGGTGACCGGTGCGGGCGGGGTCGTCATCGGGCCACAGCGCCTCCCGCAGCCACTCGCGGGTGGCCGGCCGACCGCGTCGGGCGGCCAGGATCTTGACGAGGGTCCGCGCCTGCTTCGACCGCCACGCAGCCAGCGGCACCTCGGCACCTCCCACGCTGACCCGAAAGACGCCCAGCACCGCGACCGCCACCGTGGCGGGGCTGCCCTCGGCCGTGAGCGAGCGACCGTAGACCTGGTGGACACCACGGCGGCGAAGGTCGGTGACGGCCTCACGCCCCCGCATCCGGTCGGCGCTGTCGGCACCCTCCAGCCACCCCAGCATCGCCTCGACGCGCCGGGAGGCGGGCGCAGCGCCGCCGTCGGTCCAGATGCCATGGGCCTCGAGCAGGTGTCGGCGGGCGGTGTCGGGGTCGTCGGCGCAGGTTCCGGCGAGCTCCAACGCCTCCGCGAGCAGGTCAAAGGCCTGGTCGGCCCGCGCGGCGTCGACGGACGCCGCGGCGTGCGCGGCCGCCCGGCTCCGATCACCAGCCCGCAGTGCCGCCCATCCCGCAGCGGTCAGCGCATGGGGCAGCAGTGCCGGTGTGGCCAGAGCGACCGCCTCGACCACCAGCTCCTGGGCCAGCTCGATCCCGACCGACCCGGCCCCGGGAGCCTCGGGGGAGGTTGTCGCAGAGGCACCCGGCGCGGCGAAGGCCTCGAGCCGGGCGAGCCCGGCCAGCGCCGGCACCAGCACCTGGAGCTCACGCGAGGCCCTCGCCAGCTCGACCGCCTCCAGATATCTCGCCCGAGCCTGCTCGTCGTGGCCCTGGTGTCGATGGGTGTCGGCCAGGCCGAGCAGCCCGAGAGCCGTTCGACCCGGGCCGAGACGACGGCACAGCGAGACCGCGCGGTCCAGGTGCCACCGCGCCTCGTCGTACTCGCCGAGGTGCATCAGCCCCTCGGCCAGGTTGTGCAGCGCAGCCGCCCGCCGTCCGGTCGCGATTCCCACGTCGCTGGCCTCCAGCGCGGCGCGGGCCGTGACGACGGCCACCGCATACCGTGCGCCGGCCAGCTCCTGACAGGCCTGGTTGACCAGGATCCGGGACGCCGTGATCTGGTCCCCCGACTCCCGCGCAGCTCGCAGTGCGGCGTCGTGGTGAGCCGCCTTGCGGGACGCCGAGGACACCCGGGCTCGAGCCAGGTGGGCCGCGGTCAGGGCGCGGGGGTCGCCCGAGGCGTCCGCGGTCCGGAGGGCGCGAAGCGCCAGCGGCTCGGCCTCGGCCCGGCGGCCGAGGGCCGTGAGCATGTGCGCCCGGGAGGCCAGCCACTCGACGTCCTCAGCATCGGTGTCACGGTCGCCGGGTGGCTCGGCGCGGTCGAGCGACGCGAGGGCCTCCTCCAGCTGTCCGGCGGCATACGGCACGGCGGCGACGCGGCTCGCGAGCGGCCGCGCCCACCGGCCGGAGCCGGCTGCCGCGACCAGGGGAGCGAACGCGCGGTTCGCGGCCGCGAGGTCACCGGTGATCCGCAGCGCGTCGGCCCGGATGAGCGCGACCCGGTCGGAGCCGGGCACGGGCAGTCCCGACAGCAAGCTGATGACCGCTGCGGCGCGGCCCTCCCGCAGCATGCCCTCCCCGAACTCGGCGACCAGCCGCTCGACCTGAGCGTGGTTGCCCGCCCGGAGATGGGCGACCGCAGCCGCATACGGCTGCCCACCGCTTTCATAGGCTGCCGCCACGACGCGTGGGTCCGCCCGGTCCCAGAGCGGGTCGGTGACCGCCCCCGCCAGCATCGGGACGACCGCGAACACCGGACCGGTGGGTGTCGCGCTGGCACCCACGATCCCCGACCGGGTCAGGTCCTGCAGGGTGGCGCCCCCCAGCTCCAGTCCGAGAGCGGTGGCGAGGGTGGTGCAGATCGCCTCGGTCACCGGCCCCACGGACGCGGTGCAGTCGAGCATCGTCGGCCAGTCGCCCGGCAGGTCCTCGCGGACCGCGGTGGTCAGCCATCCGGTGGCGGCCGCCGCTGAAGCCCACAGGTCGGGGTCCAGCGTGATGGGCTCCCCCACGGGTTCGACGGCGCTCACGAGGTGGTCGGCCACCGCGTGCACGAGGGCGGGCCAGCCCAGCGTCAGCGCGTGCACCTGGGCGGGAAGGTCCGGGTCGGTCAGGCCGTACTCCTCGGACAGGACGCGCGCGACCGCCCAGGAGCTCAGCTCGAGGTCGCGGGCGCCTCGCTCCCGCACCGGGAACCGCAGCGCCGCTCGCACCTCCGCCGGTAGCGCCACGCGACTGGCGATGGTGATCGATGTGGTGCTCGGCAGGTCGTGGAGCCGAGCGACGAGCTCCCCCTGGTCGCGAGCCGGCAGCTCGTGCAGGTCGTCCACGCCGACCCAGCCCTCGCCGTGAGCGAGCAGCACTCCCGACCGCGCGTCGGCCAGCAGGTCAGCGGCACGGCGCCGGATCCCGTCCTCGGGTCGCGAGGCGTCGAGGGCGGTCGTCTTTCCGGTGCCCGCGGCCGAGACGAGCACGACACGGTCGGGGCGCTGAGGGTGAGCGCGGTTCACGGTGGAAGGAGCCTAGCGAGGACGGCCTGATACCGACCGGGACGACGGCGACGGGTCCCCGCCATCTGGCCACTCCGCGGTGTCCACCGACGGTGCTGACGGCGGACGTCCGCGCAGCCACCCGCACGTCTGTTCACGACATGGCGACCGGTGGCACAATCTGGGCGAACGAGCGTCACAGGGTGAACGTGACGCGAGACCGTGGGCGGAGGACTCCGAACGATGGCCGCACCGCACCCCTCGCCGGCCCGACCGGGGTCCCAGGCTTCCCTGCGGCTCGCGAACCGGCAGCGGGTGCTCCGTTCGCTCCAGGCCTCGGGAACCCTGACCCAGGCGGAGGTCGCTCGATCGACCGGTCTGGCTCCGGCGACCGTGTCCAACATCGTGCGCGCCCTAGCCGAGGAGGGGCTGGTCAGCGCGGAGGGTCCGGCCCGGCGCGGACGCATACTGCGGCTCGCCCGAGCGGCGGGGGTGGCGGTCGGCGTGGACATCGGCCACCGTCACGTGACCGTGTGCGTCGCCGACCTCTCGCACACCGTCCTCGCCGAGCGGCGGCGCGAGCTCGAGCCGTCGGTCGCGGCCGACCAGGCGCTCCAGCACGCGGCGGCTCTGCTCAGGGAGGCGTTGGACGAAGTGGGCGTTGGCTCCACGGACGTCATCGGGATCGGCATGGGTCTGCCCGCCCCGATCGATGCGGTCACCCGCGAGGTCGGCGCACCGTCGATCCTGCCGGGCTGGGTGGGGCTGAACGCCTCCGAGCTGGCGAGCGAGCACCTCGGGCAGCCGGTCGTGATCGACAACGACGCGAACCTCGGCGTGCTTGCCGAGCACCTGTGGGGAGCCGGCCGGGACGTGGACGACCTCGCCTATCTCAAGCTGTCCGAGGGTGTGGGCGCCGGGCTCGTCGTGTCGGGCCAGCTGTTCCGGGGAGCGGCCGGGACGGCGGGCGAGATCGGCCACACCGCGATGGACGAGTTCGGTGCGGTGTGCCGCTGCGGCAACCGGGGCTGCCTGGAGACCCTGATCTCGGCCCGTGCCGTGCTGCAGCTGCTGGAACCGACTCGTGGGGTCGGGCTGACCATCGCCGAGGTCGTGCGGATGGCCCAATCCGGTGACCACGCCTGCGAGCGGGTCCTGCACGACAGTGGGCGACACACCGGTCAGGCCCTGGCCAACCTGGCCAACTTGTTCAACCCCAGCCTGGTGCTCATCGGGGGGGAGCTGGCGCTCGCCGGCGAGCTGCTGCTGGCCCCCATGCGCGAGATCGTGCGACGGTCGGCGATCCCGAGCGCCGGGCGCGGACTACGGATCCAGCTCGCCGAGCTCGGTCCCCGGGCCTCGGTGCTCGGCGCGGTGGCGCTGGTGCTGACCGAGTCGGCGCGCACGGTGGGGCCCGTCGCGGTCTAGCCGGCGCTGGTTCTGCCGGGGCGAGCTCGCTCCAATTCATGTTCATCTCTTGTCAATCAGCGGGGCGCACTGGTTCACTTTTGCGCAACCAGATCGCGAACCCGGTCCCCGCCCGTTCACGTTCTGACCTTGACACCAGAGAACGCAACGGAGGGTTCTTCATGAGTGAGCACGGTCCCGTCAGCAACGAGGCATCGATCTTCGAGGATGACGACACGTCCTCGGGGCGGAGCGCGGTCAAGATCGCCGTCGTGGCCGCTCTCGGCGGTTTCCTGTTCGGATATGACAGCGCCGTGATCAACGGCGCCGTGTCAGCGGTCGAGACGGAGTTCGACGTCGGCTCCGCGGCCCTCGGCTTCGCCGTCGCCTCGGCGCTGCTCGGTGCCGCGGCCGGTGCGCTGTCGGCGGGGCGGATCGCCGACCGGCTCGGACGCCTCATGGTCATGAAGACCGCCGCGATCCTGTTCGCTATCAGTGCGATCGGCGCAGGCCTGGCCGGAAACCTCGAGCTCCTCGTGTTGTTCCGCATCATCGGCGGCCTCGGTGTCGGGCTCGCCTCGGTCATCGCGCCGGCCTACATCGCCGAGATCGCGCCGGCCCGCATCCGTGGCCGGCTCGGCTCACTCCAGCAGCTTGCCATCGTCACCGGCATCTTCATCTCCTTGGCGTTCGACGCACTCCTCGCCCGCGCGGCGGGTGGGTCCGGCGAGGTCCTCTGGCTGGGCCTGGAGGCCTGGCGCTGGATGTTCATCGCGATGCTGATCCCCGCGATCGTGTACGGCTGCCTCGCGCTGACCATCCCCGAGTCACCGCGGTACCTCATCGCCCGGCACCGCGTGCCCGAGGCCCGCAAGGTGCTCTCCACGCTGCTCGGCGAGAAGAACCTCGAGATCACCATCGACCGGATCCAGCGCACGCTGACCAACGAGAAGCCGCCGAAGTGGCGCGACCTGGCCAACCCCTCCGGCGGTGGACTGCTGCCCATCGTCTGGGTCGGCCTGGCGCTGTCGATCTTCCAGCAGTTCGTCGGGATCAACGTGATCTTCTACTACTCCAACGTGCTGTGGGAGGCCGTCGGGTTCAGCGAGCAGGACTCGTTCATCATCACGGTGATCACCTCGATCGTGAACATCGCGACGACGCTGATCGCGATCGCCTATGTGGACAAGGCTGGTCGCAAGCCGCTGTTGCTGATCGGGTCGGCCGGTATGACGGTCACCCTGGCGACCATGGCGTTCATCTTCGGGACGGCCCCGGTCGTGGACGGCACCCCCCAGCTCGACGGCGCGGCGGGCCCCATCGCGCTCATCGCCGCCAACCTGTTCGTGGTGTCCTTCGGCATGTCCTGGGGACCCATGGTGTGGGTGCTGCTGGGGGAGATGTTCCCCAACCGGATCCGCGCAGCCGCACTCTCGCTGGCGGCCGCCGGGCAGTGGGTGGCCAACTGGGTCATCACCGTCAGCTTCCCCGGGCTGAAGGACATCTCACTCGGCCTGGCCTATGGGCTGTACGCCACGTTCGCGCTCCTGTCGCTGCTGTTCGTCCACCGGTGGGTCCAGGAGACCAAGGGCATGTCGCTCGAGGACATGGAGGGAGCGACCACGCGGCCTCCCGCCCCGCACTGACCTCACCCCGCACTGACCTCACCCCGCACTGACCTCACGCCGCACTGACGAGCTGCCCCCGCCGGGGGCCACGCACCGAGTACGCGCCGCCGGCTGCGCGCTCCCCTCTTCCCCGACCCAAGGAGATCTGTCATGGTCATGTCCGCCACGGGCTACTCGCTCGGCGTCGACATCGGCGGAACCGGCATCAAGGGCGGCCTCGTCGACCTCGAGACCGGCGAGCTGGTCGGCACCCGTTTTCGCATCGACACCCCCCAGCCGGCCACCCCGGAAGCCGTGGCGGTCGCCGTCGGGCAGGTGGTCGGTCACTTCGACTACCGCGGGACCGTCGGCGTCGACTTCCCCGGGGTGGTGCGCCACGGCGTCGTGAGCACGGCCGCGAACGTCGACAAGTCGTGGATCGGTGCCTCGATGGCCGAGTGGATCGACCCGCACCTGCCCGGACCCGGGGCCTATCTCAACGACGCCGACGCGGCAGCGCTCGCCGAAGCACGTTATGGCGCAGGGCGTTTCGAGGAGGGGTTGATCGTCGTCGTGACCTTCGGCACCGGCATCGGGACCGGTCTGGTGCACCGGGGACACCTCGTCCCGAACGCCGAGCTGGGCCACATCGAGATCAACGGCCACGATGCCGAGACCCGCGCGAGCGCCTCGGCCCGCGAGCGCGGCAACCTGTCGTGGAAGCGGTGGTCGCGGCGTGCGTCGAGATACCTACAGACGCTGGAGAACCTGCTCAGCCCCGACCTGTTCATCCTCGGCGGCGGGATCTCGAAGTCTCCGGAGAAGTGGGTGCCACGCCTGGAGGTCACCACCCGCATCGAGGTCGCCCAGCTGGTCAACAACGCCGGGATCGTCGGCGCGGCACTGGCCGCCCAGGAGCAGGCGAACGAGCTCGCCGCCGCGTCCTGACCCGCCCCCCGCCCCGCCCCTACCCCAGATATGGGAAGGACGTGGTTGCCCTGGCGACCATATCTCTCCCATATCTGAGCGCCGGGGACGTCTAGCGCCCCGCTTCGAGGGCTCCCAGCCACGTCACCTCGGCTGGAGCAGCCAGACCCGGCGGGCGTCGGGGTCCCAGCGCCTCGCCGCGGTGAGGCATACGGGGAGCTCGGACGCCCGGCCCAGCGTCACCACCGCCTCGCCCAGCCGCTCGGGCGGCAGGCCCCGGGACAGCGTGACGTGCGGCGTCCACCGACCCGGCCCGAAGTGCGGCAGGAGGCCGGGGTCCGCACGCGCCGTGTCGTGGACCCGGGACTGGAGGTCCAGCAGCGACGCGGTCGGGACCACGCTGCGCACCAGCACGACCCGACGCTCGCCGAACACCATCAGCGGCCCGAGGGCCGTCTCGATCGGCAGCCCGGCCACCGCATCGACGAGGGCCGCTTCGACCTCGGCCGTCGGCGCCCGGGACAACGCCACCAGCGTCACGTGCGGCGCGTTGGTCTCCCCACCGTGACCGGCCAGACTGGGTAGGCCGGCGGCCGCGAGCGCGTCCCACTGACCGCGTACGGCGGCGTCGGACGCGGCATCGAGCAGCAGCTCCACGGAGTGGGCGGGCACGCGCAGCTGGGCCGGTCAGTCGTCGACCGCGGCGACGAACATCCGTGAGCCGGGCGGTGCGATCTGCGCGTAGTCCGCGGCCGTCTGGACGCCCTGCGGTGACGCCAGCGCGCTCTGCAGCGTCTCCGCGTCCGCGAAGTACAGCTCGGCGCTCCTGAACCACGTGAGGTCGCCGCCGTCGGGGGCGGCGGTGAACCGGGCGCCCTCCCACCGGTCGAGGCCGGGGATCTGGTCGACCAGGGGGCCGTGGATCCCGAGGTAGTGCTCGTCGAACGCGTCCGCGTCCTCGGGCTGGGTGTACAGGACCACGAGTTTGACCGTCATGGTCGGAACCTACCCGTGGACCCGGCCGGGCGCCTCCGGCGCGAAGCCAGCTGCCCGCCCATGCGGCGGGGCGGACTCAGGCCTGGTTGATCCGGATCATGGTGCCGGACGGGTCGCGGAAGGCGCAGTCACGCGGACCCCACGGCTGGTCCATGGGCTCCTGCATGACCTCGGCGCCGGTCGACCGCAGCTTCTCGAAGGTGGCGTCGAGGTCGTCGGTGGTGAAGAACACTCCCGGCAGCGACCCTTTGGTCAGCAGCTCGAGCATGGTCTGCTCGTCGGCTGGTCGCCCGTCGCCGGGGCCGCTCAGGACGATGTCGACCTCGGGTCGGTCGGGCGCGACCAGGGTGACCCAGCGACCGGCGGGCGACTTCACGTCGTTCTTGACCTCCAGCCCGAGGCCCTTGCAGTAGAAGCCGAGCGCGGCGTCGTGGTCGTGGACGGTGATGAAGCAGTGCGATACGGACAGGCTCATGGGTGACAACCTAGGTCGGGCTCGTCGCCCGCCGCTTCTCCGTTCCTGCTCGATCGCCCCGACGCCGTACCGGTCGGGTCCGCACCTTCTCCACGCACCCGGGAAGTCCGGCGTCGGCGGAGTGGTCGCGCGCCCGGTACGCGCTGGGGGACTCGCCGACCAGCTCGGTGAACCGGGTGCTGAACGAGCCCAGCGAGGTACAGCCCACGGCCATGCAGACGTCGGTGACGCTCAGGTCGCCGCCACGCAGCAGCGCCATGGCGCGCTCGACCCGCCGGGTCATGAGATACCCGTACGGCGTCTCCCCGTAGGCGGCCCTGAACTGCCGGGAGAAGTGGGCCGGTGACATCAGCGCGGCCGCGGCCATGGTCGGCACGTCCAACGGCTGGTCGTAGGCGCGGTCGATCAGGTCACGCGCCCGGCGCACGTGCGCGAGGTTGGCGAGCTCCTCGGGGGTCACGACGTCCAGCGTAGGTCGCATCCCCGGCGGCCGGGGGCGAGATGCCACGACCCGGGAACCCCGGGAAGCTAGCCCTTCGGCGCGAGGTCGGCGACGAAGTCCAGCTTGTCCAGGACCGGCGCGGGGATGACGAAGGGGTACAGGTCCTCCTTGCCCATGCTCCGGTTGATCTGGTTGAGCGCGGTCGACAGGGGGATCCAGACGCCGCTGACGACGTCGCGGAAGCTGGAGAAGGCGGTCACTGGTGCCACCGTGACCAGGCCGAACTCGCCCGCGGTCTCGATCGTGTCGCTGATGTGCAGGAAGTGGGCCCAGGTCTCGGCGAAGTCCTCGAACGGGTGCATCGTCGCGTAGGTCGAGATGTAGGAGTCGGCCCAGTCCTCGGGCGGACCCTGCTCGTAGTGGCGGTCGATCTCGGCCTGGTAGTCCTTGTTCTCGTCGCCGAACAGCTCGGTGCACCGCGCCATGACGTCGTTGCCGCGCACCAGCTGCCACTCGTAGTAGTGCCCGATCTCATGGCGGAAGTGCCCGAGCATCGTGCGGTACGGCTCGGCGAGCTTGGCCCGCACCTTCTCCCGGTGGGCGTCGTCGCTCTCGGCGAGGTCGATGGTGATCACGCCGTCGTCGTGGCCGATCACCACGTTCTCGGCGACGCTGGACAACAGGTCGAACGCCAGCCCGTTCTCCTCGTCACCGGTGGGCCCCTGCTTGCCGACGACCGGGAACCCCAGGACGTCGAGCTCGGCGATCAGGTGCCGCTTGGCCTGCTCGGCGAGCGGGTAGTTCGCCAGACCCTCGAGGTCCTCGTCGTTCGGCCGGGTCCGGGTCAGGTCACAGCTGAAGCACTGACCACCCTCCTCGGGGGTCAGCCAGGTGCACCCGGAGAGGTTGAGGTTGCGGCAGACGAACCAGACCCAACCCTCCGCGTCGACATACCTGCCGTCCGCGCCCACCGGGACGATCGCCCGCTCGGACCGGGAGAACCCGAGCGCCGTCCCGCAGGAGACACAGACCGAGTTCTCATAGAACAGCTGGTTGTCGCACACCCGGCAGCGGAAGGACCTCATGGGCTACTCATACCCCACGCCTTCGCCCCTACGCGGTGGCGTCCCACCCCGGCCGCGGCGCGACGGACAGGCAGTGGGGTTCGGGTGCGCGGCGTGTCATCAGCAACACGCCACGCACTCGGAGCCATTGCCTGTTGGTGGCGCCGACCTAGCCCACGCGCGCGATGTCGACCGCGACGTCCAGGGTGGACGTCCTGGCCTCGGTGAAGATGACGCCCTTGAGCGGAGGGACGTCGCTGTAGTCGCGGCCCCAGGCCACCGTGACGTAGCGGTCGCCGACCCACTGGTCGTTGGTCGGGTCGACCGCCAGCCACTGCCCCGGCCCATGGGCCTGCGGCAGCCACACCGCGACCCACGCGTGCGAGGCGTCAGCCCCCACCACCCGCTCCTGCCCGGGCGCGGGCTCGGTGGCGAGGTATCCGCTGACGTAGCGGGCGGCCAGCCCGTGGCTGCGCAGACAGGCCAGGGTCAGGTGCGCGAAGTCCTGGCAGACCCCGGCGCGCTTGGCGAGGATGTCGACCACCGTCGAGGTCACCGTGGTCGCCTTCGGGTCGTAGTCGAACTCGGTGTGGATCCGGTGGACCAGATGGGTGACGGCCTCACCGATCGGGCGACCGGGCACCAGCGACAGTGCGGCGTACTCGCGGGCACCCCCGGGCTGTGCGACAAGACTTGAAGGGAGGGCGAAGTCGCTTGTCTGCCAGGCGAACCCGAGCGTTGGTTGGGCCAACGGAAGGCACTGGTCCCATGGGCGAACCAGCGCCGTCGGGTCGTATGCGGTGTCCTCCACCTCGACGTGGCTGGCCGCCTCGACGACGAGGACGGTGTGCGGTTCGGTGACCTGGAAGTAGGTCACGACGTTGCCGAAGCAGTCGAGGTCCTCGGAGGTGTCGCTCGGTGCCGGTGACACCGACACCGTGGCCGAGTGGACCTGCTGCCAGGGCAGGCTGCGAGGCAGGAGGTGACCGATGCCGAGGCTGTCGTTGACGAGCTCGTCGTAGGCGTAGGTGGTGCGGTGCCACAGTGCGTACCTCACCGGCCCCACTCCTCGCCCGGGACCGGTCTCCTGGGCAGGCCCGCGGCCGCACCGTCGCCGGACGACCGCGAGGTCGGTGCCCGCCCTGCTTCCGGGGCGGACGCCGGGGCCGGAGTTGGCCCGCCGAAGGCCCGTGGCCGAGGACCGCTGGCGAAGTGCAGCCGGGCGAGCGAGGCTCCGAGACGGTCGAGCGTGGTCAGCACGGTGTCCAGGAACGACTCGAGCCCGGGACGGACCCCTTGGCGGACGGCGACGACGTCGTTGAGGTCGACCGCCTCGACCAGGCCGATGAGGTCGGCGAGCTGCCGCTCGGGCCGGGTCGAGCCGGTGGAGGCCGGCAGCGCCGCGAGGTGCCCCCTCAGCTCGCGCAGGCTGAAGGCGACCGAGCGCGGGTTGGCGGTGTCCTGGACGAGCAGCTCGACGACCCCGCGGGCGGTCACCTGACCGCGGTACCGCCGCCGGTGGGTGACGGCACTCTCCGCAGCGGCCAGGACCGACCCGAGCAGCTCGCGCTCGGCCAGCGGCGCACGCTGGGTGGTCGTCGTGGCCCGCAGCAGGTGGCACACCTGCACCGCCCGCTCCAGCGCGTGCCCGGCAGCGATCATGTGCCACCCCGGGTCCCGGATCATGCTCGCCGTGACGCCCTGGAGCGAGAGGATCCCGGTGAGCATCTCGGCGGCCGACTCGGCGACCTGGTGGCTGTGGGTCGAGGCCGTCAGGCCCGCGGCGGCCCGGTCGGTGGCGCTGAAGGCCCGCCAGGTGTCCAGCGAGAGCTGGTCGCGAACTCCCTGGAGCGCCTCGCGCAGGCTGGCGAGCGACTGGCCGACCGACCCGGTCCGGCCCGCGTCGAGCAGCAGCGACCGGAACTCCAGGTCGAGGTCGTCCTGCCACCGGCCACCCAGCCGCGCGATCGCCTGCATCAGCGCGTCCAGACCGGCTGCTCCGGCGCTGCCGGGCCGCGTGCGGAAGTCCTCACCGAGGGCGTGGGCGACCAGGACCAACCGCAGCAGGTCCTCGGCCCGCTCGGCGTACCGGCCGAACCAGTACATGTCCTCCAGGATGCGCGGCACCGTGACCGAGTCCGCTCGCGCCAGGGGCATGGGCAGGACCTCGCCCATGCCCTGGTCGGCGTCCTCGGGTGAGGACTTGAGGACCCAGACGTCCTTGCTGCCGGCGATCCGGTCCATGTCGTGGACCTGGTCATGGAAGCTGGCCAGACCGCCGACCAGCGGGCGGTACGACGAGCCGTACCGGAGCATGAACGCCCGCAGCGTCAGCGGCCGCGACGAGACGCCGCGTGGTGACCACGCGGGGGCCTGCGACATCGGCAGTACCTCCTGGCCGACATACCGCCAGGGCTCGGCGCGGATCCGCCGGTGCAACGTCTCCGGCGCCGGACGGGTGACCCGCGGCGTCCCGACCTGCGCGTCGATGGTCCGCACCGCGAGGGTGTCGAGGTGGGCGAGGACGTGGTCTCGCGACCGCGGGTCACCACACCACCACGTCCGGGCCGACGGGATGCGCAGCGGCTCACCGAGCAGCAGCTCGCAGGCCGCCGGGAGGTAGGGCAGCAGCGCGGGGTTCTCCAGCACCCCGGACCCCAGCCCGTTGACCACCCGGACCGTGCCGCGCCGCACCGCCTCGACCAGTCCGGCGACACCGAGCTGGGACTCACCCCGCAGCTCCAGCGGGTCGCTCCACGCGGCGTCGACCCGACGCAGGATCACGTCCACCCGCACGAGCCGCCCGTACTCCTTCATCCAGACCGTGCCGCCGCGGACGGTCAGGTCGTCGCCCTGGACGAGCGGGAAGCCCAGGATCGAGGCCATGAAGGACTGGTCGTACGCCGTCTCGGACACCGTGCCCGGCGACAGCACCACCACACGCGGGTCGGCGCCGTCGGTGTGCGGTGCGCTCTCCAGCAGCGCAGTGCGCAGCGCGCTGAAGTACGGCTCCATCCGGTGCAGCCCGGCCTCGCGGTACAGCTCGGGGACGACGCGGGAGACCACCCTGCGGTTCTCCATGGCGTACCCGAGCCCGGACGGCGCCTGCGTGCGGTCGGCGAGCACGCGCCACTCCCCGGCGGCGTCGCGGCCGAGGTCCGCGGCACTCAGGAGCAGCGGGTGGTCGTCGTGGGCCGACGGCCGGGCGACCACCCGGAGGTATCCGGGGTGGGCCAGGACCGCGGCGGCCGGAACGACGCCTTCGGCCAGCAGCCGCTGGGGACCGTACAGGTCGACCAGGACCGCGTTCAGCAGCTCGGCGCGCTGGGCCAGCCCGATCTCCAGCACGTGCCACGCCGCGGCGTCGATGACCAGCGGCATCGGGTCCAGCCGCCACGGACCCGGGCCGCGTCCGGGCCGGGCATAGGTCACGCCGTCGTCGGAGAGCAGTCTGCTGATGTCACCCGCGACCCGACGCAGGTCGCTCGCGGTCAGCGAGACCGCGACTTCGGCCAGGCCCTTCCACGCGGCACGGAGCGCGCCGTCGGGTCCGACGACCTCGTCGAACCGCACCTGCTCGGGCACGGGTGTCGCCCCCGCGACCGCGTCGACCGGCGCCGACGGCAACGTCGGCTGGGTGACGGCGGCGGCGTACTCCCGCAGGACGCTCATGCTGCGGTGGCTCAGTCTCGGGCAGACTTCGCGGCCGGTGGCACCCGGCGCAGGTCGAGGGTGTGAGGGTACTCGGGGGAGAAGGCCCGACGACCGGCCTCGCGCAGCGCGGCCACGTCGAGCCGGCCGGGGGTGTGGCCCTGCTGCTCGAACCGGCTGCGGCGACGGGCCTCGGCCTCCTGGGCGTTGACCGGCGGGTGGTCATACGAGCGGCCACCGGGGTGGACGACGTGATAGGTCGCGCCGCCGAGCGAGACCGACGAGGACGCGTCCACGACCTCGACGTGCAGCGGCGCGTGGGCCTCGATCGAGGGGTGCAGGGCCGACCACGGCTGCCACGCGCGATAGCGGACACCGGCGTAGAACTCGCCCGGCACCCCCGTGGGGGTCAGGGGCACCGGCACGCCCTGACAGGTGACGAGGTGTCGTTGCGCGTCGATCCCGCGGACCGTGACCTGGAGGCGCTCCACCGAGGAGTCGACATAGCGCGCGGTCCCGCCGCTGGTGGCCTCCTCGCCCAGGACGTGCCAGGGCTCGATCGCGGTGCGCAGCTCGAGCTCGATGCCCGTGTCACTGCCGTCGGGAGCCGCGAGACGGGTCATCCCGATCCGCGGGAACCGGAACTCGGTGAAGGCGTCGAGCCACGAGTCCTCGAACGGGATCCCGTGGCGGCGGAGGTCGGCGAGGACCTCGCCGATGTCGCGGATCGAACCCTGCGGCAGCAGGAAGTCCTCGTGCAGCGCTGTGCCCCAACGGATCAGCGGCTCGGAGTAGGGCGCCTCCCAGAACATCGCGACCAGGCTGCGCACCAGCAGGGCCTGAAGCAGCGCCATCTGGGGGTGCGGTGGCATCTCGAACCCGCGCAGCTCGAGCAGCCCGAGCCGGCCGCGCGAGGAGTCGGGGCTGTACATCTTGTCGATGCAGAACTCGGCCCGGTGGGTGTTGCCGGTCAGGTCGGTCAGCAGGTGGCGCAGGGCGCGGTCGACCAGCCACGGGCGGGGGCCGTCCTCGCCGGCCTCGGCAGTGAGGCGGGCGATCTCGGCCGCCGCGATCTCCATCTCGTACAACGCCTCGGGCCGACCCTCGTCGAACCGCGGCGCCTGACTGGTCGGTCCGATGAACCGCCCGGAGAAGAGGTAGGACAGCGACGGGTGGCGCTGCCAGTACGTCAGCAGGCTGACCAGCAGGTCCGGACGGCGCAGCATCGGCGAGTCGACCGGCTGGTGCCCGCCGAGGGTGATGTGGTTGCCGCCCCCGGTGCCGGTGTGCAGCCCGTCGAGGTCGAACTTCTCGGTGGTGAGCCGCACCGCGGTCGCCGCGTCGTACAGCGTCTCGGTGAGCTGGCGCTGCTCGGCCCACGACCGGGTCGGCTGCACGTTGACCTCGATCACGCCCGGGTCCGGAGTGACGACGAGCTGGGTCAGCCGGGGGTCCGGCGGCGGGCCGTAGCCCTCCAGGACGACCCGCGCCCCGGTGTCGCCGGCCGCGGTCTCGACCAGCGTCAGGAGGCTGGCGTAGTCCTCGAGCCGGTCGGTCGGCGGCAGGAAGACGTGCACGATGCCGTCGCGGGCCTCGACCGCGAGGGCGGTCGTCCGCTCTCCGTCGGGGTCGACGACCTCGACCTGCGGGATCGTCGCGACCAGCGGCGGGCCGGCCGTCAGGTAGGACGGCTCGCCCGGGAAGTCGGGGTCCTCCCAGGCGATCGAGTCCAACGGCAGCCGCAGCCCGACGGCCGAGGTCCCCGGTCCGAGGACCAACCGGCCCCGACGGAACCGCCACTGGGGGGAGATCCACTCCTCGCCGGTCACGACAGGCAGCACCCAACCGGTGGGCTCGGTGACGTCGGCGTCGAGGGCCGCGACCGCCGCAGGGCTCGCCTCCGGCTCCTCGCCGCCGGGGCGCGGGCCCTCGGGCTGGCGCAGCTCGGTGACCAGCGCGCCGAGCGGGTCCTCATAGGCGGGGAGCAACGCCTCGGCGGGCAGACCCAGCAGCGCGGTCATCCGGTTCGCGACCACCGTGGCACTCGCCCGGGCTACCTGTGGGTCGAGCGCGTCCGCCTCGTTCCAGGGGTCGGCCAATAGATCTGGCTTGTGCCACAACGCTTCTCCGTCGTTGCGCCACTGCAGGGCGATGTTCCACCGGGGTAGGGGCTCACCCGGGTACCACTTGCCCTGCCCGCGGTGGACCACCCCGCCGACGAGGTACAGCTCGGCCAGCCGGTCGGCCAGCTCGGCGGCGAGCGCGCGCTTCTCCTCACCGTCGGCGTCGGTGTTCCACTGGTCGCTGGTCATGTCGTCGAGCGACACGAAGGTGGGTTCGCCACCCATGGTCAGCCGCACGTCACCCGCGACCAGCCGGTCGTCCACGGCCTGACCGAGCGCGTCGATCCGCGCCCACTGCTCGTCGGTGTACGGCTGGGTCACCCGCGGGTCCTCGTGCACCCGGGTGACGTTGTTGTGGAACGAGAAGCTCACCTGCACCGGCTCGGTGGCGCCCTCGATCGGTGACGCCGAGCTCGGGTGCGGCGTGGCCGACAGCGGGATGTGGCCCTCGCCGGCGAACAGGCTGCTGGTCGGGTCCATGCCGACCCACCCGGCGCCCGGGATGAACACCTCGGCCCAGGCGTGCAGGTCGGTGAAGTCCTGGGTCGGGCCGGTCGGGCCGTCCAAGGTCCGGGCGAGGTAGGCGTCGGTGGCCAGCTGCACGAGGTACCCGGACACGAACCGCGCTGCGAGGCCGTACTGCCGCAGCAGGCTGACCAGCAGCCACGCGCTGTCCCGGCACGACCCGATCCCGCGCCGCAGCGTCTGGTCGGGGGTCTGCACGCCGGTCTCCATCCGCACCTCGTAGGAGACGTCGGCATAGATGGCGGCGTTGAGCTGGGCGAGGAAGGTCACCGTCGGCACGCCGTCGGCCGGCAGCGGCGGCAGCGCGTACTTCCAGCCGGTGACGACCGGGCCGGGTCCGACACCGGCGTCACCCTCGGCGACCGGCCGGAGATAGGGCGCGAGGTCGGAGGCGAGGGAGTTCTCGTACAGGAACGGATAGGTCTGCGCGTAGTCCTCGATGAAGAAGTCGAGGGGGTTGATGACGATGAGGTCGGCCACCAGGCCGATCGTGATGTCGAGGGTCTTCACCGGCTCCGGGAACACCAGCCGCGCGAGCCAGTTGCCGAACGGGTCCTGCTGCCAGTTGACGAAGTGGTTCGCCGGCTTGACGTCCAGGGAGTACGCCTCGATGGGCGTGCGGCTGTGGGGGGCCGGGCGGAGCCGGACCACGTGGGGTGCGACGTGCACCGGACGCGCGAAGTCATAGGTGGTCCGGTGCTCCAGAGCGACCTTGATCGACATGCCACCACCTTCTCCCACTTTCATTGCAGGCGGGTTACTCGTCCACGTCGCAGTTCGACCACGCATGCAGTCGCAGTTCGACCGCGCATGCAGTCGCAGTTCGACCACGCATGCAGTCGCAGTTCGACCGCGCATGTATCGGAACGCGGTCCGCGGGACTCCTGACCGTCACTGTGGCCGTGACAGGCGGCCGCGTCAGCCCCCTGGGGGAGGAGCACCACATGTTGAAGAAGACCATCCGGACGCTCACGGTCACCACCGCGGCCGCGGCCACCGTCGCCGTACTCGCCGGAGGCGCGTTCGCGTCCGCCGGCAAGCCCGCGCTCGGCGGCCCGCACACCGCACCCGAGGGTTCGCCCCTCGCGGCCGCGGCCAAGGCCTTCCGGTCGGCCTACCCGTCCATGACCCAGGCGGCCGCAGAGAAGGCGGCCCGCGGTCAGGACGCCCGCAAGGAGCTGCAGACCGTGCTGGTCTCCGGGGCGAGCGCGAAGACGTTCGGCGGGTCCTGGTACGACGCACCGAGCGGGACATTCCACGTCGCCGCGACGACCGGGGCCGCTCGCGCTGCGGCGACGGCATCGGCCCGGCGTCTCGGCGTCTCGATCACCACCCACGCCGTGTCGCACTCGTTCGCCGAGCTCGAGGTCCAGGCGGCAGCACTGCGTGCCGGCTCGTCCGAGCTGGGCAAGGCCGCCGCCGGCAACGTCGGCATCGACGTCGTCCACAACGCGGTCGTCGCGTCGGTCCCGCCCGCTCGGTTCGCCACCCTGTCGCGGGCCAAGGCGTCCAGCGTCGCGGTCGTCGCCGCCAAGCCCACCTCGGTCGAGGAGGACGCCGGGTGCACCGCCCGCAACGCGTGCGACTACACGATCAAGGCCGGCTCGATGCTCTGGACCGGCAGCGCGGGCAACAACGTCTGTTCGGTGGGCTTCACGGCCCGCCAGACCAACAACGCCCGTTGGGTCTACACCGCCGGCCACTGTTCGGGTGGCAACGGCCTCACCTGGGGCACCGGCGCCCTGCCCATCGGCCCGATGTACGCGTCGATCAACTCGGGGGTGTACGACGCCTCGATCATCCAGGTGACCAACTCCTGGTTCGCCGGCGACCAGGGCGGCGAGATCTACAAGGCCGTCAACGTCAACGGCGTCGCGCCGACCCTGAGCTACATGGTCCAGGGTGAGACGGTCTGCCTCTCGGCGAACTACACCGCAGCCGACCGGCGGCAACTTCTGTGGGGTCATCGGCAGCACCAGCGACGCGGGCACCCGCGGCATGGTCCGGGTCGACGGCCTCGACGCCTGCGGCGGCGACAGTGGCGGTGGCTGGTACTGGCTGTCCAGCACGGGCCGCCGGATCGCCTACGGCCTGCACAGCCGCAGCAACACCGGCTGCCACGGCGACCAGGGCGGCAACACTTCCTGGTTCAGCCCGCTGCCGACGGTGAAGACCAACTGGGTCCCGTGGCTCGACGTCGAGGTGCGTCCCTGACCTGACCAACGGCTCAACGTGGGCCAGATCACGCTAGGACGTGGGATGCGCTGTCAGACAGCGCATCCCACGTTTCGTTCTGGGGTCCGGAGTAATCTCTCCCGGCGCAGTCGGAATAGATCCGGCCTCCGAGGAGGTTGCCCGGTCATGGCCACCCCGACTTCCGCAGCCGACGCTGCGCTGCCCACCTCCGTGCCGCCCACGGGTGGTTCCGGCCACTCTCCCAACCTCGCCACGCTGGCCCAGCTCCGCTCCCGCCGCGGCAACCCGCTGCTGTCCACGAGCCACCGCCGCCCGACCGGCCGGGACTGCGCAGGCAGCGCCTGAGGGCTCTCGTACCTGACTTCGCGTACCTGGGTCTCGCCTCGCGGACCAGCCTCGTGCGCGAAGCGGAAGCCGGGTACGCGAAGTGGCGCACCTGACCTCGCGTACCTGACTTCGCGTACGTGGGTCTCGCCTCGGGCACCAGCCTCGTGCGCGAAGCGGAAGCCGGGTACGCGAAGTAGCGCACCTGACCTCGCGTGCCCGACCTCGCGTACCTGGGTCTCGCCTCGGGCACCAGCCTCGTGCGCGAAGCGGAAGCCGGGTACGCGAAGTGGCGCGGCCGGCGCGACCAGACGGCCAGACGGCCAGACGGCCGGGCGGCCGGACGTCCAGTTGTCGTCCTGTCAGGGAGCGCCCGAGCCGGCCACGGCGGCGGCCAGGGCGGCGGCGAGGGAGACGACAGCGGCCAGCGTACGGAGCCGGTCAGCCCGGAGCAGCCGGTCGAGCAGCCGCGGGTCGGGTCGCCCGGTCAGCCGACCGTGGGTCGGGGCCGCAGCAAGCGCGGTGACCAGGATCGCGGCCAGGCTCGCTGCGCCCGACAGGGCCAGCCAGCCGGTCACCGGACCGACGACCAGCGCAGCGGCCGCTGTGACGACGACGCAGCCGTAGACCACGACCACGAGCGGCAGGATCGCCCGGCTGTGCGCGTCGTGCGCTGAGGTCCATCGGGACACCCGGCCGTCTGTGTCCCCCTCGCCATCGCCTGCGCCGTCACCCTCGCTATCGCTCGCGCCATCGCTCGCGCCATCGCTTGCGCCGTCCTTCGCGCCGTCACCTTCGCCACGCCCAGCGCCGCCCTCGATGCCTCGTTCGCGCAGCGCGGGGTACACGACCCGGCTCACGGTCAGCTGGAACCCGGCGTGCAGTGCCGTTGCAGCGACCAGCGCGATCAGTGCGATGGCCTCGCCGCTCACCCCGCGTCCCGGCCCTGGGGGGTGCGGATCCGTTCGAGCCGCGCCTGGAGCAGCTCCACCCGGTGGGCGTTGCCGTGCAACGAGATATAGCGGTCGCCGAACACCGCGAGCAGCGCGTCGTCGAGCCGGCGGACCGCTCCGGCCGGGTACTTGTAGGCCATCCGCGTGTTGATCGACTCCTCGTCGAGGGCGGCGAGCATCCCGCCGAGCTCCTCCAGCGAGGTGATACCGAGCTCGAGCAGGAGGCCACCGATCCAGTCGTAGTGGTCGACCCGCGACCAGCCGGCGTCGGCATACCGGCCGGCCAGGAAGGCCGCCAGCTCCTGGGCGTCCAGGCGTGGGTCGTCGGTCGCCTCGGTGGCGGGCTGATCGGCCTGGGTCGAGCGCAGCCGGTCCCGGATCGTGGAGAACTCGCGGTCGGCCAGCTCGAGCAGTCCGGCGGCCAGGGTGAACCGGCGGTCGAAGTCGGACCGGTGCTCCTCGGGGATGCTGCCCTTGTATCGGATGTCGTGCTCGAACTCGGCCCAGGCGTGCTGGAGGACGGTGCGGATCTGGACCTGCGCTGGTTGGTTGCGCAGGCGACGGTGGGCGGTGTCGTCCTCGGCGACCCCCACCAGCAGGTGCCGGCTCGCATAGCCGAATCGGCCCTCGCTGGCCGTCTCCTGCCCCATGTCGCGGTCGTCGAGCAGGACCAGCTCGTCGGCGAGCAGCTCGGCGACCGCGGCGACGTCGCTGTGGATATAGGTGATGACCCGCAGCCCGACCTGGTCGGTGATCTCGGTGAGCGGATCGGGATAGAGCGGCTGACCGTCCACCGTGCGGGCGGCCTTGGCCGCGAACGACTCGACGCTCTTGGTGCGACCGGTGACGCTCAGGTAGTTGATGCCCGCGTCGTCGAGCATGCCGGTTACCAGCTCGACGTAGCGCAGGGTCGCGCGGCGCAGCCGAGTCTGCGCCTCTGCGTATGCGGCCACGGCGGCTGCCGTCGGGTCCGCGTCGCGCGGCTGGGCTCTGGCCATGGCCTCAGCCTGTCAGACTGCAGCCATGCCCGAGCGCACCCGGACCGCGACCGCCGACCTGTACGACGACCTCGGCGAGGACCTCCAGTCGTGCAGTACCCAGTTCCGGCAGTACGGCGGCCGCTCCGCCTTCGAGGGACTGGTCACCACCGTGCAGTGCCACCGCGACAACGCCCTCCTCAAGGAGATCCTCGGCGAGCCGGGCACGGGCCGAGTGCTCGTGGTCGACGGCGACGGTGCGCTCGAGTCCGCGCTGATGGGCGACCTCATCGCTGCCCTTGCCGCCGGCAACGGGTGGGAGGGCGTGGTGATCCACGGTGTCGTCCGAGATGTGTTGGCGCTGAACAGGATCGACCTCGGCGTCAAGGCCCTCGGGTCCAACCCGCGCAAGTCAAGCAAGAACCGCACCGGCGAACGTGACGTCCCCGTGACGTTCGGGGACGTCACGTTCGAGGCGGGTCTGATGCTGTACAGCGACGACGACGGGATCCTGGTCACCCGCCCCGAGACGCAGGGCTAGGCGCTCTTCACCGACAGGACCGGGCAGGGCGCGTCGAGCAGGACCCGCTGGGCGATGGATCCCAGGATCAGCTTGCCGACGGGGCTGCGTCGGCGCATCCCGATGACGATCACCGACACGTCCTCGGACTCGGCGATGTCCAACAGCACTTGAGCCGGATCGTTGCCTTCCTCGATCCGGCGCACCTCGACACCGATCGCGTCCGCCTCGGCCAGGTCGCGGCGGACGCGTTCGAGCTCCTCGGCTGCGGCCCGATGGGCGTCGACCAGCACGTCGTCGCGGGACATGTTCACCACCAGGATGGGCTCGGCCCGACGGCGTGACTCCGCGAGCCCCGCCGTGAGCGCCGCCTCACCCAGGGCGTTGGGGATGTATCCGACGAGAACGGTCATGCCGACACCGCCGACGTGGCCGGGTCGTGAGGTGCGTCCTGGTCGTGGTGGTCGCCGCCGGAGTCCGAGGGACCACGACGCAGCCGGCTCACCAACGGCCAGATCAGGACGACCACGATGACCAGGTAGGCGACCCACGCGACCGGACCACCCACCAGCCCCGACAGGTCGCCGCCCGAGATCTGCAGCGACCGCCGAGCCTGCTGCTCGGCCAGGGGCCCGAGGATCACACCGACGATCAGGGGGAGGACCGGGAACCCGAACCGGCGCATGCAGAACCCGAGCGCGCCCAGGCCGAGCAGCAGGTACAGGTCGAACGGCTGCCCGTTGACCGCATACGCACCCATCGACGCGAAGAACAGGATGCCGGCGTACAGGTAGGGCCGGGGGATTTGCAGCAGCTTGGCCCACGCGGGCGCCAGCGGCAGGTTGAGCAGCAGCAGCATGGCGTTGCCGATGAACAGGCTGGCGATCAACGTCCAGACCAGCACGGGCTGGCTCTGCAGGAGCAGCGGACCGGGGCGGATGCCGTAGCCCTGCAGCGCCGCCAGCATGATCGCTGCCGTCGCGTTGGTCGGCAGACCCAGCGCGAGCATCGGCACCAGGGTGCCGGCCGCCGAGGCGTTGTTGGCGGCCTCGGGCCCGGCGACCCCTTCGATCGCGCCGTGACCGAACTCCTCGGGCTTGCGCGAGAGCTTCTTCTCCGTCGTGTACGACAGGAAGGTCGGGATCTCGGCTCCACCGGCGGGCAGGGCGCCGAACGGGAACCCGAGCGCGGTGCCCCGCAACCACGGCCTCCATGAACGGCTCCAGTCCTCCCGGCCCATCCAGGGCCGACCGACCGGGATCACCGAGCCGGCGGTGCGACGCAGGTGGGCCGCGACCCAGAGCGCCTCGCCCAGGGCGAAGATACCGACCGCGACCACGACGACGTCGATGCCGTCGGCCAGCTGGGGCACACCGAAGGTGAGCCGCTGCTGTCCGGTGACCCGGTCGATCCCGATGATGCCGATGATCAGTCCCACGAGCAGTGCGGCCAGACCCCGGACGCGGGAGCTGCCCAGCACGGCCGAGACACCGATGAAGGCCAACAGCATGATCGCGAGGTACTCCGGCGCACCGAGGCTGATCGCGAAGCTGGCCACCTGGGGCATCACCAGCACGATGAGCATGGTGCCGATGGTGCCGGCGATGAAGGAGCCGATCGCCGAGGTGGCCAGCGCCTGGGAGGCTCGGCCGGCCTTGGCCATCTTGTTGCCCTCGATCGCGGTGACGACCGAGGACGACTCGCCGGGGGTGTTCAGCAGGATCGAGGTCGTCGACCCGCCGTACATCCCGCCGTAGAAGATCCCGGCGAACAGGATGAGCGCCTGGGTCGCCTCCAGGCTGTAGGTGATCGGCAGCAGCAGCGCCACCGTCATGGCCGGACCGATCCCGGGCAGCACACCGACGGCGGTGCCGACCGTGACGCCGAGTAGTGCCAGCAACAGGTTGAGCGGAGTGAGGACCTCACCGAAGCCGCCCATCAGGGCGTTCAGGTTGTCCATCAGAGGATTCCCTGCAGGATGCCGGCCGGCAGGTTGACCCCGAGGCCGATCGCGAACGCATAGAAGGTGATGAGCGACAGGACGATCCCGAACACCAGCCCGCGGACGTGGTGGCGGTTGCCGAGGGCGAAGGCCGAGCTGAAGAACAGGATGCTCCCGCTGATCACCCAGCCGAGCGGCTCGATCAGAACGGCGTTGAGCGCGAACGCACCGAACAGCATCGCGATGGTGCGCCAGTCGGTGCCCTGGGTCAGGTCGATGTCCTCGCCGGCTTCGGCCTCACCGTGACCACCGCGGAGGACGTCGAGGGCGTAGAACACCGCGACCACGATCAGCAGCACCCCCAGGATCGTCGGGAACGCCTTGGGGCCGATGACGTCGTTGCTGCTCGCCGCCGAACCGATCTGGGACAGGTCGAGCAGGACGACCAGGCCCAGCGCCAACAGGCCTGCGGCGACGGCGTACTGCGCCCGGTCCCGGGTCGGTGCGGGATCGCCCGCCGTGGTGGGCCGCTCGGCAGTGGACGCGCTCACGTCAGGCCCAGTGTGGTCAGCAGGTCCGCGACCTGCTGGTCCTGCTCCTTCAAGAAGGTGCCGAAGTCCTCACCGGTCTGGAACGAGTCGGTCCAGCCCCGGGTCGCCTCCTCGTCCTTCCACGCCTTCGTCTCGTGCATCTTGGTGAGGGCGTCGATCCAGACCTGCTTCTCGGCGTCGGAGACACCGGGAGGGGCCACGATCCCGCGCCAGTTGGTGAAGGTCAGGTCGATGCCCTGCTCCTTGAGCGTCTTGACGTCCTCCAGCGCACCCACCCGTTCTTCGCTGGTGACCGCCAGGACCCTCACGTCGCCGGCCTCGACCTGGTCGAGGAACTCACCGAAACCGCTGGCGCCGAAGGCGATCTTGTTGCCGAGGATCGCCGGCAGGAGCTCACCGCCACCGTCGTAGGTCACGTAGTTGACCGTCTTGGGGTCGATGCCGACCGTCTGGGCCAGCTGCATGGGGAGCAGGTGGTCGGGCCCACCCGGGGAGGATCCGCCGCCCACCGCGAAGGACTTCGGGTCCTTCTTCCAGGCGGCGACGAGCTGGTCGATGCTCTGGTAGGGCGAGTCCTTGGAGACGACGATGGCGCCGGCCTCCTCGATCAGCTTGGCGATCGGCGTGGTGTCGGCCAGGGTCGCCGACGACTTCTGGGTGTAGGCCGCGCCCACCACACCCAGCCCCATCTGCATGGCCAGCTTGCCGTTGCCCTTCTCGTTCACCACCCGCTGCAGGCCAACCGTTCCCCCGGCACCGGGGAGGTTGAACACCTGTACGGTGCCGGTGATGTCACTCTTCTCCATCACCTGCGCCGCAACGCGGGCCGTGGTGTCATAGCCACCGCCGGGGGTGTTGGGGACCATCAGCTGCAGACCGGTCGCCGGGCCGGCATCGGCGCCGGAGCTCCCCTTGTCGGCTGTCGCGCCACACGCGGAGACCGCGAGCAGCGACGCCGAGATCAGGGCGAGCAGGGCTGGGGTTCGGGAACTCATCATCGAGGCCTCTTTCGCATGTCGTGGACCGGGCGGCATGATCGTGTCTTGGAAGCAGGCCGGCCGTCGCCCTTCTGGTGGCAGAGAAGGTTGAGTTCATAGTGTTCATGCGCGGGTTGCCCCGGATGACGCTCGCGCGCCAGCTGATGGCCTTCCAGGCCGCGATCATCCTGGGGGTCCTGGTCGCCGTCGGGGCGGTGTCCCTGGCGCAGTCGGAGGCAACGTTCACCCGCGTCGAAGGTCGCCGGATCGCGGCGCTGGCCGAGCTGCTCGCCGGCAATCCCCTGGTCCGCCAACAGCTGGCCGACCCGAGCCGGCGCACCGGCCTGGCGACCTTGGCCCAGACGACCGCGACCCAGTCCACCGTCAGCACCGTCACGTTCGCCGGCGCGGACGAGCAGATCCGGGTCTCCACCGACCCGTCGACCGAGGGACGCGAGCTGGAGCTGGGCTCGGCGCGCGTCGACGCCGGCGGCAGCTGGTCGGGGACGATGACGCACGGTGGCACCCGCCAGCTCGTCTCCCAGGTCCCGGTGCTGGACACCCGCGCGGAGACGCTCGGCGCCCACCTCGGGACCGTGATGGTGGCCGAGGACTTCCCCTCGAGCTGGGAGCGGCTGCGCGGCGGCTCGTCCTATCTGCTGACCTATCTCGGGATCGCCTCCGGCATCGGCCTGCTGGGCTCGTGGCTGCTCGCCCGCCGCATCAAGCGACAGACCCTGGGCCTGGAGCCGGCGGAGATCACCGGTCTGGCCGAGCACCGGGAGGCGCTCCTGTACGGCATCGCCGAAGGAGTCATCGCCCTCGACCCGACCGACCGGGTCACGCTCGTCAACGACGTTGCGCGGCGGCTGCTCGACCTGCCCGACCACGCGGTCGGGGTGAGCCTGCGCGCGCTGCGCATCGAGGGGCGCCTGTACGACGTGCTGGCCGGGGTCGGGGACGCCACCCCGGACAGGTTGCGCGACCAGGTGGTCATCCGGCGGGGCCGGGTCCTGGTCCTGAACCGGATGACCGTCGAGCGCAACGGGCGCCTGCTGGGGACCGTCACGACGCTGCGCGACCGCACCGAGCTGGCGCGGCTGGAACGTGAGCTGGGGTCGTTCCGCAGCACCACCCAGCTGCTGCGCGCCCAGGCCCACGAGTTCGCCAACCAGCTGCACACCATCAGCGGTCTGATCCAGATCGAGGAGTACGACGAGGTGGTGTCCTATGTCGATGGCGTGAGCAAGCGCCGTCACGCGCTCGACCTCACCGTCAACAACCGCGTCGGGGACCCCGTGGTCGCAGCGCTGCTGATGGCCAAGTCGGCGCAGGCCGACGAGCGCCGGGTCGAGCTGCGCGTCAGCGAGCGGACCTCGCTGATGCGCCTGGACCAGGACAGCTCGGCCGACGTGGCGACCGTCGTGGGCAACCTGCTCGACAACGCGCTCGACGCGGTGACGGCTGCTGCTCCCGCGAGCCGCTGGGTCGAGATCGTGCTGAGCGAGGACCAGTCCACCGTCGAGGTGGTGGTGAGCGACTCGGGTCCGGGGGTGGCACCCGCCGTCGTGCAGGAGGTCTTCGCCCACGGGTTCACCACCAAGGCAGCCCAGTCCGGCGAGCGCGGGATCGGGCTCGCCCTCACCCGCCTGGTCTGCCAGCGCCGCGGCGGCGAGATCACGCTGGACGGGACCGCGGACGGCGGCGCGGTGTTCACGGCCCGGATGGGCGTCACGCTCGCGCCGCAGCCAGCCGCATCAGGCGTGCCGCGGTGATCCGGGTCCTGATCGTCGACGACGACTTCATGGTCGGCCGCGTGCACCGCGGGTTCGTCGAACGGATCGAGGGGTTCAGCGTCGTGGCCATCGTCCACACCGGCGAGGCCGCGCTGGCCGCCGCAGAGCAGGAGCGCCCCGACCTGGTCCTGCTCGACCTGTACCTGCCCGACATCTTCGGGCTGGACGTGCTCTCCCAGCTCCGGTCGGCGGGGCTCGAGTGCGACGTCATCGTCATCACCGCGGCCAAGGAGCTGGACGCCGTGCGGACGGCCGTTCGCCACGGGGTGGCCGACTACATCCTCAAGCCGTTCACCCAGCAGGTTCTCCAGGTGCGGCTCGAGCGGTACGCCAGCCAGCGCTCCCTGGTGCAGGGACTGGGTGTCTCGGGTCAGGACGATGTCGACCGGGCGCTGGCCCGGATGGTCACCACGACGAGCGTGCCGCTGCCCAAAGGCCTGAGCTCCGAGACGGCGCGGATGGTGGAGCAGTCGCTCCGCACCCAGGACGGGCCGACGACCGCGACCGAGTGCGCGGGACAGCTGGGCCTGTCGCGCGTGAGCGCCCGCCGCTATCTGGAGTACTTCTCCGGCACCGGACAGGTCGAGGTGACCCTGAAGTACGGTGCGGCGGGTCGTCCGGAGCGGATGTACCACTGGTTGGGCCGAGGTCGCCTTCGGACGACGAACGCCAGGCCCCCGGCGTGAGCTCGGCTCGCGTTCCGTCTGCTCGACGAGCTCGCGCTTGGTGGGCGTTCGCGTCGGCGACCTCGACCCGGACCTCGGCGCGGGCATCGTGGAGGTCCGGGTGACTGGCCACTGCTCGCGTGGGTGGGTCTCGCGCAGCTCGTCCGCGTCGAACGGCCAGGTGTCGTCGGCGCCGGCCGGCGGGTACAGGATCTCGCCCTCAACCAAGCAGACCTAGCGTTCTTCCGCCAGCCTCTTCTTGAGCAGTGCCGCCAGCCTGTTCATCTGCTCGACGTGGGCCGAGTCCCCGTCGGTCTGGATCACTGCCGGACCGACGGCGTCGGTGATGATCGCGACGGCGTACCCGTTGACGATCCCCATCTGGCGGGTGACTGTGTAGGACTCCAGCCAGCCGCCCTTGAAGGCCGACGCCCCGATCGTCCCCAGACCCCACCGGTGCGCTGCGATGGGGTGCATCACGCCCAGCAGGTACGAGCTGGCGGCGGGGGAGACCACCTTGCCGGCGGCGAGGGCGGTCATGAACCGGACCTGCTCGCGAACCGTCCACTGCATCCCGCCCTGGGAGATGTCGGGTGCGAACGTGGTCCGGTCCCCGATCGACCGCAGGACGGAGTCGATCGCCCGACCCGCGCTTCCGGGGATCTGGCTGCGGATCGCGACGACCGCGTCGCCGTCGGAGGCGGTCAGCGCCCGGGTGATGAGCGCCTTGTTCGACGCGCTGACCCTCGCCGGGTTGCCACCGGCCACCGTGTCGAGGAACGCCGCGACGACCAGCACCTTGGACGTGGACCACGCCTTGTAGCTGCTCACCGACCCCTCCAGGGTCAGCTGACCCGGGTCGTCCAACGGCGCGAAGGCCCATGCATTGCGCGTGTCGCCCTTCAGGCTCGGCGGACCGGGGTCCGGGCGGGGGGCGGGGGTCGTGGGCGTCGGCTTCCTCGTCGTCGTGCGCGGCGACGGCTTGCGAGTGGTCGTCGTGGTGGACGGGGGAGCCGATGTCGGGCTCGTCGTGGTCGTGGTCGGAGACGCCGCAGGGGTGGTACTCACCGCGGTGGCCTCTGGCTCGCCGCCTCCGCAGGCCGCGGCCAGGAGCAGCAGGGGAAGGGCGAGGGACAGCAGCCGGAGGGCGCGCATGGTCCTTCGAGGGTATTACGGGCCGCGGCCCTCGACTTCCGGTGCCGGCCGGGTGGACCCGAAGTGCGACCGGGTGGACCCGCAGTGCGGCTGGGTGGACCCGCAGTGCGGCTGGGTGGACCCGCAGCGCGGCCGGGTGGCTCAGCCCCGACCGAACAGCGGTGGGAGCACGAGGAGCATCGTCATCGACCACGTGATGTGGGTCAGGATCGGCGCGAGGATCCCGCCGGAGGCCCGCCGCTGCAGCCCGAGCACGGCTCCGAGCGCCGCAGCAGCGAACACGAGCATCGGGTTGAGGGTCGCGAGCGTGGCGACGGCGTACACCACCGTGCTGATCAGCACCGGGCGGCGGACACCGATCGCCGCATACAGGCCGCCCCGGAAGAACATCTCCTCGGCGATGCCGTTGAGCAGGGTGACGAGAGCGACCAGGGCGAGCGAGCCGGCCCGGGCGTGGGAGAGGACCTCCTGGGTGTAGTCGCGCAGCGGCGGGACCTCGCGCACGACGAGCGCGCCGATGACGAAGACCGCCGCGGCCAGCAGGCCCAGGACCACCGGGGTCACCACCGGACGTCGCAGCCCGCCGCGGAACGTGATGTAGCCCAGGTGCAGCCGCCCGGAGGCGACCGCGCCGGCGACCCACACCCCCGCGAGCAGGAACGCCAACCAGTAGAACGTGGGGTCCCCGGGGCGCACCGACAGCGACAGACCCAGCAGGGTCGCCCCGACCGCCAGCGTCACCGCGACGATGAGCCGGCGGCGGCGGAACTCGTGGTCGGGCTGCCGGTGGTCCCGCGGCACCCGGTCGACCAGGACCATCCGGACCAGTGCGGTGAACCGCTCGCCGAGCCGAGCCGCCCCCCTCACGAGGACATCTCGGGATCGGCCTCCCGCTCGGCCAGCGCCACCCGCACGGACGCGTCGTAGCCGAGGGGCTCGAACGGCACGACCTGGCGGATCGAGTCGTCGCGCACGACCACTTCGTTGCTCATCGAGTCGATCAGGTTGCGACCGGTGGTCCGGTCGACGTCGGTCACCAGGGCCAGCCAACGGGAGGAGAGCCGTGGCGTCAGCAGCGGCACGGTCAGGACCGGGAGCTCGCGACCGTTCTTGATCTTGGCCACCCGCTTGAGCATGTCGGCATAGCGCAGGACGTCCGGACCACCGATCTCGTAGGTCTGTCCGCGCGCCTCGTCGCAGTCCAGGACGCCCACGAGGTAGCGGACGACGTCCTCCAGGGCGATCGGCTGGGTCCGGGTGTTGACCCAGCGCGGCGCGACCATCGCGGGGAGGTGCTCGACCAGCTGGCGGGTGATCTCCCAGGAGATGCCGCGGTGCCCGATGACGATCGCCGCACGCAGGACCGTGACCGGCACCCCGCCCTCGCCCAGCAGGTGCTCGACCTCGCGTCGCGAGCGCAGGTGTTCGGACAGACCGGCGCCCTCGCGGCCCAGACCTCCGAGATAGACGATCCGCGCGACCCCGGCCTTCGCCGCCGCCTTCCCGAACGCGACCGCCGCGTCCGCGTCGACCTGGGCGAAGTTCTCGGAGTCCAGGGAGTGCACCAGGTAGTAGGCGCAGTCCACCCCACTGAGGGGGGCGACCAGCGAGGCCGGGTCCGACACGTCACCGGCGACCGGATCGCCCGCGCCGTCGTAGGACTCGGGGTGACGGGTCATCGACCGCACGGTGTGACCGGCCTCGACCAGCGCCGAGCACAGCCGGGACCCGACGAAGCCCGAGGCGCCGGTGACGAGGACGTGACGAGACAAGGGGGATCCGATCGGAGCGAGGGCAGGGGTGATCCCCTCCAAGAGTAGGTCCGTTCCTTCTCGCGTGCGCTCGACGCGGGTTCGCCTCAGTGGACGACGACGACGCTGCCGCTCGTAGGACCGTCACTGCGCGTGGGCCGGGCTGATCCACGCCGTGGTGCAGCCGTGGTGCCGCCGTGGTGCCGCCGTGGTGCCGCCCATCGACCGTGACCCTCGTTCCGGGTCAGGCCTTCGGGGTCAGCCCAGGTGGCGGAGGAAGAACCGATCTGCGTCCTCCGCGGCGTGGGGCGGGACTCCGGCGTGTCCGCCCAGGTTGGCTTGGAGCGTCTTCTCCGTGGAACCGAAGGCGTCGAAGAGGTCGAGGGCCATCTGTCGGTCGTTGCCGCGGTCGTCCCACTGGAGCAGGACGTGGAGCGGAGTGGTGACGCGGCGGGCCTCCTCGACGATGGCGCGTGGGACGAAGCTTCCAGCGAAGAGACCCACCGCCGCGATGCGTGGCTCGAGCACGGCCAACCGGACGCCGATGGCAGTGACCCCTCCGGAGACGCCCACTGGTCCGTCGATCTCGGGGAGCGCCAGAACGGCGTCGAGGACGGCCCGCCACTCCGGAACGGCCTGCTCGACGAGCGGGAGGATCAGCCGGTCGACGACGTCGTCGTCCGGGCGCTCGCCGGCCCGGATGGCCCGGCGCAGGTCGGCACGTGCCTGTTCGACGACGGCGATGCGCGGCCGCTCACCGCTCCCGGGCAGCTCGACGGTCACGGCAGCACATCCCAGCTCGGTGAAGCGCCGGGCTCGAGCCTCCAGGCGGGGATACATCGTGCGCAGACCGCCCGGGTGGCCCAGCAGGAGCAATGGAACAGGCGCCGATGCCGTGGCGGACGGGGGTGACCACAGGATGCCTGCGACGTCGCCGAGGGTGAACTCGCGTTCGCGGATACCGCCGTCGAGGACAAACTCCGAAGTGATGCGCATGGTGTTGCCTTTCCGGAGTGCCCCAGAACGGCGCTCCTGGGCGGCTCAGCCGCCGAGGTGCGCAGCGTCGGGGACGGCCTGGGTCGTCGCCCCGTCCACCACCACGTCGCCGGTGCACACCACGTCCGCCCCGAAGGTGACGTCACCGGTGACCCGCAGCGAGGTCGCGTTCTTCATCGACGGCACACCCTGGGGGAACCGCTGCTCGAAGCCCGGGACGAGCTTGTACGGCTTGTCGAGGTCGACGAACGGCTCGGCGTGGTCGATCACGCTGATCACCCGGGAGTCGGCATCGAGCTCGAAGATGTCGGAGCGCACCAGGAGCAGCTCGTTGGTCGTCTTCACCGGCCGGAACCGGTCGCGGGGGACGTGGAGCGCGCGGGCGCCCTCGATCCGCTCGATCGCGGTTCCCATCGCGGTCTCGATCTGGATGACGGGGGTCGAGTCGCCGTCGCTGGGGTCGACGGTCTTGCGGTTGACGATCACCGGGAGCCCGAGGCCGACCTCACCGCGGTCGAGGCTCTCGCGCAGCAGCCGGTCGACCATGCGCAGGTCGACCCAGAGGTTGTTGGCGTGGAACGTGGTGTGCCGCAGGTTGTCCTGGAAGAAGTGGTCCTCTCCGTCGGCCACCATCGCGCTGTCGCGCAGGATCAGCTGGCCGTCGGACGCGCGGACCGCGAGGTGACCGCCCTTGCGGTCGTTGACGGTCCGTTCGCACACCTCAGCGGCATAGGGGATGTCACCCGCCACCAGCCACGCCGCGATCCGCGGGTCACACGTCGCGCCGAGGTTGTCGGCATTGGAGAGGAAGACATAGCGGAATCCCTTGTCCAGCAACGCCTGGAGCAGGCCGGTGCTGGCCAGCGAGACATACACGTCGCCGTGTCCGGGCGGGCACCACTCCATCTCGGGGTCGGCGGGCCAGTCGGCCGGGGCCAGGGTGTCGGAGTCGAGCTTGGGCTCGGCGCTCTGCACGAAGTCGAGCGGGAGGCCGTCGACCGCCAGGTCGGGGTAGCGCTCCAGGATCGCGAGGGACTCCTCGCGCGTGCGGAACGAGTTCATCAGGATCAGGGGCAGGTCGACGCCGTGCGCCTCGCGCAGGGCCAGCACCTGCCGGCAGATGACGTCCAGGAAGCTCAGGCCGTCCTTGACGTGCAGCGCCGACTTCGGGCCGGTGATGCCCATCGAGGTGCCGAGGCCGCCGTTGAGCTTGACCACCGCGACCAGGCCGAGCGCCGCGGAGAGGTCGAGGCCGTCGAGGTCGACGTCGTCGAGCGCGGGGACGTCGGTCAGCGGGGCGATGGTGTCCTCGGGGATCACACCACCGGATCCCGTCCCCAGGATCTGTTCCAGGCGTGCGTAGTTCGCCTCGAACGCCCTGATCGCCAGGTCGGTCTCACCGTGCTCGGCCATCCGCGTGGTGGCCGCTGCCAGTCCCTGGGCGCTCATGGCGCCAGCCTAGGGGTCCGGGCCGTCGGGGCTGGTGCCAGTCTGGCGTCATGGACGTGGACCCCGAGCGCTACTGACCCGTCCCGGCTGAGTCGACTTCCACGGGCCCACCACGGGCCGACGCCCCGTGCGCGGGCGCACGGGCTCACCGCGTCAGCCCCGCACGGTGCGCGAGCATGACGAGCTGCGCCCGGTCGCGAGCGTCGAGCTTGGTCAGCAGGTGGCTGACGTGGGTCTTGACCGTCGAATAGCTCACGTGCAGCCGGGCGGCGATCTCTGAGTTGGAGAGCCCGTCGGCCACGGCGACCAGGACCTGTTCCTCCCGGGAGGTGAGCGAGGCCAGCGCTCCGGTGTCCGCCACCGGGCGAGCAGGCTCGACGCGGACGAACCGCTCGATGAGCCGGAGCGTGGCTGCGGGCGTCAACAGCGCCTCACCGGCCGCGACGACGGTGACGGCGCCGATGAGGTCCGCCGGCGCGGTGTCCTTGAGCAGGAAGCCACTCGCGCCGGCCCGGAGCGCGTCGACGACGTACTCGTCGCCGTCGAAGGTCGTCACCACCAGCACGCGGGTGCCGACCGTCTCCGGACCGCTGGTGATGTGCCGGGTGGCCTCGATGCCGTCCATGCCTGGCATCCGGATGTCCATCAGGACGACGTCGGGGTGGTGCTCCCGCGCGGCCGCGACGGCACCGAGACCGTCGGACGCGGTGGCCACGACCTCGATCCGGGGGTCGGAGTCGAGGATCAGCGCGAACCCCGTCCGCACCAGCTCGTGGTCGTCGGTGACCACCACCGAGATCACGTCGCGCCCCGGATCGGGAAGCTGGCGTCGACGCGGAACCCGCCGGCGTCGACCGGTCCGGCGGCGAGCTGGCCGCCGTACACCGCGACGCGCTCCCGCATCCCGCGCAGTCCCTGCCCGTCGGGCGCGGCGGCGGGCCGCGCCACGCCGTTGTCGAGCACCTGGACCCGCAGGTCGCCATCGGCGTGGGACACCCGCACCGAGACGGTCGTCGCGTCCGCGTGCTTGAGGCAGTTGGTCAACGAACCCTGCACGATGCGGTAGGCCGCGAGCCCGATCCCGGACGGCACGTCCTCCAACAGATCCTCCAGATCCATCGTGACCGGCAGCCCGGCAGAGTGCATCTCGGCGACCAGGGACGGCAGGTCGGCCAGACCGGGCAGGGGCGAACGCGGCAGGGGCCCGGCCCGTTCGTCGGTCTCCCGCAACACGCCGAGCACCTGGCGCATCTCGCCGAGCGAGCTCCGGCCGGTCGTCCCGATCTGGGCGACAGCGGTCCGTGCCCGCGCCGGGTCGGAGTCCAGGAGCTGCTCGGCGACCCCCGCCTGAACGACCATGATCCCCATCGCGTGCCCGACGATGTCGTGCAGCTCGCGGGTGATCCGCAGCCGCTCGTCCGACGCGCTGCGGGCGGCCCGCTCACGGGTCGCCACCATCTCCGCGTCATGGCGTTCGCGTCGCTCGCGGACCCCCGAGCCGAGCACGCCGGCGGCGGTGAAGAAGACCAGGGTGGAGAACGCGCCGCTGCTGGTCAGGTCCACGGGCTGCATCAGCAGGCCGATCGCCACCGCAGTGACCATCACGCTCACCGCCACCCACAGCTCGCGCCGTGAGCGGGCGGCCGCCACCGCGGTGTAGAACGCCACCGTGCAGCCGATGGTCGCCACACCCACGGTGTTCCGGGTGGCCACGAGGGCGAGCAGGCCGAGCAGGGTGAGACCGAGGACCGAGAGCGGATAGCGGCGACGGACCACGAGCGGTCCGACCGCGACCACGGTCAGCAGGACCGAGAAGACGCCGGGGTCGAGGTTGCGGCTGACGGCCTGCGACCCGTCCAGGTGCAGAACCAGCGCGACCACCAGGCAGGCCGCGCCGAGCGCCGGATCCCAGATCCGTTGCGCCAGGCCAGTAACCGTGTTCTGTGTCATCTCGCGCTCACTGTAGGGCGGGCCGGTCGGCCTCGGCATCGGTCTGGAGAGTGAGGCCCGACCCTTCGCCGTCCGCCCCGGGTGCCGCTCACGATGTGGCCCCCGGACCGACGCGCGGAGCCCTCGGTCACGGCCAGAGTCGAGGCACTCAACCAGGAGGATCATCATGCTGAGTCCCACTCGCCTCGTCCGCACCTATCCCATCTCGAGCTTCGCCGCCCTCGCCTGTCTGTTCGGCTGGGGCATCTACATCGCCGCCGCTCTCGGGTTCGGCTCCGACCCCGACAACATGCCGCTCGGGCCGGCTCTGGCGGCTCTCGTGGTCGCTTCGTGCCAGGGGCGCGAGCAGCTGAAGGCGTGGGGCCGGCGGCTGCGGCAGTGGCGGGTCGCCCCGAAGTGGTACGCGCTCGCCATCCTCGTCCCGATCACCATCCACGTGGTCGACGTGCTGGTGAACCACCTGTTCGGCGCCGCGCTGCCCACGCTGGCCCAGCTGTCGCACTGGCCCGAGATCCCCGTCACCTTCGCCGCCATGCTGCTGCTGGTCGGCATCGGGGAGGAAGCCGGATGGACCGCGTTCGCCGCACCGATCCTGCTTCGCCGACACGGCATCCTGGGTGCCTGGCTGGTGCTGTCGGTCGTGCGGATCGCCTGGCACCTTCCGCTCATGCTGAACGGCGAGATGCCCTGGGTCGTGGGGATCGTCGGCAACGCCGCGTTCGAGATGATCGTGCTGCAGCTCTTCGTCGCGACCGGTGGCCGCTGGTGCCTCGCCGCGGTCTGGCACGCCACCCTCAACGCCTTCGGCGGAGCCTTCTTCTTCACCATGGTGACCGGCGCCGACCAGGACCGCCTTGGTCTGCTGCTGTCGGGCGCCTACGCGCTGGTGGCCGTGCTGGCCGTCGTCCTCGCCCGCCGACGAGTGACCGTGCCGGCGACCGACGCGCAGCGCGAGGCCGTGGCCGCCTGATGGTGGGCGGCTCAGCCGGCCAACGCCGCCGCGCGGTGCTCCAGATAGGTCCGCTCGGGGATGCTGAGCGTGAGCCGCGCGGCCTCGGCGTACTCCCGAGCGGCTGCGCCGGTGTCCCCGGTCCGCTCCAGCAGGTGGGCCCGCACGGCATGGACCCGGTGGTGGCCGGCCAGCGCGGGGTCGAGGGCGGTGACGTCCAGCTCCACCAGCGCGACTCGCTCGCCGACCACCATGGCCAGAGCCACGATCCGGTTCAGGGTGACCATCGGCCCGGGCGCCACCTGGCGCAGCAGGTCGTACAGCCCGAGGATCTCGCGCCAGTCGGTGTCGGCCGGGGTCGGTGCCTCGCCGTGGATCGCCGCGATGGCGGCCTGCAGCTGGTAGGGGCCGACCTGAGAGCTGCTCAGGGCCTCGGTGACCAGCGCGACACCCTCGGCGATCAGCGCGCGATCCCACATCGCGCGGTCCTGGGCGTCGAGCGGGACCAGCGCGCCTGCACGGTCGGTTCGAGCGGGGGCGCGGGCGCTGGTCAGCAGCATCAAGGCCAGCAGACCAGCGACCTCGCCGCGGACCTCTCCCAGTGCTGGATCGGAATCGGCTCTGGCGCAGAGCATCCGGGCCAGCCGGGTGGCCTCGGCGGTCAGGTCGACCCGATCCAGCGCTTCCCCGGAGGAGGCCGTGTGACCCTCGGTGTAGATCAGGTACAGCACCGCCGCCACGGACTCCACCCGCGTGGTCAGCTGGGCCGTGAGCGGCATCCCGAACTCCGCACCTGCCGCCCGGATGCTGGCCTTGGCCCTGCTGATCCGCTGGGCGATCGTCCCCTCGGGCACCACGAAGGCGCGGGCGATCTCGGCGGTCGTCAGGCCACCGACGGCGCGCAGGGTCAACGCCACCTGAGACGGCGGCGTCAGCGCCGGGTGGCAGCACAGCAGCAGGAGCTCGAGCGAGTCGTCGTGAGCGGCGACCCATCCGGGTGTCGCAGCCGCCGACACGCGCTCCTCCCGCCTGCGCCGGGCGCTCTCGCTGCGCCACCGGTCGACCAGCCGTCGCGAGGCGACCGTGACCAGCCAGGCGCGCGGCTCGCGCGGCATACCCTCCTGCGGCCAGGTCGTGGCCGCGGACAGCAACGCCTCCTGCACCGCGTCCTCGGCGTCCTCGAAGTCGCCGTGCCGACGCACCAGCACGCCGAGGGCCTGCGGCGCGAGCACGCGCAGCAGGCCCTCGACCTCAGTGCTGCTGGGGTTCACGGACCCGGTCACTGCCCGGCGGCGTAGTCCCCGGCCGAGTAGTCCATGACCGGGCGCACCTCGACGTCCGCTGCGCCTGCCCGGACCTCGGGGATCCGGGTGGCGATCTCCAGTGCCCGCTCCTTGGTCGCGACGTCGACGAGGTAGAAGCCCGCCAGCAGCTCCTTGGACTCGGCGAACGGACCGTCGGTGCTGACGACCGAGCCGCCGCGCAGGCTGAGCACCGTCGAGGTCGAGTCGTCGGCGAGTGCCTCGGCCGAGACATACTCGCCGGCCGCCTCGAGCTCGGCGTTCAGGTCGAAGTAGCCCTGCATGCCGGCGGCCTGGACGTCGGCCGGCATGGCGGCGAACTGCTGACGCGCAGTGCGGTTCTGGTGGATCAGGATGAGGTACTTCATGGTCTGCTCCTTGGTCGAAGCCGCCGCGTCCCGGCTGGCTCTCACCCCCTGGTCGGAGCCGGCGGGCCGATCTCGACATGCCTTCACGACCAATCCTGCCTGATCGACCATCGGTGGTGCACCAGGCATAGTCGCGGTTTGTGGCGCCGACGGGTCCCGGTCGATCAGCCCCGCCCACTCCGGCCCGGCGATCCGAGGAGATGACCACGGCTGCTAGGGGTGGGAGTCGTCCTGTGCCAGTCTGTGGCTGGCGGGGGCCTGGTTCCCGAACACCTCAGGAGCGCACGCAACGATGAAGGTCACCGTGCTGGGCGCCAGTGGCCACACCGGCGTGCAGGTCGTGCTCCAGAGCCTGGCGGCCGGTCACGAGGTGGTGGTGCTGGTGCCCGAGGCCACGGACCTCATGGAGGACGACCACCGCCTCACCGTCGTGCGCGGTGACGCGACCGACCCCGACGCCATCGCCGAGGCGCTCGGCGGCTCCGATGCGCTGGTCTCCGCGCTGGGTGGGGGAGCGGACCGGAAGTCCACCATCGCCGGTGATGCCGCGCGGGTGTTCATCAGCAGTGCGGAGGACGCCGGCGTCGGGCGGCTCATCGTGGTGTCCGCGTTCGGGGTCGGGGACAGCCTCAACCTCACGGGCCCGCTCAACCGCACCGGCATGTGGATGACCATGCACGCCGTCTGGAGGACAGGGCCCACGCGGACGAGCTGGTCCGTCTGAGCTGGCTGGACTGGACCCTGGTGCACCCCGTCCACCTCACCGACGGCGCCCGCACCCAGGCCTGGGTGGCCGAGGAGGCACCGCACGTGCGCGCCTCGGACCGGGTCAGCCGCGCGGACGTCGCCGACTTCGTGGTGAACCAGCTCGCGAGCACGCAGTGGTCCCGCCGAGTCGCGGTGCTCCGCAGCGGGGGCTGAGGCTCCCGCAGAGGGCTCGGGACAGGAGCTCAGGGACAGGAGCTCAGGGACACGAGCTCAGCAACAGGAGCTCACAGGAACAGGCAGAACGGGTGACCGTGGGGGTCGAGAAGGACGCGGACGTCGTCCTGCGGCTGCCACGTGACCTGCGCCGCTCCGCACTCGACCGCCCAGGCGACCGCCACCACGAGGTCGTCGACCCAGAAGTCCAGGTGCGCCTGCGGCTGCTGGCGCCCCGGCGTGCTCGGCCAGACCGGAGCGACGTACGCCGGGTCGTACTCGAAGTTGATGGTCAGCCGGCCGTGGTCATGAGTGGTCCGCAGCTGGGCCCACCCCGCCGTCGCGGCCTCCCCCGGCCCCGGACCCTGCTCACCACTGAGCTCGACGTCGAGCAGCTGGGCGTAGAACGCCGCGAGCCCGCGGGGATCGTCGGTGCTGATCGAGACCGAGGTGGCCTGCAGGCGCGGCGGCATCCCCCGACGGTAGCGCCGCCGACCGGCAGCGGGCCGACCGACAGCGGCTCAGAGGCGGGCGAGGAAGGCGAGTACGCGCTCGGTCATCAGCGCGCTCGCCTCGGCGTCGTAGGCGCTCAGGGAACGGTCCATGAACAGGTGCTGCTCACCGGGGTACAGGAACAGCTCTCCGTCGGCCGCCTCCGCGACCAGCGCCTCGGCCGCCGGTCGGTCCCACTCGTTGTCGAACTCCGGGTCGTGCTCCATGGCGTGCACCTGCACCGGGACCGACGCGGGCCAGGTGGGGCTGAACTCGGGCACCGGCATGGCCGCAGCGAAGAACAGGGCTCCGCGGGCCCCCTCGCGGGTCTGGGCCAGCCGCTGTGCGGCGCCGAGCCCGAGCGAGATGCCGGCGTACACGACCTCCTGGGGCAGGTCCTGCACCGCGTCCACCCCGGTCTGGGCCACCACGTCGAACCCGAGCTTCCGGGCGTGGTCCACGCCGGCGTCCAGATCCTCGAAGGTCGCGCCTGCATACAGGTCGGGGGTGTGCACCGTGTGGCCCGCGGCCCGCAGGTCGTCGGCGAACGCCTGCACTCCGGAGGTGAGGCCCTGGGCGTGGTGGAAGAGCACGATCTCGGCCATGGTGGCGGGTCCTTCGGGGTGGCAGGAACGGAGGCTTGTTATGATCCACAAAATTCGTACGATCACGCTAGCGGAATGATCCAAAAATGTCGAGCAATGACGTCGGTGAGGGTCTGCTACCCGACTCGCCCCTGCCTGACTACGACCTCGAGCACGTCCGCACCGTGACCTCGAGCGAGCAGCTCAAGGGCATCTTCGACCCGTTCCGCAGCAGCCTGCTGGAGCTGCTCCTGGAGCGGGCGGCGACGGTGAGCGAGCTGGCAGCCGCGGTCGGGCGACCCAAGAGCACAGTGGCCTACCACGTGAGCGCGCTGCTCGACGCGGATCTGGTGCGGGTGGTCCGGACCCGACGCGTCCGGGCCATCGAGGAGCGGTTCTACGGGCGGACCGCCCGGATCTTCTATGTCGGCACGATCCGTCCCGAGCAGCTCGAGCTGATCCCCAACCTGCTGTCGTATGCGGCGGCCGAGTCGGTCCCCTCCCACCAGCTCGACCGGATGCGGGCGATCCTGCGCCACTCGCGGATCTCGCGCAGCCAGGCCACCGAGTTCTGGGACCGGGTGTTCGCCCTGGTCGCCGACTTCTCCGCCCTGCCCCGGGACGGCGAGGAGACGTTCGGCTTCGTCGCCGGGCTCTATCCCACCGAGCACCCGCTCCCGACCCTGCCGCCGCCCTCGGGCGACGCCGAGCTGGTGTGACGCGCGGGTCCTCGTCCAGTGGAGACTTCCGCGCGGGCCGGGCGGCGTAGGGCGAGGCAGTCCTCGTCCAGTGGAGACTTCCGCGCGGGGGTGGGGTGTCGGGGAGCCGCCCTAGGGTGTCGCCATGGCGAACCTGCGGCTGACGGCGGAGGAGGCCCGACGCGTCGCGGTGCGGGCGCAGCTGCTGGACGGGCGACGACCCGCCGACCTGCTCACCGTCGTCCAGCAGCTGACCCTGCTCCAGCTCGACCCCACCGCGGCCGTCGCGCCGAACGCCGACCTCGTGGCCTACACGCGGCTGGGTGCGGGCTATCAGCCGGCAGACCTCACCGCAGCAATCGACGCGCGGATCCTGTTCGAGCACAACGCCCTCGTCCGCCCGATGACCGACGTGGGCCTCTATCTCGCGTCGGGCCGCGAGTGGCCGCAGTGGGCGCACACCCGGGAGTGGATCGAGGTCAACGACCCGTTCCGGCGCGACGTGCTCGCCCGCCTCCGCGAGGCCGGCCCGCTGCTCTCGCGCGACATCGCCGACACCGCGGTCCGGCCCTGGGCGTCGACCGGGTGGACCAACGACCGCAATGTCACCCAGATGCTCGAGTGCCTGACCATGCGCGGCGAGGTCGCGGTGTCCGGCCGGCACGGTCGGCAACGCTTCTGGGACCTCGCCGAGCGGGTGTACCCGGCCGACGTCGTCGTCCCGACAGCCGCGGAGGCGGAGCGGACCAAGGACCAACGACGTCTTCAGGCGCTGGGGATCGCGAGGTCCACGGGCACAGTGATGCCGCTGGAGTCCTACCTCGTGGGCACGGCGGGTGAGCCGGCGGTGGTGGACGGGGTCGCCGGCCAGTGGCGGGTGCACCTGCCGACCCTGGACGCGGTGCGCACCGAGGGATTCGCGGGGCGAACCGCCCTGCTCTCACCGTTCGACCGGCTCGCCCACGACCGCAAGCGGGCCGTCGAGCTGTTCGACTTCGAGTACACCCTGGAGATGTACAAGCCCGCCGCCCAGCGACGATGGGGCTACTTCGCGCTGCCGATCCTGCACGGGGATCGGCTGGTCGGCAAGCTCGACGCCAAGGCCGACCGCAAGGCCGGCCGGTTCACGGTCCACGCGGTCCATGAGGACGGGCGCTGGACCACGCGAGTCCGCAGGGCCGTGGACGCCGAGATCCAGGCGCTGGCCGGGTGGCTCGCGCTCGAGATCGACCGGTCCGACCACACCGACCACACCGACCACGGCTCGGGCTGACGCAGGCCGCTGGGGTGGCGCTGACGCTGGCGGCGATGGTGCTCAAGGCGCTGGGGACCGTCACCCTGGTGGGCTGGCTCACCGGCTGAGGTGGCGTCCTTCGTCTCCGCCGACGAGCCCGACCGCCCGCGAACGGTCGGCCGGGCCCACGATCTGGTGGATGCTCGAGCCTCAGATCCGCTGGTAGCGGACGCCGACGGTCTTGCTCTGGCCCGGAGCCAGGTTGCCGACGTCGTAGGAGATCGAGTCACCGAAGTCACCGCGGGAGATGAAGTTCGGGTCGACCGGTGCCGGCGCGGGTGCGCAGCTGCTGTCCAGGATGTTCGCGGTGACCAGGGTGGTGAAGACCGCGTTGGTGCCGTTGCTGTTGGACAGCATGATGCCGTGGGACTCGCGGTTCACGGGCGCTTCGGACGGGTCGTGGAACGCGATCACGGCAGCCTTGGTGCGGGCATGGTTGCTCACGAAGCCGGCCCAGCCCTGCGGACCACCGGTGTCGATGTCGAAGTCGACCTGACGACGGAGGATCACGTTGTTGATCTGGCTGCCGGTGAGGTTCTTGACCGTCATGCCGATGTTGATCGTGGTCCCGCCCTGGTTGCTGCCCGGTGAGAAGGTGAACTTCTGGGTGAGCAGCAGGCGGCCGTCGCTGGTGTTCCGCTTGACCGAGTTCACCGTGGTGGTCGGCGCGTCGAACCCGGAGGACGACGACCCGGTGTCGAACGCGCTTCCGGCCAGACCGGAGTAGCACAGCACGTAGCCCTCGCTGAACGCCCCGACGCCGATGTGCTCGTACTGGGCGGTGGGGATGTTGGGCGACAGGTACGACGTCAGGTTTCCCCCGGTCGACACGACGATCTTGGTTCCGCGGCCGACGGCGGTGTTGAACGTCTTCCACGTCGGGGTGACGATCTTGGCCTTGTCCGCCCGGGACTGCGTGGTCTTGGCTGCGACGGAGTCCGCCGCGGGGGCCGAGGCCTCGGACGAGACGAACGGTGCGGCCGCCACCGCGACGGCGGCGACCGATGCTGCATAACGCATCTTCATGACTTCTCCAAGGTGGTGTAGGAGGTGACCCATCAAGGTCATCGGGGAGGAGGCGGTCGGATCGGTGCTGATACACCCGCGGGAGGAGAAATCGGTCACCTGCCGTCCGACGGAAGCGGAGGCGTCGATCAGGCCGCCGGGGCCGGTCGGCTGGTGGCGGGTCGCGATGCCGGAGCGGTGACAGGGGCGCTCGGTACGGTGGACGCACCACCGACGCTGAGCAGAGAGACCGCCTGTGCCCGACCCCAACCCCCGACCGACGTGACTGCCGCGCCGACGTCGGGTCCGCCGCCGCCGTGGGTGGCGTTGCTGGACCACGCGGAGCTGGGACGGGTGATGGGCTCCGGGACCCTGCAGCGAGGTGTCGGCTACCACGAGTCCGGCAAGGTCACCGCCCTGGTCTATGGCCGGGACGGGCAGGTCGTGCTGGCGACGGTGTCAGGCAGCGGTTCCCGGACCTACCAGACCTTGATCACCGTTGAGGAGTACTCCGCCGACCGTCCCGAGCGAGCCGGACGGCTGTCGTGGGACTCCCGCTGCTCGTGCCCGATGGGAGGCGACTGCAAGCACGTGGTCGCGGCGATCCTCACCGCCCGGGACCGGATCCCCGGGTCGAACGGGCCCGCGGCGAGCTCGTGGGAACGCGCCTTCGCCGGGCTCGTCGACCCCGCGACCGTCGCCGCGCCGGCCGCAACCGCCTCTGCGGCCGTCGCCCTGCACTGTGACCTGCACCGGACGCTCGCCGGCCGATACGGGGCAGGGCCGGGGGCCGCGCTCAGGGTCCGGCCCCTCGTGCCGGGCCGCAACGGTGGCTGGATCAGGTCCGGGGTGTCATGGCGGGACCTGGAGTACGGCTTCGGTTACGGCCCGGCCGGCCGGATCCTGCCGGCGCACCGAGAAGCCCTGCTGAACATCATGTATGCGGTTCGCGCGGCCGGCGGGGCGGGCTACTACTCCTCCGACGAGCAGCTCAGCGCCACCCGCGTCAGCCCCGGTCTGTGGCGGCTGCTGCGCGAGGCCGCGGAGGCTGGCGTACCCCTGGTGGCCGGGAGCAAGGGCCACCTCCCGGTCGTGGTCGCGGCCGAGGGCGCGCGCTTCGACCTCGACGTCACCCATGCCGAGGCGGGCGCCCAGCTCACGCCGCGGCTACGCCTACCGGCCGTTGCGGGCGGGGTGCCGACAGGGGTGGGACCCGGGCAGGCTGCGCCGGAGCTGGTGGGCACGCCACCGACCGGGGTCGCGGTGCACACGGAGCACGCCTGGGTGCTCGCCCCGTTCGACCCGCCGCTCGACCCCGCGCTGGTGGACCTGGTGACCGCCACCGAGCCACTCCGCATCCCCGACGCCGAGCTCCCGCGGTTCCTTGCCGACTACTATCCGACACTGCGACAACGGATCCGGCTCGAGTCGTCCGACGCCAGCGTGAGCCTGCCCGACATCGAGCCGCCCCGGGTGGCCCTGTTCGTCGGCCACGAGCCCCACCACCAGACGCTGCTCCGGTGGTCCTTCTCCTACCGCGTCGGGGACACCACCACCACGGTGCCGATCACCGTTGCGCCTGGCCGAGGCGCCCGCGACCTGGCGGCCGAGGCCGCGCTGCTGGCCGACCTGGTCGGGCTGGAGGTGCTGGACCGGCTGCCCGGACTGTGCGTCGAGGTCGGCGGGCAGCCGACGCTGGTTCCCGAGCAGCGGCTGTCCGGGCTCCAGACCGCCGTCTTCGTCGCCGAGATCCTGCCCGCGCTCGCCGACCACGACGACCTCGAGCTCACTGTCGAGGGGTCGCCGTTGGACTACCAGGAGGTCGACGAGGCACCCCTGATCTCGGTGTCGGTCAACGACCCCGACGATGGCGGCGCTGCGCAGCAGGACTGGTTCGACCTCGGGGTGAGTGTCACCGTCGCCGGCGAGCAGGTGCCGTTCACGCCGTTGTTCGCGGCGCTGGCCCGGGGCGACGAGCACCTGCTCATGGACTCCGGCACCTGGTTCGCGCTGGACCGGGCCGAGCTGCACACGCTGCGCCGGCTCATCGAGGAGGCACGCTCGCTGCAGGACCGGGAGTCCGCAGGGCTGAGGGTGACGCGGTGGCACGCCGGCCTGTGGGAGGAGCTGGTCAACCTCGGCGTCGTCGACCACCAGAGCGAGCGGTGGACCCGGTCGGTCGGGGCCCTGCTGGACCTGGCGGCGATGCCGACGCCGCCGGCCCCGGTGGGACTGACCGGCGAGCTGCGCGACTACCAGCTCCAGGGGTACCACTGGCTCAGCCTGCTGTGGGACCACCAGCTCGGCGGCGTCCTGGCCGACGACATGGGGTTGGGCAAGACGCTGCAGACCCTGGCCATGGCCGCGCGTGCGCAGGAGAACGGCACCCTCACTCCTCAGGCTCCGCTGCTCATCGTCACCCCCACCAGCGTGGTCGCGACCTGGCAGCGGGAGGCGGCGCGGTTCTGTCCGGAGCTGCGGGTGGCGACCATCACCGAGACGCGCCGTCGCGCCGGTCAGTCGATGCTCGAGTCCACCGCGGGCGCGCACCTGGTGGTGACCTCGTTCGCGTTGCTGCGGATCGACGAGGCCGCGTTCCTCGAGCACTCGTTCAGCGGCCTGGTGCTCGACGAGGCCCAGTTCGTCAAGAACCATCAGGCCAAGACCTATCAGGTGGCCCGGCGGCTGCCGGCCCCGTTCAAGCTCGCGATCACCGGCACGCCGCTGGAGAACTCGCTGATGGACCTGTGGGCGCTGCTCTCCATCGTCGCGCCCGGGCTGTTCCCGAACCCGCAGCGGTTCACCGAGCTGTACCGCCGTCCGATCGAGAGCGGACGCGCCCCCGAGCTGCTGGCCAGCCTGCGGACGCGGATCCGGCCGGTGATGCTGCGCCGCACCAAGGAACAGGTCGCCTCGGACCTGCCGCCCAAGATCGAGCAGGTCATGGACGTCACGCTGAACCCGCAGCACCAGCGCCACTACCAGCGCCATCTGCAACGCGAGCGCCAGCGGGTCCTGGGCATGCTCGACGACGTCAACCGCAACCGGATCGCGATCCTGCGGTCGCTCACCATCCTGCGGCAGCTCAGCCTCGACGTGTCGCTCGTCGACCCGGAGCTGGCCGGGTCGGTGCGGTCGAGCAAGATCGACGCGCTGGTGGAGCACCTGGGCGAGGTGGCCGCCGAGGGTCACCGGGCGCTGGTGTTCAGCCAGTTCACCCGGTTCCTGAGCCTGGTCCGCGAGCGGCTGACCGCCGAGGGCATCGACCACGTGTACCTCGACGGGCGCACCCGGAACCGCCCTGCGCGGATCGCCGAGTTCACCGACGGCACCGCGCCCGCGTTCGTGATCAGCCTCAAGGCCGGCGGCTCGGGCCTGACCCTGACCGAGGCCGACTACGTCTATGTCCTCGACCCGTGGTGGAACCCGGCCACCGAGGCGCAGGCCATCGACCGCACGCACCGCATCGGCCAGGACAAGACGGTCATGGTCTATCGCCTGATCGCCGCCGGCACGATCGAGGAGAAGGTCGTCGAGCTCCAGCAACGCAAGCGCGATCTGTTCGCCCGGGTGGTCGACGAGGGCGCGTTGATGGGCGGCGCGCTGACGGCGGAGGACATTCGCGGGCTGCTGGACTGAAGGGCTGCTCGGCGGATCTTGCACCGTCCGACGCGATGTGCGAGTATTGCTGGACCGTTCCAGCAAGGGAGTTCGCATGGCCTTCGTCGACCGCATCGCCTCCGCCCCGATCTCCTGGGGCATCTGCGAGGTCCCCGGGTGGGGACGGATGCTCCCCACCGAGCGGGTGCTGACCGAGATGACCGACCTGGGGATCCTCGCCACCGAGTACGGCGCACCGGGGTTCCTGCCCACCGAGCCCGAGGCCATCCGTGGCGTCCTGGACGGCCACGGGATGTCCCTGCTCGGGGGGTTCACCCCGCTCGTGCTGCACGACTCCGCCCGTCGCGACGAGGCCCTGGCCCGCACGCGGGCGGTGGCCGAGCTCCTGAGCCGCTCCGGCGCCTCGACCCTGGTGTCCTGCCCCGTGATGGATGACGACTGGTCCGTGCCCCGGCCCCTCGACCGCGACGAGCGCGCCCACCTGGTTCGGATGCTCGCCGAGGTCGACGTCATCTGCGCCGACGCCGGCCTGCGCCAGGTCCTGCACCCGCACGTCCAGACCGTGGTCGAGACCTCGCCCGACGTGGAGCGCGTGCTCCAGGACTGCGACGTCGCCTGGTGTCTGGACACCGGTCACCTCGCCATCGGTGGCACCGACCCCGTCGACTTCGCGCGCCGGGCCGCCGAGCGAGTGGGCCACGTCCACCTCAAGGACGTCCGGATGGACCTGGTGCCCTCGCTGCTCGACCGTTCGACCTCGATCATGGCCGGCGTCCAGGCCGGGCTCTTCCCACCGCTGGGGGAGGGCGACCTGGACCTGGCCGAGGTCGTCCTCACCCTGGAGCAGGCCGGCTACCAGGGCTGGTACGTCATCGAGCAGGACACCGCGATCACCGGGCCCCTCCCGGAGGCCGGGGAGGGGCCCGTCACCGGGGTCGCGACCTCGATGCGCTACCTCCACGACGTCGTCGTTCCCCTCTTGGAGCAGGGCGTATGACCCCGGCCCCGGTCGACCTGCTCGCGCTCGGACGGATCAGCGTCGACCTCTATGCGCAGGAGTCGGGTGCCTCCTTCCTCGACCCCCAGACCTTTGTGAAGTCCATCGGGGGCAGCCCCACCAACGTCGCCGTCGCCGCCGCCCGTCTCGGTCTGCGGTCGGCTGTCGTGACCGCCGTCGGTGACGACCCGCTGGGGGAGTACACCGTCCGCAAGCTCGCGGCGCTCGGGGTGCAGACGAGGTTCGTCGCGCGCCAGGAAGGTGGTCGGACCTCGGTGGTGCTCGTGGCCCTCGAGGACCCGGCCGAGCCGACCATCACCTTCCTCCGCGCGCCCGACGCCCCCGACACCGCCATCACTGCGGACGCCGTCGACGAGGCGACCCTGGCCGCCTGCCGTGTGCTGTGGGTGAGCGGCAGCACCTTGGCCGTCGGGGCCACGGCCGACACGGCCATGCGCTGGCTGGCGCAGCGCGACCGCCGCCCGCACACAGTGCTCGACCTCGACCTTCGTCCGGCCCTCTGGGCGGACCCGTCCGAGGCCTCGGCGGCGGCGGGGCGGGCCATCGACCGCTCGAGCGTGGTGATCGGCAACCGGAGCGAGTGCGAGATGGCCGTCGGCTCGTCCGACCCGCACCACGCGGCCGACGCACTGCTGGCCCGCGGGGTGTCGATCGCGGTCGTCAAGATGGGCGCCGACGGCGTCCTCCTCGCCACTGCGGACGATCGCGTGGTCGTGGAGCCGATCCCGGTCACGGTGCGGTGTGGGTCCGGGGCGGGCGACGCGTTCGGTGGGGCCCTGGTCGCCGGCCTGGTCCAGGGGTGGCCCCTGTCGCGGATCGGGCAGGTCGCGAACGCCGCGGGCGCTCTGGTGACCTCGCGGCTCACCTGCGCCGACGCCATGCCGACCCAGCCGGAGCTCGAGTCCTTCCTCGCCAGCCACGGGACCGCACCCGAGAGGACGGCCGCTCATGGCTGAGCACGACCTGACCGTGAGCGACCACGACTTCCGGGCCCTCACCGAGGCTCGGGTCCGGGAGCCGAAGCGCCTGCGGCAGGCGCTCGCCCAGCGCCGGCGCCGCCCCCTCGTCGGAGCGGACGGCCGGCTGCTCCTGCTCGCGGCCGACCACACGGCGCGCGGCAAGCTGGCGATCGGCTCCGACCCCCTGGCCGCCGCGGACCGTCACTCGCTGCTGGACCGGATCGTGGCGGGTCTGGCCGACCCGCGGGTCGACGGCGTGCTCGCGAGCGCCGACGTCCTCGAGGAGCTGGCGCTCCTCGGGGTGCTCGACGGCCGCCTCGCCGTCGGCACGATGAACCGCGGCGGCATCGCCGGTGCGCAGTGGGAGCTCGACGACCGGCTCACCGCCTACGACGCGGAGCACGTCGTGTCGATGGGGCTGGACGGCGGCAAGATGCTGCTGCGCATCGAGCCCACCCACCCCGGGGTGCCGCGCACGCTCGAGACCGTGGCCCGGATCACGACGGCGCTGGCCGATGCCTCCATCATGGCGCTCATCGAGCCGCTCCCCTATGTCAAGCGCCCCGATGGCGGCTTCGAGCTCGATCCCTCCGAGGACGCCCTGGTCCGGCTGGTCGCGATCGCCAGCGGTCTGGGCTCCTCGTCCGCCTACACCTGGCTCAAGCTCCCCGCCACGGCCGACCCCGCCCGCGTGGCCGCCACGACCACCTGTCCGATCCTGCTGCTCGGCGGCGACGCCGGGCGGGAGCACGGTCGGGTCTTCGACGCCTGGGAGCGCGCGCTGGCGGTCCCGACCGTCCGCGGCCTCGTCCCGGGGCGCGCCCTGCTCTATCCCGAGGTGCTCAGCGTCCGCGAGGCCGTCGACCGGGCCGGCAGCCTCGTCCATCCCACCGCTCCCCCGTTCTCCCCGAAGGATCCTTCATGAGCGACCACTACCGCGCCGGCACCCTGGCGACCGCCGACACCCTGGTGACCGTGACTCCCGAACGGGCCGGGTGGACCTACAGCGGGCTGGAGGTCTTCGACCTCGCCGCAGGTCCGGTCGCACGGGTCCTGGACGGCGTCGAGGGGGTCCTGGTCCCCCTGTCGGCGCGCGACCTGCGGGTCACCGTCGACGGCCAGACCCACACCCTGCGGGGCCGCAAGGGCGTCTTCGACGCCGTCTCGGACTGGATGTACCTGCCGCTCGGGTCCTCGGTGGAGGTCACTGCCGACGGCGGCGAGGTCGCGCTGTGCACGGCCCGGGCGACCGAGCGGTTCCCGCTGCGGGTCACCGATGCCGGGGACGTCCCGGTGGAGGTCCGAGGCGGTGGGCGGGCCTCCCGCCAGGTCACCAACATCGCCACCCCCGGCTCCTTCACCGGAGCCGACCGGATCAATGTCTGTGAGGTCCTGACCCCTGGCGGCAACGTGTCCTCGTGGCCCCCGCACCGGCACGACGGCATCGGCGACTGCGAGCCGACCAACGAGGAGATCTACTACTTCCGGATGGGCCGCCTCGACGGGCCGCACGGGCACCCCCACGGCCAGGGCCTCTTCCGCGTCTACGCGGTGGACGGGTCCTCCGACGAGACGGTCACGGTGCTCGACGGTGACGTGTACCTCGTGCCCGCCGGGTACCACGGCCCCTCCACCGCCCAGCCGGAGTACCCCATGTACTTCCTCAACGTGCTGGCCGGTCCCGGGGACGAACGCACCATGGCGTTCTGTGACGACCCGGACCACCACTGGATCCGCGCCAGCTGGGAGGACGGGGGCCAGGACCCGCGGCTGCCCATGACGGCTGCGGCCGGACCGGTGTCCCGATGAAGCCGCAGATCCGGATCGCCGTCCTCGGCCTCGGCTGGATGGGGCAGGCCCATTCGCGCTCGGCGAGGCGGATCCCCACCCACTTCCCGGACCGGTCCTACGACCCGAGGCTCGTCGTGTGCGCGGACCCCGTCGCGGCGCGCCGTCGTCAGGCCACCGAGGACTTCGGGTTCGAGCGCGCCGTCGAGGACTGGCAGGAGGCCGTCGCGGCACCGGACGTCGACGCGGTGTGGGTGACGGCGCCGAACATGCTGCACCTGCCGATGATCGAGGCGGCGACCGCCGCCGGCAAGGCCGTCTTCAGCGAGAAGCCGATCGGCGGCAAGCCGCAGCACGCGGTGGCGGCCCTCCGGCACGCGCGGGCCGCCGGAGTGGCCACCGGAGTCGGGTACTGCTACGTGTGGTCCCCGCTCGTGCAGCACGCCCGCGACCTCATCGCCAGCGGGGCGCTCGGCGAGATCACCCACTACCGCGGACGCTTCCTGTCGATGTACGGCAGCGACCCGCTCGGCCTGCTGACCTGGCGGTTCTTCCTGGAGCAGGCCGGCTACGGCGTCACCAGCGACATCCTGTCCCACTCGGTCGCCATGGCGCAGTTCCTCGTCGGTCCCATCACCGAGGTCGTCGGGATGGCCAACACGACGATCCCGCGCCGACCGATCCCCACCGGTGCCGCCAGCCACTACGCCGTGGGCCGCCCCGAGGACCCGACCGGGGCGGTCGAGAACGAGGACTTCGCCTCGATGCTCTGCCGCTTCGAGGCGGGTGCGACCGGGACCTTCGAGGCCAGCCGCACCGTCGTCGGCCCGGAGAGCCAGAACGCCTTCGAGGTCTACGGCACCCAGGGCTCGCTGATCTGGAACCACGAGCGGATCAACGAGCTCCAGTACTACACGGTGACGGACTCGCCCAACTCCGGCTACACGACCATCTTCGGCGGCGAGCGCTTCCCGTTCCACGGTGCCTTCGTCCCGGGCCAGGCCAACAGCATCGGGTTCGAGGACCTCATCGCGATCCAGGACCACGCGTTCCTTCAGTCCATCGCCACCGGCAACCGGTTCAGCCCCGGGTTCGCCGAGGCGGTGGACGTGGTCAGCGTCCAGCAGGCCCTCATCGACTCCTGGCAGTCCCGCAGCTGGCAGCACGTCCAGGACCTGAAGGAGATGGCCCGATGAGCACGGTGCGAGTCACGACGGCCGAGGCGCTCGTGCGCTACCTCATCGCCCAACGCACCGAGGTCGACGGCCACGAGGTCCCTTTGTTCCCAGGGGTGTTCGCCATCTTCGGCCACGGCAATGTCACGAGCCTGGGGCACGCCCTGGAGCAGCACCGCGACGAGATCCCGGTCTGGCGCGGGCAGAGCGAGGAGGGCATGGGCCTGGCGGCTGTCGCGTTCGGCAAGGCCACCCGGCGACGCCAGGTGATGGTCGCCACGAGCTCGATCGGCCCGGGGGCGACGAACATGGTCACGGCCGCGGGTGTCGCGATGTCCAACCGCATCCCCGCACTGTTCATCTCCGGCGACGCTTTCACCTCCCGGCTTCCCGACCCCGTGCTCCAGCAGGTCGAGCACTTCGGTGACCCGACGACGACGGTCAACGACTGCTTCCGGCCGGTCGTCCGCTACTGGGACCGGATCACCCACCCGGCCCAGCTGCTGAACACGCTGCCGCAGGTCACCCGCGTCCTGCTCGACCCGGCGGACTGTGGGCCGGCGTTCCTCGGCCTGCCACAGGACGTCGCGGCGACCGCCTACGACTATCCGCTCAGCTTCTTCGAGCCGCGCGTCCACACCGTGCCGCGGCCCCGTGCAGCCACGGACGAGCTCGCGCGCGCCGCGCAGGTCCTGGCCGGCGCCGAGCGACCGGTCATCGTCGCCGGGGGTGGGGTGCACTACTCCCTGGCCGAGAGCGAGCTCGCGCAGTTCGCGACGCGGCACGGCATCCCCGTCGTGGAGACGGTCGCCGGCAAGTCAGCCCTGGTGGCCGACCACCCCCGCTACACCGGCCCGATCGGGGTCACCGGTGCCGACCAGGCCAACGAGCTGTGTGCGCAGGCCGACGTGGTCCTCGCCGTCGGGACCCGGCTGAACGACTTCGTGACCGGGTCGTGGACCCTCTTCGAGGCGGGAGCCCAGATCATCGGCCTCAACGCCGGCCGCTTCGACGCGACCAAGCACCGCTCGGTCCCCGTCGTCGGGGACGCCAGGGAGAGCCTCGTCGAGCTGTCCGAGCTGCTCGGTGACTGGTCGGCGCCGCAGGAGTGGACCGCGACCGGCGACCGGCTCCGCGTTGCGCTCGGCGAGCTCATCGCCGGTCGGGTCGCCGACGACGGAGCGCTCCCGCTGAGCTATGCGCAGGTCGTCGGTGCGCTGCACCGCACGGCCACGGCAGAGGACTACGTGATGACCGCGGCCGGTGGGCTGCCGGGCGAGCTCAACATCAACTGGCTGAGCAAGTCCGTCGCGAGCTTCGACTGCGAGTACGGCTTCTCCTGCATGGGCTACGAGACGGCTGGCGCGTGGGGCGCGGCCTTCGCCCGCACCGAGGGCGAGGTGCTGTGCCTCGTCGGCGACGGGTCATACCTGATGCTCAACAGCGAGATCTACTCCTCGGTCCTGTCGGGGAAGAAGTTCATCCTCGTCGTCTGCGACAACGCCGGGTTCGCCGTCATCGAGCGGCTCCAGACCAACCAGGGCGGCGCGTCCTACAACAACATGCTGCGCGACTCGCGCGGGCCGCACAGCGACGTGCGCGTGGACTTCGTCGCGCACGCGGCCTCCCTCGGTGCGTACGCGACCCGGGCCTCGTCGATCGGCGAGCTCGAGGCCGCCCTCGAGCAGGCGCGCACCCACGACCGGACCAGCGTCGTGGTCGTCGACGTGCGCGAGTCGGACTGGACCGAGGGCAGTCTGTTCTGGCAGGTCGGGGTGCCCGAGGTGAGCGAGCGCGAGACGGTACGGCAGGCCCGGGCTGTCCACGAGGCGGGGATGGCGTCCCAGCGCCGCGGCGGATGATGCCGGCCGGGACGCCCGACGCAGCGCGAGCGGGAGCGGGAGCGGTCGCGGAGGCGGGAGCGGTCGCGGAGGCGGGAGCGGAAGCGGTCGCGGAGGCGGGAGCGGTCGCGGAGGCGGGAGCGGACCGGCGTACGGCGCCGTCGGCCCACCCGACGATCCGCGACGTCGCAGCGCGGGCCGGGGTCTCCAAGTCACTGGTGTCCTTGGCCCTGCAGAACGCCCCCCGGGTCGCGCCCGCGACGCGCGAGGCCATCCTCGCGGCGGCCGAGGAGCTCGGGTACCGGCGCAACGCGGCGGCCCACGCGCTGGTGGCGCACCGGACGCGCACGATCGGGGTCTTCGTCCTGGACCTGCACAACCCGATCACCGCCGACGTGCTCGACGCGGTACAGGCAGAGGCTCGACGCCGGGACTACCGCACCATCGTCGTCGTCGGGGGTGATGACGCCGTCGCCGAGCGGGCCGAGCTGGAGAAGCTCCTCGAGTTCCGCGTCGAGGGGATCATCGCGCTGGGTCACCGGCTGCCCGACGGGGCGAGGGAGGCGATCACGGCAGCCTGCCCCGCGGTGATCATCGGCAGCGAGCAACCTGGGCTCCCCCACCTCGGGTCGATCAGCAACGACGACGTCCTCGGCGCCGGTCTCGCGGTGGACCATCTGGTCGCGCTGGGGCACGAGCGGATCACCTATGTGGACGGCGGGCCGAACACGGTGGCCCGGGACCGGCGCCGCGGATACCGCGCCGCGATGCGGCGACACGGGCTGGGCGACCACCTCGCCGTGGTCAGGGGGTCGTTCACCGAGGACGGAGGCTACCGGGGAGCCTCGCAGGCCCTCGACCTTCCCGAGCCCCCCACCGCCCTGTTCGTCGTCAACGACCTCGCGGCGATGGGGGCCATGGCGGCCGTGGCCGACCGAGGGCTGTCGGTGCCCGGGGACGTCTCGGTCATCGGGTATGACGGCACCCGGCTGGCCGGTATGCGCCCCCTGGCGCTGACCACGGTGGGCCAGCCCCTCCTGGAGCTCGGGACGCGCGCGGTCGCGCTCCTGTGCGGGCAGCTCGACGGAGAGCCGTCGGACGGGTCGTCAGACGGATCGTCCGACGGATCGTCGACGCGGCTTCCGCCCACCCTGATCGTGCGCCGGACCACGGCGCCGCCGAGAACCTCGGGGAGCGGATGATGGCCGAACCGTCTGTGCCTCAACAGATCCCGACGTCAACACCGAGAGGTTAGCGTGTCAGTCCTTTCCTTGACCCAACTGCCCGACCCGCGCACCGCGGACTCCCTGGACGCCCCACCGCTGCGCTGGGGGATCCTGGGGACGGGGTGGATCGCCGACACCTTCGTCAGGTCGGTGCGAGGTCATACGCGCCAGGTCGTCCACGCCGTGGGGTCGCGGACGACGGAGTCCGCGCGCCGCGCGGCCGCGGCGTGGGAGGCGCCGGTGGCACACGGGTCGTACGCGGCGTTGGTAGCCGACCCCGACATCGACGTCGTGTACGTAGCAACACCACACAACTACCATCTCCCGCACGCCCTGCTCGCCGTCGAGGCCGGGAAGCACCTGCTCGTGGAGAAGCCGGTCGGACTGGACGCGGACGAAGCCCGCCGCATCGGGGAGGCCGCGGCCCGCGCGGGCGTGTTCTGCATGGAGGCCATGTGGACCCTGTTCCTGCCGAAGTTCGACGTCGTGCGCCAGGTCCTGGAGCAGGGGGTGCTCGGCCGCGTCGTTGCTGCGTACGCCGACATGGGTGAGCGGTTCGACGAGCCCCACCGCATCCTGCGCGAGGACCTTGCCGGTGGGCCGCTGCTGGACCTCGGCACCTATGCCGCCACCTTCGCGACCTGGACCCTGGGCGCCCCGGACTCGGTCACCGCTGTCGCCACACCGGCGCCGAACGGCATCAACGGTTCTCTGGCCGTCGCCCTGCGCACGCCGGACGGCGCGACCGCGACCCTGCACACCTCGATCCTCGCCGACAGCGCGACGACGGCGAGCATCATCGGCACCGAGGGTCGGATCGACCTCGGGACCCGGTTCTACCTGCCGGGTCCGATGACCCTGCACCAGCGACGCGGGCCGTCGCTGTCGTGGTCGGAGCCCATGGTGGAGCACGACGCGCTGCATTTCGAAGCTGCCGAGGTGGCGCGGCGCGTGACGGCCGGCGAGAGCGGCTCGCCCCTGCGGCCGTGGGCGGACACGGTCGCGACCCTGGCGGTGATGGACCAGGTCCGGGCCGCCACCGGGCTCGACTTCGAGCAGGCGCGCGCGGGCCGGGACGCCGCGGGTCGGGACGCCGCAGGGGACTGACCGAGCAGGGAGCGGAGCGCCTGCGCCCGGCGCTGCGGCTCTCCGGCGCCAACCCGGCAGCGTCGGCGTCGGCGTCGGCGTCCGCTCAGTGTGAAGCGATGTGAAAGTGTCACCGTTCTCGACACGAGGTGTCAGTGGTGACACCTCGTGTCACTTATCCACAGGGGTCCTTCGTCGCCCGACGGTGTTCTCTCGCGGTGTTGACTCCCTCATCATGGTTGGCCGGACTCGATCCCTGGCGTGACGCTTGCGGCCAGGTGATCTGGCGCCAGGACGGGACAAGACGAAGTGGACCGGTGTCATCGCGATGGTGCTCGTGCGTGCCGCGAGCGTGGTGTCCACGGTGGGGATTTGGTTCCTCTACCGGGCGGACCAGGGCAAGCCCCCACGGCGTCGAGTCTTGGCAGGGATCTTCGTGTGGTTTCTCGCCACATACGCGATAACGGCTTTCGCCGTTGACCCAGAACCGTGATGGATTATGCGCTCGGGTGACCCAGGAGGCGGCCACGGTGCTGCGCTTTGCGGTTCCAGATGACGTTCTGAAGGGCGAGGGTTGCCCAACCGGCCAGAGTCATGCCGGTGATGTTGAGGGCGAGTTGAAGGGCGCTGCCCCAGACCTCTTCGCTGGCGCCGAAGGCGACCCCGAGGGCCACGTTTCCGGCGGCGGGGACTGTGGTGACGGAGATGAACACGCCTGAGAGGCCACCGACCTTGGCCGAGGTCAGTGACAGGACTCCTGCGGCTGCGGCGATGAGCGCGACGATGAAGGACCACCTGTCTGGGGAGTAGATGAAGTCAGTGCCTGGTCGTGGTCCGGTCACGTCTTTCACGGTGATCCAGCCGAGGGCGCGGGCCGCGAGCGCGGCGAGGGTGGTTGCGGTGATAGCGACAGTGAACCCGATGAGCAGGGTGCGTAAGGCCAGCCGCAAGAGGGTCCATCGACGGCGGACCAGGGCCAGGCCGAGGGCGGCAATGGCTACGAACTCCGGGCCGAGGACCATGGCGCCGATGACGAGGACTGGTGAGTCGACAACGATGGCGATGGCGGCGAGCAGCGTGGCGAGGGTCATGAACGCCAGGTAGGTCCAGTTGAGTTCGGACTCTTCGTAGGAGCGCTGGGTGACCTCGGCCCAGACGACGGCGTCGGCGCTGGCTCCGGGGGTGTGGCGTTCGGCGTCGTATCCGGCTCGGGACACCCAGGTGGTGACCGGTTCGACGTGGATGGTGCCGAGCTGGGGTAGGCCGAGGGCGGTGAGCCGGTCTATGAGTTCGTTGGCTGCCTCGCGGGCCACGTCGACGTGCACGATGTCACCGGTTGGGATGCGGGACGCGCCTTCCAGGACGGCCATCTGGCTGACGGCGGGGTCCCCAGTGAACACAGCGACGACTTGTTCGGTCAGGTCGGTTGGTGTCGTGATCCGTAGGTGCAGCATGCGCTGGTTGCCTTTCGGGTCGTTGCTTACAGTTTCCTACACCGAGGAGTTGCAGTGGACGCGGTGCGCAACCCGTACAAGCTTGCGACTGGACGTAAGCCGACGGCGTTGGTGGGCCGCGATGCGGTCTTGGACTTGGGTTCGGGGCGTTTTGCTGTCCTTGTGGAGACACTCATACCTCGCGGCCGGTGGCACTTCCGTGTCGTCACCGGTGACACTCGATGTCGCGAGTGGTGCCACTTCGGTGTCGCTGCACACTCAGAAGTTCTGGGCCATGTTCGCGAACCGCGCGTAGTGCCCCTGGAAGGCCAGGACCAGGTCCTTGGTCGGGCCGTTTCGGTGCTTGGCCACGATCACGTCCGCCTCGCCCTCGCGGGTGGGGTCGGAGCGGTCGCGGTGGAGCAGGATGACGACGTCGGCATCCTGCTCGATCGATCCGCTCTCGCGCAGGTCCGACATCTGTGGGCGCTTGTCGGTGCGCTGCTCCGAGCCACGGTTCAGCTGGCTGATCGCGATGACCGGGACCTCGAGCTCCTTGGCGAGCAGCTTGAGCGCGCGGGAGAACTCGGCGACCTCCTGCTGGCGGGACTCGACCTTCTTGCCCGAGCTCATCAGCTGGAGGTAGTCGATGATCACCAGCCGCAGGTTGTGCTGCTGCTTGAGCCGGCGGCACTTGGCCCGGATCTCCATCAGCGACATGTTCGGGGAGTCGTCGATGAACAGCGGGGACTCGGAGATCTGGCCGACGATGCGCGCGAGCTTCTGCCAGCCCGGGTCGCCGAGCGTCCCCTTGCGCAGGTCCTGCAGCTGGATCTGCGCCTCGGCCGCGAGCACGCGCATGGTGATCTCAGACCGGCTCATCTCCAGGGAGAACACGGCGGTCGCCATGCCGTGCTTGATCGCGGCCGTGCGGGCGATGTCCAGTCCGAGGGTTGACTTGCCCACGGCCGGCCTCGCTGCGACGACGATCATCTGGCCGGGGTGCAGCCCGTGGGTCAGCTCGTCGAGCTCGATGAACCCCGTGGGCACGCCGATCATCTCGTCGCTGCGGCCGGCGGCGACCTCGATCTCGTTGAGGGTGCCCTCGAGGAGGTCCCCGAGGACGTTGTAGTCCTCGCCGCCGCGCTTGTCCGCGACCGCGTAGACCTCGGCCTGGGCGGCGTTGACGATGTCCTCGACGTCGCCGCCGCCCTGCTGGTATCCGAGCTGGACGATGCGGGTGCCGGCCTCGACCAGGCGGCGGAGCACGGCACGCTCGGCGACGATCTGGGCGTAGTAGCCGGCGTTCGCGGCGGTGGGGACCGCGGAGATGAGCTGGTGGAGGTAGGCCTGGCCACCGATCCGGGTCAGGTCACCGCGCTTGGTCAGCTCGTCGCTGACGGTGATCGCGTCAGCTGGCTCGCCGCGGCCGTAGAGGTCCAGGATCGCGTCATAGATCAGCTCGTGCGCAGGACGGTAGAAGTCGACCGCGCGGACCGACTCGACGCAGTCCGCGATCGCGTCCTTGGACAGCAGCATGCCGCCGAGCACCGACTGCTCGGCGCCCAGATCCTGCGGTGGCACCCGGTCCTCCGGTGGCGGGCGGTCGCCGTGCATCCCGAAGGGGCCCGTGCTGAGCTCAGCGACCGACACCTGCACCCCTCATCCGGACGACTCGTGCATGACGCGGCCACACCGGTCCAGGTGAACCACACTCGTGTAAGACAGTGTCGCGTCCACCACCGACACCCGGGCCGACCGCGCCTCGGGACCGGCAAGCCGACCCGACCCGACACGACCGAACGGATACCTCCTGGACGCGTTGATGACCTCGGAGGTGACCTCGGACCCGACCGTAGGACCTCTCCCGCCGCCGGCCCAAACCCGCGTCCCTCCCGCCCGGTGGACAACCTGTGGGAACCGCCCACCGCGCCTGTGGGCCGGTCGGGGACAACCTGTGGACAACAAAAGAGGGCGCCGGTGACCACGGCGCTGACCTGCGCCTGAGTCCTCAACAGGGTTGTGGACAAAGAAAGGTGTGGAGACCTGGATGTCCCCATGACCCAGGTCACACCCCGCCGCCGCGCCCACCTCGCACGACGAGTACCCGTCGGTAGGCGCGGACGTGGGGCCGGCGATGGGGCCGTCGATGGGGCCGTCGGTGGGTGCCGCTGGTGGGTGGTGGGTCCTACCCTGAGCGCATGTGCCGCAACATCCGTCAGCTCCACAACTTCGAGCCCGCCGCGACCTCCGAGGAGGTGCACGCAGCCGCGCTCCAGTACGTCCGCAAGGTCTCGGGGAGCACCCGGCCGAGCCAGAGCAACCAGGTCGCCTTCGACGAGGCGGTCGAGCAGGTAGCGCACGCCACCGCACACCTGCTCGAGCACCTCACCACCGCAGCGCCGCCCAAGGACCGAGAGGTCGAGGCAGCCAAGGCGCGGGCGCGGAGCGCGGAGCGCTACGGCCGCACGGGGTGAGACCGAGCCAGCCGCCGGCGACCACGATGCGGCGCTGAGGTGGCGCGTGAGGTCGGACCGGGTGAGGTCCAGCCGGGTGAGGTCCAGCCGGGTCAGGCTGGGCCGGGTGAGGTCCAGCCGGGTGAGGTCCAGCCGGGTGAGGTCCAGCCCGGGTCAGGTTGGCCCGGGTCAGGTTGGCCCGGGTCAGGTTGGCCCGGGTCAGGTTGGCCCGGGTCAGGTTGGCCCGGGTGAGGTCGGTACCGCGCTGGTCGACGCCGTGCGCGCCGCGCTCCGCGAGCGGGCCGACCCCGAGCGCGCGGTGGGCCAGCAGCGCTACATGAAGTCCGCCCTGCCGTACCGGGGGCTCACCTCACCGGTCCTACGCGAGGCCCTGCGCCCGATCCTGGTCGACCCCGACCTGCGCATCCCGACCCGCCGCGAGTGGGAGGCGACCGTGCGCACCCTGTGGGACCAGGCGCAGTTCCGGGAGGAGCGGTACGCCGCGACCGCCCTCACCGGTCACCGCGCCTATCGCGTCTGGCAGGACAGCGAGACCATCCCGCTGTACCAGTACCTCATCACCACCGGCGCGTGGTGGGACCACGTCGACGTGCTCGCCGCAGACCGCGTCGGCCCGATCCTGCGAGCCCACCCCGCGGTCGTGGGGCTGCGGATGCGGGAGTGGGCAGGCGGCGCTGACCTGTGGCTGCGCAGATCCGCCATCATCAGCCAGCTCAAGGCCAAGGACGCCACCGACACCGAGCTGCTGACGGACTGCATCGAGCCCAACCTGACCGACCCCGACTACGCGGCGGAGTTCTTCATCCGCAAGGCGATCGGTTGGGCGCTGAGGCAGTACGCCCGCACCGATCCGCAGTGGGTCCGCGCCTACGTCTCGGCGCGCGCCGGCCAGCTGTCCGGGCTGTCCCGCCGCGAGGCACTGAAGCACCTCTGACCGCTGGGCGAGCCACGGCGTCAACCCGGCCGGGCGCACCACCCCGGACGCAACCCCCCTACTCCGCGCACCTCCGCCCTCTCCGCGTACCAGCCACCTGCGCGAGGTGCGACCGGCGTGCGCGAACTGACGCGACCCCCCTACTCCGCGACCCCGCACCTCCGCGACGACCCCTCGCGCATCCCCTCCGCGTACCAGCCACCTGCGCGAGGTGCGACCGGCGTGCGCGAACTGACGCGACCCCCACTTCGCGCACCTCCGAACCCCTCCGCGTACAAGCCACCTGCGCGAGGTGCCACGGGCGTGCGCGAGGTGACGCGACCCCACTTCGCGACCCCCACTTCGCGCACCTCCGAACCCCTCCGCGTACCAGCCACCTGCGCGAGTGCCACGGGCGTGCGCGAACTGACGCGACCCCTACTCCGCGCACCCCCGGGCCCCTCCGCGCACCCCGGGCCACTCCGCCTGCGGGCCGGGGCCGGCCCACCGGCAGGATGGGGCGGTGAGGAGCGCGCAGAACCGGGAGATCCTGCGGCTCGCTGTCCCTGCCTTTCTGGCCCTGGTCGCCGAGCCCCTGTTCCTCCTCGCTGACGCAGCGATCATCGGCCACCTCGGGACCGCGCCGCTCGCGGGACTGGGCGTCGCGAGCGCGGTGCTGCTCACCGCGGCCAACCTCTTCATCTTCCTGGCCTACGGCACCACCGCGGTCGTGGCCCGGCAGGTGGGGGCCGGCTCGGAGCGGGGGGCGCTGGAGGCGGGCATCGCGGGTACGTGGCTGGCCATCGGTCTGGGGGCGGTCACGGCCGGGGTGGTCGCCCTCGCCGCCGACCCGCTGTGCCGGGTCTTCGGGGCCTCGCCGGCGGCCCTGGACGAGGCGGTGACCTATCTGCGGATCTCGGCGGCCGGCATCCCGGCCATGCTGGTCGCCCTGGCCGCCACCGGGGTGCTGCGCGGGCTCCAGGACACCCGGACTCCGCTGGTCGCCTCGGTCGTCGGGTTCGGCGCGAACATCGTGCTCAACCTCGTGCTGGTGTACGGGTTCGGCTGGGGGATAGCGGGATCCGCCACGGGTACGGTGATCGCCCAGTCGGGCATGGCGGTCGCCCTGGTGGCGGTGATGGTCCGCCACGCTCGCCGTGCGGGGGCCAGCCTCCGGCCCCACCCAGCCCACGTCCTCTCCGCGGCCACCGGCGGAGTGCCACTGCTCGTCCGCACCCTCGCGCTGCGCGGGATCATCCTGGTGACCACCTGGGTCGCGGCGGGTCTGGGCGACGTCCCGCTCGCGGCCCACCAGGTCGCCGTCACGGTCTGGTCCCTGCTCGTCTTCGCTCTGGACGCCCTCGCGATCGCTGCGCAGGCGCTCACCGGCAAGGCGCTCGGCGCCGGTGACGCGCAGGGTGCCCGCGCGGCGACGCGGACGATGGTCAGGTGGGGTGTGGTCGGCGGCCTGGTGCTCGGCGCGCTGCTCCTGGCACTGCACACCGTGCTGCCGGTGCTGTTCACACCCGACGAGGCTGTCCGGCACGCCCTCGCCGCCGCGCTGGTGGTCGCCGCGCTGGGGCAGCCGCTCGCCGGGTACGTCTTCGTGATCGACGGCGTCCTGATCGGCGCCGGCGACGGCCGCTGGCTGGCGCGCGCGATGCTGGCCACGCTGGTCGTGTACCTTCCCGTGGTCCTGACCGTCCGCGCGCGAAGCGAGAGCCTGCTCGCTGGACCGGATCCCGTTGCGGCACAGGCTCTTGCCGTGACCTGGCTCTGGGTCGCCTTCACCGCGTTCATGGCGATCCGTGGGGTCACGCTCTGGTGGCGGCTCCGGACGGACCAGTGGCTGGTGACCGGCGCGACCCGATAGCCGTTCGCCCCGCCGCGTTCCCCACCCCTGCCCGACCGCTCAGCAGAGGCTGCGACAGCTGAGCGGGACGACGGCCGGACGGCGCTGCGGGGCGTCACCCAGCTCAGACCTCGGTCACCCCGACGGCCGACGCCCGACGTGGGTCTCCGAACGCGCGGAGCACCCCGTCGGAGCCGAGCTCGGCAGCACCGACCCCGCCGAAGAACATCGAGATTCCCGGGTGCTCGGTGACCGGAAGGGCGGACGCCGTTGCGGCAGAGGAGATCTCGACAGACTCCTCGTGATCAATCCGCATGGCACTGTCCTCGAGGACACGGACGTGGACGCGGGGGCGGTCGATCGCCGCCTGCAACGGCTCGCCGCGCAGGCAGTACCGACCCAGGACCTGCATCAGCGCGGTGGTGATCCGGTCGGCACCCGGTGTCCCGACCGCCAGCACACGACCGTCCGGTGCCATTGCCACCGACGGCGCCATGTTGGACGCCATGCGGGTCCCGGGTGCGAGCGCGTGCAGTCCGCGCCGGTTGAGCTCGGGCTCTCCGAGACAGTTGTTGAGCAACATCCCGGTGCCTGGAAGCGTTGCGCCCGAACCGTATCCGCTCGATGCCGTGATGGCGCACGCCAGCCCGTCACTGTCGACAACCGAGACGTGGGCGGTCGAGGACGACGTCGGCAGCCCGGCCAGCCCGTGTCGCTCGACCTGGTCCAGGACCTCCCACCCCGCCCGCTCAAGATCCGGCGCGACGTCGAGGACGGCGCTGCGGTGACCGAGGACGGCACGTTGGATCTCGATGACCTCTGCCCAGTCCCACGGGTCGCGGCGGGCGAGCTCAGCGAGCATCACGGCGAGCATCGGACCACCGATGCTCGGCGGAGGGTTGGTCGCGACCTGCCAGCCGCCGACGTCCAGGAGCAGCGGCGTCCGCACGATCGGCCGGTACTCCGCGAGGTCGGCCTCGGTGATCAGCCCGCCCCGGGTCGCCATGTCGGCGGCGAGCCGCCGGCCCAGCTCACCGGTGTACAGCGTCTGAGCGCCCTCGGCGGCCACCTGCTCCAGTGCCGCGGCGAGGGGGAGGTTGCGGAGCCGGTCGCCCGGCGCGACGGCGCGGCCGTCGGAGCGGGTCACCTGCACCCGCGACTCGGGGTCCCATCCGAAGACGCGCTCACCGGTCAGCGCGAGATAGCTCGCCGCCGCGGACCCGATCGGATAACCCGACCGCGCCGCCGCGATGGCCGGCGCGAGCACCGTCTCCCAGCCGAGCCCGCCGTGCCGCTCGTGGGCGAGGAAGAACGCCGAGAACGCGCCGGGTGTCGCCGCGCTGCCCGGCCCGGCATACAGGGTGAGCCCGCCGCCGTACGTCGTGTGGACCTCGCGGATCCCCTGACCGAACCGCTCGCGCGGCAGGCCGCGTCCGGGCATCTCGGCGTTGCCGTCGACGACCTCCGGCGGGGAGCCCGGCCGCCAGATCGTCAGGTAGGCGCCGCCCAGCACGCTGACGATCCCCGGCTCGGTCGACATCGCCGTGACCATCGCCGCCAGCGCCGCGTCCACCGCGTTCCCCCCGGCCGTGGCGGTGTCCAGCGCTGCTCGCGCCGCGAGGGCGCCGGGCGCGGCCACCGCCACCGATCGGGTCACACGGGTGATTCTGCCCGGATCGGTCAGCGAGTGCTCAGGCGCAGCGTGAACGTGGCGTCCTCGCCGTCGCGCTGCACGCTCAGCCCGAGGGCCGAGAGCGACTTCGCCGCCGCCGCGTCCCCCGAGAGGTCCTCGGCGCCCATCGCCGAGGAGAGACCGGCGATGTCGGCGAACAGCACGACCTGGCTGCCGTCGGCGTGGGGGACCGCGTCCTTGAACACCTGGCTGTCGGCCAGCCCCGAGCCGTTCTTCACCTCGTCGGCGTACTCCGGGCTGAGCGCGAGCACTGACTCCTCGCCGTCCTCGACCAGGGTCACCGCGCCCTGTGGTGCGCCGAACATCGCTGAAGTCTGGTCGACGATGAGGTCCAGGACGTCCCGGTCACCGTCGGTGACCAGTGCGACCCGGGGCTCCCCGGCGTCCATCCCGCCGAACGCGACCGACAGGTGCGAGCCGAGCGCCTTCACGAGGTCCTCGGGGAGCGAGAAGCCGGTCTGCTGCTCGAGCTGCTCCAGCGTGCCGCCGTCGCCGAACTGCTCCTGCACCTGGGGCCAGGCCTGGTCCAGCATGGTGCCGAGACCGGCCACCGAGAGGGTGGCGAGGGTGTCTGCCGGCAGGTTGGCCACCGAGGTCGTGTCGGTGGAGAGCTGGACCTCGCTGCCCAGGCCGATCGCCCGACCGGCCAGCTCAAGGTGAGGGCCGTCGAACCGCAGCGCCATCACGCCGCGGCCCTGGAGCCGGTCGAGCGAGCCCTCGGGCAGGTCGACCGGGGCGCCGGAGGCATCGACCGCCGCGGCGAGCACGCTCCTGGCCCGGCCGAGATCACCCCAGGCGGCGGCGATACCATCCTCGCCGAGGGCGTCCATATCCTTGGCGAAGTCCGCGGACCCGGCGAGAGATCCCTGCTCGGTGGCGGCGAGGACCGCGTCGAGCTGGGCCTGGTCGTGGGCGCAGACCGCATACTCCGAGCCGACCGAGCAGGCCGACTCCGAGGAGTCCGCGAGCCGGGAGATGCTCTCCCGGGCCTTGCCCTCGTCGGTCACCGCGAGCACGACGGCCACGGTGGGGTCAGCGCCCTCCGCGCCTGGGATGACGCCGACGCCGAACCGCTGACCGAGCCAGGGCTCGATGTCGGTGGCGTAGTCCACGTCGGTGAGCACCCCCTCGTCCTGGACGGCGTCGACGATGGCCTTGCGCAGGTCGGTGTCCTCGCTGGCGATCTTGGCCTTGAGCTCGGGGAACTTGCGCAGGAAGCGGATCGCGTCGACCTTCTGGCTGCCCGCCGGGTCGAGGTCGACCTTGACGAAGGCGACGGTGGTGGACGGCAGCGCCGACTCGGGCTGCGCGCCGCCGCCGCCGAGCACCGCCTGGTAGGCCAGTGCACCGCCGACACCGAGGACGGCGACCGCCGCGACGGCGCCGACGACGACCAGACCGCGACGACCACCTGAACCGCCGGGCGTCTCGATGACGGGGGAGGCGAGCGGGACACCGTACGGACCGGTGGCCGCGGGTGAGGCATCCGGCGCTGCGGGCTGCGCCCAGCGGACACCGGCGTAGGCCGCGGACCCGGTCGGGACCGGCGGGGTCGGATCGGACGCAGTGAAGGGTGCTTCGGCGGTGGTGGGTTCGGCGGTGGTGGGTTCGGCAGCGGTGGGTTCGGCAGTGGCGGGTTCGGCAGTGGCGGGTTCGGCAGTGGTGGGTTCGAACCCGGAGGCGGGCTCCGGCGGCTGGACCGGGTACTGGTCGTCGGACATGGTGGTTCCCCCTGGAACGTGTGCGGGTCGGTGCCGGCGCCCTGGCGACGCCGCGACTCCGACGTCCAGCCTACGGAGCGCGGTTCCGCGGGGCATCGACCGTTTGGCCGTGCGGGTGGGGCGGCAACCCCTGCGGTGGGGCCGGTCTCCACCACACTGGCCCCATCGGCTGCTCCGCCCGGCCGATGGACCGACCGGAGGCTGCGACCATGACGACCGACCCTGCCAGCGGCTCCTTCCGCGACGCGTACGGCATCCCCCACCTGCGGGCCGACACCGTCGAGGAGCTCGCGTTCGCGCAGGGGGCGAACGCGGCGCTGGACCGGGCCTGGCAGATCGAGGTGAACCGCTGGCGATATCGAGGCACGGCGGCGCGACACCTCGGTGCCAGCTGGGTCGGGTGGGACCGTTTCGCTCGTCAGGCCAGGCTCGCCGACACCGCCCGCCGCAGCCTGGACGGCCTCGACCCCGCCACCCGGGCGTGGCTGGACGCCTATATGTCCGGGGTGGGCTCGGCGCTGCCCGAGGGTCGCCGTCGGGCGCCGGAGTTCGCGGCGGCGGGGCTGGTGGAGCTCGAGGAGGACTGGTCGGCCGTCGACCCGCTGGGGGCGTTCCTGGTCCAGCACATCCTGTTCGGGTCGTTCCCGAGCAAGCTGTGGCGCGCGCAGGTGATCCAGACCCTCGGGGCCGAGGCGCTGTCGGCGCTCGCCTCCGAGGGTCCCCACACCTCCGGCAGCAACGCCTGGGTGGTGACCGGCGCCCGCACGGCGAGCGGGCTGCCGATGATCGCCGGTGACCCGCACCGGGTCATCGAGGCGCCCAACGTCTATCAGCAGGTCCGGCTGTCGTGCCCCGACTTCGATGTCCTCGGCCTCGCCTTCCCCGGGGTGCCGGGCATCCCGCACTTCGGCCACGCCGGGTCGGTGGCCTGGGCGATCACCAACGCGATGGCCGACTACCAGGACCTGTTCGTCGAGGACCTGCAGCGGGCCGACGACGGCTCGGTCCGGGCCCGGGGCCCGCGAGGCGCCGAGGACGTCGACCGGAGCCTGGAGACCATCGACGTGCGGGGCGGTTCGTCGGTCGAGGTGGAGTGCCTGGAGACCGCACGCGGACCGGTCGTCGTCGGCGGACCCGAGCAGTCGCCGGCGTACAGCCTGCGCACGCCCAGCCGGGTCGAGTCCGACCTCGGGTTCGCGGCCCTGCTGCCGCTGCTCCGCGCCCGCACCTCGGCCGACGTCCACGCCGCCCTCGACCACTGGGTCGAGCCGGTGAACAGCGTGGTCACCGCCGACGACACCGGAGCGGCGCGGACCCGGATCGCTGGCCTGGTTCCCCTGCGCGACAAGGGGAACCGCATCTCACCGGTCCCGGCCTGGGAGCCGCGGACCCAGTGGCAGGGATATGTCGACCTGCCCGGCGGTCCGGTGGACGCCACCGGTGTGGCGGTCCACGCGAACGACCGGCGGCCCGACACCGCCGGCGTGGGCGACGACTTCGCTGCGCCGCACCGCGCCCGTCGGATCACCGAGCTGCTCGGGACCCGCACCGGGCTCGACGCCGACGCGATGACCGCGATCCACCGGGACTGCCGCCTCGGGACGGCGCCGGCGCTGAAGTCGCTGCTCGGGTCGCTCGGCGACACGCTCACCCCGGCGGCCCGCGCGGTGCAGGAGCGCATCCTGGCCTGGGACGGGCACCTGCACGCCGACAGCACCGACGGTGCCGTCTTCGCGATCTGGCGGACCGCCTTCGTGCGCCGCATCGCCGCCGACCCGGTGTTCGCCGCGCTGGACCTGGCCACGGCCTACGCCCCGCTGTTCGCTACCTGGACCGACCGCACCGCACGGATCGGGCACGCACTGGAGTCCCTGCTCGCGACGCCGGGGTCGCTCGGCCTCGACCTCCCCCGGCTGGCCGGCGCAGCCCTGCAGGATGCCGTCGGGACCTCGGGGACCTGGGGTGAGCGGCATCGACTGGAGACGGTCGGAGTCACCGCGGACGGGGTGGCCGCGCCGGTGGTCCCGAGCACCGCGTTGTCCGGCGACGGCGACTGCGTGTGTTCCACCCACAGCCGCCCGGGGCTCTCCGAGCGCAGCTACCAGGGCCCGGTGGCCCGATACGTCTGGGACCTGGCCGACCGGGCGGCCAGCGGCTGGGTCGTACCCCTCGGCGCGTCCGGGGTCCCCGGCCACCCCCACCACGGCGACCAGCTCGACCTCTGGGCCGCCGGCCTGCTCCTCCCCGTCGACCCCGGCTGGGAGGACCTCACCCCCGACCTCGGCACCGACCCCGGTGTCGCCCGGGCGTTCACCTGAGCATCTTGACCGTCAGGGCCTCCCGGCCGGCCCCGCTGGACAGCCCCTTCGCCCTGGTGGCGGCCTCTGGCAGGGTGAGCTGGTGACTCTGGCCCTGCTCGCGGTGGCGGCGCTCATCGTGGGGTTCTCCAAGACCTCGATCGGCGGGCTCGCCACGATCGCCGTGGCGATCTTCGCGACGGTCACGCCGGCGCGTGAGTCGACCGCGGCGATCCTGCTGCTGCTCATCACCGGTGACGTGGTCGCGGTGGCGCACTACCGGCGGGACTGCGACTGGAGCCTGCTGGTGCACCTGCTGCCCTCGGTGCTGCCCGGCATCCTGCTCGGCACCTGGTTCCTGGCCGTGGTCGACGACGGGGTCCTGCGCCGGAGCATCGGTGCCATGTTGGCGGTGATGGCGGTGATCCAGCTCCTCACCCGGTGGCGGGCCTCCCGGGCCGACCTCGCCGCCCGGGCCGCCCGCATCCATCAGACCCAACCGGCCGTACCCGGGGGCGCTGCCCCACCGCCGGACCAGCCCCTACCGGTGCGGACCAGCCGGGCAGCCAGCATCGGCACCGGCGTCCTGGCCGGCTTCACCACGATGACCGCCAACGCGGCCGGGGCGGTGATGGCTCTGTACTTCGTGGCCAACCGGGTCGACAAGCGCCGGTTCCTGGGGACCAGCTCGTGGTTCTTCCTGTCCATCAACCTGGTCAAGGTGCCGTTCAGCGCCGGGCTCGGCCTGTACACCCAGACCACCCTGCTGCGCACGCTCGTCCTGGCCCCGATCGTGGTGGTCGGTGCCCTCGTCGGGGTCCGGGTCGCGCGGCGGATGAGCCAGGCGAGGTTCGACACGGCGGTGCTCGCGGCGTCGGTGCTCTCCGCGGCAGCGCTGCTCGCCTGACCGGCTCAGTCGACCGGATCGTCCGCGAACGGCCAGCCGTCCTGCATCCCGTCCGGGCGACCGGGTTCGCGGTAGTACTCCCGGCCGAAGACCACTGCGAACACCTCCGCGGGCAGGCTGAGCATCCCCTCGATGTCGGAGGCCTGGCTGCGGTGGGCCTCCAACGACGCCCGTCGCTGGTCGAGGAAGGCGCTGACGTCCACCGACCAGTGCAGCTCGGCCTCCGGCGTCCCCATCGGGTTGCCGTCGTCCATCGGTCCGTCGGGGTCGAAGGACTGCTGCCCGTCGGCCTCGGCCATCGCGGCGAACAAGCGCATCGCGTCGCGGTTGAACGAGGCCTCCAGCACCCGCGGACGGCGACCTGCCCGCTCCACGGCACGGTGTACGACGCGATGCACCATGACGTGGTCCGGATGGCCGTACCCGCCATGCCAGTCGTACCCCACGACCCAGTCGGCCTGCTCCTCCTCGAGCACGGCGACGAGCTGGTCCGCGGCCTGGTCGAGGTCGGCGTTCATGAACGCCGCCGGCTCGGAGTTCTGCTCCCACCCGGTCATGCCCGAGTCCGAGTACCCCAACCAGACCAGCCGGCTGACGCCGAGGGCCTTGGCTGATGCCTCGGCCTCACGACGACGCCAGGCCACGACCGTGTCGGAGTCGGACAGGTCCGGGTGGGCCTCGCCGTGGTCGCCGTTGGTGCCGAAGACGGTGACCACCCGGTGCCCGTCGGCCGATGCCCGGGCCATCGAGCCGGAGGTCTGGCTCGCCTCGTCGTCGGGATGGGCGTGCACGAAGACGATGGTCGCCATGTCTCCATCCTGCCTTGGCCGGCCGGCGAGGCGGGCAGCCGCGCCGGCTCCGTTCAGTGAGGTCCCAGGCGGGCCGGGACGTTGTAGGGGGTCACGACCTGCACCTCCGCCGTCACCGAGGTGGGCGCCCCAGGCACCAGCCGGTGATGCCGCAGCAGCTGGCGCAGCGCGCTGCGAGCGTCCGCGCGCAGGTCGTGGTGCAGCACGGCGCTGAGCACCCCCGCCCGGAGGAGCGCCAGGTTGTCCGCGTCGAGGTCGTGTCCGACGAACACCATCAGGGGGCGAGCCGCGCTCTCGAACGCCGCGGCGACCGCCCGGTTCCCCCCACCCACCGAGTACACCGCGCCCAGCCCGGGGTGGTCGGCGAGCGCCGTCCCGACCAGCCCGGCCATCGCGGCGTCGAGCCCGTCCGCGTCCGAGCCGACGACCAGCTGCCGGTCGGGCGCGAGACGGCCGATCACCTCAGTGAAGGTGTCGACCCGCTCCTGCTCGCCGACGAACGTCGACCGGCTCATGGTCACAAGGACGTCACCGGGCCGGTTCCCGAGCCACTGGGACACCAGGTAGGCCGCCGTCGCGCCCGCGGCCGCGTTGTCCAGACCGACGTAGGCCGAGCGCGGGCAGCCGTGGACGTCGGTCACCAGGGTGAGGACCGGGATGCCGCGGCTGCACGCCCGCTCCACGGCCTGCGCGACCTCAGGATGGTCCGGCGCCTTGAGCAGGATGCCCTGCGACGAACGGCCCCGACCGCCGATGCTGTCCAGCACCGAGACCAGGGGGCCCACACCGCCGCTCTCCTGCAGGTGGTGCCGCAGGCGGACCGCGGTGGGCCGAGCAGAGGGCAGCTCGGCCTCGAGCGCTCCGCGGACGGCCGCGCTGAAGCGCGCGGGTGCCTGCATCACCAGGTCGACCATCAGGGTGCGGGCCCCCAGCCGGAGCTGGCTCTGCTGACGGTCGAGGTCGAGCAGCGCCTGCTCGACACCGCGCACGGCCCGGGCACTGACTCCGCGACGGCCATGCAGCACCCGGTCGACCGTCGCCGCGCTGAGCCCGCACTGGTCGGCGATGTCCTGCACCCGGTACGCACCCGTCATGAGGTGATTCTGAGGTCTTCTGGCACCGGCGGTCCACCGCCGGGCGCTGCATGCTGGACCCAGACCAGTCACCACAGAAGGGCCCACCCCATGACCACCACCGCACGCACCACCAGCTCGGGATACCTGCAGCCCGAGGACGTCCGGCTCGCCGACCTGCTCGAGGTGCTCGCCGACCACACCGTGGCGGCTGACTACCCGCACGCCGACCGGGTCGAGCAGGAGGTCCTCGTCTACGACTCGGCCGTCGTCCGGGCCATGGCCGCCGACGCCGGGGGTCGGCGCGAGGTCCAGGCCGAGATCGCCCGCGCGCTGGCCGGCGGCCCGGGGATCGTCGTGTTCGAGGGCGCGTTCGTCGACCACGTCGTCCTGGACCGGACCACCGCGGCCTTCGACCGGCTGATCGCCGACCAGCGGGCGGACGGGACGGCGGCCGGCGACCACTTCGCCCAGCCCGGGGCCAACGACCGGGTCTGGAACGCCTTGGAGAAGCTGGCCGTCCTCGACCCGCAGACCTTCGTCGACTACTACGCCAACGACGTCGTCGCGCTCTCGTGCGCCGCCTGGCTCGGTCCGGGATACCAGGTGACGTCGCAGGTCAACGTCGTCAACCCGGGCGGCGCCGGCCAGACCGTGCACCGCGACTACCACCTGGGCTTCCAGTCCCCGACGGCCTCAGCGGCCTACCCCGCGCACGTGCACGGGGTGTCGCCCCTGCTCACCCTGCAGGGCGCGGTGGCCCACTGCGACATGCCTGTGGTGTCCGGACCCACGCTCTACCTGCCCCACTCCCAGAAGTACGACCACGGCTACCTCGCCTACTCGCGCGAGGACTTCCAGACCTTCTTCGCCGACCACCACGTCCAGCTGCCGCTCCGCAAGGGCGACGCCGTGTTCTTCAACCCGGCCCTGTTCCATGCGGCCGGCTCCAACCACTCGGCCGACATCCTGCGGATGGCCAACCTGCTGCAGGTGTCCTCGGCCTTCGGCCGGTCCATGGAGACCGTGGACCGCGCCAGGGTCTCGCTCTCCGTGTACCCGGCGCTGCTGGCAGCCAGCCTGGCCGGTCGTTCCGCGCAGGAGATCACCAACGCGGTCGCTGCGAGCGCCGAGGGCTATGCGTTCCCGACCAACCTGGACCGCGACCAGCCGATCGGTGGCATGGCGCCACCCAGCCAGGCCGACCTGGTCAGCGCCGCGCTGGCCGAGCGCATCGGCGTGGACGAGCTCGCGCGGCGCCTCGGCGAACACGGGAGCTCGCGCCTGAGCCACTGAGGTCCGGGTCGGGGCGGCTGGGCGCTACGACGACCATTGGTCGGCTGGTCACGACCAGCTGAGCACGGAGGACACCGCCGAACTCGGGCAATGGTCGTCCGTACGCGGTCCGGCGGCGGCGGTGCGGGTCACCCTCGGCCGGGAGCGGACGCGGTACTGCTGCGAACCACCAGTCGCGGGGGGACGACGGTCGTGACCGGGGTGGAGTCGACGTCGGCCTGGCCGGTCAGCGCGCCGACGGCCCTCACCGCGGCCACCGCGAGCAGCGAGGGCTGCTGGCTCACCGAGGTCAGGCCGAGAATGGTCATGCGGGCCAGCGGGCTGTCGTCGTAGCCCACCACCGACACCACGCCCGGCACGTCCAGGCCTGCGCGCAGCAGACCCTCGCGCACGCCTACGGCAGCACGGTCGTTGTAGGCGACGACCGCCGTGGGCGGGCCGCCCTCCAGCAGCCGCTCCACCGCCTCGAGGCCACTCACCTCGTCGATGCCCCCAGGCACCGTCCATGACGGCAGACCGTGGGTGAGCACCGCAGCCCCGAAACCGCGTCGACGAGCCGTCGCCACCGGGCCGCGCCCACCGTCGACGTGGGCGATCCGGCGGTGCCCGAGCGCGAGGAGGTGGTCGACCGCGAGGCGCATGCCCGTGGCGTCGTCCGCGCGCACACCGCGGTACTCGGCCGAGCCCGGTCGCCCCAGCACCACCGTGGCCACCTGGGCGGCCAGCGCCCGCAGCCGGGCCGCGGGCAGGTCCGAGCCGAGCAGCACCAGGCCCTCGCACCGGGAGTCCACCAGGCTCCGGACCGCGTCCTCCTCGCGCGTCCGCCGGGTGAGCGTCGCCAGCACCAGGTCCCACCCGCCATCGACCGCGGCGGTGTCCAGCGCGTCGACCAGCTCGGCGTGGAACGTGCTCTGGATGTCCAGCACGACTCCGAGCAGCCCGGTGCGCTGCCGGGCGAGGGCGCTCGCACTCCGGTCGACCCGGTACTCGAGCATCTCGGCGGCCGCTCGCACCGCCGCTCGCGTCGCCTCGCTGGGGCCCGGGCGGTCGCGCAGCACCAGGCTCGCCGTGGCCGACGAGACACCGGCGCGCACGGCGACATCCACCAGTCGGGCCCTGGACATGCCACCCCCCTTGCCGGTGGTGTTGGGTGTCAGCTCGACATTCCGTCGTCGTGACATGTTGTCAGAACAAAGGCTTGACGCGGCGCACACGTCATGGTCTTCTATTAAAGCGCTTCAACTCTCGCTCGGCAACGTCGCCCCCGAAGGACCCCGGCATATGACTACTTCTCCCATCGGCATCGCGGTCGTCGGCGCCGGCATGGCGGGCCGGGCGCATTGCGCCGGATACCGCACGGCACCAACGCTGTTCGACCCACCGCTCCCGCCGTTGCGCTACGTCGCTGTCATCGACGCCGACGAGCGCGTCGCGCAGGACGCCGCTCGGCGCTTCGACTTCGAACGGGCAGGGACCAGCTGGCGGACCCTGCTCGACGACGACGACGTGCAGGTGGTCAGCATCGTCGTCGCGAACCACCTGCACCGCGAGATGGTCGAGGCACTCCTCGCCGCCGGCAAGCACGTCCTGTGCGAGAAGCCGCTGGCCGCGAGCGTCGAGGACGCCGAGGCGATGGCCGCGTCCCGCGACGCACGCCCTGGCCAGCAGGCGGGGACGGGGTTCGTCTACCGCCGCCAGCCCGCCGTCGCCGCGATCCGCGACCTGTTGCGCAAGGAGCTCGGCGAGGTCTCGCACTTCAACGGCCGCTACTGGTGTGACTACGCCCGCAGCGCGCAGACGCCTATGGCCTGGCGCTACAAGGGGGCGCTGGGCACCGGGGCGCTCGCCGACATCGGCAGCCACCTCATCGACCTGGCCGAGTTCGTCTGCGGCCCACTCACGTCGGTCAGTGGTGCTTCGTTCACCACCCAGGTGACCGTGCGCCATCTCGCGGTCGGGACGACCTACGGTCACGCCCGCGCCGAGCTCACCGAGACGGTCGAGGCGGTCGAGAACGACGACGTCGCCACGTTTATCGGACACTTCGCCAGCGGCGCGGTCGGCACGTTCTCGGCCTCTCGCATCGCACCGGGCCACGCCAACTCCATGGCCTTCGACCTGATGGCCCAGCAGGGCGCCGCGAAGTGGGACATGGACCGCCCGGCCGAGTTCTCGGTCGTGCGCCGGCTGCGCGGCGACGGCTACGACGGGTACAACCGGGTACTCGTCGGGCCGGACCACCCCTACATCAAGGGCGGCCTGCCGATGGACTTCGTCGGCGCCTCCTACGGCGTGGGTGACCTGTTCGGCTTCCAGGCCCGCGCCTTCCTCGAGCAGGTCGCCGGGATCGACGGCCTGCCGCCGGTCGCGACCTTCGAGGACGGCCTGCGTGATCTGCAGGTCATCGACGCGGTGGTCCGGTCGGCCGCTGCCGGCGGTGCCACCATCACCCTGCCCGCCCACCCCTGACCACCCTTGCCCCGACCCTCCACGAAAGGACCAGCATGTACATCGGTGCCTACAACGCCTGCCTCCACGACAAGCCGCTCGGCGAGGCACTCCAGGTGCTCGCCGACCTCGGCCTCAACAGTGCCGAGATCAACTCAGGTGGCTTCCTCCCCCCGATCCACCTCCCGATCGAGGCACTGCGCGGCAGCGAGGACGCCCGGCAGAAGTACCTCGGTGAGTTCTCCTCCCGCGGCCTCACCCTGACCGCGCTGAACTGCAACGGCAACCCGCTGCACCCGAACCCCGCCGTCACCCACGCGCAGGACCTGGTCGACTCCATCGAGGTCGCTGCGCTGCTCGGCGTCAAGCGCGTGGTCACCATGTCCGGGACACCCGGGGTCGACGCCGGGTCCTCCCAGCCGGCGTGGAACCCCCTCCCGTGGTGGAGTCCCTTCCTCGATGTCCGTGACTACCAGTGGAACGCGGCGATCCCGTTCTGGAAGGACATCCAGGCGCGTGCTGCCGATGCCGACGTGTTGATCGCCATCGAGATGCACCCCGGCAACATCGTGTTCAACCCCTCGACCATGCACCGCCTCGCCGAGGAGATCGGCGCGACCCACGTGGGCGCCGAGATGGACCCCAGCCATCTGTTCTGGCAGGGCATCGAACCGATCCGGGCGATCGAGGACCTCGGCTCACTGGTCTACAACGCGGCGGCCAAGGACACCCGGCTGAACGACTCCGCCCTGGTGAACGGTGTGCTGGACGACCGGTTCGAGCGGGTCGCCGAGGGCGAAGCCGACTACCTGCCCATGGGCGGCGGCACCTCGCTCAGCCGTTGGCCGAGGAACGCCTCCTGGGACTTCGTGGCGGTCGGCCGCGGGCACGACACGGCGTACTGGACCGAGTTCCTGCGGGCACTGCACAAGGTCGACCCGGACCTGCCGGTCAACATCGAGCACGAGGACGTCGAGCTGGACCAGCTCGAAGGCCTGCGGCACGCGGCCGAGACGCTACTCGCCGCCGACAAGGCCAGGTGACCCGAGCAGGGGCGAGCCAGCTCAGTGCCCACGCCACGGCTGTGCGCAGCGGCGCGCCGGTCCTGACCGATGCCGCCTGGGCGACGGCGAACATAGCCCTGGTCGACGCGGCCTGCGCGAACAGCTGACCCGAGCGGACTACCGCTCCGCCTCGAACACGATGCCGGCCTCCGCGCGGATGAGGTCCATCGTCTCGAGGGTGGCGATCGTGGCCGAGAGCGGACGCAGGGGCGAACCGAGCTCGCCGGCGGCGATGCGTCGAGCCACCTCGGCTGCCTCGAAGTGCAGGGCATCGTGTGCGACGGTCGGCTCGTCCCAGACCAGGGGTGCCGGCCCACTGCCCGAGGACCCCTGGTGACCCAGCACAGTGAACCGGCCGGGCTGGTAGAACGGCCCGTCGAGCATCAGCACGGCCTCGGTCCCGGTGATCGCCGCGCTGGTGGGCGTGTCGCCGAGGATCGAGGTGTGCACGGTGGCGAGCTGTCCACTGGCCGTGCGAAGCACCGCGCCGACCTGGCCGGTGACCGAGCCACCAGGAGCCGGAACCGCCTGTGCGACAGCGGACTCGAAGCCACCCAGCACCCAGGTGGCCAAGGTCGCCGGATAGGTCCCGAGGTCCAGCATCGGACCGCCGCCGAGGTCGGCCCGCCAGATCCGGTGCTCGGGCGCGAAGTGCTCGCCCATGTCGGCCTGCACCGACTGGATCTCACCCAGCGCGCCGTCCTCCAGCAGCCGGCGGATGACGTCGTACTTCGGGAGGAACATCGTCCAGGTCGCCTCCATGCAGAAGAGCCCCTGTGCCGCGGCGAGCTCGGCCAACTCTCGTGCCTGGTGCGCGTTGATCCCGAGCGGCTTCTCGACCAGCACGTGCCGGCCCGCCTCGAGCGCGAGGCGCGCGTGGGGCAGGTGCTGCGGGTGGGGCGTCGCGACGTACACGACATCGACCCGGGCGTCGGCGACGAGCGCCTCATAGGTCCCGTGCGCGACCCCTGCGCCCACGACCCCGGCGAAGCGGTCGGCGGACTGCTGGGAGCGAGAACCGACCGCGTACACCTGCTGGCGGGTGTGCCGTTGCAGTGACGCGGCGAAGCGCTCGGCGATCCAGCCCGTCCCGAGGATGCCCCACCTCAGGGGCGGGGCATCCATCGAGTCGGGAGTGCGCGGCGCCGGAAGCGACCGGTGCGGCGCCATCTCTCAGGTGTTCTGCGGGAAGCCGAGGTTCAGGCCGCCGTGGCTCGGGTCGAGCCAGCGCGAGGTGACGACCTTGCCACGGGTGAAGAAGTGCACGCCTTCGATGCCGTGCGCGTGGCTGTCACCGAACAGCGAGTTCTTCCAGCCACCGAAGGAGTAGTACGACACGGGCACCGGGATCGGCACGTTGATGCCGACCATGCCCACCTCGACCTCGTTCTGGAAGCGACGTGCGGCACCGCCGTCGTTGGTGAAGATCGCGGTGCCGTTGCCATAGGGGTTGGCGTTGATCAGCTCGAGGGCGTCGTCATAGGTCTTGGTCCGCAGCACCGACAGCACCGGCCCGAAGATCTCCTCGGTGTAGATCGACATCTCGCGATCGACGTTGTCGAACAACGTTGGTCCGAGCCAGAACCCGTCAGCGTCACCGTCGAAGTCCTGGGTGCGACCGTCGACGACCAGGGTGGCGCCGGACTCAACACCCTCGGCGACCAGTCCGCTGACCTTGTCACGGTGGGGGCCGGTCACCAGCGGACCCATGTCCGAACCCTTGGTGCCGTCACCGGTGCGGAGCTTGCCCATCCGGTCCTTGATCTTCAGGACCAGCTCGTCGGCGATCGGCTCGACCGCGATCAGCGCCGAGATCGCCATGCAGCGCTCACCGGCGGAGCCGAAGCCGGCGTTGACCGCCGCGTCGGCCGCCAGGTCCAGGTCGGCGTCGGGAAGGACCACCATGTGGTTCTTCGCTCCGCCGAGGGCCTGCACGCGCTTCCCGTGGGAGGTGCCGGTCTCATAGACATACCGGGCGATCGGGGTCGAGCCGACGAACGACACCGACTTGACCAGCGGGTGCGTCAGCAGCGCGTCGACGGCCTCCTTGTCACCGTGCACGACCTGCATGACACCGTCGGGCAGGCCGGCTTCCTTCCACAGCGCGGCAATGGCGTTCGCCGCGCTCGGGTCCTTCTCGCTCGGCTTGAGCACGACCGCGTTGCCACAGGCGATGGCGATGGGGATGAACCACATCGGCACCATGGCCGGGAAGTTGAACGGGGAGATCACGGCACACACGCCGAGACTCTGCCGGATGGAGTACACGTCGACCTTGGTCGACGCGTTCTCGGAGAAGCCGCCCTTGAGCAGCTGCGGTATGCCGCAGGCGAACTCGACGACCTCCAGACCGCGAGTGACCTCGCCGAGGGCGTCGGACAGCACCTTGCCGTGCTCGGCGGTGATGAGTGCGGCAATGTCCTCCTTGCGCGCGTTGAGCAGCTCGCGGAAGCCGAACAGCACCTTGCTGCGCTGGGCGAGCGAGGCGCTTCCCCAGCCGTCCTTCCAGGCCTGGTGGGCCGCCTGGACGGCCTCGTCGACGGTCTCCGCCGACGCGAGGTCGAGGGTGCCGCTCACCTGACCGGTCGCCGGGTTGTAGACCTTGCTGGTGCGCTCGGCGGTGCCCTCCCAGGGCTGGCCGCCAAGCAGGTGGGTGATCCGGGTGGGGGTGCTCACGGTGTGCTCCTTGCTAGGACTGGTGCTGCGGTTTCACGGGTCGGTTCAAGGGTCTGGTGGTCCACGTCCACGGTGCGGCCGCTCCGGTCACCGCGGCGTGCGGCGCCGACCCGGGCCTGGATCTCCAGATCGTAGGCCGGGGCCACGCGCGCTCGGTAGTCCGTGGCGATGGCCACGGCGATGGGCGCGGCGATGGGCGCGGCGGGGGTGCCCGCAGAGGTCATCGGCTCGACCTGCCCGGGGCGAGGAGCGGACGCTGCCCGGCCTTGTGCGCGAGGTACTCCTCGTAGGCGCGCTGGGTGCTCTCCAGGGTGGAGACCTCGCTGACCGGGACGTCCCACCAGCCCCCGCCGTCGGGGGCGTGGATCGTCGGGTCGGTCTGGACGTGGATCACGATCGGACCGCCGTCGGAGGGCGCTGCCTTGGCCTCCTTGATCGCCTGCTCGAGCTCGGCACGCGAGCTCACCTCGATGACACGGGCGCCCAGGCTGCGGGCGTTGGCGGCGAGGTCGACCGGCAGGATGCCGCCGTCAAGGTGGCCGTCCTCGCTCCGGAAGCGGTAGCTCGTCCCGAACCGTTGCGAGCCGAGGGACTCCGAGAGGGACCCGATCGAGTGGAACCCGTGGTTCTGGACCAGCACGACCACGACCTTGATCCGCTCCTGGACCGCGGTCACCAGCTCGGTGGGCATCATCAGGTATCCACCGTCCCCGACCATCGCGAACACGTCGCGGTCGGGGTCGGCCAGCCGGATGCCGAGCGAGGCCGGGACCTCATATCCCATGCAGGAGTAGCCATACTCCACGTGGTAGCCCTTGGGGTCGCGCACCCGCCACAGCTTGTGCAGGTCACCGGGCATCGAGCCCGCAGCGCACAGCACGACATCGCGGGGGTCGGTGAGCTCGTTGACGCAACCGAGCACCTGGCCCTGGGTCAGCAGACCGACGGCCAAGCCGTCGGTCACTTCGGCCGGTGGGTGGTAGGCGGTCTCGACCACCGCGTCCCACTCAGCCCAGAGCTCCGCCTGACGCCGGCGGTAGCCGTCCTCGACCGAGTGCCCGGCGAGGGCCTCGGTGAGCTGGGTGATGGCCTCGCGGGCGTCGGCGACCACCATGAGGCCACCCTGCTTGCCGGCGTCGAAGCGAGCGATGTTGATGTTGACGAACTGGACTCCCTTGTCCTGGAACGCCGTCCGCGAAGCGGTGGTGAAGTCCGACCAGCGGGTCCCGATGCCGATGACGACGTCGGCCTCCCGCGCGAGCGCGTTGGCCGCGGTCGTGCCGGTCGACCCGACGGCACCCATCTCCTGCGGGTGGGCGTGCGGGAGCGAACCCTTGCCTGCCTGGGCCTCGCCGACCGGGATGCCGGTCGACTCGCAGAAGGCCTGCAGCGCTGACTCGGCGCCGGAGTAGTGGACCCCACCGCCGGCCACGACCATCGGGCGCTTCGCCCCGCGGATCACGGCAGCGGCGGCCTCGATGACCGCTCGCTCGGCCGGGGGCCGCGGGATGTGCCACGTCCGCTCGGCGAACAGCTCGACCGGGAAGTCGTGGGCCTCGGCCTGGACGTCCTGCGGGAGCACGACGGTGACCGCACCGGTCTCGACCGGGTCGGTGAGGACCCGCATCGCGCCGAGGAGCGCGGACGCGAGCTGCTCCGGCCGGTTGACCCGGTCGAAGAAGCGCGACACCGGGCGGAAGGCGTCGTTGACGGTGAGGTCACCGGCATACGGCGCCTCGAGCTCCTGCAGCACTGGGGAGGAGACCCGGGTCGCAAAGGTCCCCGAGGGCAGCAGCAGGACGGGGAGGCGGTTGATCGTCGCCAGCGCCGCACCGGTCAGCATGTTGGTCGAGCCGGGACCGACGCTGGCGGTGCAGACCCACGTCTGCAGCCGGTCCTTGGCGCGGGCGTAGGCGACCGAGGTGTGCACCATGGCCTGCTCGTTGCGGGCCAGCACATACGGCAACCCACGGGGGGCTCCGCCCCCCGTGTCCCCCCCGTAAGACTCCTCCGCACGTGACGACTCCTGCCCACGGGGGGCTCCGCCCCCCGTGTCCCCCCCGTAAGACGCCTCCCCACGTGACGACTCCTGCCCACGGGGGGCTCCGCCCCCCGTGTCCCCCCCGTAAGACGCCTCCCCACGTGACGGCTCCTGCCCACGGGGGGCTCCGCCCCCCGTGTCCCCCCCGTAAGACGCCTCCCCACGTGACGACTCCCCACGTGACGCCTCCCCACTGGGCGCTCCGTTGCTCGGGCCGGCCCCGGCGACGCCGTCGAGCTGGCCGAGCTCGGCCTGGAGGAGTGCTTGGCCGATGCCGGCGACGTTGCCGTGGCCGAAGATGCCGAAGCACCCGGCGAACAGGCGCTGCCGGTCGCCGTCCCGCTCGGAGTACTGCGCTGCGAGGAAGCGCACCGTGGCCTGGGCGACGGTCAGGCGTACGGTGTCGGGCTGGTTCTCACTCACGAGGCTCTCCTGCGGCGGCGAAGGGAAGTCGGGGGTCGATGCTCTGGTCGGCCCAGGTGTCGCGGACCCACCCGTGCGCCGGGTCGTCGCAGATCAGCCAGGCGCGCTGCCGGTCCGGGTCCGGCCATCACGTTGAGGTAGTAGAGGTCCGCGCTCGGAGGGGCCATCGCCGGGCCGTGCCAGCCGTGGGGAACCAGGACGACGTCCCCGGTGCGGACCTCGGCCAGGACGTCGATGGGGCGTTCTCCGGTGCCGTAGACGCGCTGGTAGCCGACGGCGTCAGCGTCCTCCGGGCCCGAAGCGCGGGGCGATCGGCTGCGGGTCTGGAAGTAGTAGATCTCCTCGAGCTCGGTCTCCACCCCTTGACGCTCCTCGTCGTGCTTGTGCGGGGGGTAGGAGCTCCAGTTGCCCGCAGGGGTCAACACCTCACAGGCGATGATCGACTCGGCGTCCATGACGCCGGGCACGCCGAAGTTGCGGACCTCGCGACTGGCCATGCCCGAGCCACGCATCTCCACGGGTACGTCGGCAGCCGGGATCACGACCGGGGGCCGGCTCGACGTCGAACGGGCGCCGCACAGGGCAACCCGTCCAGGGCCAGCGCCGTTGAGACGCACCGTGATCCGCTGACCGCTGGGGACGTAGGCGACGTCGGACGGTCCGGCGAAGACGTCGACGCGACCGGCCAGGTGGAGGTCGTCCGACCCGGCGACCTCGACGGTGAACGAACCCGACAACGGCACGACGACGATCTCCTCGCCGGCGGTGTCGTGCTCGACGTGGCCGCCCTCGGCCACCCACGCCACGCGCAGGCTGGTGTGCTGCCAGCCGGACACCGGGTTGGTCGCCGTCGGGGTCACCGCGACCTGGAACTCGCCCTCCTCGGCCGTTCCGAGCGGTCGGACCCACTGGTCGTTGTCACGGCCGGTTCCACTGGTCACCGGCTGGCACCGTGCACGAGCTCGGCCGCGATGTCCACGGCAGCAGCGACGTCACCGTCGGGCGGGTACAGCAGCGCGCGGCCGACGACCAGGCCGCGAACGGCGGGCAGGTCGAGCGCACGTCCCCAGGACGCGTAGGTCTCCTGCGGGTCGCCTTCGGGGTCGCCACCGAGCAGCAGGGTGGGCAGCGTCGTCGCATCCATGACGCGCTCGAGCTCGTCGACCACCGGGAGCTTGAGCCAGGTGTAGGCGCTGGTCGCCCCGAGACCCGCGGCGATGTGGATCGACTGGATCGTCGAGTCCGGGTCGAGCTGGTTGACCACCCGGCCACCCTCGCGGATCGACAGGAACGGCTCGACCATGGCCATCAGGTGCTCGGCGGCCAGCTCGGTCACCGCCTGGGCACTGGCGGTCAGGGTGGCCACGGTTCCGGCGTCGCCCAGGCAGATCCGGGTGAGCATCTTGCCGCCGTCCAGGCCACGGGCAGCCAGGTCAGCGGCCCGGTAGGCGGTGAACCGGTCGTCGAGCTCGAAGGCCGCGCCCTGCAACCCCCCGCGGTTCATCGAGCCGATCACGACCTTGTCGTCCAGGGCACCGAGCAGCAGCAGGTCCTCGAGGATGTCCGGTGTGCCGAGCACGCCATCGACGCCGGGACGCGAGACCGCCTCGGCCAGCCGTCCGAGCAGGTCACTGCGGGACGCCATCGCGGTCCCGTCGCCGCGGACCCCGAGGGCTCCACGGGCGGGGTGGTCGGCGGCCACGATGAGCAGCCTGCCGTCCGCACCGACCAGCGGGCGTCGACGGCGTGCTGCCCAGAGCTGGTCGACCCGCCCGGGCTCGCGGGTCCGGGTCTCGGTCAGCCGGGCCACGCTCGTCGCGTCGAGGCCGGGTGTCTGCGTGGTGTCCCGCAGGGATTCGGTGGTCATCGGGACTCCTGCAGCTCGAGAACTTCGGCCTCGGTGGGCATGGCGGTGGAGCACTCCAGCCTGGACGCGACGATGGCGCCCGCGATGTTGGCGAACTCGAGGATCTCGGTGAGGGGCCACCCGGCCAGCAGGCCGTGGCAGAGGGCTCCACCGAACGCGTCGCCGGCACCGAGACCGTTGACCACCTCGACCGGGAACGGCGGCACCTCGATGCGCTCGTTCGCGGTGGCGGCCAGGACCCCCTTGGGGCCCTGCTTGACGACAGCGAGCTCCAGGCCGAGCTCCAGGAGGGCGTCGGCGGCGCGGTTCGGGTCGGTCTCGCCGACCGCGACCTCGCACTCCTCGCGGTTCCCGACCGCGATGGTCACGTGGTCCAGCGCCCGGCGCACCTGCTCGCGGCCATCGGCGGGGTCGGCCCAGAACATCGGACGCCAGTCGAGATCCAGGATGGTGTGGGTCCGACGCCCCCGGGCCTTCCAGGCCGCGAAGTGGGCGGCTCGGCTCGGCTCCTGGGACAGCCCGGTCACGGTGGACCAGAAGATCCTCGCGTCCTGGATCGCCTGCAGCGGAAGGGAGTCCGCCTCGATCATCAGGTCCGGAGCGGTGGGGTGGCGATAGAAGTACAGGGGGAAGTCGTCCGGCGGGAAGACCTCGCAGAACGTCACGGGGGTGGGCGGTCCGGACACTGCGCTGACGAAGGCGTCGTCGACCCCGAACTCGCGCAGGGCCGAGTGGATGTAGCGCCCGAAGGGGTCCTCACCGGTGCGGGTGATCAGTGCGATGCGGTGGCCATAACGAGCCGCGGCCACGGCGACGTTGGTCGCGCTGCCGCCCAGGAACTTCTCGAAGGTCCTGACGTCCTCGAGGCCGACGCCGTGCTCCAGCGGATAGATGTCCACACCGGTGCGCCCGATGGCGACCATGTCGTACGCGACTTCGTTCACCATGTCAGAATCCCGGGTCGTTGCTCGGCCGGCCGGGGGAGGCCGGGACGGGTGCGGCGGCGGTGGGTCGCGGTGACGGTCGAGGGACTCGTCGGTGCGGTCCCCGCATCAGAGAGTCGCGATCTCGTCCAGGGTGACCAGTCGGTGCTCGCGACGCGAGAGCTCGCAGGCCTCGGCGGTGCGGAAGGCCTGGAGCGCATCCAGGACGCTGCACGGGGAGGGGATCTCACCGGTGGCGACCTGGGTGAACGCCGTGAGCTCGGCGACGTACGCAGGCAGGAACCGTTCCATGAACGACCAGTGACGAGGGCCTGGGGGGAAGGTCGTGCCGGGCTCGGCGGAGGTCAGCGCGAGCGAGTCGTCCAGCCCGACGGCCATCGCACCCTCGCTGCCCAGCGCCTCCATGCGCACATCGTGACCGCCGCCGTTGTACCGGGTCGAGGAGAGGCTGACCAGCGTCCCGTCGTCCAGGGCCATCACGGCCGCGGCCGTGTCGCAGTCGCCATGCTCGGTGAAGTAGTCGGCCCCCTTGTTGCCCCCCGTCGCGAAGACACTGGCGACCTCGCGGCCGGTGACGAAGCGCAGGATGTCGAAGTCGTGCACGTTGCAGTCGCGAAAGATCCCACCCGACGTCGCGATGTATGCCGGGGGCGGTGGTGACTGGTCGTGGGTCATCGCGCGGATGCTGTGGACGAACCCGAGCTCGCCGCCCTGGACCGCCTGGGCGAGGCGCTGGTAGCCGGCGTCGAAGCGGCGCTGGAAGCCGATGTGGATCGGCACGTCGGTCTCGGCCGCAGCCTTGGCCAGGTCGATCGTCTCCGCGAGCGTGCTCGCGACCGGCTTCTCGCAGAACACCGGGATCCCGGCAGCGATGGACGCCCGCAGCAGGGGAGCATGGCCCGGGGTCGCGGTGGTGATGACCAGGGCGTCGATGCCCCTCGCGAAGAGGTCATCGACATCAGCCGCTGCCGAGACTCCAAGGTCGGCGGCAACCTTCTCGGCCGCCCCGGGGATCGCGTCGGCGACCACCACCTCGTCCACAACCTCGAGGTCGCGGAGCGTGGCAGTGTGAAACGCCCCGATCCGCCCGACTCCGGCCAGCCCGATCCGCATGTGTCCGTCCTATCGTCTCGCTGAGATCTCTTGCGGCCAGCCTGCCGATCGCAGCAGATGGTGTCAAGTCTTGTAAGGACATTATTATATGCGGTCTTAATGACACCCGCCCCTGCGGCGAACCTGAGGCTCTGCCGCTCAGCCGTCCAACCGCGGGCCAGCCTGCGACCGCCGGCTCGCTTCCTGCCGACCGCGACGTCACGGGGCACGCGAGCGCGGCCCGCACCCCAGGGGGTACGAGCCGCGCTCGGGTGGTGAGAAGCCTCAGCCGGCGACGACCTCGAGGGTCACCGTGGCCTGGACATCGGCGTGCAGACGGACAGTCGCCGTGGCGGGCCCGACCTGCTTGATCGGCGTGCGGATCTCGATCTTGCGCTTGTCCAGCTCGGGGCCACCGGCCGCCTTGACGGCAGCGACGACGTCGGCGGTGGACACCGCACCGAACAGGCGGCCACCGGCGCCGGCGTGCGCCGACACCTCGACCGGCTTGGCCTCGAGGTTGCCCTTGATGGACTTGGCCTCCTCGAGGGTCTTGACCTGACGGGTCGCGCGGGCGGTGAGGATCGCGTCGACCTGCTTCTGGCCGCCCTTGGTCCACGGGGTGGCGAGGCTGCGCGGCACGAGGAAGTTGCGGGCGTACCCGTCCTTGACCTCGACCACGTCGCCGGCGGTCCCGAGTCCGGTGACCTCGTGCGTGAGAATGACCTTCATGTTCTGGCTCTCTCTTCCTCGGCGCGTCAGCGAGACGAGCTGGAGTAGGGCAGCAGCGCCATCTCGCGCGCGTTCTTCACTGCGGTGGCGATCCGACGCTGCTCCTGCACGGTCACACCGGTCACCCGGCGCGCGCGGATCTTGCCGCGGTCGGAGATGAACTTGCGCAGCAGCGCGGTGTCCTTGTAGTCGATCGCGTCGATCTTGGCGGCCTTGAGGGGGTTGGCCTTCTTCTTGGGCTTGCGCACAACGGGCTTGGCCATCGTGGTGCTCTCCTTCATCTAGGCAGAGCCCGGAGTTGGTCTCCGGGATGGGTGGTGCTGAGGACTGTGCTGGTGGTGCTGAGCTTGCTGGTGGTGCTGAGCTCGGTGCTGGTGGTGCTGAGCTTGGTGCTGGTGCTGCTGAGGAGCCGGACCTGCTGAGCCGGGGCTAGAAGGGAGGCTCGTCGTAGGACGGGGCACTGCCGCCGCCCCAGCCGCCGCCACCCTGGGCAGGGGCCGGCTGTCCGCCCTGGGGACGGCTGTCGCCGCCACCGGAGGGACGCGAGGCAGCGGGGGCACCCGCGCCGCCGGCCGGGCCGGTCGCCCACGGGTCCTCCTGCTGGCCGCCGCCACCCTGACCGCCGCCACCCTGACCGCCGCCACCCTGGCCACCGCCGAAGCCGCCGCCGCCACCACTGCGCTGGGTCTTGTTGACCTTGGCGGTGGCGTAGCGCAGCGACGGGCCGACCTCGTCGACCTCCATCTCGACGACGGTGCGCTTCTCGCCCTCCTTGGTCTCATACGAGCGAGACTTCAGGCGGCCCGAGACGAGCACGCGGCTGCCGCGCTGGAGCGACTCGGCGACGTTCTCCGCCGCCTCGCGCCAGACCGAGCAGCGCATGAACAGGGTCTCCCCGTCCTTCCACTCGTTGCTCTGCCGGTCGAACTGTCGCGGCGTGGACGCCACGGTGAAGTTCGCGACGGCAGCACCCGACGGCGTGAAGCGCAGCTCGGGGTCACCGGTGAGGTTGCCGATGATGGTCAGGACGGTGTCGCCAGCCATGCAGATCCCCTTCGTGGGTGGGTTCGGTCCGGTCCGGCAGTGGGGCCGGAGGTGGTCTGGAGCGGAAGCCTGCCAGCCGGGGCTGACAGCGGCGACCGACCCGACCGGAGCAGGTCGTCGGTGGTGTCGGCTCAGGCCGCGGGGCGCATCAGCTTGGTGCGCAGGACGGACTCGTTGAGTCCGAGCTGGCGGTCGAGCTCCTTGGCCGTGGCCGGCTCGGCCGTGAAGTTGACGACGGCATAGATGCCCTCGGCCTTCTTGTTGATCTCATAGGCCAGGCGGCGGCGACCCCAGATGTCGACGGTGTCGACGGTGCCGCTGTCCTTGGTCACCACGCTGAGGAACTTGTCGAGCGACGGCTGCACGGTGCGCTCGTCGAGCTCGGGGTCGAGGATGATCATCAGTTCGTACTGACGCATGCGGGAATCCCGCCTCCTTCGGTCTGGGCGGTCACGGTCTCTCCGTGACAGGAGGGTGTGTCGTGTTCCGCCGGGTACGACCAGGACGGTCGGGCACCGGACCGGAACCTGCCAAGCGTACCGGCTGGGAGAGCCCGGACCGAAATCGTGCCGTGCGCTCAGGTCAGCCTGACCACGAGTCGGTCCGATGCTCCGGACAGCGGCCCGGCCAACGCGTCGTGCTCGATGGGTTGCCCGACCGGTGCCTCCACCGGTGCCTCGACCCCTGTCGCGGGGGGATCGGCGTCCTCGGCCTCCTGCTGGCCCACCGGCGGGCGGTCCATCGCGGTGCGCCACACCCGCCACCCCAGGTAGACGACCGCCACCACCCGGACCATGAGGAAGACGGCGTACCAGGGTGCCGGCAGCCCGCGCGCGGGCGCGCTCTGGAGCCCGAGGTAGAGCCACACCGCCACGAAGTACACCGCCTCGGCACCGCACCACAGGAGCCAGTCGCGCCACGGCAGACCGCACAGGGCGACCAGCGGCACCAGCCACAACGAGCTCTGCACCGGGAACGAGGCACCGGTGACCAGCACGGTCGCGACCATGACCAGCCCGACCTCGGCGACCCCCGGCCGGCGAGGCGCGACCAGGGTCAGGACCACGCCCAGCCCGACGGCGAGGACCATCCCGGAGACGGCCAGTGCGAGCACGAGGCCGGCGGGAAGCGGATGTCTCGCGAGCTGGCCGATCACCCAGACCGAGCCGAGGCCGGCCCCGGAGGCGCGCCAGGCGGCGTACGGCGCCGTGATGGCCGCGGTGTTGCCGAGCAGGAACGGCAGCAGCACCACCCCGACCGTCGCGCCACCCGCGGCGACCAGCCGGCCCGCGTCGCGCAGCCGCCCCGACCGGAGGGACAGCAGGACGACGCCCAGTACGAGCAGAACCGGATAGGTCCGGGCCGCGACGGCGAGACCGAGCAGGACCCCCGCCAGAGCCGGTCGCCTCCGCGCCCAGGCCAGCACGCCGGCGCTCGCGAGCACGACCCCGATGAGGTCGGCGGAGACCAGCGCGGCCGTGACCAGTACCGGGGCCACCGCCACCTTGGCCGCGTCGCCGGCGTCGAGCGGGCGGGACGCGGCGGTGATCCAGACCAGCGCCGCGACCAGAGCTGTGGCGAGGAAGGCGAACAGCAGGAAGTACCACCGGGTCTGGTCGGCCAGCGGACCGGCCGTCGGCACCAGTCCGCCGACGAAGGCCAGGACGGACCCGGTGACCACCGGCTGGGCCACCGAGGTCGTCGCGCCTGACCCGACGTACTCCGGAAGGCCGCCACCCATACCGGCGGCGTAGAAGACCGGGAGGTCGCTGTAGCAGGCGCGCCAGAACTGGCTCGGACCGCTCCAGCCGTTGCTGATGCAGTATCCGCGTTCGACGACGGCCACGGCCATGGTGAGGGTGGACAGCCCGACGAGCCCGGCTGCGGCTCGCGGCAGGGACCGGGCCGCGGACGAGGCGTGCCGGCCCAGCGACCCGCCGAGCGACGCCAGGTCCTGCTGGCTCACCGGGTCCGTCCGGACACGCTCAGCCCCCTTCGGGCGGGGGTCGGGTCGGCAGGAGCTCGGAGGACCCGCCACCCGCGGTCCCGCCGCCACCCGCTGGCGTCGTCGGGCCCCGCGTCGGTTTGGTCGTCCGCGTCCGCGTCGGCGTCGTGGGGGGCGCGGTGGTCGTGGTCGTGGGCGGCGCGGTGGTCGTCGTGGACGGCGGCGCGGTCGTGGTGGTGGTGGTCGACGGCGGAGCGGTCGTGGACGGCGGGGGCGGCTGGACGTACACCTGGTCGTCGCCGACACCGGCACGCCGGGGGAAGCTCTCGGTCTTGGTCCCGTCCAGCGCCTTCTGCATGAAGGCGGTCCAGAGCCGGACCGGCACGGTGCCACCCGAGAGCTCACCGACGCCGTCGATGCCGTTCATCTGGTTGGCCTTGGAGATCGACCCGTCGCCCTTGTAGATGCCGACGGCAGCGGCCAGCTGGGGGACGTATCCGTCGAACCAGGCGCCGTAGTTGCCGCTCGTGGTGCCGGTCTTGCCGGCTGCGGGGCGGCCGATCGCGCTCGCGGCCTGGCCGGTGCCGCTCTGGACCACGGCCTGCATGGCGTCGATGGTGTCGTCCATGACGTCCTTGTCGAACACCGCCTTGGTCTCGGGCTTGGCCTCGTAGTCATAACCCGCACCACCGGTGACCTTCTTGACGAGGTAGGGGGTGGAGCGGACCCCCTCGGCGGCGATGGTGGCGTAGGCGTTGGCCATGTCCAGGATCCGCACCGAGTCGGTGCCCAGGACGTTGGCGTAGTTGGTCGACAGGGGCGGCAGGCCCGCGGCCTTGGCGTTCTCGTCGTCGGGCAGCCCGGCCGCGATGGCCGCCGACTTGGTGCGCTCCGGACCGACCTTGATGTTGAGCTGGGCGAAGATCGTGTTGACCGAGTGCTCGGTGGCCGTCCGCAGGTCGATCCGGCCGAACTGCTCACCGCCGCAGCAGCCGAAGTTGGTGACCGAACCGTTGGGGTTCGAGCCACCCTCGAACTCGCTGAAGGTCTGCGGACTCGCCCCGGAGAAGGTGGTGCGGGTGCTGATCTCGTCCTGGAGCGCGGCGATCAAGGTGAAGATCTTGAACGTCGACCCGGCCTGGATGGACGCCTGACGAGCGGTGTCGAACTGCTGCTTGAGGTAGTCCGCGCCGCCGTAGCTCGCCACGATCGCCCCGTCGCCGGGCTTGATCGCGGTCAGTCCCACGTGGAGGTCCTTGGCGTTGCCCTTCGTGGGCATCTGCTCCTTCACGGCGGCCACCGCGGCGTCCTGGGTCGCCTTGTCGATCGTGGAGGTGATCCGCAGACCACCCTGGTCGATGTCCGCGGTGGTCAGTCCCAGCTTGCCGGTGAGCTCGTCACGGACAGCCTTGATGATGTACCCGTTGGGACCGGCGAGCCGGCTGGAGACCTTGGGCGTGACGGTCTTGGGGAACTTCGCGCCGGACACCTGGTCCGGGGTGATCCAGCCCTGGCCGGACATACCGTCGATGACGTACTGGAAGCGGCTCTGCACGTTCGCCTTCTGCTTCGCACCCAGCGCCGGGTCGTACAGGGAGGGGGCCCGGATGACCGAGGCCAGCATCGCGCCGTCGGAGACGGTCAGCTTGGAGACGTCCTTGTTGAAGTAGGCGCGGGCCGCGGTCTTGATGCCATAGGCGTTGCGGCCGTAGTAGATCGTGTTGAGGTAGTTGGCGAGGATCTCGTCCTTGGACAGCTCGCGGCTGATCTTGACCGAGATGAGGATCTCGCGCGCCTTGCGGGACAGGGTCTGGTCCTGGGTCAGGAAGTAGTTCTTGACGTACTGCTGGGTGATCGTCGAGCCACCCTGGGTCTCACCACCACGCAAGGTCACCCAGGCAGCCCGGGCGATGCCGGTCGGGCTGATGCCGGAGTTCTCGTAGAAGTCGCGGTCCTCGGCGGCCAGCATCGCCTTCTGCACGTGGTCGGGGACCTGGTCGAGGGCGACCGACTCGCGGTTGACCTCGCTGATCCGCGCCATCTCGGTCTTGCCGTCGGCGTAGTAGACGATCGAGGTCTGGGCCGCGGCTGCCTCGTTGGGCTGGGGGATGTCGACCAGGAGGTAGCCGATCACCACGGCCGCCACACCGAGCAGGAACCCGACCAGCGCGACCTTGGCGACCAGGGCGGCCCACCATCGAGCGCTGCGGTTCCTCAGGCTTCTCCCGCCGCGGGCCTTCGGAGGCTTGCTTCGCCGGCGGGTGGCCTCGGGCTGGGTCCGGGGTCGGTCGCTCATCGCTTCTTCCTGCTCGCGTTCGCCCTGTCCGTGAGGGGCACCACCGGGGTCCGGGCGGCCCGCTCAGTATGACTCCCGGGCCCGTGACGACCTATTCAGCGCGCCCGCCGCCGGTCGGTTCAGACCTCTATCGCGCCACCCGAACCAGGCGTGAGACCTCCCGGCCGCGGTCGTCGACCAGCAGCAGCGTCTCGGGGTCCTCGAGCACGAGCCCGATCGTCAGAGCGAGCTGGCTGGGGAGCCGGCCGCTGGTGCCCGCACACGAGCTGTTGCTGGCGGACGTGCCGACGAACGAGACGTACCCCCGCGCGTCCAGCGTCAGCTCCCCGCCGACCACGCGGCAGCCGCCGGTGCTGTCGCCCCATCGCGCGACGCGCGGGGTGGCCCGATCGATGGTCAGCAGGTCGCGCAGCGGCAGGGCGTCGCTGAGGGAGTTCAGCTCCCCGCTGAGCCCGGTGTGCTTCCAGACCCCGGACACGGTGCGGAGGTCCTCCACCGCTGTGCCCGGGTCGGCCGCCCGCTGCCGGACGAAGGCCAGCACCTCGCCGCCACCGGGCTCCAGGGCGACCAGCCCGTCGTTGCCGACGAGGCGCAGTCGAAGGCTGGCGACCATCGGTGCCTGGACGGGAATCATCGAGCAGCCAGCGGGCGTCGGTTCCACGTTGGTCGTGGCGACCGTCGCGGCGACCTCACCCTCTGGCGCGAGCGAGAAATAGCCGAAGAGCGTTGCCCCGCAGCCGTCCTCCGCGTTCCAGTGGCCGTAGCGCGTGAACGCGAGGAACGCGCTGTGGATGCTCCGCGGCGCGACCATCTCTGCCCGGTAGCGGATCGGAACCCACGAGCCCGCGAGCTGGCTGAAGTCGGTCGCCGGATCACCGTCAAGCGCGGGGGTGGCCGTGCCGGTGGTGCGAGTTGCGCTCGTGGACGGCGCGGCGGTCGGCTGAGGGCGGACCGCCCACCCGACCGCGACGACGGTAAGCAGGATGGTGACCGCCCCCACCGCGTACCCTCGGGGTCCCTTCCACCGAGCCGCCAAGGCGGGAGCGGCGGCCGGACCGGCTGGGTGGACGGATCGGCCGGGATCGCGGCGGTCGAGATCGCGGCGGTCGAGGTCGGTGGCCCGTTGGGCGAGCACGGTGGTCAGCGATGCCGCGGTGTCCTGAGGCGTTCGCGACGTGAGGTCTGCGCACACCCCCAGGCTGGCCAGCCCACGGGTCTCGGCGAGCACCACCTGGTCCACCGACATCCCCAACGCAGCCGCGATCTCCTCGCCGGCCTGTCTGACGCCGTGGCGCAGCACGAGGACCACGCGGGTGGCGGGCGGCAGCAGCGCCAGTGCCTCCCAGAGGCCGTCGGGGTCCTCCGGTGCGGGTGCGTGGTGACCATCCGGCACAGGGCCCGCTGGTTCCCGCGCCGCGAGGCGCGCCATCGCCGCCCGGGTACTGGTCGGGGGCGCCACCCGACGCAGCGCGAGTCGGCGGGTCGGCGGGGCCATCGACCGCTCGACCAGGTCGGAGGCAGCATCCAGGGAGCCGGTCAGCAGGTAGGCCAGGCGCAGCAGGCCCGGTGCCGCCAGCACTGACGGGACGCCGGACGCATTGCTGGGACCGGACGCCACACTGCTCACCCGGTCATCGTCCCCCGACCGGGTCCGCGCGTCGACCCATCCACCGACCCGCGACCGGTGCGACGAGAGGGACCGACCGACGCCGCTCCACGCCAGCCACCTCCGTCGGTGGCGCGCCGTCCGCGTCCCGTGGACCGGGCGCCAAGGTGCTCACCGCCCATCGTCTCCCGGCGGCCCCCCACCGCTACGGGGAGCGGCACCACGCGCCGCAGCCACGGTGCTGTGCCCGACCAACAGGCAATGGCCCGCCACGCGCGGCGTGTCGCGGTGGACCCGCCGCGCAGCCTGGGCCATTGCCTGTCCGAGGGGTCCGGCCGGAGCGGCGGCGCGAGGTCGGCCGCGTGGCGAGAGTTCGTGAGTGCGGCGTTCAGATATATCGCATCGATACATCTTGGTGTAGTGTCGGCCTGACAAAGTCCGAGTTTGTCACATTGAGCCCCATGAGGAGGCACCCGTTGGCGTCGCGTCGCACCGAGCTGCTGGAGTTCGCCATCCTCGGGCTGCTGCACGAGTCGCCGCTGCACGGGTACGAGCTGCGCAAGCGGCTCAACCTCGCGCTCGGGCCGTTCCGGGCGCTGTCCTACGGCACCTTGTACCCCTGTCTGCGCGGGTTGCTCGACCGCGGGCTGATCCAGCCCGAGGGCGGCGGCCCGGTCGCGGCCGTCACGGACGTGCAACCGACCGCGGGTTCGGTCACCACGGTCAGCAGTGCGGGCAAGCGCGCGCGGCTGGTCTATGAGCTGACCGCTGACGGCAAGGAGCACTTCCAGCGCGCGGCCGCTCAGACCGATGCGTCGGCGTGGGACGACGACGGGTTCGACGTGCGGTTCGCCTTCTTCGCCCGCACCGAGGCCGAGGTGCGCCTGCGGATCCTGGAAGGTCGCCGGTCCCGCCTCGAGGAGCGGCTCGGCAACATCCGCGCGGCCTCGGCCCGGGGCCGCGCCCGGATGGACACCTATACGGCTGCGCTCCAACAACACGGTGAGGACGCCGCCGAGCGCGAGGTCCGTTGGCTCACCGAGCTGATCACCGCCGAGCGCGGCTCGACCGGGTCGTCCGGCCCGAGCACTCCCACTTGACCTCGATGTCCAGCTCCACCAACAGCTCTCGCTGACTCTCCATCGCACCATCCCCAACCAGAGGAGTAACCCCATGGGTTCCGTACGCGTCGCCATCGTCGGCGTCGGCAACTGCGCCAGTTCGCTCGTGCAGGGAGTCGAGTACTACAAGGACGCCGACCCGGCCGCCACGGTGCCGGGTCTGATGCACGTCATGTTCGGCGACTACCACGTCAGCGACGTCGAGTTCGTCGCCGCCTTCGACGTGGACGCCAAGAAGGTCGGGTTCGACCTGTCCGAGGCGATCGTCGCCTCGGAGAACAACACCATCAAGATCGCCGACGTCCCGCCGACCGGCATCATCGTCCAGCGCGGCGTCACGGGCGACGGGCTGGGCAAGTACTACCGCCTGACCATCGAGGAGTCCGACGCCGAGCCGGTCGACATCGTCCAGGCCCTCAAGGCCGCCCAGGTCGACGTGCTCGTCTCCTACCTCCCGGTGGGCTCGGAGGTGGCGGACAAGTACTACGCCCAGTGCGCCATCGACGCCGGCGTCGCGTTCGTCAACGCGCTGCCCGTCTTCATCGCCAGCGACCCGGAGTGGGCCGCCAAGTTCGAGGCGGCCGGCGTGCCGGTCATCGGGGACGACATCAAGTCCCAGGTCGGCGCGACCATCACCCACCGCGTGATGGCCAAGCTGTTCGAGGACCGCGGCGTGGTGCTGGACCGCACCTACCAGCTCAACGTCGGCGGCAACATGGACTTCAAGAACATGCTGGAGCGCGACCGGCTCGAGTCCAAGAAGGTCTCCAAGACCCAGGCCGTCACCTCCAACCTCACCGGCCCGCTCGGCGGCAAGATCGAGGACAAGAACGTCCACATCGGCCCGAGCGACTACGTCCAGTGGCTCGACGACCGCAAGTGGGCCTATGTGCGGCTGGAGGGTCGCGCGTTCGGTGACGTGCCGCTCAACCTGGAGTACAAGCTCGAGGTCTGGGACTCACCCAACTCCGCCGGCATCATCATCGACGCGATCCGGGCGGCCAAGATCGCCAAGGACCGCGGCATCGGCGGCGCCCTCATCTCGGCCAGCTCGTATCTCATGAAGTCCCCGCCTGTGCAGCGCGAGGACACCGAGGGCCGCACCAAGCTCGAGGCGTACATCGCGGGCACCGAGGAGCGATAGGCGGGCTCCCGTAGCCCGGCCGGCCGCTACGCCCCGACCACTCCCGCGAGATTGGGTGTCCAAACGCTCGGATTCACGAGCGTTCGGGCACCCAATCTGCGCGTGGGGGCGGCGAGGCGGACGAGGCGGACCAGACCCTAGCCGGACCCGACCAGACCAGCTCTAGCCGGAGCGGTCGACATACACCAACGCGCGAGTGCCTCCGGTGCAGCGCACGGGCGTCGTGTACTCACAGCGCATCGTGTACGACTTCTTGGTGACCGGGCTGTAGGCCCGGACCGTCACCGCACGGTCGGGTCGGGCGGCCGCCGCGGCCGAGTAGGCCTTCGCCACCCGCGCCGCGAACGGGCAGCTGGTGATGTCGTTGCCGATGAAGACGCCGGTCTCGCCCGGGCAGGGCTCCACGGTGGCCGAGACCGTGATGTGCCTCGGCTGCGGGTCGGGCTCGGCGGTCGGCACCGGGTCGGGCGCCGGGTCGGTGCTCGGCTGGTCCTGCGCCGTGGACGGCGTCGGCGACTGCGACGCGCTGCCTTGAGGGTCCGAGACCCCACCGGCCGCGACCCCGTCGTCGCCGGTGAGGGACAGCGTGATCGCCACGGCCAGACCGATCAGGGTGACCAGTCCCGCGGCGATGAGCACCGGCACCCGGTTGCGCACCGGCGCCGGGGGAGGTGGGCCGGGGTCGGTCGCCCAGGGGTCGGGCGCTTCACCCGGCGACAGCGGGATCGGCTCCCACGCGAGCTCGGGCAACGGTCCAGTGGCGTCCGGGGGCGGCGGGGGCGGCGGGGCAACCTCGGGTGAGACGGTGGTGCGCTTGGTCAGTGACACCGTCAGCGGAGCTCCGCAGGCGCGGCAGAACGCCCCGCCCGCCGCCTGGTCGGCACCACACTTCGTGCACCTCATCAGCGCCACCTCATGCCCGTCGCCCGCGGGTCGTCGCCCCTGCTTGCCGTCATCGGCAGACGGCGATCCCGTTGATCGCCTGGTTGGAGGCGCCCTGGGCGATGGCGGTCTCGGGGAACCAGTCCCACGAGCCGCCGGTGCTGCGGGCCCACACCCACCACGTGTTGGTCTGCTTGGCCGTGTACACCGGGTTGGCTCGCTTGAGGTTCCGCTGGCAGGTCACCAGGTGGGCGCCCTTGGCCAGTGGTTCCTTGGTCAGCAGCCCCGCCGTCGGCGTCCAGAACGTGCATCGAGCGTCGAGGTACCCGGCGTAGGTCGTGGTCTTCACCCGAGGGCACGCGTCGCCGGTGGACTTCGTCTGGTACACGATGCCCTTGGCGACCGCGGCCGGCTTGCGCCGCAGGTCCGTGCTCGTGGACGTCGCCGCGGCGCCCTGCTGCACCTGGGGTGAGGGCCCGGGTGCACTGCCGACGGGGCGGCCGCCGACCACATCGGTACCCAGTGAGATCGCGTCACCCTGGGTGACGAACGAGTTCACCTTGCCCCCGACGAAGACCAGGCCGGCGGTCGCCGCGGCCGTCAGCAGCACCAAAAGGGCCAGGAACGCCCGCTTGCCGACCCCACGGGGCCGGATCCGGTCGATGGGGTCACTGGCGTAGGCCGTCGACGGCGCGATAGCCGGCGGGATCATCACCGACGGACCGGGCGGGGGGAGGTTCGATGCGGCGTAGTGGCGGGCCATGGACGCCGGAGGCTGAGCGGACGGTGGAGGGAGCGGTGGGGAGACCTCGTAGGGAGTCACCACCGGATACGGCGACGCGTCCGGGGGCGTGTCCCACGACGGGTAGGGGCCGGGGGCCGGCTCGAGTGGGTGGGTGCCCTGGGGCGGCTTGCCGAGGGAGACCCCCGCGGATGTGCCCGCCGGCGCGACCGGGTCCGCCGACTCCGTCACCGCCTGACCGCACCCTGCGCAGAACCTCGCGCCCTGCTCCAGTGGACGTCGACAGGAGGCGCACCTCATGCGGCGCATCGTCACCACCCCCCGGCCGCGCGCAGGGGAACCGGCTCGGAGGTTCGCGCCGTCCCGACGCACGGACCCCAGCCCGCGGGCCGACAGCCCGTGGGTCGCACCGACCCCGTTGACCTGCTCACCCGGCTCGTCACCCCCTCCGTGCTGATGCGTCGGGCATCACCCCGCTCGGGGCAAGGATGGCAGGGATGGACGTCCTTGTCTGTCCCCGTCTGCGAGCACAGCGACGGTACGGGGAGGGTTACGGGTGGTTTGTCACGATATCTGGACCGTGTTCACCTCAGCACACCGTTCCCGCTTCACGGCGCGCTCTCCTCCACCCAGGCCGCCCAGCCGGTCGTCACACCCAGCACCACCATCCCCAGCACCCCGGCCGGGGCGAAGATGTGGTCGGTGTGGACGAGCCAGGCACCGGCGACCAGCGCGACCGCCGGCAGCCCGCTGGGGCCGCGTCGGCGCAGCGCGTCGACCGTCAGGACCACCGCGCAGACCAGCAGCGACCAGGACCCGACCGTGCCGAGACTGTCGGCCAGACCCAGCATCGTGTTGACCCCCTCGGGGCGCGGTCCGGGGCCGGCCGCACGGACGGCGTACCCGCCACCGACCCCATAGATCACGTCGAGCGCGGTGTAGAAGACGGCGTACCCGTAGGCGGTCAGCCGCACCAGCCAGGCCAGCGGGTCGGAGCGGGCACGGACGAGCGCAGCGAGGGCGACGCCGACCAGCGGGAAGACCACCAGACCGGCCAGGTGGAGCCAGAGCCAGCGACCGGACGTCGCGTAGGTCAGCCGGTGCGGATGCACCAGGCCGGCGGCTCCCAGGGCCAGCCCGGGCAGGGCCAGCGTGACCGGCACGAAGAGGCGGGAGCGCATCGGCCCAGCGTGTCACGGCCCGCAGGCCCGGCCCGTGGACCGGTTGACCTCGGCGTGGTCCTTCAGCCACGCGGCCAGGGCCGACAGGTTCACCGTCGCAGCGTCGAACGTGCCGTCGCCGGGGCGGGCCGCGATGGCGACCGCGGTCGGGACGCCGTGCAGGGTGACGACGCCCATCTGGCGGGCGAGGTACACGCCGTCGGTGCCCGGACCCCAGCCCCCCTTGAAGGCCGACCCGTCCAGCCGGCCCAGACCCCATCGTTGGCTCGGGTCGATCCGCCCCATGTGCCCGAACACCTCGCGGTCGACCGGCGACCTCGAGCAGGAGACCCCGGCGACGAAGCGCACCTGCTGGGACAGCGTCCAGACCGTCATGCCGTAGGGGCTGAACTCCGGCCGCGGGCTCCGGCTCGGTGTGCGGGTCCGGGTGTCGCCGTGGGCGGCCAGCACCGCGTCGACGGCCTCGGCGGCCGCGGGCACGTCACCCCCGAGCTGGTCCCACAGTGCGCGAGCAGCGGCGTTGTCCGACACCGTGATCGCCGCCCTGACGTTGGCGGCGGTCCGCGACGTGGGCTCGAGCAGGGCGGCGATCGAGAGGGCCACCTTGCTCGTGGACCAGGCCGGACCGGTCTGGAGCGGCCCGAGCACGGTCACCCGGGCCGGGTCGGACACCGGCGCGTACGCCACCCCGACGAGCCCGCCCAGCCGACCCGAGAGCGCGTCGAACGACGTGCTCGTCGCAGTCGTCCGGGGTGCGGCCGGGGTCCTCGACGGCGTGGCCGAGGAGGCCGACGGGCTGGCGGTCACCCGCGGGCTGCGTCGCCGACCCGCTGGGGCTGGGGGTGGCGGCGGTGGTGGACGTCAGCGCGAGGGGTGGGCCGCCGGAACTGCAGGCGGAGATCAGCAGGAGCGCCGTGAGGACCAGCAGGACACGCCACGGCGGCGCGGGCATCAGGTGTCCAGCACGATGACGGTGACGTTGTCGACCCCGCCGCCGTCCAGAGCCGCCTGCACCAAGGCGTCGGCAGCGGCCTGCGGGTCCGACCGGGTGGCCAGGACGGTGGCGATGTCGGCGTCGTCCACCATGTCGTTCAGCCCGTCGGAGCAGACCAGGAACCGGGCGCCGGGCGCCGCCGGGAGCGAGAAGAGGTCGGCCTCGACCCCGGCATAGGCCCCGAGCGAACGGTTGAGCAGGTTGCGCAGCGGGTGGTGTCGGGCGTCGGCGCGGGTCAGCACCCCGAGCTCGATCAGCTCCTGCACCTCGGAGTGGTCGGTGCTGACCTGCTCCAGCCGCCCGTCCAGGAACCGGTAGGTGCGTGAGTCGCCCACGTTGAGCACGACGTACGCCGGCGCCGGCTCCCCGGCGACCACCACCACCCCGGTCAGGGTCGTCCCCATTCCGCCCCGCTCGCGGTGCTCGCGGGCCGAGGCGATGATCGCGGCGTTCGCCACCGCTGCGGCGCCGGCCACCCGCTCGGGGGTGAGGTCGGTGCTGAGGTCGGCGCTCATCCCAGCGCTCGCCTCCGTGCTCATCCCAGCGCTCGTCCCAGTGCTTGTCCCAGTGCTCGTCCCAGTGCCTACGGCGCGCGCCTCGACCAGCTCCTGACGCACAGCGTCGATGGCCAGGGCGCTCGCGATCTCACCGGCGGCGTGCCCGCCCATCCCGTCGGCGACGACGAACACCGGCCAGTGCGCGAGGTAGGAGTCCTCGTTGTGCTCGCGGACCAGACCGACGTGGGTGCTGACGCCGACCGCGTAGGTCAGGGGCGCGGTCACCGGGTTGCCCCCTCCAGGTCCACCACGACGTCCGTCACCCGCTCATTCCACCAGAGCGGGCCCGGTGGTGGGGCGCCGACACGGGCGTGGTCGCGCAGGGAGCATCGGGGCCGACGGTCCCGACGCCTTCCCCGTGCTGGATCATCGGGTGGGCGCCTCGGGCTGTCCCGACCACCACTGCAACAGCGCCTCGCGCGCCCGGTCCGGACCGACCATCCCCTCGTCGAGCCGCAGCTCCAGGAGGAAGGAGTAGGCGCGGCCGAGGACGGGCCCGGGGGCGATGCCGAGCACCTCGGCGATCTCGTTCCCGTTCAGCTCGGGGCGGACCCGGCCGAGCTCCTCCTGCTCCTGCAGCGCGATGATCCGCGTCTCGAGCTCGCCATAGGTCCGGGACAGCCGCGCGGCACGCCGGGCGTTGCGCGTGGTGCTGTCCGAGCGCGTCAGCCGGTGCAGGCGCTGGAGCAGGGGTCCGGCGTCGGTGACGTACCTGCGGACGGCCGAGTCGGTCCACTGACCGTCGCCGTAGCCGTGGAACCGCAGGTGCAGCTCGACCAGCCGGGTCACCGCCTTCACGGTGTCCTTGTCGTACCGCAGCGCCCGCAGACGCTTGGCCGTCATCTTGGCGCCGACCACCTCGTGGTGGTGGAAGGTCACGCCACCGCCGGTCTCGAACCGCCGGGTCGGTGGCTTCCCGATGTCGTGCAGCAGCGCGGCGAGCCTCAGGACCAGGTCGGGACCGGGCACCGACTCCTCCGGACCGCCCGGAGGGCCCTCGAGCGCGATCGCCTGCTCGAGCACGGTGAGGCTGTGCTGATAGACGTCCTTGTGCCGGTGGTGCTCGTCGACCTCCAGCTGCAGCGCGGGCAGCTCGGGCAGCACGAACGGCGCCAGCCCGCTGTCGACCAGCAGCTCCAGACCGGCGCGAGGTCGGGGTGACAGGACGAGCTTGGTCAGCTCGTCGCGGATCCGCTCGGCCGAGACCATCTCCAGCGACGCCGCCTGCGCGGTCATCGCGGCGAGGACGTCGGGGTGCGGCACCAGCCCGAGCTGGGCGGCGAACCGCGCAGCCCGCATCATCCGCAGCGGGTCGTCGGCGAAGGACACCTCGGGCGGGCTCGGGGTGCGCAGCACCTGTCGGGCGAGGTCGCCGATCCCGCCGTACGGGTCGACGAAGTCGAGGCCGGGCAGCCGCAGCGCCATGGCGTTGACCGTGAAGTCGCGGCGGACCAGGTCCTCCTCCAGGCGGGTGCCGAACGCGACCACCGGCTTGCGGGTCACCCGGTCGTAGGCGTCGGCCCGGTAGGTCGTCACCTCCACCACGACGTCGCCGCGGCGGGCGCCGATCGTGCCGAACTCCCGGCCCATGTCCCAGTGCGCGTTGGCCCACGGACCGAGGATCGCCTCGGTCTGCTCCGGGCTGGCGCTGGTGGTGAAGTCGAGGTCCGGTGAGGTGCGCTCGAGGAACGCGTCGCGCACCGGCCCCCCGACCAGCGCCAGCTCGTGCCCGGCCTCGGTGAACATCGCCCCGAGCTCGGTCAGCAGCGGCAGGGCCGGCGCGAGGTGGGTGATGGCCCGCTCGAGCAGGACGGGAGGCAGGGCCGGGGTGGACACGACAGCCAAGGGTAGGTGACCCGGCGCACCCGGGCCGCCCCCCGGGCGGTGCGGCGACCGCCCCGTAGAGTGGACAGGTGAGTTCCGCTGCCTCCTCCGAGCCCGCCCGGCTGCCCCGCCGGCTGCCGGCGATGGAGGAACGCTCGGCCGGTGGAGTGGTGGTCGACGTCGACGCCGGACGGGCTCGGATCGCGGTCATCGCCCGGCGCAACCGAGCTGGGCGGGTCGAGTGGTGCCTGCCCAAGGGTCACCCCGAGGAGGGCGAGACGATCCAGCAGGCCGCGGTGCGCGAGGTGGCCGAGGAGACCGGCATCGAGGGCCGGATCCTGGCCGAGCTCGGCGTCATCGACTACTGGTTCGCTACGTCAGACCGCCGGGTCCACAAGTTCGTCCACCACTACCTCCTGGAGGCGACCGGTGGCGAGCTCACCATCGAGAACGACCCCGACCACGAGGCGATCGACGTCGCGTGGCTCCCGCTGAACGACGCGCACCTCACCCTGACGTTCCCCAACGAACGGCGCATCGCCCAGCTGGCGTGGTCCACCCTGTCCGGTGACGGCTGAGGTGTCCGAGTCCGCCCTCGCGCGGTCGAGCGCCCTGATGGCTGCGGGCACGCTGACCTCACGCGTGCTCGGATTCGCCCGACTGGCCCTGCTCGGCAGCATCGTCGGACTGGGGCTCTCCGGTGACGCCTTCGAGGTCGCCAACTCGCTGCCCAACCAGTTCTACCTGCTGCTCGCCGGCGGGGTCCTCAACGCGGTACTGGTGCCCCAGATCACCCGTGCCGCCAGCCATCCCGACGGGGGCGCCGACTACGTCAACCGGCTGCTCACCCTCTCGCTGACCCTGCTGGTCGGTTCGACCGCGGTGGTCACCCTCGCCGCCCCCCTGCTCACCCAGTTGTTCTGGAGCGCCGGGCCGGGATCGGCCGGGCTGGCCCTGGCCACGACGTTCGCGTTCCTGTGCCTGCCCCAGATCCTGTTCTACGGGATCTACACGCTGATCGGTCAGGTGCTCAACGCGCGGGGCCACTTCGTGGCATACATGTGGGCACCGGTCGTCTCCAACGTCGTCGGTATCGCGGGTCTGGTCGTGCTCGGCCTGAACCACCCCCACTTCCCCGAGCCCCGCGACTGGACCCCCGCGATGATCGCGATCCTGGCGGGGTCCGCGACCCTGGGCGTGGCCGCCCAGGCGGCCGTCCTGGTGGTGCCGTTGCGGCGGTCCGGCTTCGTGTTCCGCCCCGCGTGGGGGTTCCGCGGTGTCGGCCTGCGGGGCGCCTCCCGGGTCGCCCTGTGGACGGTCGCCGCCGTGGGCGTCAGCCAGCTGGGCTTCGTGGCCACCTCGCGGGTGCTGACGGCCGCCGCCGAGCAGCTCGCGCGGATGGACCTCGGCGAGGGTGGCGGCCGGGCCGGATACGCCGCGGCGTTCCTCATCTTCATGCTCCCCCACTCGCTGATCACCGTCTCGCTGGTGACCGCACTGTTCCCCCGCATGTCCCGCGCCGCCCACGAGGGACGCACCGCCGACCTGGTCACCGACCTCGGCAGCGGCCTGCGGATGCCCGCCGTGCTGCTCGTCCCGATCACGATCGGCAGCATCGTGCTGGCCCAGCCCGCGCTGCGGGTCCTGTTCCCGACCAACGACCGGGCGACCACCACCCTGGTCGCCCAGGTCGTCGTCGCGATGCTCCTCGGGGTGGTCCCCTACGGCTGGCTGTACCTCATCCAGCGCGCCTTCTACGCCTATGAGGACGCACGGACGCCGTTCCTGCTGCAGGTCGCCGTCACCGTCGTGGCGGTGTCGGCCGCGGTCAGCTCATTGCTGGTCGACCCCGGCCGGACCGCGATCGTGGTCGGGATCGGACAGACCACCGGAAACACTCTTGCCGCCCTGCTGGGCTTCTGGCTGCTGCGCCGACGGCTGGGCCGGCTGGGGCTCAGCCCGACGATCCGGATGTACGTCCGGATGGTCGCCGCAGCGGTCGTGGCCGCGGTCGTCGTCGGGCCCGGGATGGCGTTGCTCGGCCTGGGCCTGGACGGCCGGATGCCTCCGCTGGTCCAGCTCGTGCTGGGCGGGACGAGCTATGTCGCGCTCACCCTCGCCCTGGCGCACGGGTTGCGGGTCCGTGAGGTCGAACAGCTGCTCGGTCCCGTGCTCAGGCATCTCCCCGGCGGCCTCGGGCGCTGATCGGGGTCCGCTGGGCGACGTGGGCAGCCACCTGGCCGCGCTGACGACCTAGGATGGCGCGAGACCGGCCGGGGCCGACGGTGGCCCGGGCTCATGATCCTGGTCGGGTGACCGGGGCGAGGTACCAGGAGGACACCGTGCAGGGCGTGGGACCGGGGACTGTGCTGGGCGGGCGGTATGCCGTCCAGCAGCGCATCGCCCAGAGCCCGTCGATGGAGCGGTGGACCGCCCACGACGGCACCCTCGGGCGCGAGGTCACCCTGCTCTGCGTGTCCGGACGCCACCCCAACGGCGACGCCGCCCTGGACGCCGCGCGCCGGGCGGCCGGGGTCGACAACCCGCGGCTGGTGCGCGTCCTGGACGTCGGGCGCTCGGACGGGATGCACCCCCTGGCCTTCGTCGTGGAGGAGTCGCTTGCCGGCGCGCACTCGCTCACCGAGATGCTCGTCCACGGCGGCCTGCCCGCCGCCGATGTCCGCCGGCTGATCGGTGAGACGGCCACCGGTCTGGAGGCGGCCCGCCAGCGCGGGCTGCACCACCTGCACCTGACCCCGGCCTCGGTCTGGCGGATGCGCGACGGTCAGGTGCGCGTCCAGGGCGTGGCCACCCTCGCGGCGCTGTCCGGGGCCGACCAGCTCAACGCTGCGGTCGCCTCCCGGATGGACACGGTCGCCCTTCTGGCCTGCACGTATGCGGGGCTCACCGGCCGCTGGCCGCTGGAGAGCCGGGTCTTCGGGATCGACGCCGCACCCCGCATGGTCGGGGGGGTCCCTGCTCCCTCCGAGCTGTCGGCCGGGGTCCCCGCCGATCTCGATGCGCTCTGCCGTCTCACCCTCACCCAGAACGCAGGCCCGATCACCCCCGGCGACCTGGCGACCCAGATCGCGCCGTGGCCGTCCGCCGACAGCGCCCCGGCGCTGTCGCTGGGCGGTGCCCCGGCTGTGGGTGCACTGCCGACCGGGGCGCCGCGGGCTCCGGAGACACGGGCCGCTTCCGCTGCTGCGCCGGCGCTGCCCGCACCGGTCGCCCCGCCCGTTCAGGTGTCGGCTGACGCACCAGGCGATGCGCCAGTTCAGGCACCGGTTGACGCGCCGGTTGACACGCCATCCCACTCACCGGTGGCCGCACCGGTGGTTCCCCCGGTGGTTCCCTCGCTCCCGACCCCGGCACTTCCCGCCTCCGCACTTCCCGCCTCCGCACTTCCCGCCTCCGCACTTCCCACCTCGGCACTCCCCCCCGAGCTCGCGCCCGGTCCCGACGAGGACGCCGACCCCGAGCCTGTCGCCGCCGGAGCCGCCCACGCCGAACCGGATCCGGTGCCGTCCGTCGGCGCCGAAGCGACCCAGGTGATCGAACCGATCCCGCCCCCTGCAACCTTGGGCGATCCCGATCCCGCACCGACATCTGCCGGCGAACCGACCCTGGTCTTCCCCGCGGTCCGCGACGCCGAGCCCCCCGTTCTCCCCGCGCCGACCACACTTCCTCCAGCACCCCAGCCGACCTCGTCGCCCACCGCTGCGCTGCCGACACCTGCGCCGCTGCACATCCCACCGCCGTCGTCCGGTGCCGCCGAACCTCGCCCCTCCGGCGCGCCTGGCACGACGGCTGCAACCGGCGCGACCGCTGCAACCGGCGCGACGGCTGCAACCGGCGCGACGGCTGCAACCGGCACTGCTGCTGCAACCAGCGGAGCCGAAGGCGGCGCAGCAGCGGCACTGGGTTCGGCGGCCGCCACCGCCGGTACGGCTCTCGGCACGGCAGGACGCGCGACGGCGACCGCCACCACCTCCGCCGCCCGGCAGGTCTCGGCGTGGTCCCGCGACGGGGTGTCCCGCCTGAGCCGGCTGCGTGAGGAGCGACCCGCCCGGGCCGGATCGGCACAGGACAAGCCCGAGCTCGCAGCCGCCGGCGGCGGACGCCTCGGGCACGCTGTACCCCGCACCACGACCGAGCCAGACCTGGCACCGCCACTGCCCGGTCTGCCGCTGAGCACGGCCCACGCACCCAGCAAGGACCAGGCCCGGGTCGTGCTCGTGGTGATGACCATGTTTGTGATCGTCGCCCTCCTCCTGGGCGCCTGGGGCGTGTCCAAGATCGGGTCGGGTTCGTCGATCTTCGGCTCCGGGAGCCCCAACCCGTCGCCCGCGACGGTCACCGGACCGCCCACGACGGCTACCCCGACGGGCGGCGCGACCAGTGCTGCCCCGGCACGGGCCATCGACCTCGTGGGCGCGACGGGCTTCGACCCGCAGGGTGACAACTCGGAGAACAACGAGGACGCCGGCCTGGTCATCGACGGGGACCCGAGCACCGGGTGGCGCTCCGAGGGATACCAGAGCGCGTCGTTCAGCAACCTCAAGGACGGCGTCGGCGTCGCGATCGACCTCGGCTCCTCGGTGACGCCGGCCACGGTCACCCTGACGCTGCCCCAGACCTCGAGCGGCACGTTGTACGTCGCCAACACCGCAAAGATCACCGGCTCCACCAAGTTCGGCACGTGGACCGACCAGTCGGGCACCGTCGCGATCAACGGCAACGGCCGGGCCAAGGGTCGCTTCCTCATCGTCTGGTTCACCGCCGCCAGCGAGGACGACGGCGGCCGATACCGCACGACGCTCGCCGAGGTCCGCGTCACCGGGAACTGAGCGGGCCACCCGATGACCGTCCTGCCGCTGGAGGAGCGGACCGACCGCGAGCTGATGGCCTCCCACGTCGCGGGCGACCCTGACGCGTTCGGCGAGCTGTTCCGGCGACACCGGGACCGCATGTGGGCGGTGGCGGTGCGCACCATCGGCAACCGTGAGCTCGCCTCCGACGCGGTCCAGGAGGCGTTCATCTCCGCGTTCCGCCGCGCCGACTCCTACCGCGGCGAGGCCGAGGTCACGACCTGGCTGCACCGGATCGTCGTCAACGCCTGCCTGGACCGGGTGCGCCGGGAGAAGCCGACCAGCCAGCTGCCCGAGTACGAGCTCGCCGACCGCCGCGACGCGCACGGCCAGGTCGACACCCGGATGCTGGTCCAGCACGCGCTGGCCCAGCTGCCCGAGGGGCAGCGCGCCGCGCTGGTGCTCGTGGACATGCACGGGCTGTCGGTGGCCGACGCGGCGGCGATCCTCGAGGTTGCCGAGGGCACGGTGAAGTCGCGGTGCGCGCGCGGGCGGGCGGCCCTGGCCCAGGTCCTGGCCCGGGGAGACCAGGCACCCAGGGAACCATCGGGGGCATCGTGACGTCCTACCTCTGTGGTGCGCCGGGGTTCCTGACCCCTCCTTGTCCGCACCCGTGCACCGGAGCCGCTGTCGCACCCGTCAGCTCCGCCGGGTCCCCCTCGTGGGTCGCTCGACCCGTGCGGGTGCCTGACGTTTTCCGGCACGACGCGTTCCAGCCCGAAGTGCCAACCGTGTTCGAGTCCCAGGTGTGGAGGTCGTGGTGAGCAGCCAGCAGCCACTCGACGATCCCCGCGAGGACGACCCCACCGGCATGCGGGCGCTGCTCGGGTCGTTGGGCGATCCCGGGCCGATGCCCGAGGACCTCGTCGCGCGGATCACCAGCAGCATCGCAGCCGAGCGCGCGTCGATGGCGCACTCCGCTCCCGGACCGGTGGTGACCCCGCTCGTGCGCCGCCGCCCGCTGTGGCAACGGGCCGGTCTGGTCGCGGCTGGCCTGCTCGTCGTCGGCGCGGCGGGCTCGTCGCTGACCGGCACCTCGCCCTCCGACCTCGCCTCCCGACTGTTGCCCGGTGCCGTCTCTGCCGGCAGCGCCTCGATGGCCGAATCGGACTCGGCCGACGAGGCAGCTGGTGGCTCGGGCGCGGCACCGCAACAGCCCAGCGCGGCCGACGGCCTCGTCCTCGCCGACACCACTGCGAGCGGAACGGCGTACACGACGGCCGCCCTTGCCACCCAGGCGCGGTCCACGATGGCGCGGTTCATGGCCAAGGGTGGCGAACCGGGGACCCAGGACGACGCCGGCGGCGCTCTGATCGCCACACCTGCGGGCCTGGCCGACTGCGTCCGCGCCCTGGACCTCGACCCGGTCGCGGTGCTGGGCGCCGACCTCGGCACGCTCGACGGCGTGCCAGCGGCCGTGGTCGTGGTGCGGACCGCCGCCGGTGCCGACGCGTACGCCGTGCGACCGGACTGCCGCCCAGGTGACTCCGCGCTGATCGGCGGGCCCGTCCACCTCCCTTGAGGTCCAGCGCGACACCGACCGCGAGCCGCCCGGACCGGAACAAACACCCCCTACGATCGGTTGGAGCACAGGCCACCACATCGTGTGGTGGACAGCTCCGTCGACTACTAGGGGATGTATCCCGTGACCACCCAGAGCGCCGCCCCCGAGGTGCGCGAGCTCATCATCATCGGCTCCGGACCGGCGGGCTACACCGCCGCGGTGTATGCCGCGCGTGCCAACCTGCGGCCGTTGATGTTCGAGGGTGCGGTCACCGCCGGTGGCGCGCTGATGAACACCACCGAGGTCGAGAACTTCCCCGGCTTCAAGGACGGGATCATGGGCCCGGACCTCATGGAGCAGATGCGCGCCCAGGCCGACCGCTTCGGGGCCGAGATCATCACCGACGACGTCACCTCGGTGTCGCTCCAGGGCGAGGTCAAGACGGTCACCGACGGGGAGGGCAACACCTACGCCGCCCACGCGGTGATCCTGGCGATGGGGTCGGCCTACCGCGAGCTGGGGCTGCCCGACGAGAAGCGGCTGTCCGGTCACGGCGTGAGCTGGTGCGCGACGTGCGACGGGTTCTTCTTCAAGGGCCAGGACATCGCGGTGGTCGGCGGCGGGGACTCCGCGGTGGAGGAGGCGACCTTTTTGACCAAGTTCGCGAACTCGGTGACGATCGTGCACCGCCGCTCCGAGCTGCGGGCCTCCAAGATCATGGCCGAGCGGGCGCTGGCCAACGACAAGATCGCCTTCGCCTGGAACTGCGAGGTCGAGAGCATCCAGGGTGAGGACAAGGTCACCGGGCTGACCCTCAAGGACACCGTGACCGGCGAGGTCCGCGACCTGCCCGTGACCGGGGTGTTCGTCGCGATCGGGCACGACCCCCGCAGCGAGCTGGTCAAGGGCGTCGTGGACCTCGACGACGAGGGGTATGTCCTCGTGCAGGGCCGCAGCACGCTGACCAACCTGCCCGGTGTGTTCGCCTGCGGCGACCTGGTCGACCACACCTATCGCCAGGCGATCACCGCTGCCGGATCCGGGTGCGCCGCTGCCCTGGACGCCGAGCACTTCCTGGCCGACCACCACGAGGCCGGCCTGCCGGACCGCGACGCAGCCCTGCTCGACGATGCCCAGCTCGAGGCCGCCACCAGCGCCTGACCTGCCTGGCATAACCCGCCGCCCACCTGCGTTGTCAGTGGTAGGCAGGAACATCGACCACCACCCGCACCATCCGCACCATCCACCCGCCCGCACCAGTGCACCGCCCGAGAGGAGCCCCCTGGAATGGGAGCCATCAACGAGACCACCGACGCCACCTTCGACACCGACGTGCTGCAGTCCACCAAGCCGGTCATCGTCGACTTCTGGGCGCCCTGGTGCGGCCCGTGCCGCGCCGTCGCGCCCATCCTGGAGGAGCTCTATGCCGAGCACTCGGAGAAGGTCGAGATCGTCAAGCTCAACACCGACGAGAACCCCGAGATCACCGGCCGCTACGGCATCACCGGCATCCCGACCATGAACGTGTACGTGGGTGGCGAGGTCGTCAAGACCCTCGTCGGCGCGCTGCCCAAGCCCAAGCTGGTCCGCGAGCTCGCCGACTACCTCGGCTGACTCCAGCTCACCTCCGCTCACCTCCGCTGACCGGCGATGGCCGGCGTACCCGTCTGGGTGCGCCGGCCATCGCTGGTTCTGGCCCCGTGCGCCCGCGCAGTTGTCCACAGGTTTGTCCACAATCGTCCACCGATCTATCGATTCCCCCACAGATCGGCCCGGTTTATCCACAGGCTGGTTCTCGCAGGTGTGCCGCGCTGGTCCCGAGGCGCACCGCGGCCTAGGCTCGGCGACGGCACCGGGTGGAGCGGCGCGGGCCCATGCAGGTGCACGACCAGCACGGACACGGGATGCGACCAACGATGACGGGCGATCGATGACTTCTCAGGCCCACACCGGCTTGCTGCGACGCGGCTCCCACGGCCCTGCCGTCGCAGAGGTGCGGTCGCGGCTGCATCTGCTTCCCGACCGGCTCACCCTCAGCGAGGACGTCGAGGTGGCTGCCGAGGTCGCCCCGGAGTTCGACCTCGGTCTCGAGCGGGCAGTGCGGGCCTTCCAGCAACAACAGGGGTTGGTCGTCGACGGGATCGTCGGCCCGGAGACCTTCTCTGCCCTCGACGGCGCCCGCTGGTCCCTGGGCGACCGCATCCTGGCCCTGGTTCCAGAGCACCTGATGCACGGCGAGGACGTGTTCGCCCTCCAGAAGCAGCTCAGTGGGCTCGGGTTCGCCGGCGGGCGGGTCGACGGCCGGTTCGGTGCGGCTTCCGACGACGCGGTCCGACGGTTCCAGCGTGCCTATGGGCTCAGCGTGGACGGCACCGTCGGACCAGAGACGTTGCGCGCGTTCGACGGCCTTCGCCGCAGCATCGCCGGCGGGTCGGCCAACGCGCTGCGTGAGTCCGAACGCGTGCGCCGGTCCGGGCACAGCCTCAGCGGCCGCACGGTCGTGCTCGACCCCGGTCATGGAGCCGGGGCTCCGGGGGCCACCGGCGGGGGTCTGGCCGAGGGTGACGTCGTGCTCGACCTCGCCCGACGGATCGAGGCGCGGCTCACCGCCATCGGCAGCACCGTCGTGTTCACCCGGGGCGCCCACGGCAACCCCTCGGAGGAGGAGCGGGCCGAGGTGGCCAACCGGGTCGGCGCCGACGTGCTGCTCTCCCTGCACTGCGACTCCCACGAGCAGCAGAACGCCTCCGGTGTCGCGACCTTCTTCTTCGGGCGTGAGCGAGGGGTGTCCTGGTCCAACGTCGGCGAGGAGCTCGCCGACCTCGTCCTGCGCGAGATGGTGGCCCGCACCGGGCTCTCGGACTGCCGCTCCCATCCGCGGTCGTGGACCCTGCTGCGACGGACCGCGATGCCAGCGGTGCGAGTCGAGGCCGGATACCTCACTCACGCCGATGACGCCGCGCGTCTGGGCGAGTCGGCGTTTCGCGACATCCTCGCCGACGCCGTCGTCGTCGCGCTGCAGCGGGTCTATCTCGGTGAGGACGACATGAACTCCACCGGGATGCTGCGGGTGGGCGACCTGCGCGCGGAGCTCGAACGGATGCGCGCCACCTTGTGATCGCTGTCCACTGAGCTCGGTTGTGACACAGGCAAACTCGGTTAGTACTCCGTTCCCGTCGCGTCGTCGGTCGCGCGGTCGACGCCCATCTGGTCGACGATGCGATAGAGGTCGTCGACGGTCGCGAACTCCACGGTCAGCCTGCCTTTGCGCTGGCCGAGCGCGATCTTGACCGAGGTGTCCAGCCGGTCCGAGAGCCGGGCCGCGAGGTCGTCGAGCTGAGGGCTGCGACCGCCCGGCCGGGGCCTGCGCGGCTTGCTTGCGGGGACTCCTGCGCCCCCGACGGCGATGATCTCCTCGACGTTGCGGACCGACAGGCCCTCGGCGACGATTCGTTGGGCCAGACGCTCCATCGCCTCCGGATCCTCCAGTCCCAGCAGGGCTCGGGCGTGACCGGCGCTGAGCACCCGCGCGGCCACCCGTCGGGACACCACCGGCGGGAGCCGGAGCAGGCGGAGTGTGTTCGACACCTGGGGACGGGACCGGCCGATCCGGGTGGCCAGCTCCTCCTGCGTGCAGCCGAAGTCCTCGAGCAGCTGCTGATACGCGGCTGCCTCCTCCAGCGGGTTCAGCTCGCTCCGGTGCAGGTTCTCCAGCAGCGCATCCCGGAGCAGGTCGTCGTCGTCGGTCTCCTTGATGATGGCCGGGACCGTGTCCAGGCCCGCTGCCTGGCTCGCCCGCCAGCGCCGCTCTCCCATGATCAGCTCGAACCGGACGCCCGCCTCGGCGTTCGCGTCGGTGGGTAGCGGCCGGACCACCACGGGTTGGAGGACGCCGATCTCGCGGACGCTGTGGACCAGCTCGGCCATGTCGTCCTCGTCGAAGACCGACCGTGGCTGGCGAGGGTTGGGGCGGATCACCCCGACCGGCAGCTCGGCATAGGTCACACCGGGAACCGGCGCCAGCTCCGGCCCGGAGTCAGGCCGAAAATCAGGCCCGGTGCCCGTCTCCGCCTCGCGGGTAATTTTCATACCAGCGGCTGAATCCTGCTGTGCACCAACGGAATTCGGCATCCTGTCGTCGGGGAAGAACACGTCCACCGGACGGCTTCCCTCGGTGCTGCTCGGGATGAGAGCGCCCAGGCCCCGGCCCAACGCCCGTCGCTTCTCGCTCATCGCGTTGCCTCCTGCAGGTCCGTGGGCACGTGGGTGTCGTGAGTCGACGAGGTGTCCCGGCGTGGTCGGGTGACACGCGGCGGACGGGTGTTGGAGGTCATCGCGCGGCCCCGGCCTGCGCCATCTCGGTGGCCGCCTCGAGATAGGTCAGGGCACCCGTGCTGTTCGGGTCATAGGTCATCACCGTCTGTCCGTGGCTCGGCGCTTCGGAGATCCGGACCGAGCGCGGCACGGTGGTGCGCAGGACCTGCTCGGGGAAGTGGGCCCGCACCTCCTCGGCCACCTGGGCGCTGAGCCGCGTGCGGGAGTCATACATGGTCAACAGGATCGTCGACACGTGCAGGTCCGGGTTGAGGTGGTCCTTGATGAGCGTGATGTTGGTGATCAGCTGGGACACCCCTTCGAGCGCGTAGTACTCGCACTGGATCGGGATGAAGACCTCTGAGCCGGCGACGAAGGCGTTGATCGTGAGCAGTCCGAGGCTCGGCGGGCAGTCGATGAAGACATACTGCGGTGGTTCCTCGCCACGGTCGGCTGCCCCGCTCAGATAGCGCTGGATGGCGCGCTGCAATCGGGTCTCTCGTGCGACCAGGGACACCAGCTCGATCTCAGCGCCCGCGAGGTCGATGGTGGCTGGTGCACAGGTCAGCAAGGGAACGTCGGGGCAGGTCTGCACGACGTCAGCGAGGTCCATCCCGTCGACCAGTACGTCGTAGATGCTCTTGGTGCCCGCGCGGTGCGAGATACCCAGGGCTGTGCTGGCGTTTCCCTGTGGATCCAGGTCCACGAGCAGTACCCGCAGACCGGCCTGCGCCAACGCGGCGGCAACGTTGACGGCTGTCGTGGTCTTGCCCACGCCACCCTTCTGGTTGGCGACGGTCAGGATCCGGGTATGCGTCGGCGCCGGAAGGGTGCGTCCGGCGAGAGTGATCCGGATCTTCGCGTCGTCCAAGGCCGCCTTGGCCAACGGGGTGTCCGCTGTGGCGGTCGGAAGCGAGTCCGCGACGGCGCGACGTTCCGCCGTTTCACGTGAAACATCTGCTGCCGCTGTGCTCATCGTGGTTTCACGTGAAACATCCATCGACGGATCGAGGTGATCGACCGAAACAGAGGTCTCGATGAGCCCCGCTCCGTGCTCCTCGTTGTGCTCCTCGTGCTCGTCGTGCTCCTCAGCGTGCTCCTGCTCACCATGATGCTGCTCAGCGTGCTCCCTCGAGAGGTCGTCGGTCAGCTCCACGGCGTCGTGAGGCGTGGGAACGGACGCGCCCTCCAGCACGGAATCGCCATCTGCGACCACGCTTGGGTCATGGAGTGAGTTCTGGCCTGGATCCTGACCTGAGTCCTGACCGGGGTCTTCACCCGTGGCGTGGAATCGGACCTCCTCGGCGACTGGGTCAGCGATGTCATGTATGCCGCGTTCTACCGCGTCGTCAGACGGCCACCCCAGCGCAGTGGTGCTCGAGCCGGGGAGGTGTGGCCATCCCACACCGAGCCTGAGCACGTGATCCACGGTCATCCGGCCAGCCCCGTCCCACACCCGCGCCTCGTCACAAAGCACACCCTAACGCGCTGATGGCCTCCCACCGGGCACCTCGTCCACAGGCGCGCGGGTGCGGCTTAGAGGGCATCCGACCACCACGGCGACCATCACGGCCACCCGAATCCCCGGCCACCCACGGAGTCTCACCGCGAGGCGCGGGTTCCACCCCGTATCGTGAGCTGCACCGTGGTCGTGGGCTGCTCCACCAGGCCCTCGCCGTACACCGTGATGCTTGAGGCGACCATCCCGAAGCGACGAAGCACCGGTGTGGTCTCGTCCAGCTCAGTGGCGGCCGAGGAGCCCTTCAACGCCACCAGTGAACCGCCGGCGCGCAGCAACGGGAAGCACCAGCGGGCCAGCTTGTCGAGCCGGGCCACCGCACGCGCGGTCGCGAAGTCGCATCGCACGTCGCCCGCCACCTCCTCAGCCCGACCTCGGCGTACCTCCACCGAGTCCAGACCGAGGGTCTCGACCGTGTTCTGCAGCCAGGCCGTCCGTCGCAACAACGGCTCGACGAGCACGACGTGCAGGTCCGGGCGAGCGATCGCGAGCGCGATGCCCGGCAGCCCTGCGCCAGAGCCGACATCGACGACCGAGGACGCCTGCCCGAAGGCCGGCGCCACGACTGCGCAGTTGAGCACGTGGCGCTCCCATAGTCGTGGCACCTCCCGCGGTCCGATCAGGCCGTGGCTGACCCCTGTATCGGCGAGGATGTCGGTGAACTGGACGGCGAGCCCCAGTCGATCGCCGAACACCTCACCCGCCGCTGCCGGTGGCCCGGGCGGTCGCTCCAAGGACGGGCCACCGCGCCGCGCGTCATCCGCAGAACCGCCGTTCGGTGGAGGGGGACCACCGGATCCGTTGGGCTTGATAGGTGGTGGGGACGTCACAGGCCCAGCCTGTCAGGTCGGGTGAGGTGCGCTTCGCCGGGGGGACCGGGTCGTACACCGGTTCTGCGGGGTTTCGACTGGTGGGCTGCGCAGCGGGCCCAGGGTGCGAGCGCGCTGACTCGATCAGCTTTCCGGATTCATGTTTCACGTGAAACATCGCTCGCTCGCAACGTGTTTCACGTGAAACATCACCCGACGAGAACACGGCCCCCAGATGAGAGCTGAGGGCCGTGTTTCACGTGAAACGTCGTCAGCGGGGAAGAACCACCACGTAGCGGTTCGGTTCCACACCTTCGGACTCCGAGGAAAGTCCGGCGGCCAGGACAGCGTCGTGCACGACTTTGCGCTCGAACGCGGTCATGGGGTCCATCTCCTGCCGGTCTCCAGTGCCCTTGACGGTCTCGATGGCCGTTCCGGCGAGCGCGACGAGCGCATCGCGTCGAGCAGCGCGGTGACCACCGACATCGAGCATAAGTCGGCTCCGTTCACCGGTGGCCGACTGCACGGCCAGGCGGGTCAGCTCCTGCAGCGCCTCGAGCACCTCTCCATCGCGCCCGATCAGGCGCCGCGGCACGCGACCCTCGTCCGAGTCGACGATCGCCACCGCAGCCCGATCACCGTCCACGTCGACATCGATATCGCCGTCGAGGTCGGCGATATCGAGCAGTGTCTCCAGGAAGTCGGCAGCGACCTCGCCCTCGCGCTCGAGCTGCCTGACCTTCCCACCGCCCGAACCGGGCGTGCCGGCGCCCGCGACCGCATCTCCTTCTGGCTCATCGACAGCGGCAGCGTCGTGATCCGCAGCGTCGTCATCCGCAGCGTCGTCGTCACCGTGCTCGCCGTCCTGCTCCGCGGGCTCGTGCTCAGCCGGGTCGTGCTCGCTCGCGTCATCAGCTGGCTCGTGCTCGTGCTCCTTGCTCGTGCTCGTGCTCGTGCTCGTGCTCGTGCTCGTGCTGCTCAGCGACTGCGTCCTGCTGGCCGCTGCCGTCCTCCGGCTCGTCTGTGGCGGGCTGGGAGTTCGCCGAGCCGGTGACCTCCGTGGGTTCCTCCGCGTGATCCTGGGTGAGATCCTCGGGTGAGGTCTCCCGAGACCACCACTTCCTGCTCGTCCGTTGAGTCCATCTCGGACGGCGCGCTCAGCTCCGTCGTGTGCTGTTCGGTCATGAAAGCCTCCTGGGTGGGTGCTGCAGCCCGCGTGGTGAACCGGCGGGCCGCCGGATGGATCTTGGCTGGTCGAGGTGACCTCGACCGGGGCGGTCAGCCGCTGGTGGCGTCGTTGTCCGTCGCGCGCTGGTTGGCTGGCTTCTGGGTGGGGGTGGGCCTGCCGCGGTTGCGCTTGGTCTGCTTCTTCGGCTGAACCCGCTGTCCAGTGGCCTTCGGCGGCTCGATCTCCTCGACGGCACTGGTCGAGGTGTTCAGCGGCTCCTTGCCCTTCTTCTTGCGCCGTTCCTGCAGGGCCTTCTCGGCAAGCGAGCCGGGGGCGGGCATCCGCCGGATCACATAGAACTGCTGGCACATCGACCAGACGTTGGTGGTGAACCAGTAGATGAGGACGCCGATCGGGAAGTTCACACCGGAGACCGCGAACACCACCGGCAGCACGTACAACAGCAGCTTCTGCTGGCGGGCGAAGGGGTTGTCCAGTGCCGAAGCCGGCATGTTCTTCATCATCAGCTGACGCTGGGTGAGGAAGGAGGTCGCCGACATCAAGATGATGAGCACGACGGTGACGACCTGGGTCGCCGTGCCGTTCGCACCGAGGAAGGTGTCCGACAGCTGGGCCCCGAACAGCTGGGACTGCTCGGCTTGGGCCGCAAGGGTCTTGGAGATCGGGCCGATCGGCTCGGTCTGGCCGTTGGCGATCTTCTCCAGCCCGTTGAGCACGCGAAACAGCCCGAAGAAGAACGGGGACTGCACCAGGATCGGCAGGCACGACGCGAACGGGTTGGTCCCGGTCCGCTTGTACAGGTCCATCGTCTCCTGGGTCATCGCCTGGCGGGACTCGGGATCGGACTTGCCCTTGTACTTGGCCTGGATCTTCTGCATCTCCGGCTGGATCAGCTGCATCCGGCGCTGGGAGTGGATCTGCTTGACGAACAGCGGGATCATCGCCGCGCGCATGACGATGACGAGCCCGACGATGGACATCACCCAGGCGAAACCAGAGGCCGGCGGGATGCCGATCGCGGTCAGCACGTAGTGCCAACCGAACAGGATGTAGGAGACGATCCACTCGAACGGGTAGATCAGCTTGAAATAGAAGTCCATGCGTTCCTCTGGGCGGGTGCCGAGCCGGGGCTCAGCGGGTGGGCGCCACGACCGGCGAGGTGCCGTCGGGCGAAGTGTGGAGATGACCCTCGAGGTGCTCCGGCGCGCGCTGGGGTACGTGGTCGACCCCACCGGGGTTCCACGGGTGGCACCTCAGCAACCGGCGAGCCGCCAGCCAGGTTCCCTTGACTGGCCCGAACCGCCGCAGCGCGGTCAGGGCATAGGAGGAGCAGGACGGATAGAACCGGCAGGTCGGCGGTCGCAGCGGGGAGATGACGTTCTGGTACACGACCACCAAGGCGATCAGCGGAGCGGTCAGGACCTTGCTCAGGACCCGGCCCGCACTCACGTCGACACCCGGGTCAGCGACCGCGTCACCTTGGGGACCAGGCGATCGAGATCCACTGCCAGCGTGAGTGAGTTTGCCTGTGCCGCAGAGGAATTCGCACGAATGACGATGTCAGACCCAAGCGGCAGCTGAGTCAGGCGTGCGGACATCTGCGCCCGCAGACGCCGCTTCACGCGGTTGCGCACGACGGCCCCACCCACGGACTTGGACACCACGAAGCCGACTCGCGCAGGGTGTCCCGCGCGCGCGTCGGTCTGGATGGCGTGAACCACGATGAGCCGAGAGCCCGATCGCGCTCCCCCTGGTGATCGGAGGGCTGCCGCGATGTCTGAACCGAGGCGCAGACGGTGCTGCGCGGGCAGCACGTCCGGAACCTAGGCGGAGAGCTCGGAGCGGCCCTTGCGACGGCGGTTGCCGAGGATGGCGCGGCCCGCACGGGTGCGCATCCGCAGGCGGAACCCGTGGGTCTTGGCCCGACGGCGGGTGTTGGGCTGGAAGGTGCGCTTGCTCACGATCGTCTCCGTGGTGGGACGGGTCCAGGTGGACCCGGTGGGATGGGCGGTGGAAGAGGACCGGCCGGGGGATCCCTGCCGGTACTCAGCCGCATTCGGAGACCCGCGTGGTGGATCGTGGCGCGATCCGTGGTCACGGGCATGCGAAAACGGCCGAGAGGCCAATGCCACGGTACGGGAGCAGTTGAGCGAGGGTCAAACCAGCCCCGCCGCAGCGCGCGCTGCCGGTCCTACCATCCACCCGGAAGGGGTCGCAGGCGACACGCCGCGTCGCGGTGGCCAGTTTGTGCCGTCGGGTTGCCCACCCACCCCGGAAGTTGTTAGCGTCGGCGGCTTGGCCCGCGCGCGGTGAACCCACAGACTGTGGACAAGTCTGTGGACGAGTCCTTTCGGGTGACGACGTGCATCTGTGCTGGACCGGCCCCGGGAGTAGAGCGAGCAGTGTCTGACTCCGACAAAGGCCGGGACTACACCCAGATCTGGCACGCAGTGCTCGCCGCCGTCGATGCTGATGGCATCACCGAGATGCAGCGCTCGTTCCTGGGTCTGGCCAAGCTGGTGGGCATCCTGGACGGTACGGCGGTCGTGGCGGTGCCCAACTCGTTCACCAAGGACATGGTCGAGACCCGGTTGCGCGACTCGCTGGCGTCCGTGCTCGCCATCCAGCTCGGCGACGAGGTGAGGATCGCGGTCACCGTCGACTCCTCGCTCGAGGCCGACACCAGCGAGCCGACCGTGGGCCTCGACCGGGGGACCGACCGAGGCATGGACCGAGGCATGGACCGAGGCATGGATGGCCACCCCTCCAGCCACCACGCTGGTCGGTCCGACGGCACGGGCCAGCTGGACGGCTCCCACCGCTACCTGTCCCGCGAGAGCTACCCCGACCCGATCCAGCTACGGACCGAGCGTTCCCCCGCCTACGAGTCGGTCGCCTCCGAGCAGGCTCCGGTCCTGGCCCCGAGCGACCACGGCCCCACACCAGTGCCCGGCGGTGCCGACGTGGTGGTGCTGGCCGACGCGCAGACCCGACTGAACCCCAAGTACACCTTCGACACCTTCGTCATCGGCGCGAGCAACCGGTTCGCCCACGCGGCGGCGGTCGCGGTCGCCGAGGCGCCGGCCAAGGCCTACAACCCGCTGTTCGTCTATGGCGAGTCGGGACTGGGCAAGACCCATCTGCTGCACGCGATCGGGCACTACGCGCGCAGCCTGTACCCGCACGTCAAGGTGCGCTATGTGAACTCCGAGGAGTTCACCAACGACTTCATCAACAGCATCCGCGACGACAAGGCGGCCAGCTTCCAGCGGCGCTACCGAGACGTCGACGTGCTGCTGATCGACGACATCCAGTTCCTCCAGGGCAAGGTGCAGACGCAGGAGGAGTTCTTCCACACCTTCAACACGCTGCACAACGCGAACAAGCAGGTCGTCATCACCAGCGACCTGCCACCCAAGCGCCTGTCCGGCTTCGAGGAGCGGATGCGCAGCCGGTTCGAGTGGGGCCTGCTGACCGACGTCCAGCCCCCCGACCTCGAGACCCGCATCGCGATCCTGCGCAAGAAGGCCGCCCAGGAGAAGATGACCGCGCCCGACGAGGTGCTCGAGTTCATCGCCTCCAAGATCAGCACCAACATCCGCGAGCTCGAGGGCGCGCTCATCCGGGTCACCGCGTTCGCCAGCCTGAACCGCCAGCTGGTCGACATGAACCTGGCCGAGATCGTGCTCAAGGACCTCATCCCCAACGAGGGCAGCTCCCAGATCACGTCGGCGACGATCATGGCCCAGACTGCGGCGTACTTCGGGCTCACCATGGACGACCTCTGCGGCACGTCCCGCTCGCGGGTCCTGGTCACGGCCCGCCAGATCGCCATGTACCTCTGCCGCGAGCTCACCGACCTGTCGCTGCCCAAGATCGGACAGCAGTTCGGCGGCCGCGACCACACCACCGTCATGCACGCGGACAAGAAGATCCGTCAGCTCATGGCTGAGCGTCGGGCGATCTACAACCAGGTGACCGAGCTGACCAACCGCATCAAGCAACAGTCCGCCTGATCTCCGTCCGGCTTCGGCGCCCTGACGCACTCTGCGTCCGTTCGGGATGGTTGGAGCCGAGTGGCGCGCGGAGGACGCCAGTCGGGCGGGTCCTCGAGGTGGTCCAAACCGGACACCAGTCACCCCCCTCCACACAGTGTGGACAAACCTGTGGACAGTCAGATCGCCCTCACCAGCGGCGATACCGCTCACACCGCGCCGTGACCTCCCGTTCACGTCGCGTTCTCCCCAGCCCCCTGACGACGGCTGCAAAAGGTCGCTAATCGATCCGAACGGGTTCAAAAGGACGCAGGCAACGTGCCGCGGACGGCTGTGCACAACCCCGAGCCGCCCTGGGTACAGGACGTGGACCGCGAGCCAAGAGGTGTGGACGCCCTGTGGACGAAGGCAGTTCATCCACAGGCGGGGGCCGGCGATGCCCCCTGTCGTCCCCTGCCCGCCCACAGGCCAGCAGAGGGTGTGACCAGCGCCGACAGCAGTTCTCCACAACGCCCACAGGCCCTATGACCACGACGAGTTCCACCTAGATGAGATCTCGCCCCGAGTACTGAACCTGGGGAGGACGGACCGGGCTCGGCCGAACAGCCCGCTGACGACCACATCGAGACCTCACCCGCCCAGCTCCCCGCGCTTTGCACGTCTGCCGCCGAAGGCTAGGGTCAGAGCCCGATCCACACCACACCGTCGCGAAGGGCGGGTATGTCGTGAAGTTCCGCGTCGACCGAGAGGTCCTCGCCGAGGCCGTCACCTGGGTGGCCCGCGGCCTGCCCGCGCGCCCACCGGTCCCGGTCCTCGCCGGCGTCCTCCTGGAGGCCAGCGAGGAGGGCACGCTCACGCTCTCCGCCTTCGACTACGAGGTCTCGGCCAAGATCACGGTGGTGGCCGACGTCGCCGAGGCCGGCACCGTGCTCGTCCTGGGCCGGCTGCTCGCCGACATCTCGCGCAACCTCCCGGACAAGCCCATCGACGTGTCCACCGAAGGCAACAAGGTTGCCGTGACGTGTGGCTCGTCGCGGTTCAGCCTGCTGCTCATGCCCGCCGAGGACTATCCGACACTGCCGGCCAGCCCGGCCGGGAGCGGGACGGTGGCCGGTGACGTCTTCACCCAGGCCGTCGCCCAGGTCTCGGTCGCAGCTGACCGGGGCGACACGCTGCCCATCCTCACCGGTGTCCGGGTCGAGATCGACGGCGAGAAGATCACCCTGTTGGCCACCGACCGCTATCGGCTGGCGATGCGCGAGCTGACCTGGAACCCGGGGGTCGCCGATGCGGCCCACGTCGCGCTGATCCCGGCCAAGACGCTGTCGGACACGGCCAAGTCGCTCGGCGCGGCGGGGTCGATCCAGATCGCTCTCGGGACCGCCGCGGGCGGGGAGGGGCTGGTCGGCTTCGAGGCCGGGCAGCGGCGCTCGACCACTCGCCTGCTCGACGGCGAGTACCCCAAGGTCGCCTCGATCTTCCCGACCTCGGTGGACACGACCGCGGTCGTGTCCACGTCCGAGCTCATCGAGGCCACTCGCCGGGTCGCGCTCGTGGCCGAGCGCAACACCCCGGTGCGCCTGAAGTTCAGCGAGGGCCAGGTCACCATCGAGGCGGGTGCCGGTGAGGACGCCCAGGCCTCCGAGGCCGTCGAGTGCGCGCTGGACGGACCCGAGCTCGAGATCGCGTTCAACCCCCAGTTCCTGCTCGACGGTCTGGGTGTGCTCGGCACGCCGTACGCCCGGTTCTCCTTCACCCAGCCGTCTCGGCCAGCGGTGCTCTCGGGTCAGGCCGAGCAGGACGGCGACGCCGACACGGCGTACCGGTACGTCCTCATGCCCGTGCGTTTCGCGAGCTGAACCGGCGGTCCGCGCTGCTGACCGCGCAGTCCGGTGTGCTCAGCCGAGCGCCGCACTGGCGTCACGACGCTCGCGCGCTAGCCTGAGCCACGCCACCGGCGTCCGCACCCCACCCGCGTTCCCGGTCATACCCACAACTTCGCGAAGGGGCAGCACATGCAGCTCGGTCTGGTCGGTCTGGGGAAGATGGGCGGCAACATGCGCGAGCGCCTGCGCCGCGCGGGGCACGAGGTGGTCGGTTTCGACTTCAACAAGGACGTCTCCGACGTCGCGACGATGGCTGCGATGGTCAAGAAGCTGGACGCCCCGCGCGTCTGCTGGGTGATGGTGCCCCACGGCAAGGCCACCACCGACACGGTCGCCAAGCTCGCCGAGCTCCTGGAGCCCGGTGACCTGGTCATCGACGGTGGCAACTCGCGGTGGACCGACGACATCGAGAACGAGAAGCTGCTCAAGGACAAGAAGATCGGCTACCTCGACTGCGGGGTGTCCGGGGGCATCTGGGGTCTGGACAACGGCTACGGCCTCATGGTCGGCGGGCCGGCGAAGTGGGTCCGGCTGGCGATGCCCATCTTCGACGCGCTGCGGCCCGAGGGTCCGCGCGACGAGGGCTTCGTCCACGCGGGCCGGACCGGCGCCGGCCACTACACCAAGATGGTCCACAACGGCATCGAGTACGGCCTGATGGCGGCCTACGCCGAGGGGTATGAGCTGCTCGAGGCCAAGGACATCGTCGAGAACGTGCCCGGCGCCTTCAAGGCCTGGAGCCGTGGCACCGTGGTCCGGTCCTGGCTGCTCGACCTGATGGTCGACGCGCTGGAGGCGGACCCGCACCTGGAGGACGTGTCCGGCTTCACCGCGGACTCCGGCGAGGGCCGGTGGACCGTCGAGGAGGCGATCGCCAACTCGGTGCCGATGCCGGTCATCGCGGCCTCGCTGTTCTCCCGGTTCGCCTCGCGCCAGGACGAGTCGCCGACGATGAAGGCCGTTGCCGCGCTGCGTGGTCAGTTCGGTGGCCACCAGGTCATGAAGGTCGCCGAGGGCAAGGCGCTGCGCGCCGGCAAGGCCCCGACCACCGCCATCGGCAAGGCCACCAAGCGGACCATCAAGAAGGCCGCGTCCAAGACGGCGGTGGCCGAGACGGGTGAGGCGACCGCCCGGACGCCAGCGAAGCAGGCCGCGAAGCAGGCCGCCACCAAGCGCGCGCCAGCCAAGCGCGCCGCGAAGAAGGCGGACTGACCGGGCCGGACCGGCTGCGGCGAGCGCCTGCCCGCCCAGCCGTGGACCGGACCTGAGCCGTGTACGTCCGCCACCTCACCGTCGCCGACTTCCGCAGCTATGTCAGTGCGGACCTGCCGCTGGAGCCCGGTGTCACCACGCTGGTCGGGCTCAACGGCCAGGGCAAGACCAACCTGGTCGAGGCGATCGGATACCTCGCCACGCTCGCCAGCCACCGGGTCGCCACCGACCAGCCGCTGGTCCGGTTCGGGGCCGCCCAGGCGGTCATCCGGGGCGCAGTGGTGCGCGAGGGACGCGAGACGTTGGTCGAGCTCGAGCTCAACCCGGGCCGGGCGAACCGTGCCCGGCTCGGGCGGGCACCGATGCAGCGGCCGCGCGAGGTGCTGGGCACGCTGCGCACCGTGCTGTTCGCGCCCGAGGACCTGGCCCTGGTCAAGGGCGACCCGTCGGCGCGTCGCCGGTTCGTCGACGATTTGCTCGTCTCCCGCCAGCCGCGGTGGGCCGGCGTGCGGTCGGACTACGACAAGGCCCTCAAGCAACGCAACGCGCTGTTGAAGTCTGCGGCCCCGGTGCTCCGCCGGGGCGCGCGCCGGCGACGAGCCGGCGACGAGCCGGCCGACGAGGCCCGCGAGTCCGCGCTGCACACGCTCGACGTGTGGAACGCCCAGCTCGCCGACGTCGGGGCCAACCTCCTGTACGCCCGGCTGCGGCTGCTCCGTGACCTCACCCCCTACCTGGCCCAGGCCTACGCGGAGGTCAGCGCCGGACAGTCCGAGGTCCGTCTGACCTACCGGTCCTCGCTGCGCGAGCCGACCACTGCGGCGATCGCGGCCGGTGAGGTGCTCGAGGTCGCGGCTCTGCGCGAGGAGCTGCTGGCCTCCTTCGCCGAGGTGCGGGCCGAGGAGATCGAGCGGGGTGTGACCCTGGTCGGGCCCCATCGCGACGACCTCCTTCTCACCCTCGGTGAGCTGCCGGCCAAGGGGTACGCCAGTCACGGCGAGTCCTGGTCGCTCGCGCTGGGGCTCAAGCTCGCGGCCTACCAGCTGCTGCGGCACGACCTCGGCGAGGACCCGGTCCTGATCCTGGACGACGTGTTCGCCGAGCTCGACGCGGGACGCCGGGACCGGCTGGCCGCGATGATCGCCGAGTGCGAGCAGGTGCTGATCACCGCTGCGGTCGAGGCCGACGTGCCATCGGTGCTGGTCGGCCGGACGTATGCGGTCACGCTGGGGGCGGTGAGCCTGCGTGACTGAGCCGAGTGGTCCGACGGGTCCGACGATCCCGACGGATCCGACGGGTCCGGCGCCCACCGGCGCCCCGGCTGACGAGCCCGCCTACCCGCCCGAGGACCAGGACGCGCCTGCTAGCGCGCTGTCTCGCGCCCGCGCGGCCGCGCGGGGCAAGGGCCTGCGTCCGGGGCTCAAGCCGCTGCGTCGGCGCCGTCCCGGGACCGGGGCCGAGGCGGACCGTGAGGGAGGGCGCGACCCGGGACTGCTCGGCGACCAGGTGGACCGGCTGGTCGCCGACCGGGGGTGGAAGGTCGATGTCGCCGTCGGTTCGGTGATGGGGCGGTGGCCGGCGATCGTCGGCGTCGAGGTCGCCCAGCACTGCGCGCCGGTCACCTTCGAGGGCGGTGTCCTGACCGTCCGGGCCGACTCGACTGCGTGGGCGACCCAGATCCGGCTGCTGGCCTCCTCGATCCTGGCTCGGCTGGAGACCGAGGTCGGCCCCGGCACGGTCACCGAGCTGCGGGTCACCGGGCCCAGCGCCCCGTCCTGGTCCCGCGGCCCCCGCCGCAGCACGGACGGCCGCGGGCCGCGGGACACCTACGGCTGACCGGACGTCCGACCGTCCCGCGGGCCGAAGGCGCTGACCGCATCGACGTCGCTGTTGGCCGAGCGGAGGTACTCCTCGGCCCACGCCTGCCGGTCGGGATAGGTCGACCCGGCCACGACCGCCTCGACGGCCGCCTCCACGTCGACGGGTGTCTGTCGCAGGCTGACCTGACCGTCCACCAGCAGCGCCCAGGCGCCACCGATCCGGCCATAGGGCATACCGATGCTGCCGGGGTTGACCACCAGCCGGCGGTCCACCAGCCGCACGAACGGCATGTGGGTGTGACCGCAGACGACCATCGCGACCTCGGCCGGCAGGTCGGCGAAGACCTCAGCCCAACGGTCCAGTCGGGTGTCGACCAGCACCACCTCGTCGTCGTCGCGCGGGGTCCCGTGACAGAAGACCACCGTCCCGAACCCGTCCAGCTCCAGCGTCACCGGATGCGGCAGACCGGCCAGCAGCTCGACCTGGTCCGGCCGCAGCTGGCTCCCGGCCCACCGCGACTCCGCGTGCTCGCTCCAACCTCCGCGGGCCACGTCGACCAGCTCGCGGTCGGCGTTGCCGCGCACCAGCAGACACCGCTCTCCGAGCCCGACCAGCCGGTCGAGCACGGGCCCGGGCATCGGGCCTGCGGCGTGGTCACCGGTCACCACGATCAGCTCGGCAGCCTGCACGTCCGGCTCGGCCAGCACCGCATCCAGGACCGGGAGCACCCCGTGGATGTCGGAGAGCACGGCGACGGATCGGAATGACATGGGCGTGAGGCTACGCGGAGGGTGCGACCTGCCTCGGGAAGGGCGTCCAGGGACCCGCGGCCGGCTGAGGCACGCCTCGTGTTGCGCCCTGACCTCCGCGTTCGCAACCCGCTGGTCGGTTGACCGGGCATTGTCGGCGGGGCGCGGCAAACTGGGTGCATGACCCCACGCCAGCCCCGCTGCACGATCGTTCCGCCCTACCTGCTGGAGGCGATGGTCGGCGGCACCAACGCGCACGCAGCGGCCAGCGCCGAGCGCACCCTGCGCGCCGACACCAGGCACCGGGCGCGACGTTCCGGGCGACCGGTGACGGCCACCGGTGAGGCGACGCCGGCGGGGGGCGCGCGGCCGGCGGCGGACCAGGACGACACCACTCCCCAGCGCCTGGTCTCCGACGCGCACGGGGAGCAGACCCTGCCCGGCGACCGGGTCCGCGGCGAGGGTGACCCCGCGACCGGTGACGCGGGCGCCGACGAGGCCTACGACGGCTTGGGGCTGACCTGGACGCTGTTCCACGACGTGTTCGGCCGCGACTCCCTGGATGGCAAGGGGCTGCCGCTGCTGGCCACCGTCCACTACGGCGAGGACTATGACAACGCGTTCTGGGACGGGACCCAGATGGTGTTCGGTGACGGTGACGGCGTGATCTTCCAGCGGTTCACCCTCAGCCTCGACGTGATCGGCCACGAGCTGGCCCACGGGCTCACCGAGACGACGGCCGGCCTGATGTACCAGGGTCAGTCCGGCGCGCTCAACGAGTCGGTGTCGGACGTGTTCGGGTCGCTGGTGCGCCAGCACGCGACCGGCCAGACCGCGGACACGGCCGACTGGCTGATCGGTGCCGAGCTGTTCACCGAGGACGTCCAGGGGGTGGCGCTGCGCTCGATGAAGGCGCCGGGCACGGCCTACGACGACCCGCGCCTGGGCAAGGATCCGCAGCCGGCGACGATGGCCGACTACGTCGTCACGGCCGACGACAACGGCGGCGTCCACATCAACTCCGGCATCCCCAACCACGCGTTCTACCTGGTCGCGACCACGATCGGGGGCTCAGCCTGGGAGGCGCCGGGGCAGATCTGGTTCGACACGCTCACCGGGGCCGGCATCGCGGCCGACTGCGACTTCAGCACCTTCGCCGGGCTCACCGTCGCCGCCGCCACCGCGCGGTACGGCGAGGGGTCGACCGAGACCTCAGCCGTGACCCAGGCCTGGCAACAGGTCGGGGTCCTGGACGCGGCGCCCACCAACCCGGCTCCTACCGATCCCGCGCCCACCGAGCCCGCTCCCACTGATCCCGCTCCCACCGAGCCCGCGCCCACCGAGCCCGCGCCGGCCGACCCGGCCCCGACCGAGCCCGCGCCGACCGAGCCCGCGCCGACCGACCCCGCGCCCACCGACCCCGCCCCCACCGCGGACACCGAGGTCAGGGTCCGGCGGACCGGCGGCATCGCCGGGCAGGTGCGCGAGCGCACCGTGCGTCTTGGCGAGCTGCCCGACGACGACGTCCAGCGCTGGTGGGACCTGCTGTCCGGCCAGCAGCTCGAGGGCCTGTCCCAGCAGGCCGCGGCCACTCGCCCGGTCCCCGATGCGTTCAACTACTCGGTGACCGTCCCCACCCAGGGTGTGGCGGTCACGCTGCCCGAGCACGGTCTGCCCGAGGGGGTGCGGGGTCTGATGCAGCGGACCCTGGGTGACTGAGGGGACGACCCGCTCAGCCGCCTCGGAGAATGCGGCAGGGAGCCCTCAGAAGGGCCCGATGCGTACCGGGGGTCGGATCGGACCCCGTGCTGGTCCCGAATATGCCGCCACGGGCCTCCTGAGGGGTGTCCGGCCCTCCGGGCACGATAGACTGAGGGGGCACCACGACCATGTGCCATGACGGGGGACGTTCGCCGCTCGTCGAGCCGCGCACGGTCGTGTGGCGTGTGCGGGACCGATCGCCAGGCCAAGGCTTCGGACCAGGGCCGGACCGCGCCGAGACGAGCTGACAAGGAGCACCGTGACCGACGAGACGACCGAGCCGATGCAGGCACCCGAGCCGGACCAGAGCTTCACCGCCGCCGAGGCGGAGGAGGCCAGGGCAGAGGTTGAGGCAGAGCTCGCCGGGGGGGTGAAGGACGACTACGACGCCAGCGCCATCACCGTCCTGGAGGGCCTGGAGGCGGTGCGCAAGCGCCCGGGCATGTACATCGGGTCCACCGGTGCCCGAGGACTGCACCACCTGGTCTGGGAGATCGTGGACAACGCGGTCGACGAGGCCCTGGCGGGATACGCCGACACCATCGACGTCAGCCTCCGTGCGGACGGCGCGATCCAGGTCACCGACAACGGTCGTGGCATCCCCACCGACATCCACCCGCAGGAGGGCATCTCCGCGGTCGAGGTCGTCTACACCCAGCTCCACGCCGGCGGGAAGTTCGGCGGCACCGGCTACAAGGTCTCCGGTGGCCTGCACGGTGTGGGGTCCTCGGTCGTCAACGCGCTGTCCACCCGGCTGGACGTCGAGGTCTATCAGAAGGGCCACGTCTTCCGGATCTCCTTCGCCGAGGGGGTGGCCATGGCGCCGCTGGAGAAGGGCGAGGCGTCCGACCGCACAGGCACGATGGTCACCTACTGGGCCAACCCGGGCATCTTCGAGTCGGTGGAGTACGACTTCGAGACCATCCGGGCCCGGTTCCAGCAGATGGCGTTCCTGAACAAGGGGCTGACCATCAACCTGCGCGACGAGCGGCGGCCGGCCAGTCCCGAGGACGACGCCGAGACGTTCGACGAGGCCGAGCGCACGCCGCGCTCGGTGTCCTACCGCTATGAGAACGGCCTGGTCGACTACGTGACCCACCTGGTCACCTCCAAGAAGGCCGAGCCGGTGCACCCGGAGATCATCTCGATCGAGGTCGAGGACACCGAGCGCCAGCTCTCCCTCGAGCTCGCGATGCAGTGGACCACCGCCTACTCCGAGTCGGTCCACACCTATGCCAACACCATCAACACCCACGAGGGCGGCACCCACGAGGAGGGCTTCCGCGCGGCGATGACCAAGCTCATCAACGACTTCGCGCGCAAGCAGAACCTGCTCAAGGAGAAGGACGAGAACCTCACCGGCGACGACATCCGCGAGGGCCTGACCGCGGTGGTGTCGGTGAAGCTCGGCGAGCCGCAGTTCGAGGGCCAGACCAAGACCAAGCTCGGCAACTCCGAGGTCAAGGGCTTCGTGCAGCGCGCGATGACCGACTCGTTCGGGCACTGGCTCGGAGCGCACCCGAACGAGGGCAAGGACATCGTCCGCAAGTCGGTGCAGGCGGCGGCCGCGCGGATGGCGGCGCGCAAGGCCCGCGAGGCGACCCGACGCAAGGGCCTGCTCGAGGGTGGCGGCCTGCCCGGCAAGCTGCGCGACTGCCAGAGCAAGGACCCCTCGATCTCCGAGGTCTTCATCGTCGAGGGTGACTCGGCCGGGGGTTCGGCGGTGCGTGGTCGCAACCCGCACAACCAGGCGATCCTGCCGATCCGGGGCAAGATCCTCAACGTCGAGAAGGCCCGCATCGACAAGGTGCTCGCCAACAACGAGGTCCAGGCGCTGATCTCCGCGTTCGGCACCGGCATCGGCGAGGACTTCGACAAGGACAAGGCGCGCTACCACAAGATCGTGCTGATGGCCGATGCCGACGTCGACGGCCTGCACATCCGGACCCTGCTGCTGACCCTGCTCTTCCGGTTCATGCGGCCGCTGATCGAGGAGGGCTACGTCTATCTCGCCCAGCCCCCGCTCTATCGGCTCAAGTGGAGCAACCACGCGCATGAGTTCGCGTTCTCCGACCGTGAGCGCGACGCGATGATCAAGGTCGGGCAGGGCCAGGGGTGGCGGCTGCCGAAGGACGCGGGCATCCAGCGCTACAAGGGCCTCGGCGAGATGGACTACAACGAGCTCTGGGAGACGACGATGGATCCCGACCATCGGGTGCTCCTGCAGGTGACGCTCGACGACGCGGCCGCGGCCGACGAGATCTTCGCGATCCTGATGGGCGAGGACGTCGAGTCCCGCCGTGGCTTCATCCAGCGCAACGCGCGGGACGTCCGCTTCCTGGACATCTGAGGATCGAGCGAGGAACGAGCGATGACGAAGATTCCGCATGCCATGGACATCTGAGCCGGCCGTAGGCGTGGTGCCGCACACCACGCCTACGTCCGCCCGCGCCCGAACCGACTTTGAGACCCAAGGGAACTGATGACTGAGACGCCGATCACCGATCGCACCGAGCCGATCGATCTCAACACCGAGATGCAGCGCAGCTACATCGACTACGCGATGACGGTCATCGTGAGCCGGGCGCTGCCGGACGTGCGCGACGGCCTCAAGCCGGTGCACCGACGCGTCGTCTACGCCATGTATGACGGTGGCTACCGGCCCGACCGCGGCTACAACAAGTGCTCGCGCGTCGTCGGTGAGGTGATGGGCCAGTACCACCCGCACGGTGACTCCTCGATCTATGACGCCCTGGTCCGGCTCGTCCAGGACTGGTCGCTGCGTTATCCGCTGGTCGACGGCCAGGGCAACTTCGGCAGCCCGGGCGACGACCCGGCGGCCGCACCGCGATACACCGAGTGCCGGATGGCGCCGCTGGCGATGCAGATGGTCCGCGACATCGACGAGGACACCGTCGACTTCCGCGACAACTACGACGGCAAGACCCAGGAGCCGTCGGTCCTGCCGGCCCGGTTCCCCAACCTGCTGGTCAACGGCTCGGCCGGCATCGCCGTCGGGATGGCCACCCAGATCCCGCCGCACAACCTGCGCGAGGTGGCGGCCGCCGCGACCTGGTGTCTGCAGCACCCCGAGGCGACCCGCGAGGAGCTGCTCGACGCGGTGATGTCGATGGTCAAGGGGCCCGACTTCCCGACCGGCGCGATGATCATGGGCCGCAAGGGGATCGAGGACGCCTATCGCACCGGTCGCGGCTCGATCATCATGCGCTCGGTCGTCCAGGTCGAGGAGATCCAGGGCCGCCAGTGCCTGGTGGTGACCGAGCTTCCCTATCAGGTCAACCCCGACACCCTCGCCCAGAAGATCGCCGAGCTGATCAAGGACGGCCGCCTGGCCGGCATCGCGGACCTGCGCGACGAGACCTCGGGTCGCACCGGCCAGCGGCTGGTCATCGTGCTCAAGCGCGACGCGGTCGCCAAGGTGGTGCTGAACAACCTCTACAAGCACACCCAGCTCCAGACGACGTTCGGCGCGAACATGCTCGCGCTGGTCGACGGGGTGCCGCGCACGCTCCCGATCGACGCCTTCATCCGGCACTGGGTCGACCACCAGATCGAGGTCATCCAGCGGCGCACGGCCTATCGGCTGCGCAAGGCCATGGAGCGCATGCACATCCTGCGCGGATACCTCAAGGCGCTCGACGCGCTCGACGACGTGATCGCGCTGATCCGGCGCTCCCCGACCGTCGACGAGGCGCGCACCGGTCTGATCGAGCTGCTGGAGATCGACGAGATCCAGGCCAACGCGATCCTGGAGATGCAGCTGCGGCGCCTGGCCGCCCTCGAGCGGCAGAAGACCATCGAGGAGCACGACGAGCTCCAGCTCAAGATCGACGACTTCGAGAACATCCTGGCCACGCCGGAGCGGCAGCGCACCATCGTCGTCGACGAGCTCGGCGAGGTCGTGGACAAGTACGGAGACGTCCGCCGCACCGAGATCGACCTGATCTATGGCGGGGACATGTCGATGGAGGACCTGATCCCCGAGGAGGACGTGGTCGTCACCATCACCCGCGGTGGGTATGCCAAGCGCACCCGGGTGGACGCCTACCGGTCCCAGGGCCGCGGCGGCAGGGGCGTCCGCGGCGCCGCGCTGCGCGGCGACGACATGGTCGGCCACTTCTTCACCACCACCAGCCACCACTGGCTGCTGTTCTTCACCAACCTCGGGCGGGTCTACCGCGTCAAGGCCTACGAGCTGCCCGACGCCGGCCGCGACGCCAAGGGCCAGCACGTGGCCAACCTGCTCGCCTTCCAGCCCGGTGAGGAGATCGCCCAGGTGCTCGCGGTGCGCGACTACCAGCAGTCTCCCTATCTCGTGCTCGCCACCCGCAACGGCCTGGTCAAGAAGACCCGGCTCGCCGACTACGACTCACCCCGCACCGGTGGTCTCATCGCGGTGAACCTGCGCGACGGTGACGAGCTGGTCGGCGCCGACCTCGCCTCGGGTGAGGACGACCTGCTGCTGGTGTCGCGCAAGGCGATGTCGGTGCGGTTCCACGCCACCGACGACCAGCTGCGTCCGATGGGCCGGGCCACCTCCGGCGTCACGGGCATGCGGTTCCGCGGCGCCGACTCACTGCTGTCGATGAGCGTCATCGGTGACGGCGAGGACCCCGACGTGTTCGTGGTGTTCGAGAACGGCATGGCCAAGCGGAGTCTCGCCTCGGACTGGAACCCCAAGGGCCGGGGCGGCCTCGGGGTCGCGGTCGCCAAGATCACCGACCGCAACGGGGACCTGGTCGGGGCGCTGACCGTGTCCGAGGACGACGAGGTGCTGGTCATCATGAGCAAGGGCAACATCGTGCGTATGCCGGTCGGCCCCGTCACCCGCCGCCACCGCAACACCCAGGGCATGAAGTTCGCGACCCCTGGTCGCGACGAGTCGATCGTCGCGGTGGCCCGCAACGCCGAGCGGGCGGCCGAGGAGGAGGTCGCGGAACTGACGGCCGGTCCGGACGGCGTCGCGCCAGAAGACACGGTTGGGTCTCCGGATCCCGTCAAGGGCGACCCGGCCCCCTCTGATGCCGTACCGTCGGACCTGCAGGAGGGCGTCACTGGGGATGAACCCGCTGGTGGCTCCACTGTGGAGACGTCCGCCGAGACGTCTGCGGACGACAACGACGAGCCATCGGGAGGTGGCCAGTGAGCGCGGCAGGATCGTCTGAAGCACCCCGCTCGGGACCCATGTCCAGTGTCGCGACCCCGCAGTCGACGGTGTCCGCGGAGTCGACCGCCCGACCCGGGTCGACCCAGACGGTCCCCCAGTCCGGCAGCGCCGTGCGCCCTGGCGGGGCGCCGGCCCGCGGTCGTCGAGTACGCCTGACGGTCTCGCGCGTCGACCCGTGGTCGGCGATGAAGATCTCGTTCCTTCTGTCGGTCGCCCTCGGGATCGCCGGCGTCATCGCCGTGGCCGTGCTGTGGACGGTGCTCTCGGGCTGGGGCGTGTTCGCCGACGTCAACCGCATCGTCGGTGACCTGGTGGGCAGCGACACCAACCCGTTCGACATCCTGGACTACGTCGGCTTCGGCCGCGTCGTCTCCCTCGCCATCGTCATCGGCGTCATCGACGTGGTCCTGCTGACCGCGATCGCCACCCTCGGTTCGATCCTGTACAACGTCTGCTCCAGCCTGGTCGGCGGCGTCCAGCTGACCCTCACGGACGACTGAGCTGCCACCACCCGAACCGTTTTGTGGCGCGGCCACGGGGTGAGGTAACCTCGACCGGTCGTGCTCCCCGGAGCGTGACCAGTGGATGGCTGACGGGCCTATAGCTCAGACGGTTAGAGCGCTTCCCTGATAAGGAAGAGGCCAGAGGTTCAAGTCCTCTTAGGCCCACCATCCATCCCCTGCTCAGCCCGGCCCCCGGATCGGAGTCACCCGCGTGAAGAAGCTCCTGATCGTCCTGGCCGCTGCCCTCGGCGCCACGGCCATCCAGCGCAAGCTCGCGGCCCAGCAGGCCGAGAAGGACCTCTGGGCGGCCGCCACGGACAAGCCGGCCTGAGGTTCGTCGTCCGCCCCGTTCGCGTGGGGCGGGCATTCCCACCCGGGGCCATGGCGCAATTGGTAGCGCACCTGCTTTGCAAGCAGGGGGTTAGGGGTTCGAGTCCCCTTGGCTCCACTGACGACGAAGGGACCGGACACGCTTTTCGTCCGGTCCCCCCGTCGTCAACGGGGTTGAGGTGAGTCTCGGACCCCCGCAGGGGGTTCAGGGCCCACGCTCCAGGCCGGGCCGAGGGACGAGGCTCGGATGGAGTGGGGCGTCCCCTTGGCCCACCGCAGGTCAGAGGCCCCTCCGCTCGGCGGGAGGGGCCTCTGCCGCGTCCGTACCCCGGAGAAGTACTGGAGTGGGTGGACCAGTGTTGGCGAGGTTGACGCAAGACTCCCCAACAGGGGCCTTCTCGCGAACCCTGCCATTAAGCGAGGGGGCTGCCTCCACGGGCACCTCGCCGCCGAGCACGCCTCTACTTGACGGCCTTGGGCCATGTGCGTGAAGGCGTTGGGCGGCAGTTAGTTACGTCTCGTGCTGCGTAGCCCGTCGCGATGGGTGACCGTGTCGTGTCGCCCTGTCGAAGTCGCTTCGTGCCCGCCGGGTTGTCACGAGTTCGTGACAAGTCCGATTGTCTCAGATCCGTTACAAACGTGGTTGTAGTGGTATCGTGACATTTCAGGTTGTCGTCGTTCCGTAACAGAACACCGAAAGGCAGAGTCATGCTCACCACCGTGCGAGAACTGGGCGCTGCGCTGCGCGACGCCCGCCGGGCATCTGGGCTCAGCCAGGAAGCCCTAGCCGAGCGCGCCGGCGTGTCCCGCCCTTGGCTCTCCCGCCTCGAGACCGGCGCTAACCCGGGTGCCGAGCTGCGCAAGGTGCTCGACGTTCTCACCGCCCTCGGCTTGGCCGTCAACCTCGGTCCGTCGCCGAAGCCCGCCTCAGACGACGACACCGACCCCTTCGCCGACATGTTCGCAGACCAGACATGAACGAGATGAACGTCTTCCTCGACGGAGTCCGGGCCGGCCGACTGGAGCAGACGACCGGTGGATCGCTGTCCTTCTCCTACGATGCTGCCTACACCTCCCGCCGCTCACCGACCCCCTTGTCGCTGTCCATGCCGCTGTCCAGCGCAAGGCACAGCAGTCGGGTCGTCACAGCCTGGCTGGAGGGCCTACTGCCCGACAACGCCGCTGTACGTGAGGAGTGGGGCCGCCGCTTCCAAGTGTCAGCACGCAACCCCTTCGCCCTGTTGCGCCACGTCGGGCGTGACGCTGCCGGTGCCGTCCAGGTACTGCCCGTTGACGTTGACCCGCCGGACGCGGCCCTGCGCACCGGGGACGTGCGCCGCCTGTCCGAGGAGGAGCTCTGCAGCATGCTGCGCGAGCTCACCGTGCGCGACGCCGGTTGGGAGGTCGGGGAGGGCTCGGGTCGGTGGAGCCTAGCCGGCGCGCAGAACAAGGTCGCCCTGCACCTGCTCGACGACGGCACCTGGGGCGTGCCTCACGGCTCGACCCCGACAACGCACATACTGAAACCCACAGCCTCCGGCACCCGCTTTGGGGACTTGCACGTAAACGAGTTCGTCTGTCTGCGCGCCGCTGCGGTGCTCGGGCTGCGCGTCGCCCACGTAGAACTGGTCGACTTCGGCGGGGCCAAGACCCTCGTCTCGACCCGATACGACCGGCGTCGCGACCGTAATGGGACGTGGCTACGCCTGCACCAGGAGGACCTGCTGCAGGCAATGACCTACCCACCGTCCAAGAAGTACCAGGCTGACAAGGGTCCGAGCGTCAAGAACGTGGCGGCGCTGCTTGGGTCGCTTGGGCTCGCCGACCGCTCCCGGGTGCGGGAACGCTTCTTCGACGCCTTCGCCTTCAATACCCTGGTCGGTGGCACCGATGCGCACGCCAAGAACTACAGCCTGCTGCTGCGCGGGCCGCGGGTTGCTCTGGCGCCGCTGTACGACGCGGCTAGCTACGCGCCGTACCTCAAGCCTGGCGAGGTCGTGCACAGCTCGATGAAGGTCGGCAAGGCGTGGCAGGTTCGCGACGTCACCGTAGAGGACTGGGTCGAGGTCGCGACCGCGCTCGAGCTGGCCCCCGACTACGCCTTGGACCGGGTCGAGCACCTGCGTACCGGCATGGCCGGCGCCGTCCGCGAGGCTGCAGACCAGGCGCCGGCGCCGTTCGAGAAGGCCGCACGCCAAGTCGCGACGGCAGTCGCCAAGCAGAGGCACCTGCGCGCCCCGCGATTGTCGCGCGCACGCCGGTGAGCCGACCCTTGCCCGCCAGCTGCCGGTCGGGGACGATCAGCAGCTGACTGCGGTCGCAATGACCACCGCGCAGGCTGGTCGTTGCGCTACTGGACCCAATGCGCCACAATTGTGGCCATGAGCACCGAACCGCTGCGCGCCGTCCGCGACCACTTCAGCGAGGTGGTCGACCGGGTCGAGTTCCAGCACGAGCGGGTCATCGTGACCCGCAACGGTCACGCCGCCGCCGTGCTGATCAGCCCCGAGGACTTGGCCCAGCTGGAGGAGACCCTCGACGTGCTGGGCGATCCGGAGGCCCTGGCCGACATCCGCGAGGCCGACGCCGCATACGCGCGAGGCGACGTGGTCCGCGGGACGGACGCGGTGCGGCAGCTCCGTCGATGACGGAGCCGGGGCCGTACGAACTCGTCCTCACTCCGCCCGCCACGCGGGCTCTGCGCGACAAGCTGCCCGAGCCCGTCGCGGTCGCGGTCATCGAGTTCCTCACCACTGCCCTGGTCGGCAACCCTCATCGGGTCGGCAGGGCGCTGCGTGACGACCTGGCCGGGATCTGGTCCGCGCGACGCGGGACCTACCGGGTTCTCTACCGGATCAAGGAGGCCGAGCGTGAGGTCGTCGTCCTCCGGATCGAACACCGACGCGACATGTACCGCCCGTTCTGACTCGACCCACCCAGCGCCGCTCCGCCGCATCGAACTGCCAAGCTTCGCCAATGGCCATGAAACGAGACTTGGAGACGTGGATCGTCCAGGCACTGGGCGACCAAGGACGTGAGAAGGACCTCCGGTGGGCCGCCCAGAACCTGAGGAACGACGGAGTGCTCGCCTCCAAAGAGGGACGACGATCCGGGGGCTGGAGCTTGAGGTGACCTCCTAGGAGGTCAGCAGGTCTTGGACATCGGTAGTGCCCCGATCGACTGGAGAAAGCGCACCCCGTCCAGAGCGTGGAAGCCAGACCACGCCATGTCGCCCATGTTCCCGACGTCGTGCGGCCACGCCGCTGACAGGAGCTGCTCAGTCACCACAGCGGGGTGCTCAGCACGGCTCGACCGCGTCACACGCGGAGGCAGCGGCATCCGGGTTCACGGTCGAGCCGGACACCTGGACCGCACGGCGTTCGGCATCACTGGCTCAAAGGGCATGGTCGGTCGCTATCTCAACCTCGAACTAGACGACTTGGCGATCGCGCAATGACGTGGCTGCACCTGCTCCGGTGATCGGATCATCATGCGGTGCTCTGGTGTCCTGATCGTGCCAGGGGGTCGCGTCCCAATTGGTGCAGCAAACCAACGAAGTCATCGTTGCGCCACCACTCCACGACCATGCCCTGGTCGAGCCGGTAGAAGTCGATGCCGCTCCACCGCACCGACCGACCTGTCGCCGCAATGCCGGCAAGTTCTCCCCGGTGTGTGCCGGTAGCCGTCCATCTCGCAGCGACTCGATCGCCTGCTGCAATCACGTCGTCCAAGGTGATGTGCAGGTCAGGGAACGCGTCGTGGAAGCGTCTGAACGCCACTTTGAGCGCCTCGATGCCTTCGGTATCCGGGTCAGCACCAGGCGTTGCCGGATGGATGCGGACACCCGGGGCGACGACGCTGGCCAAGACGTCGGGTCGGTTGGCGTTGACGCTCTCCTCGACCAGGTAGTGCACCTGCTTCTCGTTGTCACTGACCATCACCGCGCACCTTCCGAATCGCGAGGCAGGCAGCTCACCGGCCCCATTCGTCTCCGACCGCGCGGGTGGAACGCGGACGCCCCGCCGCGAGGCGCCGGAGACTCTTTTTGTCAGCCGAGTGCCATGCCCTCACCGTAGTCAGTCGTATCGAACCGCTGCACTCAACCTGTGCCTGTCGATTATCCCGTTCACCATGTCCATGTGGAAGGTGAGCCCATAGGCTCCTGCCAGTTCCTCGAGGTCCGCAGCTGGTGGCTCTGCCGGTCCACTGAACATCTCGGCCCCCTGTAGGAAGAAGCTCTCGAAGCCGGAGGGAGCGATCACCTCGAGAAGCTCGCCGGCCCTGGTCCTTCGTTCCAGGCCGCGTGGACCACCCCACGCGGCTTTGCGATGAGGGTTCCTTGCGTCGCCTCGAACTCCTCCCGTCCGAGCAGCATCCCGATGCGGCCGGAGAGAATCCATGAGTACTCGTCTTCACGCTCGTGCGTGTGAGGTTCGATCAGCGAACCCGGCGCCATCGGGTGCTCCACCACGGTGACCCGGCCTCCGCTCGTTGCGCCGGTCAGGTGGAACGGCGCTTCGACTCCGCCGCCAAGCGAGATCGACTCCACGTTAGCCGACTGGTCAAAGGGTCGTTCCCCCCAGCAAAGTACGGCTTCAGCACCCCACCCGATGTTCGCCGGTGGTTGGGCGCTCCATCGCGTGGCATGACCTCCGTACTGGTTGATCAGATCTTTTGGGTCGGGGCAAGGGTGATCAACCAATGTTGATAAGATCAATTGGTCAGCCTGAACCCTTATCAACCGGAGGCGACATGGCTCGCGGACGGCCCTCGCGTGCGACCGTGTACGCCCGGTTGGAGGCAGCCCTCGCCGAGCTGCGCGATCGCCTGGGCGGCCTGCCCTCGCCTCAGGAGTCGGAGGCGATCTGGTCGGACATCTGGCACCTCGAGGCTCACCACTCCACAGCGCTGGAGGGCAATACCCTGGTGCTGCGCGAGGTGGAGTTGCTGCTGGAGCGAGGCAAGGCCGTCGGTGCCAAGCCGCTTAAGGAGTACATGGAGGTCAAGGGGTACGCCGACGCAGCCCAGTGGGTGTATGCGCAGGCTCTCGAACCCGGCGATTGGCACGGCGGAGGGCTGATCACCACCCAGGAGCTGCGGCACGTCCACAAGGTCGCCATGGACCCGGTGTGGCAGGTCGCACCGCACCCTGACGCCACCGACCGCGAGGGCCCAGGCAACTTCCGTGAACATGACATCCAGCCGTTCGGTGGGGGGATGACGCCTCCCGCCTGGCCACTGGTCGACGCTCAGGTCCGCGGGTGGGTCGACGTCGTGAACGACCAGCAGGTCGGCTTGCTCTCGACCGACCCGGCGACACCCGTGCCGGAGCGACTTGCCCGGATCCACGACCATTTCGAGCGGATCCACCCGTTCATCGACGGCAACGGACGCACGGGCCGACTGGTCCTCAACCTCCTCCTGGTGCGCCTGGGATACCCACCGATCGTCGTGCTGAAGCAGCAGCGGTCCGCATACCTGACGGCCCTGCAGAAGGCGGACGCGGATGACGTCGGACCGCTCGGGGAGCTCCTCGCCCGAGCCATGTACGACAATCTCAACCGGTTCATCGTCCCGAACCTCGCCGGCCCGGCCCGGCTCGTCCCGCTGGCCGCCTTGGTCAACGAGGAGTTCACCATCGCTGCCCTCCGGCAGGCGGCCCAACGCGGGCGGCTTGACGCAGTTCAGGGATCCGACGGTGTCTGGCGCAGCTCCCGCAAGGCCGTCGACCAGTACAAGAGGATCAAGGGGACCAGGCGCGGTTGATCCGACCGGTATCGGCGGCGACGCGCGGGAGAGCTCCCCGGGACCCCGCCGGTCTTCGCCGCCCTCAGCTTGAAGAGCCGATGGACGCTGCGCCTGTCGACCGGGTCGCCGAGACCGACGGGGCATGACCGAGGGGAGGGCGCGCGAGCCCCTGCGTGGTGCGACGGTCAACTGCCGAGCAGAGCGATGCAACCCGTCCCTGCGGTCGGGATTCCAGCGCTGCAAGGGCCGCGCAGGCCTCGCCACACGGGGTGCCTGGATCGCGCCGCTCCGAGACGGGCCTACGATCAGTACATGACCGAAGACTGCCAGCACGGAATGAACCCGGAGTGGTGCTCCACCTGCCGCGGAGACGACGACCGGGCCTTCAGCGGGGTGAAGCCGGTCGGGGTGCAGGCCAAGGACCCGAAGCAGGCCGAGCTGGACAAGCTGTGCAAGCAGCTGAAGATCCCGACCGTGCCGGTCGCGGCGGGCAACCGACTCCCCTCCCAGGTCTTCGAGGCCGCGGCGCGTCAGTGCGGCGTGGTGTCCGGGACGATGCCCGAGATCGGCAAGGCCCTGGCCGAGAAGGCGGGGCTGGAGTGGACGGCCACCTGCGCGGCAGCGAGCACGTCGCGTGGGCGCGGCGACACCGTGACCCAGGAGGGTCTCACGGTGATCAACAAGGCCGTGTCCGGCCTCCTGTCGGCCGCCGCCAAGTAGGTCCTGTCGGGCGCGACGACGTCACGCGACGCTCGCGAGGCGGCCGGGTGCTGCTCGGTCAGCACCGCACCACCTCGCGTCGCTCGGCCTACGCCGGCAAGCCGAGGTCCACGGGCACCCCGACCATCTCGGCGCTCCGCTCCCACAGCTCCCCGGCCAGCACCGCGTCGTATGCGGTGTCGCTGGACCGGGCGACCCGGCGCTTCTCGTAGTACTCCCCCGGCGACCAGTCGACCCCCGGCCGCGAGGTCGCGAGCCAGACCAGCGGGTCGGCGCCGGCCTCCACTCCCTTGAGGAAGTACCGCAGCGGGGTGTGGTAGATCAGCTTCATCCCCAGACCGGACTCCGACCCGAAGTTCGACGCGATCACCCCGGGGTGGAACGCCGCCGCAGCCAGGCCCTGACCGCTGAACCTCTGCTGGAGCTCGCGGACGTGCAGGATGTTGGCCAGCTTGCCGTTGCCGTAGGCGCGCATGGACACATACGACTTCTCGTTGTTCAGGTCGCCGATGTCGAACCGCCCGAAACCTTGGGCCGCCACGCTCGAGGTGTTCACCACGGTCGCGCCCGACGACAGCAACGTCGGCATCAGCAGCGCGGTCAGCAGGAAGCCGCCGAGGTGGTTCACCTGGAACGTCTTCTCAAATCCGTCGGCCGTCACCTCGCGCGTGCCCATCACCCCGCCGGCGTTGTTGGCCAGGACGTCGATGCGGGGGTAGGCCTGCAGCAGCGCCGCAGCCAGCTCGCGGACGGTGTCCAGCCGGGTGTAGTCCGCCACGAACGACGCGGCGCCGATCGAGCGGGCGACGGCCTCGGTCTTCTCCGGTGACCGACCGACGACCACGACCTCCTCGCCCGCCTTCGCCAGCGCCCTCGCTGCGGCGGCGCCGATCCCGTCGCTGGCGCCAGTGATGACCACGGTGCGTCTGCTCATGGGTCCATCGTCACCCGGACCCGACCGGGCCGCGACAGCGGGCAGCCCGACCTCCAGCCGGTCGCTGCCTGCGTCCTAACCTCGATGCAGGATCGGCGAAGGAGTCGGGTCAGGGTCCGTGACGTCCCGGTAGGCCGACAGGCCCGGTAGGTCGGGGAGCGGCCTGCGCGGCTCGCGCACGCCCGCGAGGCCGTCATCGCTGCCGCCCTGGCCGGCGAACACCCCGACGAGCGTGCGACCGCGGGTCCGCCGTCGCCGGTACACGACGTACAGGCCGTCGGCTGACGTCGCCCGCGCGGCGGTCATGGCCGCCTTGGCCGAGACGACAGCCTCGCCGGGGTTGTCGGCCGGGATGTGCAGCCGCTGGGTGCGCACGACCCCGTCGCGCTCCTGGAGCTCCACGTCATAGCGCCTCATGTCCTCACTGTGCGCCTCACCGGCCCGTGGTGACAAGGCTCAGCGGACCGAGATCCGCGGCGCCCCCGCCACCGTGTGCCCGATCACCGGTGCACCCGGCACCTCGCCCACGACCAGCAGGCCACCGCTGGTCTGGGCGTCGGCCAGCAGCAGCAGCTCGTCGTCGTCCACTGACGCGTCGAGGTGGGCGCGCACCCAGTCCAGGTTGCGCCGCGTCCCGCCACTGACGTGGCCCGCCGCCAACGCCGCCCGCGCCCCCGCCAGATACGGCACTGCGCTCGAGTCGAGAACGGCCCCGACGCCGGAGGCCCGGCACAGCTTGTAGAGGTGTCCGAGCAGCCCGAACCCGGTCACGTCGGTGGCCGCCCGCGCACCCCCGGCGACGGCTTCGCGGGACGCGACATCGTTGAGCCGCACCATCGACTCGATCGCCTCCTCCGACCGCTCCCCGGTCGCCTTGTGCCACGAGTTCAGCACCCCGACGCCCAACGGTTTGGTCAGGCTCAGCGGCAGCCCCGGCTCGGCAGCGTCGTTGCGCAGCAACAGGTTCGGGTCGGCCAGACCGGTCACCGCCATTCCATAGGTCGGCTCGGGAGCGTCGATGCTGTGACCACCGGCGACCGGGCAACCCGCCGACTGCGCGACGTCCAGACCCCCGCGGAGCACCTCGTGCAGCACCTCGGTGGGCAGGGTCGCGCGGGGCCAGCCCACCAGGTTGATCGCCAGGACCGGGCGCCCGCCCATGGCGTACACGTCCGAGAGCGCGTTGGCCGCGACGATCCGGCCCCAGTCGTAGGCGTCGTCCACCACCGGGGTGAAGAAGTCTGCCGTGCTGATGACCGCCTGTCCGCCGTCGATCCGCAGCACCGCCGCGTCGTCCCCGTGGTCGAGCCCGACCAGGAGGTCGGCGGAGGTCGGTCCCACCAGCCCGTGAACGGCGTCCTCCAGCTCACCCGGCGGGATCTTGCAGGCACAGCCGCCGCCAGAGGCATACTGCGTCAGTCTGATCGCGTCCACGGGCCTACGCTAGCCTCGCCACTGGAGGCGTACAGGCGCCTGGTGGCCCTCCCGGTCTTCAACACCGGTGAAGCCGAGTACCTCGGCTTGGCGGGTTCGATTCCCGTCCGCCTCCGCCAGTGGGCGAGGCGGCTTGACCCGTATCAGTACGGCCCGCAGGAGTACAGCCCGCATCAGTACGGCCCGCAGCAGTCCAGCCCGCAGCAGTGGAGGACCCCATGCCGGAGACGCCCGCGGTGCCCGACCCGCGCCGCCGGATCCCCCGCACCGACGCCGCGCTGGCCGAACCACGCCTCGCTGCGGCCTCGGCTCAGCACGGGCGCGAGCGGGTGCGGCGCGAGGTCAGGCAGGCGCAGGACCTCGCCCGGGCCGGGACGATCCCGCCCGAGGCCGTCGTCGACCGGGCCGCCGCCGCGCTCGAACACACCCGCCTCTCGACGACCGCCGTCCTCAACGCGACGGGCGTCGTCCTCCACACCAACCTGGGTCGAGCGCCCCTGTCCGACAGCGCGGTTCGTGCGATGGTCAGCAGCGCCGCCTATCTCGACGTCGAGTTCGACCTCGCCACCGGCGCCCGCGCCCGGCGCGGCGCCGGCGTCCTCTCCGCGCTCCTGGCCGCGGTCCCCGCAGCAGGCGGCGCCCTGGTGGTCAACAACGGCGCCGCAGCGCTGGTCCTGACGACCACCGTCCTCGCGGCGACCGGCGAGGTGCTGGTGAGCCGCGGGGAGATGGTCGAGATCGGCGACGGCTTCCGGCTGCCCGACCTCATCGCCTCCACCGGGACGCGGCTGCGCGAGGTCGGGACGACCAACCGCACCCGGCTCGCGGACTACGCCGACGCGGTCGGCCCCGACACCCGCGCGATCCTCAAGGTCCACCCGAGCAACTTCACGGTCACCGGGTTCACCGCCGAGGCCACCGTTGCCGAGCTGGCCACCCTCGGTCTGCCGGTGGTCCACGACATCGGGAGCGGGCTGCTGCACCCCCACCCGCTGCTGCCGGACGAGCCCGACGCCACGACCTCCCTGACCCATGGCGCCTCGGTGGTCACCTGCAGCGGGGACAAGCTCCTGGGGGGGCCACAGGCCGGGCTCGTCCTCGGCCGGGCGGACCTCGTCGAGCGGCTGCGGCGGCACCCGCTGGCCAGGGCGCTGCGGCCCGACAAGACCGCGCTGGCCGCGCTGGAGGCGACGCTGGACGGCGGCCAGACCCCGACCTGGCGGTCGCTGCTGGCCGGCGCGAACCGTCAACGCACCCGCTGCGACGCGGTGGCCGCCGTGCTGCCCGCCGGGTCGTGCGAGGTCGTGCCCAGCCGGGGTCGGGTCGGCGGTGGGGGAGCGCCGGGTGTCGGCCTGCCGGGATGGGCGGTCGCCGTGGACGAGGCGTATGCCGCTCCCCTGCGGCTGGGCAGCCCGCCGGTCGTGGCCCGGGTCGAGTCAGGGCGGTGCCTGGTCGACCTGCGCTGCGTGCCCGAGGAGGCGGATCACGCTGTGGTGCAGGCGATCCGGGCCGTACTGGCCCACTGATGGCCGTCATCGCCCTCGCGGGCCACGTCGACCATGGCAAGTCCACGCTCGTGCGTGCGCTCACCGGGATGGAGCCCGACCGCTGGGCCGAGGAGCGTCGACGCGGGATGACCATCGACCTCGGCTATGCGTGGCTGGACCTCGATGGCCGCTGCGTGGCGCTGGTCGATGTGCCCGGACACGAGCGGTTCGTCACCTCGATGCTCGCCGGTGTCGGACCCGCGCCCGCGGTGATGCTCGTGGTGGCGGCGGACGAGGGTTGGAGCCGGCAGACCCAGGAGCATGCCGAGGGTGTCGTCGCCTTCGGCATCACCGAGCTGGTCCTCGTGGTCACCAAGTCCGACCGCGCGGATCCCGCTCCGGCCCAACGCGACTCACTGGTTCGCCTGGGTCGCCTCGGACTGTTCCCGGTGACCGCGATGGCCGTCTCCGCGGTGACCGGCGCGGGTCTGCCCGACCTCCGCTCGGCGCTCAGCTCGCTCGCGCACCACCAGCACGAGACGGACCCGAGCGGACGCTCCGGCGGGCCCGACGCTCCCACCGCGGTCCCCCCACCGCCGCGGCTGTGGGTCGACCGGTCGTTCACGGTCCACGGCGTGGGCACCGTCGTCACGGGGACGATGGTCGCCGGCCGGGTCAGCGACACCGATGCGGTGTGGCTGGGGCAGCGCGAGGTGCAGGTGCGTGGGCTGCAGACCTGCGGTGAGCCGGTCGTGGAGGTCCATGGCCCTGCACGCCTGGCGATCAGCCTGCGCGGGGTGTCGACCGAGGAGGTTCCGCGAGGCACGCTCGTCACCTGGCGCCCCCTCCAGGCCGTCACGGTGCTGGACGTCCGCGTGCGACCCCTGCCCACGGTCGTCGAGCCCCGCGTGTCGCGTCGACGGGCGTTGGTCCTGCATGTCGGGACGGCTGCTGTGCCGTGCCGGATCCACTGGCTGTCAGGGGAGTTCGCCCGTGTCACCTGTCTCCGGCCGGTCGGTGTCGTGGCCGGTGACCGCGCGGCGCTCCGCGACCCCGGCGAGCGGCGGGTGCTGGCCGGTGTCGAGGTCGTCGCGCTCGACCCGGCCCCGTTCACCCGTCGCGGCGACGCCAGCCGCCGCGCCGCCACCCTGGCCGCGGAGGCGGAACACCGTGCCTCCGTCGCCGCGATCGTTCCCACCACCGCCTTCACGGCCGCGCCCCCCACCGACCCAGCCGCCCCCACCACGATTCGCACCTCAGTCCCCACATCCCTTCCCACCACAGTCCCCGCCGTGGACCCCCCAGTGACCCCGGCCTGGACAGCCTGCTGGCGTGGCTCGACGCGCACCCGCTCGACTCCCCGACCGCCGACCAGGTCCGCGGCTGGCGCCCCACGCCCCGCGGGCTCGCCGCCGCCGCGACGGCAGGACGGCTGATCCGGCTACGCGGCCTGTTCCTGCACCCCGCGATCGACGCCGCCGCCGTCCGGGTCCTCGCCGACCTACCGGCCGGGTTCACCGTGGGGGAGGCGACGCGTGCCCTGGGCACCAGCCGCCGGGTGGCCGTCCCCGTGCTCGAGCGTCTCGACGCCTCGGGGCTCACGAGCCGCGACGCCGACGGCCGTCGCAGCCTCAGGCGGTGATGACCCCGCCCTCGAAGGTGCAGGTGAGCTGCTCGCCGTCCCGCACGGTGTCGCTGACCGGGAGCCCGTACTCGCCGTCCGCGCCCCCGGCCTCCCTCCACGCCGCCAGCACGCCGCCGTACACGCGGTAGGCCGGGCCGGTCGCCGCCGACCAGAGCTCACCCTTCTGGAAGACCTGGTATCTCCCGCGGCGGTGCTCGGTGACAGCGCCGTCCGGATATCCGAGCACGCCCTTCTCGCGCCCGGCCTCCTGCCACGCCGTCCAGCGCACCCCGTGGACGACGCTGGTCACCGTGCTGGCGGAGTCGACGATGCAGCCCTTCTGGAAGGTCTGGATCACGCCGGTGTCGGGGAGTCCCTCGGTCCGTGGCCCGGTGGGATACCTCAGCACGCCGGTCTCGCGCCCGTTCGCCTGCCAGATCGTCCAGATATAGCTGTGCACGAGCTGGGTTGGGGTGCTTGCGGAGTCGACGATGCAGCCGTTCTGGAAGGTCTGGATCACGCCGGCGTCGGGGAGTCCCTCGGTCCGTGGCCCGGTGGGATACCTCAGCACGCCACCCTCGCGACCGTTCGCCTTCCACAGCGTCCACAGGTATCCATACACCGCCTGGGTCGAGGTCGACCCCGAGTCGGTGATGCACCCGTGCTGGAACAGCTGCAGGAAGCCGCCGTCGCGGGTCGCGACCTTGTCCCCGGTGGGATAGCCGAGCGTCGAGGAGTATCCGCTCGCAAGCCAGCGCTCTCGCATGAAGTTAGTCATCGCCCAGGCGCCGGTGGAGCTGGTGTAGTAGATGTAGCCGCCCTGGTAGGGCACGCAGGTGCCGCGGCCGTCGCTGGTCGCCCGGACCGGACCCAGCGACGAGCCGAGGAACGAACCCTGCTCACCCATCGCCTTGTACCTGGCCGCGATGTAGCCCCAGGACGGCAGGCACGGGGCACTGTGCTCGGACGTGCGGTTGTCGACCAGCGAGGTCGTGGTGCAGTTGGCCCACTGGTACGGCGGGACGCAGCTGACCATCCGGCAGTGGACCCCACCGCTGCACGAGATCTGGGTGTTGCACTGGCCGTAGCGAAATGCGTTGCAGCACACCCGGCGCTGGTCGCAGGTCGCGCTCGACCCGCGGCCGCAGGAGCAGTTCCAGCACGTCGAGTCGCAGATGTGGTCGCCGCCGCAGCCGCTGGTGCACTTCGCGCACGCAGCGTTGCAGTCGACGATGTAGCGGTAGCCCCCGCCGCACCACGACGAGTCAGCGGCCTTCCACCAGCCTGCGGCGAAGCTCCCCGGGGGACAGGAGTTCTTGCGGCCGTTGATGGTGCAGCAGAACACGGTCCAGCCCGAGGCGGCGGTGTTCCCTGGGCCGCAGATCGTGGCATAGGCCGCGACCGGCCGCAGCGTGTACTCCTTGGGGCGGGTCGCCAGCGCCGACCCGGCCACCGCCGCCCCCAGCAGGAATCCGCGCCGACCCAACCGGTCCATCAGCCCGGAGATCCCGTGGACCAGACCGAGCGCCCCGCCCCCGCCCCGGGTCGCGTCCACGAGGCTGGCGGGTGAGCCTGCGGCGAGGTCCGCGTCACCGACGTCCGCGTCACCGGCGTCTCGCGGCCGCCCTTGCGTCGGTGCCCAGACTCACGGCAGCTCTCCGAGCCTGAGCAGGGCGACCTTGTCGGTGACCGACAGGCTGCGCACCAGGGCCGCGGCTCTCGGCACGGTGGCCATCCGGCGCGCGTGGCTGCCGATCACGGTGAACAGGCAGAACGCCCGTCCCCCGCTGCTGAAGAAGTGCTGGCTGGCCGAGCGCCCGGGCATCGGACGCTGCAGTCGCGACGGTGAGAACTGGGACGGCGCGAGATGGGGCAGGCCGCGCCGGGCGAACAGGCCGTCGTCGGCGACCTCGACGCCGTACTCCACCAACGAGACGAAGACGTCCTCGCTGCCGAGGAGGTCGACCACCCCGCTGCCGAAGTCGCCGCGTTCCTCGGGCAGTGCGACGGTGCACGCATGGAGCACAGGGTGGGTCACCGTGCCGTCGCCGGTCGCCGCCCGCCGGTCGATCCTCAGGTGCCAGTCCGTCGAGGGTGGCACCACCCGCAAGCCGTATCGCTGGACGACCACCTCAACCACCTCCGAGCGCAGCGACGACGAGGACCCCACCGGCGAGCGCGAGGCAGGACCGGGCAGTCACATCGACCGGCCGGGCCCACTGCTCGACCAACCCGAACACGCGGTGCAGGGCGGCGGGCGTGTCCACGCGGCCCATCATGGCCGCCGGAAGCGCGCGAACCAGACCAAACACGCCGCCGATGGCGAGGCCGCTGAGCGGGTCACCGGACAGCACGGCTAGCACCGCCACGGCGTAGGTCGTCGCACTGGTGATGATGGTGACCAGCCCGAACCCGAGCTGGGTGCCGAACCCGAGTCCGATGACCCAGCCGCGGTACTCGCCGAGCCAGCCCTCGGCGACCTGGCGCCGCCAGGTCGGGAGCCGGAGCCGGCCCGGACCGATGTCGAGCAGCAGACCGACCAGCAGCAGCAGGCCGACCACACCGAGTCCGGTCGAGGAGCTGCGCCACGACGACGGCACGAGGGACCCGACGACGGAGGCGAGCAGGCCGAGAGCGAGACCGCCGAGGACCGAGCCGAGCAGGTAGGCGGTGGTGGTCACCCACCACCGCGAGGCGCGGGCCCGCTCACCGAGCGGGCTGATGCTGGAGAGCATCGACTCACCTCAAGGTGACCACGTCGCGCGCACCGCAGCGACCACGGCCATGGGTAGGCCGAGGGTGAGGGCGAGCGACGCGGTGGTCATCGGGCGGGTGGGTGGTCGTGGTCGATGCCGGGGTGGTCGATCGCCCCCGGTGGGTCCGCCGGCTCGTACAGGCTGGGGTGTCCCGGGTAGATGCCGGCACCGAGCAGCTCACGGTCCATGCGCGGCAGGCTGTCACGGTGCTCTCCCGGCGCGAGCGCGAGGTCGCCGGCACCGATCTCTCCGGCACCGATCTCTCCGGCATCGATCTCTCCGGCATCGATCTCACCGGCACTGATCTCACCGGCATCGATCCCCACGGCGCCCGGCCCGGTGCGCCCGGCGGCCAGACGGGCCTCGGCGGTGTCGGCGACGGCCTGGCTCATGAGGTCACGCACCTGCGGCCAGGTGGTCGCCGACCCCTCACCGGTGATCACGCCCTGCTCGACATAGATGAAGTACGGGGACCCCGGGATGCCATAGACGTCCCACGCCGCGGAGGACTGCAGCACCGGCAGGTCGCGGCCGGCCAGCCGTCGCAGCGTGGAGGCGCTCTCCTCCTCGGGTCCCTTGCAGATCACGACCAGGTCGGCTCCACCGGGAACGTCCTGCGGACCGCGAGCGAACTCCTCCCAGAAGGTCTGGCAGACGGTGCACCCGCTGGAGAGGAAGGCGAGCAGGTGCCGCCCCTCGCCGACGCCGACTCCCCGGGCCTGGCCGTCCAGTGAGGACCCGATGAGGTCGCGGGCCCGCGACGTCGACGGCCGGGTACCCGCGACCACACCGGTCTCGAGCTCGAGAGCCACCGGCTCGGCAGGTGCGGACACCGCTGCGGGCGTGGCGGACTGGGCGTCCTTCTCCAGCTCCAACCCTGCGCCGAGCTCGTGCAGCGCCTTGAGGATCAGCGCGTGAGAGCGCAGCAGACCGAGCACGAGGACCCCGAGCAGCAGGACAGCGACGCCCTCGGCGATGACGACGGCGAGCACGCTCAGACCCCCTCGGCGGCGGCGTCGGTGGGGTGCCGGCCTGTGCTCCGGGCAGCCTCCGAGGTCGCACCGGGCAGGACGGCCATGACCTGCCAGGCGAGGAACGCGATGAGCAGGACCGCCGCGCCGAGCAGACCGCTGTCGGTCAGCGACCGGCTCCAGGGGTCGACGGGCGGTGCGACAGCCACCGACGCAGCGACCACCGCTGCGGCACCGGTGAGGACTGCGTGCGTGCGGCTCGGACGGGTGTCCGACGTCCCGAAACACCCACACGACCCGAGGACCCCTCCGCGGCGCAGGACCAGGATGACGAACCCGGTGAACCCGACGTAGGCGACCGCGACCAGGCCGGCACTCAGCCGTCCGGGGGCGACGACGGCGCCGACCCCCACGGCGACCTCAGCGGCCGCGGCGACCCGCACGAGGGCGCGGCTGGTCGGGAGGTCCGCCGATCGCATGGCCCGGACCAGCGGCATCGGGTCGCGCAGCTTGGGCAGTCCGGCCACCAGCAGGAGGGTGCCGCTGGCCAGGAAGGGTCCGGCCAGGTACTCCCACATCTCCCGTGCTCCTGCCTGCGCTCGTGTCGTGCCCGGTCACCCCGACCGGCCGCGCGGTCGCTGCGGTGGAGCCTGACCCGGGACCGTCAGTCGACCTTGTCCTTGGCGTCGTCGGCCGTGTCGCCCACAGCGTCGGCCGCGTCCTCGGCTGCGTCCCCAGCGTCGTCGGCGGCGTCCTCGGCCGTGTCAGTCGCGGAGTCCGCCGCGTCGGAGGCCCGGTCAGTCATCTCCGACGCCTTGTCCTTCACGGCGCCGGCGGCCTCGGACACCTTGGCCTTGGCCGAGTCGGCCATCGAGGCGACCTTGCCCGAGACCGAGCTGTCGGGCGCGGTGTAGGGGTCCTGGAGCGGGGTCGCCCACGGGTCGTCCTTGGGTGCCGACTTCTTGAAGAAGACCGCGACAGCGGCTGCCGCCGCACCGAGCAGGCCGATGAACAGCAGGGCCTTGCGCTTGCCCCCGCGCTTGGCCTTCGCGTCGCCCCTGAGCACGGCGAACGCGTCGGGTGCGCGGTCAGCGGTGTCGACGGCCTGGTCCTTGGCGACCGCCGCGGCTGCGGCAACGGCCGCGAGCGCCTCGACGGCCCTGGGCAGCAGGTCGTCGACGAGCTTGTCGCGAGCGGTGTCCACCTTGGGCGCGAGACCGGAGACGGCATCGGCGAGCTTGGGGGCGGCCTCGTGGACCCCGTGGCGGACGCGCGGCTCGGCCCACTCGCGAGCGTGCTCGACGTGGGGCTTGCCCCAGTCGACGGCGTCCCTGGCGGCCTCACGGGCCACGGCGACGCGCGGGCCGACCCGGTCCTTGAGGGCCGCGAGCTGCGCGGCGGCGTCGGCCGCCTGCGCAGCGGCCGAGCTGGCGGCGTTGCTGGCCGCGTTCGACGCGGAGCCGGCGGCGGACGAGGCGGAGTCGGTGACGCTGTCGCGGACCTGCTCTGCCTTGCTCTTGCTGCGGAACATGGTTCCTCCTTTTAGGAGCCAACGGTGTTGCCTCTGGTGCGTTGCTACCCATCCTGCCCTAGTCCACTCACCGACGCGTGGGCAGATCCCTCCCGTCCCACTGCAAGCACCGCCGGCGTTGCCCGAGGTCCCCACCCACCCCCGCAGCACGGTCGTGAAAGGATTGTCGGCATGGACGCGACGCTGCACACGAACCACGGTGACATCAAGGTCACCCTCTTCCCCGACCACGCCCCGAAGACGGTCAAGAGCTTCACGGGGCTGGCCACCGGCGAGAAGGAGTACAAGGACGACGCCGGCCGGACCAACCCGACCCCGTTCTACGACGGCCTGGCCTTCCACCGCATCATTCCCGGCTTCATGATCCAGGGTGGCTGCCCGCTCGGTCGTGGCACCGGCGGCCCCGGCTATGAGTTCGACGACGAGATCAGCCCCGACAAGGACTTCACCAAGCCCTACATCCTGGCGATGGCCAACGCGGGCAAGCGCGGCGGCAAGGGCACCAACGGCTCGCAGTTCTTCATCACGGTCGGCGCGACCACCTGGCTGCAGGGCAAGCACACCATCTTCGGTGAGGTCGCCGACCAGGCCAGTCGCGACGTCGTCGACAAGATCGCGGCGGTCCAGACCGGCGCGAACGACAAGCCGGTGCAGGACGTTGTCCTCGAGAAGGTCACCGTCAGCTCCTGACGGTCCCCCGGCCGGACCGGTCCCCCGCGAGGCGGGAGCCGGTCCGGTTCCCTCTCACCACGAAGGCGACGCACCGGATGAGCGACCAGCCCACCCAACCCCAGCAGGAGGCACCGCCGACCTGCCCCCGGCACCCCGACCGGGTGGCCTACGTCCGGTGCCAGCGGTGTGCCCGCCCGACCTGTCCGGAGTGCCAGCGCCCGGCGGCCGTCGGCATCCAGTGCGTGGACTGCGTGCGCGACCAGGCCAAGACGGTCCGGTCGGCGACCACGGTGTTCGGTGGGCGCCCCACCGACCGGCCCACGGTGACCATCGCGATCGCCGCGGTCTGCGTGGCGGTGTTCCTGTTCCAGCAGGTGCGACCGGGGTTGACCAGCGACATCGCGCTCTCGCCGGCGAGTGGCGAGATCGAGCCCTGGCGGTTCCTGACGTCGGCCTTCGCCCACAGCCCGGGCAACTTCACCCACATCCTGTTCAACATGCTGGCGCTGTGGCTGGTCGGCGGCCAGTACCTCGAGCGGCTGCTCGGTGGTGCCCGGTTCCTTGCGCTCTACCTCATCAGTGCGGTCGGCGGCGGCGTCTTCGTCGTGCTGCTGAGCGGGGCGCCGACCACCTCGGCCGACATCGAGTCCAGCGGCTGGTTCACCGCCGTGGTCGGGGCGTCCGGAGCCGTGTTCGGTCTCTTCGGGGCGCTGCTGGTCCTCAACCGCAAGCTCGGGCTGTCGAGCTCGGGGATGTACGCGACGCTGGCCATCAACGCGGTGATCGGGTTCGTCCTGCCCAACATCGCCTGGCAGGCCCACCTCGGAGGGTTCATCGTCGGCGCGGGGTCCGCCGCGGTCATCGCCTGGACGAGCCACCGCGAACGCCGCCGATACCAGTGGCCGTTGCTCGGGGCGGTACTCGTCCTGGTGGTCGCGCTCGCCGCGGTGAAGTACTCGTTCGAGCCGAGCGTGGCCGAGCTCCAGAACCGCCTCGGCTGAGGCCGTCAGCCTGCGGGTTACACGGCTGTCATTTGTCCCCAGGTGGGGATAAGTCTGGGGACAACCGGCCGGCCACCGTCCCGCAGTACCGTCGCAGTGCCTGCCTCAGTGCCCGCCAGTGCCCGCCTCGGTACTCGCCGAAGTGCTGTTCGGTCAGCGCCAGCGGGTCGTCATCGCGAACCCGGTGAGCATCAGGCCGAAGCCCACACCGAGGTTCCAGCGACCGAGCGACGGGACGGGGTACTGCTGGCTGGTGATGTAGAAGGTGACCACCCAGATCAGTCCCAGCACCATCAGGGTGAGCATGACCGGCACGAACCACACCGGGTTGCCCACCTGCACCCGCTTGGAGCGGGGGGGCGGAGTGAACGTGGTGGGCTTGTCGCGACCCTTGGACTCGGGCACCGGATGACTCCCTCGTATCGAATGACCTGTGACATAGCGTAACGGTGTGGCGGACCAGCGACTGACCTGGCTGACGCGACGCCCGACCGTGTGGTCGGCCGTCGTGCCCCTCGTCGCGCTCCTGGCCGGCGGACTCTTCGCGACCAGTGCCGCCACCGCCCGCGGCACCAACCTTCGTTCGTCGGCCTCCGACCTGCCCGACCTGATCCGCGACCGGACCCGGTCCAACGCCCAGAGCGCGCGCGAGGTGCGCCGGCTCCAGGCGCAGGTCGACCGGCTCTCGGCCGCCGCGGCACCCGGCAACACCCGGCTGACCCAGCTGACCCGGGAGGCCGCCGCGATCGGCGCGTCGGTGGGCACCCTGCCCGTCGAGGGCCCGGCGCTGCGGGTCGCGCTGACCGACGCCGTCCGTCCTGGCGGCCAGGTCCCCGAAGGCTTCACCCCCGACGACGTCGTCGTGCACCAGCAGGACGTCCAGGGGGTGGTCAACGCGCTCTGGTCCGCCGGCGCCGAGGCGATGACGCTCATGGACCAACGGGTGATCTCCACCAGTGCGGTGAGGTGCGTGGGCAACACCCTGATCCTGCAGGGGCGGGTGTACTCCCCGCCCTACGTCATCACCGCGATCGGTGACCAGGCCCAGCTGCGACGGGCGCTCGAGAACAGCCGAGCGGTGCAGATCTACCAGCAGTACGTCGCCGCGGTCGGCCTGGGCTATGAGGTCACCGCCCTGCAGGCGGTCCAGATGCCCGCCTACGCTGGACCGGTGCGACTCAGTCATGCCGAGGTGACCCGGTGAAGTCGGTGCGTTGGCTGGTCGGTGCGCTCGGTGAGGTGATGGTGACCCTCGGGGTGCTCCTGCTGTTGTTCGTCGCGTGGCAGCTCTGGTGGACCGACGTGGAGGCCAACCACGACCAGAAGGGCACGATCCAGAGCCTCGAGCGTGAGTTCAGGAGCGACCCTCCGGCGCCGACCGAGGCCCCTCGCGAGCGGACCAGGGCGGTGCCGCTCGGCAATGCCTTCGCCATCCTGCGGATCCCGCGCCTGGGCAGCGACTTCGCCCGGCCCGTGCTGGAGGGAACCGACCACGACATCCTGACCCAGGGGATCGGGCACTACCAGGACACCGCCCTCAACGGCCAGGTGGGCAACTTCGCCGTGGCCGGTCACCGCACGACCTACGGGCGCCCGTTCCACGACATCGACACGCTTCGCAAGGGGGACCGGGTGATCGTGGAGACCAAGGCGGGCTACAACGTGTACGCCGTGCAGTCGCACGAGATCGTCCTCCCGACCGAGGTCGAGGTGATCGCACCGGTGCCTGACCACCCGGGCAGGAAGCCGACCCAGGCCTGGCTCACGATGACGGCCTGCCACCCGAAGTACTCCGCGGCCTACCGCTACATCGTCCACGCCAAATTGCAGGCCACCTACACCCGCGCCGAGGGCATGCCGGCGGGCACGCTCGAGGTCACCGCGGCGAAGGCGGCCTCCTGATGTTGTACGGACCGCTCTGGCGGGTGCTGCCCGGACCTCGCTGGGCCAAGGCGCTCCAGACCCTTGCCCTCGCGCTGGTCGTGGTCGTCGTGTGCTTCCTGTGGGTCTTCCCGGCGATCGCGCCCCACATGCCGTTCAACGACAACACCGTCGACGGCAGCGTCCCCACGCCGACCACCAGCTCCAGTTCCACCAGCTCCAGCTCCACCACAACCACCAGCTCCAGCACCACCACAACCACCAGCTCCAGCACCACCACAACCACCAGCACCACTACCAGCCTCCCGAGCACCCAGGACCTCGGGCAGCGGCCGACCCTCCAGGAGCGGGCATGACCCACGACCCGGCACGCATCCTCGTCGTCGACAACTACGACAGCTTCGTGTTCACCATCGTCGGCTACCTCCAACAGCTCGGCGCCACCTGCGAGGTCGTCCGCAACGACGCGTTGTCGGCGGGCGACGGCGAGGGTTTCGACGGGGTGCTCATCTCACCCGGGCCGGGTACACCGGAGGAGGCCGGTGTCTCGATCGAGATGATCGAGGCCTGTGCCGAGCGCGTGCAGCCGATGCTGGGCGTCTGTCTCGGCCACCAGGCGCTCGGCGTGGTGTTCGGGGGCACCGTCGGCCGCGCTCCGGAGCTGTTGCACGGCAAGACCTCTCGCGTGATCCACGACGGCACCGGGGTCCTCGCCGGCCTCGGGACCCCGTTCACCGCGACCCGGTACCACTCGCTGACCATCGACCCGCCGACGCTGCCCGACGAGCTGCTCGCCAACGGCCACACCAGCAGCGGCATCATCATGGCGGCCCGGCACCGGACACTGCCGCTGCACGGAGTGCAGTTCCACCCCGAGAGCGTGCTCACCGAGGGCGGCCACCGGCTGCTCGCGAACTGGCTCGCGGTGTGCGGCTCAGCCAATGCCGTCGAGCGTTCAGCCGGCCTCAGCCCACTGGTCCACGACGCCGAGGGCGTCGCGCGGATGGTCGCCGCGGCCGACTGACCGTCACCTCAGCGGTGCTAGCCCCCGCCGGCCGGTGGCGGCGTGGTGGTGGTCGTCGTGGTCTGGCTGGGGGTGTCGGTGGGGGTGCTGGTGGGGCTCGGGCTCGGCTCCGGCTTGCGGGCCACCGTGAGCGTGATCGTCGAGCCGTAGTTCGCGAGCTCCTCGCGGACCGACTGGCCCAGGACGGTGCCCTCGTCGGCCTCGGTGGAGTCGCGGTACTCACTGTCGTACTTGAACCCGAGCTCGGTGAGGGTGCGGACCGCGCTGGCCTGGTCCTTGCCGGTCACGTTGGGCACGGTCACCTTGCCGCTGGACAGGTTGAGCACGACGGCTCCACCCTCCTCGACCGACTCGCCGGACCTGGGCGAGGTGGACACGACCGAGCCCTTGGTGATGTCGCTCTCGTTCACCGTCTTGGTCGACACGACCAGGCTGCTGTCCAGGTCCTTGAGCGCGGCGCGGGCCTCGTCCTCGGTCTGGTCGCGAAGGTCGGGGATCTCGACCGAGTTGGGACCGCTGGAGACGTTGAGCGTCACCTCGGACTTCTCATCGGCCATCGCCCCGCCGTCGGGACTCTGGTCGACGACGATCCCGGGGTCCTTCTCGTTGGCCACCATCACGATCTTGGGGACGAGCCCCTGGGCTCGGACCTCGGTCTCGGCGATGTCCTGCTGCTTGTCGATGACGCTGGGGACCGTCACCTGCTGGCCCGCCACGTTGTTGTTGGAGCCACCGAAGCCGTTCTGGAACCAGAGCACACCGAGCACCACGATGCCCACCGCGAGCAGGGAGAGCAGGGCCCACGCCCAGCCCCTACCGCTGGACGGCTCGTCATCGGGATCGCGCCCGATGGCCGGCAGGCTCGCGGTGTTGCTCTCCTGCCGCGCCCTGGTCCCGGCGCGGGTCAGCACCTCGGTCGGCTCGGCAGGCACGGACTGCGGGATGTACTCGGTCGCGCCAGCGGTCGACATCGCGACGGCGGTCGCTCCCGCGGCTGCGGCTCCTGCGGCACCTGCGGCACCGAGCAGGCCGGTCCCACGGGCCTCGGCGCTGATCGGCTCCCCCGTGCGCACGGCCTGGAGGTCGGCCTCGAACGCCGCGGCCGTCTGGTATCGGGCTTCGCGGTCCTTGACCAGCGCGTGCAGCACCACGGCGTCGAGCTCCGGCGGGATGTCACCGTGATAGCTCGACGGGCGCGGCGGCGCCTCCCCGACGTGCTGATAAGCGATCGACACCGGGGAGTCACCGGTGAAGGGTGTCCGACCGGTGAGCAGCTCGAAGAGCATGCACCCGGTGGAGTACAGGTCGGAGCGGGCGTCGACGGTCTGACCCTGCGCCTGCTCGGGGGAGAGGTACTGCGCGGTGCCGATGACGGCCTGGGTCTGGGTCATCGTGGCGTTGGTGTCGGCGATGGCCCGGGCGATCCCGAAGTCCATGACCTTGACGTCGCCGCTCGCGGTGAGCATCACGTTGGCCGGCTTGATGTCCCGGTGGACGATCCCCATCCGGTGGCTGTAGGCGAGCGCGTCCAGGACCTGCTCGGTGATCCGGGCGGCCTCGATCGGCTCCAACGGTGAGGTGTCGTTGAGTGCCTGGCGCAGGGTGCGACCCTCGACGAACTCCATGACGATGTAGGGCACCGCCAGCTCGGCGCCACCGGCCTGGGTGATGTGCTCGTCGCCGGAGTCGTACACCGCGACGATCGACGCGTGGTTCAGGCCGGCGGCCGACCTCGCCTCGCGACGGAAGCGGACGATGAAGGCCGGGTCGCGGGCGAGGTCCGATCGCAGCATCTTGATCGCGACCTGACGGCTCAGTCGGTTGTCGTGACCGAGGTGGACCTCGGCCATGCCGCCGCGGCCGATAAGGGCTCCGACCTCGTAGCGCCCACCGAGGAGCTGGGGTGTGCTCACGTACTGACCTTCCGTCGGCCGCGGCGCGGCGTCCTGTCCTGCGTCGGGTGCGCGCTCACTGGCCGAGCACCGCTTCCATGACGGCCTTGGCGATGGGTGCCGACACCCGGCCGCCCGCCGCCTCACTGCCGGCGTTGCCACCGTCCTCCACCACCACTGCGACGGCGACCTGGGGGTCACCGGCCGGCGCGAAGGAGGTGAACCAGACGTGCGGCGTGGTGGTGTCGTGCTCGGCGGTGCCGCTCTTGCCCGCGACCCTCACCCCGCTGATCTGGGCGCGGATGCCGGTGCCTCGCTCCACCACCGACTCCATCATGGTCGTCAGCGTCCGGGCCACCTCGGGGGTCACCGCCTCGGACATCTGCTCGGGTGCCGCGCGGTCGATGACCTCGAGGTCGGAACCGCGCACGCTGTCGACGAGGTACGGCTTCATCACCACGCCGTCGTTGCCGATGGCCGCCGAGACCATCGCGACCTGCAGCGGCGTCATCAGCACGTCGAACTGGCCGATCGCCGACTGGGCGAGCTGGGGGGTGTTCGGGTCGGCCGGGAAGCTGCTGCGGGCGGCGGTCATCGGGATGGCGACCGAGTCCCCGATCCCGAACTTGGCGGCCTGTGCCCGCAGCGCGTCGGCACCCAGGTCCATCCCGAGCTGGCCGAAGGCCGGGTTGCAGGAGACCGTGAGCGCCTGCAGGAGGGTGACCCGGCCGCTGGAGGAGCAGGGCACCCGTCCGGCGTTGAAGAGCTCGCTGGTGGTCTGGGGAAGGTCGAGCACGGCGCCGCCGGGGAGCTCGGAGTCCACGGTGTACTCGCCACCGCTGAGCGCGGCGGCTGCGGTGACCAGCTTGAAGGTGGAGCCGGGTGGGTACAGCGAGCTGATCGCCCGGTTGACGAGCGGTTGGTCGGGGTCGGCGTTGAGCCGCTTCCAGGCGCGCTGCACGTCCTCGGTCTGGTGGGAGGAGAGCTGGGCGGGGTCGTACTCGGGGGTGCTCACCATCGCCAGGATCGCTCCGGTCTTGGGGTTGAGCGCCACGACGGCGCCGCGCTGGTTGCCCAGACCGTCCCGTGCAGCCTGCTGCGCCTTGGCGTTGATGGTCAGCTCGAGGCTGGCGCCCTGCAGGTTCTTGCCGGTGAGGATGTCGGAGATCCGGCGGTAGAACAGCTTGTCAGAGGACCCGGACAGCAGCGCGTTCTCCGCACCCTCCAGCCCGCCACCCGCGCCGTAGACGAACGAGTAGTACCCCGTCAGGTGGGAGTACAGCTGCTTGCCCGGATAGGTGCGCAGCCACTTGAGCTCGTCGTCACTGGCGACCGACCTGGCCACCGCGGTGCCCCCGACGAGGATCTGGCCGCGCTCGCGGGCATAGGTCGACAGCAGGGTGCGCCGGTTGTCCGGGCGGTCCTGGAGCTCCTTGGCCTGGACGAACTGGATCATCGTCGAGGACACCAGCAGCGACACGAACAGCAGCGCGACGACCGTGGACAGGCGGCGGATCGGGGCGTTCACCGGATCCTCACCACCTCGGTCTTGGCCTCGCCCAGCGCGCCCGCCTCGGCGGGCCCCGCCGGGTCGGGCACGGGGCGGCGCGCCTGGTCGCTGATCCGCAGCAGGATCGCGACGAGCGACCAGTTCGCCAGCAGGCTGGAACCCCCGTAGGACAGGAACGGCATGGTCAGACCGGTGAGCGGGATGACCCGGGTGACGCCCCCGACGACCACGAAGCACTGCAGGGCCACCGAGAAGGAGAGCCCGGTGGCGAGCAGCTTGCCGAACCCGTCGCGGACCCCGAGGGCGGTGCGCAGCCCACGCTCGACGAGCAGGAGATAGAGCATGAACAACGCGAACAGCCCGAACAGGCCGAGCTCCTCGCCAAAGCTGGGGACGATGAAGTCGGACTCGGCGAAGTAGGTCAGGTCGGGCCGCCCGCGGCCGAGCCCGGTGCCGAGTACGCCGCCGCTGGCCATGCCCATCAGCCCGCGCGCGAGCTGGTCGGACACCTCCAGGGCCGCCGGGGAGAACGTGTCCAACCACAGCAGCACCCGCTGCTGGACGTGGTCGAACAACAGGTAGGCGACATAGGCGCCGCCGCAGAACAGCAGCAGCCCGATCGCGATCCACGACCGACGCTCGGTGGCGACGTAGAGCATCGAGACGAACAGCCCGAACAGCAGGAGCGAGGACCCGAGGTCCCGCTCGACCACGAGGACGCCGAGGCTGACGACCCAGGCGAGCAGGATCGGACCCATGTCGCGGGCTCGCGGGAGGGTGAACCCCAGGATCTTGCGCCCCGCGAGCGAGAGGGCGTCACGGGTCTGCACGAGATAGCCGGCGAAGAAGACGGCCAGCGCGATCTTGGCGACCTCGCCGGGCTGGAAGCTGAACGGTCCCACCCCGATCCAGATCGCCGAGCCGTTGACCGTCTTGCCGATCACCGGCAGGACCGGCATGACAAGGAGCACCAGGCCGACCAGGGCGGCGGTGAAGGTGTACCGGCGGAGCTGGCGGTGGTCGCGCAGCACGAACAACAGGCCGATCGCGATGACCACACCCAGCGCGCTCCAGACGAGCTGGCGCGAGGCCAGTCCCTCGCCGAAGTCGTTGCCCTTGGCCAGGTCCAGCCGGTGGATCATCACCAGGCCGAGCCCGTTGAGCAGGGTGACGATCGGGAGCAGCAGGGGGTCGGCGTACGACGCCTTCCAGCGCAGCACGAGGTGGAAGGCCAGGGCGATGACGAGCAGTCCGGTGCCGTGCCCGAGCAGCCCCGGTGGGAACTCGCCCGTCGTCGCCAGACCGACGTTGAGATAGGCGAGCACGACGATGCCCACCGCAAGCAGCAGCAGGACCAGCTCGGTGTTGCGTCCCTTGCGGACGTCGTAGGCCGCGACGGTGCTCATCGGGTGCTCATCGGGTGCTCATCGGGTGCTCATCGGAGGGTTCATCGGCAGGCTCACCGCGGCGGAGGGGTGGTCGGGGTGGAGCCGGGCCCTGGGGTGCCGCCGGTGGCCGTGCTGGTGGGCAGCTGGCCGGGCGTGCTGGAGGAGGTGCCGGTGGGCGTCCCGGTGCCGGATCCGGTGGCCGTGCCGGTGCCGGTGCCGGTGGATGTCGCGCTGCCGGTGGCCCCGCCGCCGAGCGTGCCGTTGCCGCAGTCATCACCGTTGGCCTTGCGGGTGCGGCAGATCAGGGCCTCGGTCCTGAGGTCGGAGATGAGCGCATCGGCGTCGCTGAGGTCGTTCACCGACACGGTGTCCTTCACGCGGTTGCGATAGAAGTCGGGCAGGTCGACGAGCTCGATGTCGGTCGTGCTGTACACGGAGTGCAGGCTGACCGGCCCGACGTCCTGAGCGACTCCGCGGTACAACGCGACCCGCCCGTCCTGCTCGCCGACGAAGTACTGGCGCTGGGTCCAGTCGTAGGCCGCGTAGGCGCCACCGCCGAGCACGACCACCGCGAGCACCGTGGCGGCCACGACGCGCAGGGTGCGGCCTACTCCGGAGCTCCGCCCCTCCTCGGCGAGCGGGACGGCAGCAGCATCGTCGTCCTCGGTGCCGGTGGCCTCCCGGGTCAGCGCGGCTGCCTTCTCGGCCGGGGACACCGGGATGGCGCGGGTGCCGCCCCGCTTGATCGCGGCGGCGCCCACGACCTGTGGACTGGTCGACGGAGGCGGCGAGGACCCGGGGTCGACGACGTCGGCGACCACGACGGTGACGTTGTCGGGGGCACCGGCACGCAGCGCGAGCTGGACGAGCCGGTCCGCGGTGGACGAGGGCGCGCCCCCGTCACCGAGGACCTCCGCGATCGTGTCGCGCGCCACGAACCCGGAGAGGCCGTCGGAGCAGATCAGGTATCGGTCACCGACGCGGGCCTCGCGGATCGACACGTCCGGCTCGTCGTCGTCCTGCCCGGTGAGCACCCGGGTCACCAACGAGCGCTGCGGGTGGGTGTCGGCCTCCTCCGCGGTGATCCGTCCCTCATCGACCAGCGACTGGACGAAGGAGTGGTCGTGCGTGATCTGCTCGAGGGCCTCGCCGCGGAGCAGATAGGCCCTCGAGTCGCCGATGTGGGCCAGCGCCAGCTTGTTGCCGGTGCGCAGCAGCGCGGTGACGGTGGTGCCCATGCCCTGGAGCTCGGGCTGGGACCGGATGAGCGTCTGGAGCTCGACATTGGCCCGGCGCAGGCTCTGCTCGAGGTGGGTGGTGACGTCGTCGGCGCCGTGGCTGTCACCGTCGAGCTCGACCATCTGGCCGATCGCGACCGAGCTGGCGACGTCGCCCGCGGCGTGCCCACCCATCCCGTCGGCCACGACCAGCAGGTTCGGACCGGCATACCCGCTGTCCTGGTTCTCCGAGCGCACCAGACCCACGTCGGACCGGGCGGCGTACTGCAGGGCGATGGCCATCGAGGCGACCTACTTCGCCAGCTCGATGACGGTCTTGCCGATCCGTAGCACGCTGCCCGACTGCACCGGGACGGTGCCCACGATGCGCTGGTCACCGAGATAGGTGCCGTTGGTGGAGCCCAGGTCCTCGGCCACCCACCCCTCAGGGGTGGCCATGATCCGGGCGTGCCGACCCGACGCGAAGTCGTCATCGAGGACCAGCGAGCACTCGGGGTTACGACCGATCAGGGTGCCGGACTCCTTGAGCGCCAACGTCGTTCCGGTGAGCGGACCCTCCACGACCCGGAGCGTCTTCGGCGCGCCACGACGCGCAGGCCGCTCGGCCGCGGGCTTTCGCTTGCGCGGGGGGTCAGCCGGACGGCGTTCGGGCTCAGGGCGTTTCGGTGCGCGGGACAGGACGCGCGTGCCATAGATGTCACCGCGGAGCACGCTGGCGATGCTGAAGACGAAGACCCAGAGGAGGACGAGGAGCCCGAGCCGGATGATCGTCAGGGTGAGTTCGCTCATGCCGTACCGTTCACCGGCGACCGGCGCGGTAGGTCACCGAGGTTCGACCCACCGCGATGCGGTCGCCGTCCTCGAGACGCTGGCTGCTGACGCGCTCGGAGTTCACGAACGTGCCGTTGGTCGAGTGCAGGTCGCGGATGCTCGCGACGAGGTGCGGGCCGTCGTTGGTCACCCGGATCTCGCTGTGCCGCCGCGAGATCCCCGGGTCGTCCAGGATGATGTCGGCCTGGTCGTCGCGGCCGAGCACGGTGATGGCACCCATGAGCGGGTATCGCTCGCCGTCGACGTCGAGCCAGGGCCGGTCGGCGGGGTTGACCCGGCGGGGCTCACCCAGTGCGGGGGGAGCTGCCGGCGTGGGCGCAGGCGCAGGTGCGGCGGGGGCAGGGGCGGCGGCGGGGGCAGGGGTCCGGCGCGCAGGTTCGGGTCGCTCGCCCTCACCCGTCCGGCGCGCGGTGGAGGTGCGCAGCCGGAAGACCCCGGTCTCCAGGTCGTTCGCCGCGTCGAACCCGACCTGGATCGGACCACCGGGCTGGTATCGCTGGGACTCCACGTGCTCCTGCGCGGCGGCGATCAGCTCACGTTCGAGCTCCTCGTCGTATCCGGAGAGGCGCTCGTAGTCGGTCTCGCTCAGCTCGACCGTGAACAGGTTGGGGACGATCGTGCGCCCGTGACCGAGTACGGCGGCCCGGTCGTCCATGGCCCGCCGGATCGCGCTGGCGATCTCGACCGGCTGCACCTCGGACTTGAACGCGCGCGCGAACGCACCGTTGACGGCACGCTCGAGGCGTTGCTCGACCCGGTCGAACAGTCCCACCGTCCGGCCTCCTTCTCTGGGCGACGTCTTCCGATCGTAACGGGCACGGCTGGAGGTCCGGTGGTGCACGGGGCTCACCCCCCGCTTGGCGTCCGACGACACCCACGGCCGCAGCTCCGCGCAGGGTACGTCGGTTTGGCGTTCGGTCGCCCGATGCAGCACACTGTCCTCTGCGCGCGCGAGTGGCGGAATGGCAGACGCGCTGGCTTCAGGTGCCAGTGTCCGAAAGGGCGTGGGGGTTCAAATCCCCCCTCGCGCACACCACCGAAGGGGCCTCCATCACGGAGGCCCCTTCTGCATGTCGTCGTGGTTTGACCCGTCCGACGTTCGGACGACCATTGGTTGCCACTGCGAGGGGATCCGAGCACGACCGCGCACGCCGGCTGGCACCAATGGTCGTCGGTGCGCCGCTGAACTCCGAACTGCGGCGACCGCGCGGCGCTACGCTCGCACCTCAGTCAGTCCACCGAGGGGGAGCACCATGATCCGCACGCGTGCAGTTCTGTCCGGTCTGGCTGCGGTGGGGCTCGCCGGTGCGACGGTCGTCGTCCCGGCCGCGACCGCGGGCGCCGAGGTCGAGTGCCACGCGGCACCGGTCTTCTCCGACGTCGTCCTCGACCGGCCCAAGGTGGTCGTGCCGATCGGGCTGGAGACGGACTGCACCGACTTCCGCATCGTCGCGGACGTGAGCTACCCACTGAAGGCCGACGACCACCAGGTCGGGTGGACGGACGGAAACCTCCTGGCCAAGGAAGCCATCGTCACCGCGGTCGACCCGGTTGGGGTGTGGCGGATCGCGAAGAACCCGTACAAGTCCCACGCGGGTCTCGACCGCGCCACCGTGATCCGCTTCCCGGCGCAGCGACAGTTCCTGCGTGTCCGCTACGCCTCCCGCACCACGCCGGTGGCGGCCACGCGCAACGGCCGGCGGGTCACCGTCACCGGCCTCCTCGCGACGTACTCGTCGAGCGGCTGGGTGCCGTCCGCCAACCACGCGGCGACGCTGCAGCGCCGGTCGGCTGACGGCACGTGGGTCGACGTGAAGCGCGTGACCAGCGCGGCGGGCGGCCGTCTCTCGTACACCGTCCACGCCCCGGACCCGGCCGGCTACCGCTGGTTCGTCAAGGAGTCGCAGTACATCGCCGAGAGCACCAGCCCGAGCAAACGGGTCTGACCCCGACGGCGACCTCAGCTGACCACATCGCCGGCCTGGATGACCGTGCGGACCTCGCCCCAGAGCAGGTCGGGATGTGCCAGGACGTCGCCCGGCAGCACGACCACGTCCCCGACCGCCCCGACCTCGACGACCCCGAGGTCGGCGCGACCGATGATGCCCGCGTTGACGACGGTCGCCGACTGCAGCGTGCGCACCACGCCCTCGACCTCGGTCTGCAGCCGCAACCCGCTCAGCTGTTCGGTCTCGAGCTCGCCCATGAGGTCGGTGCCGAAGCCGATGGTGACCCCAGCGGCACGACAGATCTCGATCGCTCGCCTGCCGGAGTCGAGGACCTCGGCGTTCTTGGCCAGCGACACCGGATGCATGCCGATCTCGACGCCCAGCCGGCCCATCGCGTCGTAGGTCGCCAGCGTCGGCACCAGCACCGCGCCCCGTTCGGCCATGAGGTCAGCCGTGGCGACGTCCATCAGGTTCCCGTGCTCGATCGAGTGAACGCCGTTGCGCACGGCGTGCTGAATCGCTGCGGGTGAATAGGCATGGGCCGCAACGTAGCTCCCGCGACGGGCTGCCTCCTCGCAGACGACCTGGATCTCCTGCGCCGAGTACTGCGGGATCCGGATCGGGTCGGTCAGCGACATCACGCCGCCCGAGGCCATGATCTTGATGGCGTGCGCACCCCGCCGGAACCGGTCGCGAACCGCGACCCGCAGCGCATCGACCCCGTCGACGACCTCCGACCCGATGCCTCCTGGGGCGCCGCAGCCGCAGCTCGCCTCGTCCACGCTGCGGACGTCGCCGTGGCCGCCGGTCTGCGACAGGCCGGGCCCGGTGTACAGGTAGCGCGGCGCGGCGAGCCGGCCCTCGGTGATCGCGGTGGCCAGGCCGGGGTCACCACCGGCGACGTCGCGGATCGTCGTGAACCCGCGTCGCAGCGCGCCACCCAGCCGCTGCGCAGCGACGAGCGCGACGTAGGACAGCTCGCGGCTCTCGGCCCAGGCGCCGTCCAGCGAGATGCCGTAGGCGTGGCAGTGGTTGTCGACCAGCCCCGGGACGACCGTGCCCGGGCTCCCGTCCGGGGCAGAGCCGTCGACGACCTGTAGGTCACCTGCGGCCTCGGTGCCGGGTCCGGTGGCGACCACCGCCTCCGGCCCCACTGCCGACACCAGGCCGGCGGTGATCCGCACCGGGCCGTCGACGAGCACCCCGCTCCGGCTCTCGAACACCCGGACTCCGGTGATCAGCAGATGGCCCACGACCACACCACCTCCTTCGGCCCGGTCAGGTTATCGGTGGGCGGGTTGATGGGTGGGTCGGTGGGCGGGTTGATGGGTGGGTCGTGGGCGGGTGGCTCGGCTCGGCTCGCTCCCGGCCTCGTCGTCGTGACCGTCCTAGGAAGCGCTAGCTGATCCGGGCGACGAGAGCCTCGCAGGCCCGCGTCAGGTATCCCGCCAGCTCCTCCGCGGCCTCCTCGCGCCGACCGTCCTCGAGCAGCTCGACCAGGCGCACGTTGTCATCGACGAACGGCGCGTGGAAGTCGCCACCGGCCTGGTGGAAGACCAGCCGCATCTCGGCCAGCACGGTCGCGAAGATCGTGGACAGGCGGTCGCTGCCACCGACCTCGACGAAAAGCCGGTGGAGGTGCTGGTTGGCCGACGCGACACCGGTCCAGTCCCCGGACTCCCGCGCGGCCCGCCCGAGGGTCACCTCGGCGCGCATCGCGGCGACCCGCGCGGCGGTCAGACCGGGCCCCCACCGGACGGCAGCCGGCTCCAGCAGCGCCCGCACGGCGTACAGGTCGCGCACCGCGGCCACGTCGGGTGCGGCGACGAACACCCCGCGGTTGGGCACGCGGACCGCGATCCGCTCGCCGATGAGCAAGGAGTACGCCTCGCGCACGGTGTTGCGCGAGACCCGCATCGCGGCGCTGAGCGACTCCTCGACGAGCTGGGTGCCCGGCGGGAGCGCGCCCTCGACGATCTGCTCCCGCAGCGCCTCGGCGACCCGCTCGACGGCGCTGGTCGGAGCCTGGATGCGGGCCGCGAGCATAGCCGTCACGTCGGGGGAGGGGCGGATGGTCACGCGGCGACGGTAGCAAGTAGACCAAAGAATTGTTGTCTCAACCTATTGCCGGATTGTTCAACAATCCCTACCGTGGTGGGTTATGGCAGACCAAAGCGCACGACCAGACGTCGCGGACACCTCGCCCGGCGGCCCGAAGGCCACCACCTCCACCACCGACACCTCCACCACCGACACCTCGACCACCGATACCTCCACCACCGACACCTCCACCACCGGCCGGCGCGGAGCCGTCCTCGGTGCGATGTTCCTCATGGCGACCAGCGCCATCGGTCCCGGGTTCATCACCCAGACCACGACCTTCACGGTCCAGCTCGGTGCCGCGTTCGCCTTTGCGATCCTCGCCTCGATCCTGGTCGACATCGCCGTGCAGCTCAACGTGTGGCGCGTGGTCGGGGTGTCGGGGGAGCGGGCGCAGGACCTCGCCAACCGTGTCCTGCCCGGTGCGGGCTATGCGCTCGCGGCGCTCGTCGTGGCCGGGGGCATCGTGTTCAACATCGGTAACATCTCCGGAACGGGCCTGGGCACCGACGCGATGATCGGGCTCGACCCGAGGATCGGCGGCGCGATCTCGGCCGGGGTGGCGATCGCGATCTTCCTGATCAAGCGGGCGGGCGCCGCTGTCGACCGCATCGTGGTCGTGCTCGGCGTCATCATGATCGCGCTGACGGCGTACGTCGCGGTGACGGCGAGCCCGCCGGTCGGCGAGGCCATCCGCAACGCGGTGCTCCCCGAGCAGGTCGACTTCCTGGTCATCACCACGCTGATCGGCGGCACGGTGGGCGGCTACATCACCTATGCCGGAGCGCACCGCCTGCTCGACTCCGGGATGACCGGCGCCGAGCACGCGAAGCAGATCGCTCGGTCCTCGGTGGTCGGGATCATCGTCACCGGCGTCATGCGCGTGCTGCTGTTCCTCGCGATCCTCGGCGTGGTGGCCGGCGGGGCGAAGCTCGCCGAGGACAACCCGGCGGCGAGTGCGTTCCAGCAGGCGGCCGGTCAGTTCGGGTTGCGAGCCTTCGGCGTCATCCTGTGGGCCGCAGCGATCTCCTCGGTCATCGGTGCTGCATACACCTCGGTGTCGTTCCTCACCACCCGCCAGACCCCCGACCGCACCCGCAACCTGCTGACCGTCGGTTTCATCGCCCTGTGCGCGGTCCTGTTCCTGGTGCTCGGTCAGGCCCCGGTCAAGCTGCTCGTGTTCGCCGGTGGGTTCAACGGACTGATCCTGCCGATCGGCTTCACCGTCATCCTCTGGGTCGCGTGGCGGCGTCGCGACCTGCTGCACGGCTATCGCTATCCCCGCTGGCTGCTCGTGATCGGCGCCGCCTCGTGGGTGCTCACGCTCTTCCTCGGCTACAAGTCGGTCACCGGCCTCTCGGCCCTGTGGGCGTGAGGATCTCGCGATGAGCCGCATCGACCTGAATGCCGACCTCGGCGAGTCCTTCGGCCAGTGGGTGCTCGGCGACGACACCGCGATGCTCGCCGTCGTCACCAGCGCCAACGTGGCGTGTGGCTTCCACGCCGGCGACCCGCTGACCCTGGTGCGGACCTGCGCACAAGCGGCGACGGCCGGCGTCGTGGTCGGGGCCCAGGTGGCCTACCGCGACCTCGCCGGCTTCGGGCGGCGCTTCGTCGACGCGACGGTCGAGGAGCTGCGGGCCGACCTGATCTATCAGATCGGCGCGCTCGACGGCATCTGCCGCTCGGTCGGCACCCGGGTCGCCTACGTCAAGCCGCACGGCGCCCTGTACAACACCGTGGTCCACCACCAGGCCCACGCGAGCGCCGTGGTCGCGGCGGTGACGGCGTACGACGCCACGTTGCCGGTGATGGGACTGCCCGGTTCGGAGGTCCTCCGGCAGGCGGAGGCGGCCGGACTGCGTTGTGTCACCGAGGCCTTCGCTGATCGCGCGTACACCCCTGACGGCGCACTGGTGTCGCGCCGGGAAGACGGTGCTGTGCTCCACGACCCGCGGGAGGTGGCGGCGCGAATGCTGCGGCTGGTGACCGAGGGACGGCTCACGGCCATCGACGGGACCGATCTCGTGATGTCGGCCGACTCGGTGTGCACCCACGGCGACAGCCCGGGCGCGGTGGAGATGGCCCGCGCGGTCCGCACCGCCCTCGGCGACGCCGGGATCGACATCCGGGCCTTCGCGTGAGCCTCACCCTGCTCCCCTGCGGGCGACGCGCGGTGCTCGCCGACGTCGGGAGCCTGGACGCCGTACTCGCTGCGGATGCCTTGGTGCGCAGGGCGATCACCGCAGCCCCAGAGGGCCCCTGGGCCGATGTGGCGGACGTGGTGCCGGCCGCGGAGACGGTGCTGGTCACCCTGCGACCGGGCGGCGACCTCGAGACCCTTCGCCGGGGACTGGTCGACCTGCTGCGCGACCTGGACCTGGGTGCCGCGCCGGCGGCGACCGAGCAGGTGGTGGAGATCCCGGTGCGCTACGACGGCCCGGACCTGGAGGACGTCGCCCAGCACACCGGGCTCGGTGTTCGGGACGTGGTCGCGGCGCACACCGCTCAGCCGTGGCGGGTCGCCTTCGGTGGCTTCGCCCCCGGCTTCGCCTATCTCGCCGGCGGTGACGCGCGCCTGGAGGTCCCGCGGAGGACGTCGCCGCGCACGAAGGTGCCGCCCGGGTCGGTCGGCCTGGCCGGGTCGTTCTCCGGTGTCTATCCCCGGAGCTCACCGGGTGGCTGGCAGCTGATCGGGAAAACCGACACCGTCCTCTGGGACGTCGACCGTGACCCGCCGGCCCTGCTGCGTCCAGGCTGGTCGGTGCAGTTCGTGGACAGCGGCGCGTCGTGACCGCGACACCGTCGCCGGTCGTCACGCGTGGGCTCACCATCGAGCGGGCCGGGTTCCCCGTGCTGGTGCAGGATCTCGGCCGGGTCGGGATGGCGGCGGTGGGGGTCGGGGAGTCGGGGGCGGCTGACCGCGGCTCGTTCCGCCTGGGGGCGCGGTTGCTGGCCAACCCACCAGACCGCGCTGCGCTGGAGATCACCCTCGGTGGCGTCGAGCTCACCGTCCACGGCACCCAGACCCTCGCCCTGACCGGAGCCCAGGTCCCCGCCACCCTCGACGGGAGGCCGGTGCCGTGCGCCGCTCCCTTCACCGCCCGCGACGGTCAGCGGCTGGTGGTCGGCATACCGGAGCGGGGGCTGCGGACCTATCTGTCGACCCGGGGCGGGATCGCGGTCGACCCGGTTCTCGGGTCGCGGTCGACCGACATCCTCTCCGGGGTGGGGCCCGACCAGCTGACGGCGGGATCGGCGGTCCTCGTCGGTGACCCGCCCACGACGGCGTTTCCCTGCGTCGACGTGGCGCCGGTCCGCCCCCTCCCGGACCTCGTGGAGCTGCGGGTCGACCTCGGTCCGCGTCACGCCTGGATCGCCGACCCTTCCGCGCTCGCCGCGGCGACCTGGACCGTGTCGGATCGGAGCAACCGGGTGGGCGTGCGTCTGGACGGCGATCCGCTCACGCGGGCGCCGGAGTACGCCGACCGTGAGCTGCCCAGCGAGGGCGTGGTGCTGGGCTCGATCCAGGTCCCCGCCGACGGCCAGCCGGTGATCTTCCTGGCCGACCACCCGGTGACCGGCGGGTATCCCGTGATGGGCGTGGTCCGGGCCGAGGACCTCGACCACGCCGCCCAGGCCCGGCCGGGACAACGGCTGCGGTTCCACCTCGATCTCACCAGGAGTGCTCGATGAACCAGACCACCGCGAAGCAGGCTCGGGCGAAGTTCGCCGCCGGACAGGTCACCCCGACTGCGGGCTGGTCCCCCGGGTTCACCCAGGCGAACGTCCTGGCGGTCCCGCGGGAGGACGCGTACGACGCGCTGCTGTTCTTCCAGCGCAACCCCCAGCCGTGCCCGGTGCTGGAGGTCCTCGACGCCGGCGAGGTGTCCGGTGGCATCCTGGACGGTGACATCCGCACCGACGTGCCGCTGTACCGGGTGTACCGGGACGGGGTGCTGGTCGAGGAGGTCCCCGATGTCCGCACCCACTGGCGCGACGACCTGGTCACCTTCCTCATCGGGTGCAGCTTCACCTTCGAGCGCCCGCTGCAGGAGGCCGGCATCCCGGTGCGTCACATCGACGCCGACCGGAACGTGGCGATGTACCGCACCGACCGGGACTGCCGGCCGGCGGGACGCTTCGCAGGTCCGCTCGTGGTGTCGATGCGGTCGATCCCGGCGGACCGGGTGGTCGACGCCGTGCGCATCACCGCGAGGTACCCGGCGGTCCACGGGGCACCGGTCCATCTCGGCGACCCGGCGGCGCTCGGCATCCTCGACCTCGACCGGCCCGACTTCGGTGACCCGCCCGTGGTCGAGCCCGGCGACGTACCCGTGTTCTGGGCGTGCGGCGTCACGCCCCAGGCGGCAGTGATGGCCTCGAAGCCGGCGTTCGCGATCAGCCACGCTCCGGGCCACATGCTCATCACCGACGCGCACGACAGCGACTACCTCGTCCCCTGAGCCAGGCGGCCCCCACGCCCCCGTCGTGGGCCGGGTGACCCGGGCCGGGGCGAGCAGCGAGGGTGAGCCGGCGTGCGCGAGCAGGGTCAGCCGTCGAGGCCGCGGAGCAGCACCTCGAAGGGCGTGACCGTCGCATCGACGTCGTTGCCGGAACGGCGGGGGCGCGTCGAGCCGCGGTCGGCACCCAAGCCCGCGGCGGCGCCACCGACGACGACCAGCGATGCGAGCTCGGCGGCAGCACGGGTGATGCGGGCGGTGAGCCCACCCCCTTCGCCCTGACCCGAGAAGTCCTCGGTCGCAGCGAACACACCGGTGGGGACCACGACGGCCCGCAGATAGGTGAACAGCGGGCGCATCGCGTGGTCGAGCATCAACGCGTGGCGCGGCGTGCCCGCGGTCGCGGCGACGAGCACCGGCGTGCCGTTGAGCGCGTCGGTGTGAAGGACGTCGATGAACATCTTGAACAGGCCGGAGTAGCTCCCGCTGAAGGTCGGGGTGACCGCGACGACCCCGTCGGCGGCTGACACGAGGTCGCGGGCCTTCTTCAGGGCGAGGCTCGCGACGCCACCGGTGGTCATCGCGGCCAGGTCCCGCGCGAGCTCGCGGAGCTCGATGACCTCGACCGCTGCCGCCTCGCCCCGGGCCCCGACCTGAGCCTGTACCGCTGTCGACATCTGGTCGGCGAGCAGGCGGGTCGAGGACGGGACCGACACGCCCGCCGAGATGACGACGATGCTGCGGCTCATCCTCAGCCGTCCGTTCCGGTCGCGCGGGCGTTCTCCGCGTCGGTGATCGCGGCAAGGCGCTGCTGCGCGGGAACCACCAGGTGGAACTCGCTGTCGGGCCCGTCGGCCACGAGCGAGGCGTGGGTGGGCGGGTTGCTCGGCACGTGCGGCGGGCGACGTCGCTCGAACTCGGTGCGCAGGACCGGGACGACCTCGGTGGCCAGGATCTCGAGCTGCTCGAGGACGACGTCGATCGGCAGACCCGCGTGGTCGAGCAGGAAGAGCTGACGCTGGTAGTCACCGACATAGTCCGCAAAGCCGAGCGTGCGCTCGATGACCTGCTCGGGCGTCCCGACGGTCAGGGGGGTCAGCTCGGTGAACTCCTCCATCGAGGGACCGTGGCCATAGACCGGGGCGTTGTCGAAGTAGGGCCGGAAGAACCGCTTCGCCTCGGCCTCGGTGCCGGCCATGAAGACCTGCCCACCGAGTCCGACGTAGGCCTGGTCGGCCCCACCGTGGCCGTAGTGCTCGAATCGCCGGCGGTAGAGCGCCACCATCTGTGCGGTGTGCTCCTTGTTCCAGAAGATGTGGTTGTGGAAGAAGCCGTCACCGTAGAACGCGGCCTGCTCGGCGATCTCGGTCGACCGGATCGAGCCGTGCCAGACGAACGGCGGCGTGCCGTCCAGTGGTGCCGGCGTCGAGGTGTACCCCTGGAGCGGAGTGCGGTGCTTGCCCTGCCAGTTCACCACCGGTTCGCGCCACAGCTTGCGGAGCAGGTGGTAGTTCTCGACGGCCAGGTCGATGCCGTCACGGATGTCCTTGCCGAACCACGGATACACCGGGCCGGTGTTGCCGCGACCCATCATCAGGTCGACGCGCCCACCGGACAGGTGCTGGAGCATCGCGTAGTCCTCGGCGATCTTCACCGGGTCGTTGGTGGTGATCAGCGTGGTCGCGGTGGAGAGCTGGATGTTCTCGGTCTTCGCGGCGACCCAGCCGAGCAGGGTGGTCGGGGAGGAGGCGACGAACGGCGGGTTGTGGTGCTCGCCGGTCGCGAACACGTCGAGGCCGAGCTCCTCGGCGCGCAACGCGATCCGGGTCATCGACTCGATCCGCTCGTGCTCGCTGGGGGCGCGGCCCGTGGTGGGGTCGACCGTGACGTCGCCGACCGTGAAGACACCGAACTGCATGACACCTCACTCCTTGGTTGAGATTTCAACTAACTTTGGTGACAACCAGTTGGGGAGCGCGCGCATTCCCCGCGGCGGCGCGCGGAGAGCCGAGCCAGCGACCGGTGTCAGGCCGGCGAACGGAGTCGGGCCGGCGACCGGTGTCAGGCCGGCGGACGGGTGGGCCTGGCTGCGCGGTACAGCCAGGCGTCGGCCAGCGGGTCGAGCTGTCGACCGGAGATCCGCTCGGCGAGGGCCAGGAACTCCTCGGTGGAGGTCGACCCCCCGGCGTGGCGGGTGGCCCAGGTGCGCATCAGGGTGGCGAAGTCCGCCGACCCGATCCGCTGCCGCACGGCCTCCAGGGTCATCGCGCCTCGCTCGTACACCTGGGTGGAGAACAGGTCGGCCGGGTCGGAAAGCGCAGCAGGCGCCGGCGACCAGAACCCGTCCGTGACGGCGTACCGGGCGTAGGTGCGGTGTGCTGCAGCCGCCCGCGTGCTCGAGCCCCTCGACTCGGCGTACCACCACTCGGCGTACTGGGCGAAGCCCTCGTTGAGCCAGATGTCACCCCAGTCGGCGGGTGAGACCGAGTCGCCGTACCACTGGTGGGCGAACTCGTGCACCAGCGTCGACTCGTCGGTCGTCCCGTCGAAGAACGGCCTGGTCTGGGTCTCGAGGGCAAACCCCACGCCGATGTTCTTCAGCACGATGCCGGCGCTGGAGAACGGGTAAGGACCGAAGTGCTTCTCCCCGAACGCGATCGCCCGCGGGACGAGCGCGCGTGTGGCCGCCTGGGCGCCGAGCGCCGGGTCGACGAAGTTCCAGATCGGGATGGTCCGACCGTCCGCGCTGGTCATGCTGGTCCGGTACACGTCGTATTCGCCGATCGAGACCATCGCGAGGTAGGGAGCCATCGGCGCGGGGTCGTGCCAGGTCCAGGTGGTCCGCGCTCGCCGGTCCACGCGCGAGACGAGGTCGCCGTTGCCCGCCACCTCGAGGTCACGGGGCACGGTGACCGCGACCGTGAAGCGCGCCTTGTCCGCCGGGGTGTTGTTCACGGGGAACCAGGTCATGGCGCCGACCGGCTCGCTGACGACCGTCGCACCATCGGGCGTGGGCACCCATCCGTCCTGGGCGCCGTCCGGGTCGATGTGGGTCACGGGCCGCCCGTGATACCTCACCTTCACCGTGAACCCACCCCTCACCGTGTCCACCGGGCGCAGCGTGAGACGGGTCCCGGCGCGCGCCCAGGCGACCCCCCTGCCGTCCAGGGTGACGGCGTCGACGGCCAGCCCCTCGAAGTCCAGCGGCACCCGGGTCAGCGGTCCGGTGGCGGTCGCCGAGATGGTGGTCGTCGCGGTGATCGTCCCGTCCCGCCGATAGGTCAGGTCGATGCGGTATGCGGACACGTCATAGGCGTCGGTGCCCACCTCGGGGAACAGCGAGTCCGCCGCGCGGTCCGTTCTCCGCTCTGCGCCCCGGTGCGCTGACGCGGCTGTCGACGCGGCTGTTGACGCGGCGATCGGTGCCGCCACCGGTACCGCCACCGGTGCCGCGAGCGCGGTGGAGGCGGCTGCCGCCGGCACCAGAATGGCAAAGATTGCGCTGCTCAGGAGGCGAAGTGCGGTCGGCGACGGCACAGTGGGGGATGTGGACATCCAGGACACGACATACCTCCGGGGCGACGGTTTCGGGCGGGCAGCAGCCCGGCCCACCGTAGCCGGGACGCGGCCGGCTCGGAACGACCAGGGCGCACCCGATCGGCCCGGACTCGACCTGCCTTCACCCATGGCGGCTGGACCCCACTCGTGAACCCCCTCCACAGGCAATCCGTAGCCTCCAGTCGCTACGAATCGTTGGCGACAGGTAGGGGACCATCCGGCCAGAGCGACCGTCCCAGGACGCCGCGATCCCTCTCGACCACAGGAGGCTGAGTGCCTGACCTGCTGCCGCTGCTCGTCACCGGTACCGTCCTGAGCCCCGGTGGTCAGCTGCCGATGCGTCTGGACGACGGCGACGGCCTGCGCCTGGTCTCCGACCTGGTCCAGAACCAGGATCTTCGCTGTCCCGAGTTCGGGGTGGTGGCACGGTGCCCCGACCAGCGCACGCTGTTCTCGGTCGGCACCGTGGCCCGGCTGGTCGTCGTCACGGCCGAGGACGAGGACCACCGGTACGCAGCGCTGGCCCTGGGCGGCCAGCGGTTCCACCTCGACCGTCTCACTGCCGAACCGAAGGCGCGCTACCCCGTCGCCGAGGTCACCTGTCTGGACGAGCCGGACGGTCCCGGAGGGCCGGAGATCGTGGCCGACCTCGCTGAGTGCGTCCGCACCACGCTCACCGACCACCTCGACTCGATCGGGTGGAGTGCCCGGCTCAGCGACGACCCGTGGTTGCTGTCGCACGAGGTCGGGGCGGCGCTGCGGCTGGACCTGCGTGACCGGCAACGGCTCCTGGGCTGCCCGGACACCGCGGTCCGACTGGGGCTGGCGCGGTCCCTGGTCACCCGGGAGCGGCGCTTCGTGCAGACCTTCGGAGCGGTGCCCTTCCGCCCCGAGGCGATCCGCCACTTGAACTGACACGGCGACCAGACGATGCCCTCCCTCCCGCTGTTCCCCTTGGGCACGGTCCTCGCGCCGGGTGGCCAGCTGCCGCTGCAGGTGTTCGAACCCCGCTATGTGCAGCTGCTTGCCGACCTGCTGGGTCAGGACGACGAACCGCGAGCACCCGAGTTCGGGGTGGTCGCGATCCGGGCCGGACTCGAGGTCGGTGTCGACCGCGCGCGGGACCTGCACTCGGTCGGCACCGTCGCCCGCATCGTCCAGGCGGCCTCGATGGAGGACCAGCGGTTTCTCGTGATCGGCATAGGCTCGCAGCGCTTCCACCTCGACGGCCTCGACGCGAGCGCGTCGACCCCGTACCCCACCGGCATCGTGACCTACCTCGACGAGCCCGACGGCGAGGGCATCGACCTGGTGGCCGCGCGCGCCCGCGGCGAGGTCGAGGCCTACCTGCGTCAGACCGGGTCCGACGCGGACCTGAGCGAGGACCCGTGGCGGTTCTCCCACCAGATCGGCGATGCGATGGGCTTGGACCTCATCGACCGGCAGCAGCTGCTGGCCTGTCCCGACACGGCCACCCGGCTGCGGCTCGGGCTCCGACTGGTGCTGCGCGAGAAGGCGGTCGCGAACACCTTTGGAGCTGTCCCGGGCCAGCCGGAGCGGCTCTTCGGGCTGAACTGAGCCGGCCCCCACCGTCCTCTCGCGGCCCGCCGTCGCCGCGTCACCCCGGCTGGGTCTGGCATGTTGCGCGCACAAGGCGCAGACTCGGGTATCGGACCTGTCGACCCGGGAGTCCACATGAGCGCAGTCTCCTCGCCCCTGATCGTCCCCATGCTGTCCGCCGGACGGCACCGCAACCCGCGCAAGGGCGCCTGTTTCATGGAGATGGCCTCCTTCCTGGCGGGCGAGAAGTGGAGCGACCACCCCACCTGCACCCACCCCCTGCTCGCGGGCGTAGCCCGGCTGGTGAACGACTCGCTGCCCGACGCACGACGCAGCGAGCTCGCGCCGTTGATCCCGAGCGTGATCGGCCTGACCGGCACCGACCCCCGCGTCGACGCGCGGGTCGCGCTCGTGTGTGCCCTCGCCGCACTGCCCGTCGCGCCCTATGCCCGACAGAACGTGCTGGCCGTCGGCGTCATCTCGATCGAGCGGTTCCTGGCGGTGGCCGAGGGCCGATCGGTCGGGAGCCTGCAGCCAGCGGCGCGCGCCGCGCTGGACCACGTGCCCGAGGCCGAGCACTGGGCCCGCCGGTTCGGCGCGGACCAGTGCCCCACCGAGCAGGAGATGCGCCGGCGGGTCGCGCCCCACACAGTCGGGTACGCCATCGACGGACTGACCGAGGCCTGCGCCACTGACGTGCCCGGACGCCTCATCCACCTGCTGCGGGACTGCATCGCCGCGACCGAGACCGTGCTCGGTCGCACCGCGGCCGGTGAGCCGGTGCAGGTGAGGGTCAGCAGGAGCACGGTTCTCCAGTCGTCCTGAGCCGGAGCGGTCGTCGCCGTCGTCCGAGGGCGGGCGCGCACGAGGAACCGACTCGAGCGGGTCGTCACGGGGTGACCTGATGGTCGCCGCCGCATCCTCCCGACCACAGGGCAGTGCCCCGGGAACCTGGGGTCCCGGGGCACTGCTGGAGAGGTCCAGATGGGACTGGACGTCTCCCGATGCGGTCGAGCCGACACCGGACCAGCCGGTGGTCGACTCGACCGTGGCCGGTTACCGGGCGAGCACCGCGTTGGACCGGGCCGAGGCCGGGCTCGTGCCGTTCGCATTCTGCGCGACGACCTCGAACCTGTAGGTCCCTGCCGGAAGGGTGATCGACCTGGTCCGTGCGGCTGCACCCACGTTCACTGTCGCCGATGTCGCGACGACGGTCACGCCGTCGGCAGCCATCTGCAGGGCAGTGATGGTGTAACCCGTGATGCGGCTCCCACCGGTGCTGGCCGGTGCGGACCAGTTGGCCACCGCCGTGCGTCCGCCACCGGCTGGACCGGAGGTGGCCACCCCGATGACGGGTGCACTCGGCACGCCGCGCGGCGTCACCACGTTGGAAGCAGCCGAGTTCGGCCCGGTGCCGACCGCGTTCACGGCTCGGACCAGGAACGAATAGGCCGTTCCGTTGGTCAGGCCAGTCACCGTCGCGCTCGAGACTGCGCCGGCGACGGACTCCGTCCTGATGACCGTCGTCCCGGTACGGACGCTGACCGTGTAACCCGTGATGGGTGACCCACCGTTGGCGCCCGGGGTCCAGCTCAGCGAGGCCGACTCGCTACCAGCCACTGCGGTCAACCCCGTGGGTGCCGACGGAGCACTGGAGGGAGCCGACGGAGTGACCGGGTTGGACTCCGCACTGCGCGGACCGGCACCGAACTGGTTCACGGCTTGCACCGCGAACGTGTACGTGGTGCCGTTCGTCAGCCCGGTGACCACGAGACTCGTGGCGGTCCGGGAGACCCCGCTGATGGTGCGGACGACGTTCCCGCCCTGGAGGACGAGCACGTCGAACGAGCTGACGGCCGGGCTTCCGTTGGCCGCGGGGGCCGTCCAGCGGACGGTCGCCGAGCCGGAGGCCGCGGACGCCGTGCCGATGGCGGGCGCAGCAGGGGTGCTGACGGTCACGGTCTGGTCGGAGAACCTCAGCATCTCGATGTTGCGCAGGGTGTCGATGCCGTCGCTGACCTTCTGGCCCACGACGTTGGCGCCCGTCTGGGTGACCGTCAACGTCCCGCCGACCGTGGTGATGGTGTAGTTCGACAGCGGGCCGGCGAAGACGGCCGTGTCGACCGAGCTGCCGGGGTCGGGCGTCGTGATCTCGCGCACCACGACCAGGTTGCCCGGGTCGACGGTGCCGGCGAACACGGCGGCCTGGAGGGTCGGACCGGTGAGCGCCCCGCTGGCGTTGCGCAGGTAGCGCTTCTCCATGAGGTCGGTCGACCCGATCTCGGTCGACGGGTCGGCCGGGTTGGTCCGGACGCTGATCCGCGTCGTGAGGGCGCGGTCTCCGTCGATGATGTCGTCTCCTCCACGGCCGGTGATGGTGTCGCTTCCGCCACCGCCGATCAGGATGTTGCCCTCGCCCCAGATCGGGCCGGAGAGCGGGCACGCGCCGGCGGCCGAGTTGGCCTCGACAGGTGCGAGGTCGCCGGTCAGCGTCGGCATGATCTCTGCGAGACCGCTGATCCGGTCGACGCCGGCCTGGTCGAGCACGTCGCAGCCGGCGAAGCCAGCCCCGCCGAGCGTGCTCGGGACGTCGTCGTCGCCCTTGATGACATCGTCGAACTTCGAGCCGGAGTTGGCCTCCATCTCCTGCCACCGGTCGCGGTTGACCACAACCTGGACCGGCACGCCGATCAGGTTGTTGTTGATCGCCATGTCGTCGTCGGCTCCGACGGTGTCGTACTGGTGGTTGGCCCAGTCGAACCCGGCTGATCCGGCGTTGCGGTCGACGGCCGCGTTCTGCGACATGATGTCGTCGCCGCCCTCGGCGTCATAGTCGTTCTCGCCGGCCTGCCCGACGAACACGTCGTTGCCCGGCATGACCTGAGCGGGATCGTCGAAGAACGGCGCCGCGTGATCGCCGATGAGCAGATCCTGGCCGGTGCCGCCCTGGATCCAGTCGTCGCCGCCGTCACCGAAGACGGCGTCGGCGCCTGCGCCCGCCATGACGAAGTCGTTTCCTTCACCAGCGAAGGTCTCGTTGTCGTTCGAGCCACCGTTCATGAAGTCAGAGCCGTCACCACCCATGACCAGGTCGTCGCCCGGTCCACCGTCCAGGGCGTCGTTGCCCGGGCCGCCCTTGAGGACGTCCGCGCCCGACAGGTCGGTGATGGTGTCGTTCCCGTTGCCGCCGAGGGACACGTCGTCGCCGCCGTTGCCCTCGATGACGTCGTTGCCGTCGCCACCCCAGAAGGTGTCGTTGTCGTTGCCGCCCCAGACGCGGTCGACGGCGTCAGTCCCGTTGTAGACCGCCTGACCGTTGATCCCCGGGGGGTCGATCGAGTTGGTGGCGCGGTACTGGATCGTGCCGTCGGGCTTGCGCAGCAGGAGCTTGGTCTCGTCGCACTCACTGGCCGGGTCGTCCGCAACGGTGGCGCCGGACGCGGTGTACCCAGCGCGGGTCCCGTCGAGGTTGGCCAGCTCGAACCGGCAGTCGGCCGTGGCGAACGCATCCGCCTTGAGCGCCGACGTCCCGGTGGTGTTGCGCTGGATCAGCTCAGCGAAGGAGTTGCCCTCGAGCTGGGTGCGCAGGTTCATACCGGGGGTCCGGAAGAGGTAGTACAACCGGTCGCCGTCCTGGAGGTCCTCCATCTGGTTCTGGAAGACGTAGTTGAACGTGCTCCCGAGCAGCCCGCCGAAGACGTTGGTCTTCTCGGCGAGGCCACCGACCCAGAGGTCGATGTCGTCGACCCCGGTGGTCGGGGGCGCGTCGTCCACGCTGGCCCACGTGCCGGAGCCGAACATGAAGTCCGCGGCGTCCTCGGGGATGAGGATCGGATCCGTCGCCGGCTCGGAGCTCGGGTCGACAATGGCCTTTGCTGCATCGCGCTTTCCGGCCATCGTCGTCTCGCTGGTGATGGTCGGGTGCTGCCCGTAGGCCGCCACGAAGTTGATCAGCGACTCGGGGTGCTTGACGTTCTGGCCGAAGTCCGCCCAGCTGGTGTAGGGCGCCAGCGCCCCGTCGTTCGTCGTCTGGTGGATCTCCCGCCGCACCGCGTTGAGCGAAGCGATCCCGGCATCACGAGCCCGGGTCAGGTTGAGGGTGGGGAGGTCGAGCGGGAGCCCGAGCAGGTTGTTGCGCAGGGTCTCCACGACGAACTCGTCGAGCTCGTTGCCGATCTGGTCGGAGGAGCCCATGATGATGGAGCCCGCCGCCGCCTCGGGGCTGAGCTGTCCAGCCGACCCGCCGTTGAAGAACTCCGGCGGGTTGAGGAAGGCCGTGAGCAGCGGAACCGAGTTGAACGATCCGTTGGCGTTCTTGCGGGCCACCTCGTCGTCCAGCATGGAGTGCCCGAACCGGTAGACGGCGTGGGCGAACTCGGCCTGGACGGCCGGGTTCACATCGGGGGTGTAGGCGTGGAACGGGCGGATGGCCGGCTGCACCTTGCGTCCGAACTCCTCGAACACCAGGTGCTGGTACTCCATCTCGGTCACGAAGCGGGCCGCCTGGAAGAGGCGCTCGCCGTTCCAGCCGTCAGGGGTCCCCGCAGCCAGTTTCCACTGCGCGAGGGCCGCGACTCCGGAGGCGGACGTGTCCCCGCTGAGGGTCTGCTTGATGTCGTCCACGAGGCGGTCGTGCTCCGAGTGGAAGATCTGGTGCACCGCGGTGAGCGCGATGTTCTCGTTGACCCGGCCGTCGCCGGCGACGAAGTGCGCGTCCAGCATCTCGTCGTCGTAGGTGCCTACCGGCTGGTTGGCGAAGTCGGTCGAGGCCACGTTGTCCGTGTCCGGTGTCGGAGCGACCGGCGCCGTCCCCGGGTTGTGGTCCGTGTCCTGCGGCGACGGGTCGGCATTGTGCGCGATGTCGGTCAAGAACGGGGTGTCGAAGTGGAGGACGTTGGCCGGCACCGGCACGGGGGAGGCGAGGTTGCCCTCAACCAGCCCGGTGGTGGTCACGTACTGCGGAAGGCCACTCGGGCCGGGGATGAACTTGCCGTAGGGGTCTGCGGCCATCATGGGGATGTTCGTGACGTCGGCGTCGGCGAGCTGCAGACCGAGCAGGGTCGCGGCCTGGATCTTGGTTGCTTCCCAGGTGCCCATGCCCGTTGCCTGGGGACCGGGCAGACCGCCGAGGAGCTTGCCGGTCGACACCGGGAGACCTGAGGTGTTGAAGGCATACTCCCGCAGGAAGACCTGGTGGGAGGAGTGGGACGTGTAGGTCTGGCTCTGGTCGACCCAGGGGCTGTCGGTGTTGTTCGTGTCCTGGATGTCGTCAGCAGTTCCGAGGGTCCCGTCGGGCCCAGGCTGGTTCTGGGCCCGGGTGAGCACCATGAACGCCTGCTGGGGCGGGACCTCGTCGCCGCTGCCCGCGCGACCGTCCGGGCCGAGGGTCACCAGCGGGTCGTCGGCGTGCAGGGGCACGAAGACGGTGCCCCCGCCCTTGACGGTCTGGTCGACGCCGTGGTCGAAGAACTGTCCGAAGAACGTGAACCACGAGTTGTAGGGCGGCGACAGGCCGACGTCGGTAGTCACGTTGGGGATGTCGAGGGTGTGGTGCGAGGGGACGCAGTCCTCCGGGACGGCTTCGACCGGGGGCGTCGCGGTCGGGTCGGGGTCGACCCGGCACGGGAACAGCCCGGGGTTGCCCTGAGTGCGCACCGGGAACCCGGCTGCCGCGATGGCCGCCGGGTTGGTCGAGGTCTGGTCCACGATCAGGTTGCTGATGACGCGCGGCTGCGAGTCGAAGACGTTGCCGTTCTTCTGTGCGTACGACGTCGACCCGGGCGGACCGAAGCCGGCAGGGACGTTCTCGGCGGGCTTGAAGTCAGGCGTGGTCAGACGCGGGAAGATCTGGTCGGCGGCGGCGAAGGTCTCGCGGCCTGCGAAGAGGTTGTTGCACGATCCGTCGACGGTCCGCAGGCCGTACGCGGTCAGCCGGTCGGGGATCTGGTTGGGCTGGTTGCCGACCAGGGTTCCGCACGGGTTGGCAGGGGTCAGGGTCGCGGCGTGCCGCTCGGCGATCTTGATCTGCTTCAGGATGAAGGCGAGGTCGGACGCCGTCACGTGGAACCCGGCGCCCACCACCCCGGCGGCGTTGCTCGGAACCGCCGCCACCTGGACGAGCAGTGCCGCGGAGATCGCAACAGCGGAGCCCGCGGCGACGAGGGGCGACGGACGGAAGGTCGGCCGACTCGGGCCGCTGCGGGAGCGCAGCGACGACGGGCGCCGATGGGCGAACGGTCGTTTCATGACACACCTGATTCGTTAAGGGATGGGCGTGGGCGGCACGGAACAGTGCGAGCCCGGGTGCCACAGTCGTGCCCGGTCCTTGTGGATTCCTTGAGGCTGGTCAAGGTTTCGTCAGCGCCGAGTCAAGGTTTCCTCAAGGACGAGGCACCATGGTCGTGCCCATGACGGCGTATCCCGACCTTGTTCGCAGCCGGACCCCCCTCGCTCCCGGGCCCGCTCAGCGTCGCTCGCCCGCCGCTCGCCCGGCGCGGGCCCGGGCGGTCCGGTCTGCTCGACGACCTCGCCGTGGGCTGTTGGCGCTCCTGGCCGCCGAGATGGTGCTGGCCCTCCTCGGCGGGTGGCAGTTCATCGGCGCCCTGACCGGCGATCCCGGCAACGCCCTCGAGGTCGACGGGGTGACCTACCGGGTCACCCACGTCGAACAGGTGACCGGACTGACGACCGAGGACCTCTCCGGGATGTCGCACGGCATCCAGGGACTGGTGACCGACGGGGAGACGCTGATCCGGGTCCGCCTGACGATCAGCGCGCCCGGTGGCCAGGTCAGCGCGAACTCCGCCGAGGGCGTCGCCTACGACCCGAGCCGGCTGCTCGCGTTCGTGCCCGGGGTCGAGAGCGGTCATCCGCCCCTGGGCGGTTCGATCGCCAGCGGCCTGCTCACCCCCGGGGCGAGTATCGAGGGACTGATCTCCTACGTCCTGCCCCGGACGGGCCAGGCGGTCACTCTCGGCGTCCCCGGCGGGCAGCGCATCCACCTCGCGACCCTGGACGTCGCTCCGGGAGGGGCCCAGATGCCCGCCCACGACCACAGCGGCATGAGTGGTCACAGCGATATGGGGGACATGAGTGGCATGAGCGGTATGGGCGGCATGACCGTGGACCCGTCCGACGTCCCGACCCCAGCGGTCCCGTCCTCCCCCCCGTCGCTCTCCCCCGCAACCCCCTGACTGAAAGGCCCTGAAGCCATGGACACCACCAGTCCTGTGCCCTCGCCCGGGCGGATCCTGCTGGGCGACCTCGCGGTTGCGCTCGTGCCGGCGAGTACCGTCGCGGTCACCCTCGCCCTGCTCCAGCTGCGTGCTGACGCGAGCCCCGTAGGTCCGGGATCGCTGACGCTTGCTGCGATGGACCTGGTTCCTCTCTCGCTGGTGGCTTCGGTCGTGCTGCCGCTGGTCCTTCGGGCGTGGCGGTGGCGAACTGCCGGGCGCCTGCCGAGGTCGTCGGCGGTCGCCCTCGCCGTACCCGCCTCGGCCACCCTCGGCGTCGCCGCGCTGGAGGTGGGACGCCTTCTCGACGGTGGCGTCGTCGTCGGGGGCCCCACCCTGCTCACCGAGTGCACCGTCGCGCTCTTCGCCTCGGCCCTCAGTGTGCTGCTCGTCTCGCGAGCCCTCCCCGACGCGCCGGAGGACCGCGCGGGCTGGGACCGGCCTCGCGCGCGGTGGGGACGGGTGCGCACCTGGCGGCTGATCGGCTCGGCTGCCGTCGCCGTGACGGTGGCCGGTGGAGGGATCCTCGCGCCGTCGACCGTCGCCGTGGCCGGAACCACTGCTCTGGCGACGGCGCAGGGGTCGGGGTCCCAGCAGTGCCTGGCCGGCGGGGCGGTCGACCGCTCCTACGACGTCACTGCGCTCGACGTCGACGTGACGATCAACCGGTTCGGTGACCACGACCCGGTCGGGAAGATGTATGCGCTCACTACCCGGGTCCCGGCCATCCGTGCGCAGGAGGCGTCGGGCACGGTGTCGGTCGGCCTGGGCGACGACCCGATCCAGCCGCTGGTCATCCGGGCCAACGAGGGGGACTGCATCGAGGTGCACTTCACGAACTCGGCGACGGGAGGCGAATTCGGGATGCACATCGACGGGCTCGAGTTCGCCGTGTCCTCCTCCGGTGACCGGGTCGGCAGGAACGCCTCGTCGGCGGTCGCGCCGGGCGGCTCGACGACCTACCGCTACGCCATCCCCAACGACCCGAGCCTGGAGGGTGGACACGACATCCACCCCGGACCCGGGTACCGGTCAGCGGTCGGCCATGGCCTCTTCGGCGCGCTGCTGGTCGAGCCGCCGGGCTCGACCTACTGGGACGCCACCACTCCGTCCAAGCCGCTCCAGTCGGGCTGGGAGGCCATCATCAAGCCGGCAGGGATCGAGGCGGCCTGCGTCCCGATGCACGGGGTCGCAACCTGTGGCTTCCGCGAGGCGGCGCTGCTCCACCACGAGATCGGCAACGACAACGAGCGTCTGTTCAAGCGGAGCGGGGCTCGGATCCCCCTGGTGGACAATTTGACCGGCACCTATCGGCCGGGCGCGTTCGCCCTCAACTACCGCTCGGAGCCGTTCCGCAACCGGCTGCTCGCCTTCCCCAAGGAGAAGGCACACGCCTACAGCTCGTACACCTTCGGCGAGCCAGCGACCCCGATGGTGCGCAGCTATCTCGCCGACCCCACCAAGATCCGTCTCATGCACGTGGGGGCTGAGAAGTTCCACGTCTTCCACCTGCACGGCGGCGGCGACCGGTGGCGCTTCAACCCCCTCGCGGACACGACCTTCGACTACGCCACCACGGGGCTCCACAAGGACCCGGAGACGACGGAGTCGCCCTCGACCCGCCTGGACTCGCAGTCGATCGGCCCGGGGGAGTCCTACAACCTGGAGATCGAGGGTGGTGGCGGCGGCGCACAGCAGTCCGCCGGTGACTTCCTCTACCACTGCCACATCGCCAAGCACTACAACTCCGGGATGTGGGGTCTGTGGCGCGTCTACGACACCCTGCAGCCTGACCTCGTCGCCATCGCCGACCGACCGGCCCCTCCGGCCCCCGTCGACTCCCGTGGCCTCATCGGTCGAACCGTGAACGGCACGACCATCACGGCGGACAACCTCGATGAGTGGGTGCGAGACCAGCTACCCCCCTCGGGGATCCCCAAGGACTCCCAGGACGCCACCGTCTGGGACTGGAAGGTGGCTGGCACCGTCGACGCGCCCCTGTACCTGGGCGCGCCGGCCGACCCCAAGAACTTTGCGAACTCGATCAGGAAGGTACCGGGCCAGCCGAACCTGCTACCGGTGGACGTCGGCCACATCGTCGGCAACCGCCCGGCGATCCTCTTCAACCCGGTCAACGGCCGCCCGGCGTACCCCATGTTCCGCAGCGCGATCGGGAAGCGGCCACCGTTCAGCGGTGCCGGCCATACGGGCACGCCGTGGCTGGGAGCCAACGCCGACCAGCGTCCGAAGAAGGCGGACGACACGTGGGCCGACCGCGCCGACGGACTGTGTCCGAAGGGTCGAGACCTCAGAACCTTCAACGTGGTGACGGTGAACAAGCCGGTCCGACGGTCTCCCACCGTCGTCGACCCGCTCGGCATGCTGTTCGTCCTCGCCCACGACAAGGACGCCCTCATGGCGGACCCCGAGGGGGGTGAACCCCTGGCGATCCGGGCCAACCAGGGCGACTGCATCGCGGTCACCCTGACCAACGAGATCCCTGATGCCGCCGCCTTCGACAAGTACTCCAAGTCGAGCATGCACATCCACCACGTCCAGTTCGACGTGCAGGGTTCCGACGGAGTCAGCGCCGGGTTCGCCTACGAGCACTCGGTGCGTCCTTACAAGGTCATGGACGTCTCCCTGACCGCGCCGGCCGACCACGGCGACACCGTGCTGCACCTGTCCAGCGTGAGCAAGCTGATCGGGACCGATGCCAACGGGGCGCCCACCCGGCCGTGGATCGCGGTCGGTCAGGGCACCGAGTCGATCGACATCCACCAGGTGCTGTCGGTGGACCCGGCGACCTCCACCGTGACGCTCGCCACCGGGCTCGACAAGGACCACGCGGCGGGCGAGTTCGCCGGAACCGAGTTCATCCAGTACCGCTGGTACCCGGACGTCGAGCTCGACAACGTGTTCTGGCACGACCACGTGGACGGGATCCACGGGTGGGGCCACGGACTGGTGGGCCAGCTCATCGTCGAGCCCAAGGGCTCGACCTACCACGACCCGGTCTCCGGCCAGGAGGTCGACTCCGGCGCGCTGGTCGACATCCACACCTCGAAGGCGCTGGCGGCGGGTGTCGTCCCGGGGAGCTTCCGTGAGCTCGCGCTGTGGACCCTCAACGACAACGACGCGGCCGAGTTCTCCACCCTCAACCTCAAGGCCGCCCCCCTCTTCGGTCGTCTGGACAAGGCCAACCAGTTCAGTTCCTGGAAGTACGGTGATCCGGGGACACCGCTGCCGCGGCTCTATGCCAATGATCCCCTCGTCATCCGGGCGGTCAACGTCTCGCCCACCATCGACACGCTGCACGTACAGGGTGGGCGGACCCTGCTGGAACCGCGCAACACCCACCCCGGACCGTCGGGACCGGTGAGCGAAGGCACCATCATCGACACCATCCACTACGGCGCGAGCGAGAGATTCAGCCTGGTCTTCAACGGCGACGACCCCGAGCTGCGGATGAGGCCGGGCGACTACCTCTACGCCCAGGGCAACGAGCTGCGCACCCAACAGGGGGCCTGGGGCATCGTCCGGATCCTGCCGGGCCGCGTCGACGACCTCCGACCGCTGCCCGGGGTCTCCACCACGAGCACGCCCTACACGGTGCCCGTCAGCTCCGGCGGCGTCCCACCGGCGTCGACCGGGCCCGGCAACCCCTGTCCGGCCGGGGCGCCGGCCCGGCGGTTCGACGTGAGCGCGATGGACAAGTCGACGACCCTCACCGGCGGGCGCACGGCCTACGTGCCGAACGCCGATGTGCAGGACGTCAAGAAGGGTCGCAAGGACGCCGTGCCGCTGGTCCTCCACGTCGTCGCGGGAGAGTGCGTGACGGTGAACGTGACGAACCTGCTGACCACGCCGGTCGGGTTCTCCGTGGCCAAGCTGGATCGGGCTGCGGGCTCCGGCGGGGCGAACGTCGGGTTCAGCCTGGACCAGAACGTCGCCGTGGGCGCCACCCGGCCCTACGTCTACTACGCGGACTCCGACCGGGTGGGCATCGCGGCCATCGCGGACCTGGCAGGAATCCGTACCAAGTCCGGGCTCTATGGTGCCATCGTCGTGGCGCCCGCGTCCCAGGTCGTCGGCGAGGACACTCAGTTCAGCGACCCCGTCACGGGGGCTCCGCGCGACATCGGTGCGCAGGTGATCGTCCACGTGCCGGGCGCCACGACTCCCGACTACCGCGACTTCACCGTCACCCTGGCCGATGACGACGTCAGGATGGGCGAGGACTTCATGCCCTACCCGACCAACGCCATCGTGGGGAAGTCGCTCCTCAACTACCGAGCGGCACCGGCCGGTGACGGCCCCACGGCCTTCCTGGACCCAGGGCGCGTGCCGCTGCTCACGGCATATGCCGGTGACCCGGAGGTCGTGCACGTCATGATCACCCCGGGGAGCGAGAACAGCCACGTCTTCGGGCTCGGCGGTCTGCCGTGGCGCGTGGATCCGCTGATCGATGGTTCGAACGTGGTCACGGCCCAGGGGATGGGACCTTGGGAGACCTTCTCCGCCGAGGTGATCGGCGGGGCCGGGGCGACCACGGGCGGAGTCGGCGACATCTTCTACGGTGACGTGCGTCGGCCGTTCACGGCTGCGGGTGTCTGGGGGCTGCAGCGGGTGCTTCCCGCCGGGACAGCCGCCTCGTGTCCCCTCCTCCTGGTGGATGGCAGCCGGTGTCAGGGATGATCGGGGTCCGGGGGGTCGGTGCTGGCTCCCGGCAAGCGTCCGCCGGCCGGATCCGGCGCCCGCTGCTGCGACCGGAAGCGGTTGTGGCGGGAGCACTCGTGGGCGCCGCCGCGATCCATGCTTTGGTCGTCGCACATCACTATCGTGAGTGGGCACTGGCCGGGGCCTTCTTCCTGGCCCTCGAGCTCGTCGAGCTGACCCTCGCCCTCGCCGCGTTGACCTGGTGGCGGCCGTCGGTCGCCCGGGCAGTGGTCGTCACCAGCCTGGCGACGATCGCGCTCTGGGTGGTGTCCCGGACGACAGGACTGCCGTTCGGGCCCGAGGAGTTCCACCAGGCCGAGGCGGTCGGGCGGTTGGACGTGGTCAGCGGAGTGTTGGAGCTGGTGTCGGTCGACTGCGCGCTGGGCTGCGCCGTGGGGGCCGTCGGTCTGCGGACCCTGCGCCGGGTCCGGCGACCGCTGAGCTGACCCGCCGCGCCACGCTCCAACGGTGGCCCTGCGCTTTCCTGACGCGAGCCGGGCTCCCCAACGCGGAGCCGAGCGCCCGGTCGCCGCGGTGAGCGCCATCTGGTCGGTGGCTGGCGCGACGCGCCGGGGCCCGGACGGAACGCACGGGCAAAGCCCTCTAGCCAGTGGGTCCAGCGGCGGCCGTGCCGAAGCTCAGGGGCGGGCAGCGGGGGGCCGTACCGACCTCAGGTGGGGCCGTACCCGACCTCAGGTGGGGCCGTACCCGACCTCAGGTGGCCGGCGGTGGGGTCCGATGGGGGACAGCCACTCAGGGCGCGAACGCGCCGGCCGGCGCAGCGTCGGAGCGGACCTGGGCCAACAGGTCGACCGCGTCGACGTCCTTGAGCAGGAACGCCCGTGCCCCCGCGGCCAGGGCGGCTTGACGTGAGTCGGGCCCCGTATGCCAGGTGAGCACGATGACCCGGATGTCCGGGTGCACAGCGAGGATCTCGCGGGTCGCCGCGATGCCGTCGCACCCGGGCATGGACACGTCCATGATCACGACGTCGGGATGCATCTCCAGCGCCATCGCGATGGCGGTGTCTCCACGGGAGGCCGACCCACAGTGCACCAGGTCGGGCTGGTTGTCGATGACGCTCTGCAGCCCGAGTCGCACCATGGGATGGTCATCGGCGATCATCACGCGCATTATCGATGGTGCCTCTCGCTGTCGGCGGTCCGGACGACCGAGCTACTGCGTCGAAGTATCGACAACCAACCTTGAAGGAACCTTGGCGACGGTCCGGGCCGCCCCGACCGGGGCGTGTCCCATCTGCCCGCGTCGCCGCCGTCTCCGTCGGCGTTCTTGAGCATGTCGAGGTCAGAGAGGGCTGCCGGGAACCGCGCCTCGAGCGTGGTCCCGGCACCGGGGATAGCTCGCAGCTCGAGGGACCCGTCGATCTCCTCGAGGGTCTGTCGTAGGAGCGCGAGGCCGAAGTGCCCCTTCTCCGCTGGTTGGTGAAACCCCTGACCGTCGTCGGCCACGGTGACGACGTAGGACCCTGAGTCCTGTCCGGCCACGACCGTGGCCGAGGTCGCCTCGGCGTGCTTGACGACGTTCTGGACCGCCTCGCGGATGATGCGGTAGATCAGCCGGGTCACCGCGAGTGGCTCGTCCGGTGTCGTGCTGATCCGAGCGTGGATCTGCAGTCCCGACTGTCCGGCACGCTGGACGAGCTCATCGACAGCGGTCGCGAGCATGCCCTGACCGAGGGACCCGGGGTAGAGGTCGGTGAGCATCGTGCGCAGCGCATCGACGTCTTGAAGGACGATCTGCCGCGTCTGGGCGAGCAGCTCGTGCGCGGCCACGGACGTCGGCGGGATGGACGAGGCGAGCGACGGCAGCGCGAAGCCTATTCCGGCGAGATCCTGGATGACGCCGTCGTGCAGCTGGGCGGCGATCCGGTGACGCTCGAGCTCGGAGGCTGAGAGTGCGTGCTGCACCATTCGCCCGCGCTCGGCAAGACCGCGGTCCACGCGCCCGGCCAGCGAGATGGCCAGGGGGAACATGGCCAGCTGGAACAGGACGAGGCCACCGAGAACGAGGGGGATGAGGGCCTTGAGCAGGGCCCACTGGGCGCTGTCGATCCGCTCCATCGACCAGTACGTCTCCACGAGAATCGGGGTTCCGTCAGCGTCCTCGGTCCCGACGTACACCTCGAGCAGCTGCTCGGCGGTGGTGGCCTCGAGCACGTTCTCGGGACTGTCGAGATCCGACACGCTCCCGAGGGCCTCGCCTGTGTCGAACAGGACCTCAACCCCTGAGTCGAAGTCGAAGGTCCTCCCTATCAGGTCGCTCTGGTCGGACCAGAGCACCCGCCCCGATCGATCCCATACCTTGATGTGCGCGACCGAGCCGTCGGTGAGCCGGCTGCGCAGCACAGAGTTCAGCGTCTCGGTGGCGGTCCGGTCCCCTCGCCTCACAGCATCGCTGACCAACGGACCGGCCACCGTGCGAGCGAAGGTGGTGCCTCGCAGGGTGGCATCCCGAAGGGCGGTGTCTGACGCGATGTCGTGAGCGACAAAGACGCTGGTCAAGCCGACCGCGACCACCGTCAGCAGGCTCCCCCAGACGAATCGGACCATCGCTCGGCGGACCACCGAGGACGGCCGGCGGGACGCTTGTCCGCCGGAGGTGTCAGTGGTCGGAGCCGACACGGATCAGCCCGCGTTGGACCGCGATCACCACAGCCTCCAGCTGGGAGTGGGCACCCAGCTTGGCGAGAAGACTCTTGACGTGACCACGAGCCGTGTTGAGCGAGATGCCGAGTTCCTGGGCGGTCGACTGCAGTTCGACTCCTGCTGCGAGCAACCGCAGCACCTCGACTTCGCGGCGCGTCAGACCGGGGTCGGGCGCGGAGGTTGCCATCAGAGTGCGCAGCAGCCGGGGCTCGACACTGAAGTCGCCGCGTTGAACCGTGCGCATGACGTGCAGGATGTGGTCGAGGTCACCGTTCTTGTGGAGCAGCGCGCAGGCGCCCGCCGCAGCCGCTCGAGTGAGCAACGCGCTGTCGACGTAGGCGCTGAGGACGACGACTCGCAGGTCGGGGAACTGGGACGTGAGCGCCTCCGCTGCGGCGACGCCGTCGCCGTCGCCGAGCCTCACGTCCATGAGGACGATGTCGGGCTCGAGGGCCTCGGCCATGGACAGGCCGGTGCGAACGTCCTTGGCTGTGCCGATGCTGACGAAGTCAGGTTCGGCACTGAACGCCTTGGCGAGCAGCTGGGCGAAGACGGTATGGTCGTCGATGACGAGCACCCGAGCCGGTGCTTCTGCCAGAACGGATCCGGGTTGCGGGTGCCTGCGCAACCCGAAGCCCTGTGAGTTCATCTCAGTCATTCAGCCTCCCCCGAATTTTCTTGTCCAAGTATGCGGGGGACAGCGCCAAGTTCAACGGGAAGTAAAGAAAAATGTCTGATGGAGGGTACTTATCGGGGCGAAGCGCACTTTTAGCCTTCAGTCGGCAAGGCTGAGGAACCGCGCTGCCGCCACAGAGAGGTCCGCGTCCAGTGGAGGGGTCCGCACCCCCGGGATCGAGTCGAGCGCGTGCCGCAGGAGAGTGAGCAGCAGGCCCAGGTCCGCGCCGACCTCGGCCCCCGCCACCACGCCGTTCGACTCCCGCAGCAGTGCGAGGTAGAGCGCGACGCTGTCAGGACCCGGCTCCTCCCCCATCGCATCACGCAGGGTCGTACGCAGGTCGGCATACGCCCGGAGGCCCTCGCTACGGCGGCCGGCGAACCAGTGGGCGCGGATGAGGTGCTGCCACGCCTCCTCGTGGAGCGGATCGAGGGAGATCGCCAGGTGGGCGAAGCGCGTTGCCTGGTCACGGCTGCCCATGACGTTGGCTCGCTGCGCGGCCCGTGTGAACAACTCCGTGCTCTCGGTCGAGACCCGGTTCCGCGCCTCGATCGCCCACGCCGCATACGCGTTGTCCCGAAGCAGCATCTCGGCACTGATCTGGGCGGCCCGGTCGGCGATGCGCACCGTCTCGCGCGTGTCGGCGTCGGCCGCCGACCGGACGATGGAGCGGAACTCGGCGAGGTCGACCGAGCACCGAGAGTTGTCCACGAGATATCCGCCTGGGTGGGTCACGACCACACAGTCGGGACTGCGAGACCCCCCGAGCGCGCGCCGCAACAGGCACACGTAGCTCTCCAGGCAGGCCGGCGCAGAGGCCGGCGGATGGCCCTCCCAGAGGAGGTCGGCGAGCTTGTCCTTGCTCACGACCTCGCCCGCGTGGAGCGCGAGGATCTCCAGGACCTGGCGCGGCTTGGTGGCCAGGACGCTGCCGTCCGTGATCGGGACACCGTCTCGTTCCACTCGGGTCGACCCGAACAGATGGATGCGCAGCAATGTTCCTCCCTTGATGGCTGAAATCAGGAAGAGCCTCGCGGTCCGGGGAGCGGATGACCAGACCCCCTTGGAGGGGTCAGAGACCCCCCATCTGAGGGGGTGGGCTCCGCAGCGTCGGACGCATCGGTGAGGTGGTCGCCCCCGCGTGCTCACCGCGCGTACGAGCAGGACGTGACATCCGCGCGCCGAGTTCCCCTCTGGTTCTGTGCCGGTGGGGAGGCCTGCAGTGCCCGACCGCGCGAGGTGCGTCGCCGGGTCGCCCCGCACATGGTCGGGTCCGCGCTCGACGCGGACTGGTCGAGGCGTGCGCGTCCGACGTGCCCGGACGCCTCGTCACGCTGCTGCGAGACTGCCGTCCTGCGGTCGTCCTGGGCCGATCTTCCTCCAGTGAGGTGCTCGGCTCCACAATGGCCTCGTGAGCTCGACCCTCGTCGGTATCCGCCGCTACCCCGTGAAGTCCACCGGCGGGGAGTCGGTGCAGGCCGCCGTGCTCACCGCGCGCGGTCTACAGGGTGACCGGCTGTGGGCGGTGGCAGACTCCGACGGCCGACTTGCGACGGGCAAGAACACCGCCCGCTTCCGCCGGATGGACCCGGTCTTCGACCTGTGGTCGCGTGGTGGTGCGAACGGCGCTCCTCCCGAGGTCCGGTTTCCGGACGGCTCGTGGGTCAGTGTCGCCGACCCGGCCGCCGAGTCGCGGCTGGCCGCTCACCTGGGCACCCCGACCCGGTTCACCTGCGAGAGTGAGGCGGTGTCGCACATGGACGCCGGCCGGGTCAGCCTGGTCGGCACCGGCTCGCTCGGCGCACTCGCCCACCTCTTGGACGAGAGCGAGCCCGTCGATCCCCGGCGCTTCCGCGCGAACCTGCTCGTGGACCTCTCCGCCTGGGAGGAGGAGTCGTGGGTGGGTCATCGGGTCAGCGTCGGAGAGGTGGTGCTCGAGGTAGTCGAGCGGATCGAACGCTGCCGCACCGTCGACGTGGCCCAGGGCGGTGTCGCTGCTCACGGCCGGGTGCTGCGGACCCTCGGTGGCGCCCGGGACGTATGCCTGGCGGTCTACGCCGACGTCATCGAGCCAGGATCGGTGCACATCGGTGACTCGGTCGAGCCGATCTGACCCGACCGTCGCGGTCGGACGAGCGCGGCCCCGGCACGGCGGGCCGACTATTCCAACCCGCCCATCCAGCCGACCGCCCGCCGCGCGCCGCGCCGGGTGCTTTCGTATCGGATCCCGAGGCCGAGCAGCACGACACCCACGACGGCGAGGGTGAGCCAGCGGGGCAGCCGCGCTGCGTAGGGTCCTATCTGGCTCAGCGCGACCAGGACGGTCACCGCGCCGCCGGTCACGACAAGCGCCTGCCAGCGCAGCCGCACCCCGACGACCAGCACGACGGCGCCCGCCATGATCGTGAGGAGGGGACGGAGGACGCCGTCGTCACCGAGGCTGGCCAGCGCCGAGGGGACGAGCGCGAACACCGTCGCCGGACCGACCGACGCCCACGACGGCCAGCTGTCGCGCCGCAGCCACAGACCGGCCAGGAGAACCATCGCCGCGACCGGCAGCGAATAGGCCTCGACCGGGTGCACGTCACGGTCGGCGAGGACGACCCACAGCGCGGCAGTGAAGGCGAGCACCGAGAGCAGCAGCACCGGCCGTCGTCGTGGCAGCAGGGCATATGCGAGGCAGAGCGCGCCCAACAGGATCAGCAGTCCGCTGCTCAGCACGACCGCGTGGCGCTCGTCGGAGGATGCGACGCCCGTCGCAACGAGCAGCATCACCATCCCGACCCCAGCGAGACCGGCCTCCTCGGTCGACCCACGCCGCCAGGCCGCGACGGCTCCGAGCGCGGTGGCCACGCCGCCCAGCGCGAGGGCGGAGGTGGTCGTCCCGTAGGGCTCGACGAGGGTGAAGGTGCTCACGCCGAGCCCGATCCCGGCGACGGGGAAGGCCGCGAACCGCAACCCGGGATGGCCGACGCCGATGATGAGCACCGAGACGGCGATGGTCAGGATGGTCAGCGCGATACTCGTGCGTGAGCCCTGGCTGGCCGCCACCAGGAGCAGTCCCACCTGGGTCGCACCGGCCGTGCCCTGACCCCAGTATCGCCAGGCGGGGCGGGCCGACTCGTCAGCGCCCAGGATCGAGACGGGCAGCACGAGGAGGGCGGCGAGCACGATGGTGGCGACCGCACCGACCTGGATGCCCACGCCCATCACCGCGACCATCGCGGCGACCGTGCTGGCCGCAGCGGTGACGCTGATCGCTCGCCACGGCGAGCGGTAGAACCCGCTCGCCCAGGCTTCGCCGATCGAACCCGAGCTCGACGCCGCCCGTCTGCGGCGGACCACGAGACGGACGAGGAGCACCCCCACGACCGCGATGATGGCGAGCACGCCGCAGCAGGCCAGCTCCTGACCCGCGTCGTCCAGTCCGTCGAACGGCCGGTCGAGCGCCTGGGTCGCCGCCGCACCGACCGAGAGCACCAGCCACGAGGCCGCCGGCCCACCCGAGGCCGTGCGCAGGACGCCGGACCCCCGAGGCAGCAGGACCGCCATGGCGCCGAAAGCCGCGGCGCCGGCGAGGGCGACGAGCGAGAAGCCGAGGGCGTCGTCGACCCGGACGGCTGCCGCCAGCAGGGCGACCGACAGTGCGGTCAGGGCGAGGTAACCGAAGGACCGGATCCGGCGGTCCCCCAGGTGCAGCCCGGCGAGGATCGCCGCGGCGATGACGCCGGTGACCAGGACGTAGGTGCGGAAGTCGATCCGGTCGACGTTGGCCAGCCCGAGTCGATGGGCACCGCTGACGTCGAGCAGCATCAGCCCGCCGGAGAGGAAGGCCACCGCCTCGGCCGACGATCGGAGCCCACGGCGCGAAGCCCACAGAGCCCCGGCGATCGCGGCCGTCGTGATGACGGCGAGGACACCCACCTGCCCCGCGACACCGATCTGGCGCCAGGCCACCGCGAGGAACACGATCGCGGCGATGAGCACGAGGAGCACACCGGTGCCGAGCAGGATCCGCTGACCGGTGAGGCCCGGCGTTCGCCGGTCGGTGGGGCCAGTGGCCTGCGGGACCCCCGGCCACGCAGGTCCTGACGGCGGGGCCGCGGCCGCCCCGTCGGTGGGGATCGCCGTGCTGCCGTACGGGTTCGGCCCGGGACGACCGGGCGCTGCGGTCGGCTGGGATGGCTTGCCCGGGAGGGGAAAGGGGGCGGGGAGGGTGGCTGGGGCTGGGGCTGGGGCTGGGGCTGGGGCTGGGGCCGAGGTTCGAGTCGGGGTGGGGGACAGCGCTCCGGCAGGGGGGAGATGAGGGGCACGGTGGGCCGGCGTGCGGACGTCGTGCTCCGTCGACCGCAGGTGCGGCGAGCTCGCTCGCAGCGTCTGCATGAGGCGCTCGCGGTGAGCTCGCAGCCGGTCGAGGTCCTGGTCGACCACCCACAGCTGGGTCGCGACCGCACCGGTGAGCGACAGCCCACAGGCCGGACACTCCGCCGATCCCTGCGGCGGGAGCAGCTGGTGGCACGACGGACACGGCACGGCCGTCATCGGTTCCCCCACACCCCGCTGTCCCCCCTCGTCGGCTCAACCTGCATGGGTCCAGCATGCCCTGTCACCGGTTGCCTGCGGACCTGCTCGGTGCGCACTGTGGACAGAGGGCGCGAAGACCTCGCACTGAGGAACCTCGGTCCGGATGATCGCGCGACTCCTCGACGCGGCCGCCGCGACACCTCAGTCCGGCTGCTCGCGCAGCAGCCGGGGCAGGTACGCCGCACCCGGCGCGCGCGGGCTGCCGGCGGCGAGGTCCTCGGGGTTGGAGAACGCACACTGTCTCAGCGAGAGACAGCCACAGCCGATGCAGCTCCCGAGGCGGTCCCGCAGCGCCTCCAGCGCCTCGATCTGTGCGTCGAGGCGGCTGCGCCAGTGCCTGGAGATGCGGGCCCAGTCCGCCTTGGTCGGAGTGCGCCCGCTCGGCAGGCCGGCCAGCTCCTCACGCACCTCCTCCAACGTCAGGCCCACATTGGTCGCCGCTCGGATGAAGGCAAGTCGGCGGAGCACGCTGCGTGGGTACCTCCGCTGGTTGCCCGAGGTGCGGGTCGCCGCGACGAGGCCCTGGCTCTCGTAGTAGCGCAGGGCCGAGGCAGCGAACCCGCTGCGGCGGCACACCTCAGCCACGGTGAGCAGGTCTCGGGTATCCACGCATCGATGGCACCACAGTGCGGGCTTGACTTCAAGTGCACTTCAACTTGGAGAGTGGAAAGACCGACAACAGAAGGAAACCCCATGAGTACCGCAATCATTACGGGTGGATCGGCCGGCCTGGGCCGCGCGCTGGCCTCGGCCCTCGCCTCCCGCGGCTGGGTCGTGGTGGTCGACGGCCGGGACGCCCACTCCCTGCATCGTGCGGCAGCGTCCATCGCCGGCGAGTTCGTGGCCCTCCCCGGTGACGTCACTGACCCCGACCACCGCACCGACCTCCTCGCCGCCGCGCGCCGGACGGGCCGTCTCGACCTGCTGGTCAACAACGCGAGCACCCTCGGGCCCACGCCGATGCCGCGGGTCGCCGACCTGGACGAGGGCGCGCTCGACAGGATCTGGCTCACCAACGTCGCGGCGCCGATCGCCCTGGCCAGGGCGGCGCTGGCCGACCTGAGGTCCAGCAAGGGGACGCTGGTCTCGATCTCCAGCGACGCCGCGCTCGAGCACTACGTGGGCTGGGGTGGATATGCCGCGACCAAGGCCGCCCTGGACCACCTGACCCTGAGCCTGGCCGCCGAGGAGGGGTGGCTGCGGGCATACGTCGTCGATCCCGGCGACATGCGCACCGCCATGCACCAGGCGGCCTTCCCGGGTGAGGACATCAGCGACCGCCCGTGGCCGGACGCCGTGGTTCCGCACCTGATGGGGCTGCTGGAGACGGCGCCGCCCAGCGGTCGGTACCGCGCGGCCGACCTCCCCGTCGCGACCGGGGTGCGGGCGTGACCGCCCTGGCCAGCGCCCCGCGCACCCGGTTCGCCGCGTCGGGCGACACCGCGGCCCCCGCTCCGGCGGAGGAGCGCGGGCTGGCTCGGGACGGTGTACGCCTCATGGTGGCCACCCGCGCGGGCGTCACCCACGCCCGCTTCCGGGACCTGCCGGACCACCTCGGCGTCGGTGACCTGCTCGTGGTCAACAACTCCGCGACCCTCGCCGCCGAGGTCGACGGCGTCCGCACGACGGGCCCCGGCGGCCCGCGCCCGGTCGTGGTGCACTGCGCCACGCACCTCGACGACGACACCTGGGTCGTGGAGCTGCGAACGTCCCCTGACGCCGCCCGAGCAGTCCTGGACGCCGAGGGCGGTGAGCGGGTCGAGCTCGCGGCCGGGACCGCACTGACGCTGCTCGACCCATACCCGCGAGCGCACTCCTCCCCCGTCGGCCGCGGCAACCGCCTGTGGCGGGCCCGCGTGCAGGGCGTGCCATCGTTGACCCAGCACCTGCTGCGCCACGGTCGCCCGATCGCCTACGGCTACCTCGACCGGCCGTACCCGCTCGCCGCCTACCAGACCGTCTTCTCCTCCCGGCCCGGAAGCGCGGAGATGCCCAGTGCAGCAAGGCCTTTCACCGATGCGCTGGTCTCGCGGCTCGTCTCTCGCGGGATCAGTCTTGCGGCGGTCACGCTCCACACGGGTGTCTCGTCGCAGGAGGCAGGGGAGGCGCCGCAGCCGGAGTGGTTCGAGGTGCTGCCCCACGTGGCCGACCAGGTGAACGCCACGTTGGCGGCCGGGCGGCGGGTGGTGGCCGTGGGCACGACGGTCACCCGCGCGGTCGAGTCAGCGGTCGCCGAGGACGGCCGGGCACGCGCTTCGCGCGGCTGGACGGAGCGCGTGATCAGCCCGGACGAGCCGGCCCGGGCGGTGAGCGGGCTGGTCACCGGCTGGCACGACCCCGAGGCCAGCCACCTGCTGCTGGTCGAGTCGGTCGCCGGCCCGGTCCTGACCCAGCAGGCGTACGACGCGGCGGTCGCGCACGGATACCTCTGGCACGAGTTCGGTGACTCCGCCCTCCTGCTGCCCTGACGAGGGCGGGGGCGAGGGTGCGGACGACGGCGCGGACGCAGCGCGGACGCGGCGGGTCAGAGATAGCGACGTGCGGCAGCCACGGCCTGGGCGAGAAAGCTTCCGCCGAAGATCACGGCGTGCAGCATGAGCGGGTGGACCTGGTGGAGGGACACCCGCTCGGGCCACTGCGCGTCCAGGCGGTGCTGGCTCTGGTATCCCCCGAGGATGAGCTCCAGGTGGGGGCAGTCGAACAGCGCGAGCATCGCCAGGTCCGTCTCGCGGTGACCGCCATGGGCTGCCGGGTCGATCATCACGACGCCGTCCGCGGTCCACATCAGGTTGCCCGACCACAGGTCGCCGTGGATCCGCGCAGGGGTGGCCCCGTCGTCGAACTCGCCTCCGGCACAACGGTTCGCCAATGCCTCGAACACCCTTCGGGCGGAGGTGTCGAAGACTCCCCGGTCCACTCCAGCCCGCAGCACCGGCAGGATCCGGCTCTCGGCCCAGAACTGGCCCCAGAACTCGGCCGGGCCGAGCTGGAGTGGCAGCAGCTCGTTGAGCGGACCGAGCCAGCCGTCACCGGTCCAGCCCTCCGGGGCGACCCCGAAGGCCCGGGCCCCCGCGTCATGCACCCGTGCGAGCTCGACCCCGAACGCCTCGGCCGCGAGCGGGTCGGTGGACACCGGCGTCAACCGCACCAGGTCGAGGTGCCCGTCGCTCACGTCGAGCACGTCGGCCACCGGTGCGCCGTCGTAGGCCGCTCGCAGCCAGCGCAGACCGGTGGCCTCCCAGCGGAAGTAGCCCGCGGGCGCGGAGGTGGACGCCTTGCGGAAGACGGGTCGGGTCATCGGGACCTACGGTGGCACACCGCCCGCCGATAGTGGGCAGCTGACGGCCCAGCCCCGGCCCGGCCCCGATCCCGATCCCGACCCTGACGCGGACCCGGACTCAGCGGTCGCCTACTGTGGGTGGGGCCGACTGTCGCTCCCGTGGCCGTCAACGTGCGGGTCGCGTACGGTGCAGTCAGCAACACTGAGCAGGTGGTGGTGGCATGGTCGAGGCAATGCCTGACCAGACGGTCTCCCTCAATGTCATCGAGGCCCTGATGACCGAGCTGTCCGGCGTGGTCTCCTCGATGGAGGCGCTTCCGGACTACCTCGACGGGCTCGTGCACGCGGTGCGGGCGGCGGTCGACGGCTGCGATGCCGTCGGGGTCACCGTGGTGGTGGACGACCGACCGCGGACGGCGGCCTACACCACCGCCGGCACGTTGGAGATCGACGCGGTCCAGTACGCCGTGGGCGACGGGCCGTGCCTCGACGCGTTCCGGAACCGGCGCGAGAACCTGGTCGACCTGGAGACGGCCGGCGAACGCTGGCCGATGTTCATCCAGAGCGCCCCCCGCAGCGAGGTGCAGACGTTGCTGGCGCTGCCGCTGGTGGCTGCGGACCAGGCCTTCGGTGCACTGAACCTCTATGGGTACGCCCGGCAGGCGTTCGACGTCGTGGACCGCAACCTGGTGCGCATGGCCGCCTCCCGCGCCGCCGACGCCATCGCGGCTGCCGTCGAGATCAGCAGTGCCCGCACGCTGGCGGGGCACCTCGAGCTGGCGATGGCTAGCCGCGCGGTGATCGAGCAGGCCAAGGGGATCGTGATGGGGAGGCACGGCGTCGACGAGGAGCACGCGTTCGACCTGCTCCGACGCCAGTCCCAGAACGAGAACGTCAAGCTGCGGGACCTCGCTGCCTCACTGGTCGGCGCGACGACCGGCACCGGGCCCGTTGCCGGGTCACCATCGGTGGGTTAGGGTCGAAGGTCCTGGAGCAATCGGGCGGTCCCGCAAGGGGTCACGCGGTTGCTCTTCCCACGTCCGGGGCAGGAGGCACTGATGATCGATCCCGGCCAGACAACGTTGTCCGGCAGACCAGCCGAGGACGGCGACACCGCTGAGGACACCGTCCAACCCGATGGACGCGAGCCGCGGATCCTGTATCTGTCGGCATCCTCCGGCATGGCCGAGGACCGCGAGTGGATCTTCGCGCTCCAGGAGCGCTTCGACGCCCTGCACTGGCACGGCGGGTTCGACGGCCTCACGCCCGACTGCGCCCGCCAGGTGATCGAGGCGCTGGCGAGGGCAGGGAAACCGCTCGTCGTGACCCTCGAGGCACCCGAGGTCGACCAGCCGCCCGCCGAGGCGTTCGTGCGTGCGGCGGCCGCGGTCGTGGTCCGCGACGAGCCCACCCGGACGCGGGTCGGAACGACCTTCGGCGTCGCCGCGACGGTCGTCCCGGACCCGGACAGTGAGGACGACGCGTTCGCCGTGATCCACCGGGCCGTCGTCCGCCGAGCGGTCGTCGACCGAACCGTCATCGACCGAGCCGTCGTCCGCGGCACCTGAGCCGGCTACTGCTGGGGACGGGCGCCCCCCTCACCCCCGGCCTACGCCACCGCCCGAACCCCTACTGCAACCCCTCCTGACAGCTGCCCCGAACCCTCCCCGACTCCGGCGAAGGACGTGCCCGCTGACCGTCCCGGGCCACGGCGCGTGGTCGGCGGGGACGGTTACAGTCAGCACATGTCGCGCCCGCACACCGCCGCCGTCGTCGAGGACGCCTGGCATCGCCGGGTCGAGCGTGTGCTGCAGGGCCGCGGGTGGGGCACCCGTGTGGTGCCGTTCGTGGGCTACGGCACGGTCGACTCCGCGCGGGTCCTCGCGCGGGTGCTGTTGGGCCGTCGAGCCGATGCCGATGCCGAGGCCGAGGACCGGGCCGAGTCGGTCTCGCTGCGGCCGGTCGAGGCGGCCAAGCGGGGATGGCGGGCGTTCGTCACCGCACCCGCGATGGACGCGCCCGTCACCGTCACCCTGGGCGACCAGGTGGTCGACTTCCGCTCGGACCGGTCGGGGCTCGTCGACCTGGTCATCACCGGCCACGGGCTGTCGCCCGGCTGGCACCAGGCCGTGCTCGAGGTGCCCCACCGCGAGCCGGTGAACGCCGAGGTGCGGATCATGGAACCGGGTGCCCGCCTCGGCCTGATCAGCGATATCGACGACACGATCATCAGCACCTCGCTGCCCCGCCCGCTGATCGCCGCCTGGAACACCTTCGTCCGCAGGGAGCACGCGCGGCACGTCGTCCCGGGCATGGCGACGCTGTACCGCGCGCTGCTCGAAAGCCATCCGGACGCGCCGATCGTCTACGTCTCCACCGGTGCCTGGAACACCGCCCCCCACCTGTACCGCTTCCTGCGCCACCACGGCTATCCGGCCGGACCGATCCTGCTGACCGACTGGGGGCCGACCAACACCGGGTGGTTCCGCTCGGGGCAGGACCACAAGCGAGCGTGCCTGCACCGGCTGGCCCGCGAGTTCCCGCAGGTCCGCTGGATCCTGGTCGGCGACGACGGCCAGCACGACCCCAAGATCTATGGCGACTTCGCCGAGGACCGCCCCGAGGCGGTGGAGGCCATCGCGATCCGCGAGCTCTCGCCCGCCGAGCAGGTCCTCTCCCACGGCATCCCGGTGTCCAACGAGGAGTTCGCCGTCCGCCCGCGCCGGTACCGTCGTGCGCCGGTCTGCCGGGCGCCCGACGGGTATGCCCTGCGCCGCCTCATCCAGTCCGCCCTGGCCGGAGACTGAGCCGTGCCCGAGCTGCCCGAGGTCCAGGCGCTGGTCGACTTCCTCGCCCTGCGCACCGAGGGACTGGCGGTCACCGGGGTGGAGCTCGGCTCGATCTCGGTGCTGAAGACCTTCGACCCACCACCGCAGGCGCTCACCGGCTCCCCGGTCGACGCGGTGACCCGGCACGGCAAGTTCGTCGACCTCGACTGCGACGGCATCCACCTGGTCTTCCACCTCGCGCGGGCCGGGTGGCTGCGCTGGAGCGAGGCGATGCCGCACACCGTGCTGCGACCGGGCAAGTCACCGATCGCGCTGCGCGTGAGGTTCTCCGACGACTCGGGGTTCGACCTGACCGAGGCCGGGACCAAGAAGCGGCTCGCGGCCTACCTCGTGCGGGCTCCTGGCGAGGTGCCGGGCATCGCCACCCTCGGACCCGACCCGCTGGCGCCGGAGTTCACCGGCGAGGTGTTCGCCGGGATGCTCGAGGGCCGCCGCAGCCAGGTCAAGGGACTGCTGCGCGACCAGGGCTTCATCGCAGGCATCGGCAACGCGTACTCCGACGAGATCCTGCACGTCGCCCGACTCTCGCCGTTCGCGATGGCCGGGTCGCTCAAGGAGGCGGAGGTCGACCGGCTGTACGCCGCGCTGGAGGCGACCCTGAGCGGGGCGGTGGCCGCTGCGTCGGGCAAGCCGGCCAAGGAGCTCAAGGACGCGAAGCGGCAGGGCATGCGCGTGCACGGCCGCACCGGCGAGCCCTGTCCCGTGTGCGGCGACCTCGTCCGCGAGGTGTCCTTCGCCGACTCCTCGCTGCAGTACTGCCCGACCTGCCAGACCGGGGGCAAGCCGTTGGCCGACCGGCGGATGTCGCGGTTGCTCAAGTAGCCGCGGGTGCGAGGATGGCGCCATGAGCATTCCCGAGGTCCAGGTGTCCGAGCTCTCCGACGACGCCGTCCTGCTGGACGTGCGTGAGCAGGACGAGTGGGACGCCGGCCATGCCCCCGGCGCCGTACACATCCCGCTGGGCGAGCTCACGGGTCGGCTGGGCGAGCTGCCCGAGACCGACGGCACGCTCGGTGTGGTGTGTCGCAGCGGCGGTCGATCGGGTCGGGCCGTCGAGTGGCTCGTGTCCCAGGGCTTCGAGGTCGCCAGCGTCGACGGCGGGATGCAACGTTGGGCCGCGGCCGGCAGGTCGATGGTGAGCGCCGAGGGCGAACCGCAGGTCATCTGACCCGCGCAGAACACCACTGCGACCCCTAGGCTCGGCGCATGGCGTGGTTCGGACGCAAGGACGGCACGGCGGCGGACGACGACTCCCCGCACCCCCCGCAGCTCCAGCAGCGTGAGCTCCCGGAGGTCACCGAGGGCCCCGACAACGAGCTGGCGATCCGCCCGATCACCGAAGGGGTGTCCGGCGAGCAGCGTCAGCGGATCGCCGATGGCGTGGCCGCCGTCGAGGCCGAGGGTGTCGACGTGGACGACCTGGCCTCGATCGGGTCCGGGTTCGATGCCGCGCTCGCCGCTTGGTCGGCCCTGCCCGAGAAGTCCCGCGCCGGTCACGACCAGATCGTCGAGCGCTATGCCATGGCCGTCGGCGAGCACCTGCACCGGCACACCGACCTGCGCTGGCTGATCGTCACGGACGTGTTCGGCACCGACCTGTCGGTGTCCGGCGGTTCCCGGGGCTCGTTCGTCGTGGTGCCGACCAACCTGGTCGCGACGCGATGGATGCGGCGGGAGTCCGGGTGGATCCCCGGCGTGGTCGGTCACCTCGTCCGAACACGGAACGCCTGAGTGCGCGAGGTCGACCTCGACCGCCCGGACGGCGGGGTGCTGCACGTGTACGACGCGGGTGGTGGTGGCCTCCCGCTGGTCTGGCACCACGGGACGCCCAACATCGGGAGGCCGCCGGAGCCGCTGTCTGCGGACGCGCAGCGGCTGGGCCTGCGCTGGGTCGGCTACGACCGCCCCGGGTACGGCGGGTCGACGCCCAGGCCAGGACGTGACGTCGACTCTGCTGCAGTCGATGTCGCGACGCTCGCCGACGCTCTCGACCTGGGCAGGTATGCGGTGATGGGCCATTCCGGAGGTGGCCCGCACGCCCTCGCGAGTGCGGCGCTCCATCCGGAGCGGGTCGTCGCGGCCGTCCTGTGTGCCTCGCTCGCCCCGCCGGACGCCGAGGGGCTCGACTGGTTCGCGGGGATGGTTCCCTCCGGCGTGCGGGTGCTGTCCGCCGCCAGCCACGGGCGTGAGGCGAGAGCCGAGGCCGAGGCCGAGGAGTACGACCCGCAGTTCACGGCCTCCGACCTCGCGACCCTGGTCGGACCGTGGGGCTGGTTCGGGAGCGTGGTCGGTCCCGGGGTCGCGAACGGTCCGGACCCCGGCATCGACGACGACGTCGCCTATGCCTCGCGTTGGGGGTTCGGGGTCGCCGACATCTCCGCGCCGACGTTGCTGCTGCACGGCACCGAAGACGGGATCGCCCCGGTGACCCACGGTCGCTGGCTCGCGGACAGGATCCTCCGTGCCGAGCTCCGGGAGGTTCCCGGGGCCGGCCACATCTCGGTGATGGACAGCTCGGTCGGTGCGCTGGAGTGGCTCGCCGAGCAGGCCGCTCGCACCGCCTGACCGGTCACGCACCGCAGCGGCACGCACCTCATGCAGGCGCGGGACACAGCCGTCGACCCCCGGCTCGCCGCCCCACGCTCGGCATCGGGTCGCGGGTCGGGCTCGCTGAAGCCCCTCCCGGCGGACCTCGGCGAACGCGCCGCCGGTCGGGCGCCGCGGATCGAGCCGGGCCCCGATGTGCACAGTCGGGCCTCGGACGTGTCACGCTAGGGGTAGACGTTCCCGGTCCGGAGCCAGGGGTGGGGTTCTCCCGCACCCGGCAGATCTCGGTCCAGCACCGCAGCGTCGGCCCGGTGCCCACGCTGCACCGGCCGGGACGGGGACGTAGATCTGTGCGGCGGCACCTGCGTGCCGTCCAGGAGGAGGTTGTGTGGCTCGCGGTGGTGGGCGCCCGTCGGGCGCAGGCGCGCGTCGGCGTCGGCCGAGTCAGGTGGACAACCGCGGGCTGATGCCGGTGCTCGCGCAGGCCGTGCGTGAGGTCGAGGGTGCGGTCCAACGCGGCCCGGTGCGCCCGAGCGTGCGGTACCGGTTCCAGGCGATCGCGCTGCTGGTCCGCGAGTACCGTGCGCGGGTCGAGTCCGACCCCGGGCTGACCGAGGCCGCGCGGGCCGAGGAGCGGCGACGCCTGGAGGGCATCGCCACGATCCTGGCCCGGACCGCCGCGCGGAGCACCGACCTGTTCGGGCTGCTCGCCGACGCCGCCGTCATCTCGGACGGGACCCGGGAGCTGCGCCGCGAGATGATGGTCGCCGCGGGGATGGAGGTGCCCGACGAGCCGGACCCCGAACCCCCGCCGCAGGCTGCCGCGCCGACCCGGCAGGTCGTGCCGCAGGCAATCATCTCCCGAACCCTGGCCAACCCGTTCCTCGCGCCGGACTACTCCGCGGCCCTTCCTGCGCCGACCCGGTCGGGTCGGCTGGCCTCCTGGGAACTGATCGGTCCGCTGCTGGACTCCTTCGAGCGTGCGTCCAACGGCGCGGTCGCGAGCATGTCGCTGCCCGACCCCGACCGCCTGCGCACCCCCGACGGCGCGCTGCTCATGAAGCACCAGGCCCAGGTCGTCGCGGCCGCTGCCGACGGCCACCGCACCTTCCTGCTGGCCGACGAGCCCGGTCTGGGCAAGACCGCCCAGGCGCTGCTGGCCGCCCAGGCGACCGACGCGTACCCGCTGCTGGTGGTGGTGCCCAACGTGGTCAAGGCCAACTGGGCCCGCGAGGCCGGGCTGTGGACGCCGAAGCGTCCGGTCACCGTCGTGCACGGCGACGGCGAGACCATCGACGGGTTCTCCGACATCGTGGTCGTGAACTACGAGATCCTCGACCGGCACGTCGGCTGGCTGGGCCGGCTCGGCTTCCGGGGGATGGTGCTGGACGAGGCGCACTTCATCAAGAACAAGAACTCCCAGCGTTCCCGCAACGTGCTGCAGCTGTCCGAGCGGATCCGCGACCGCACGGTCCGCCCTCTGCTGATGGCGCTCACCGGGACCCCGTTGATCAACGACATCGACGACTTCCGCGCGATCTGGCAGTTCCTCGGCTGGATCGAGGAGAAGAAGCCGCGGCCACTGCTGATGAGCGCGCTCGAGGAGGCCGGGTGGACGCCCGCCGACTCCGCGTTCTATCCCTCGGCACGCTCCTGCGTCATCGACCTGGGCATCGTGCGCCGCCGCAAGGCCGATGTCGCGGCCGACATCCCCGCGCGCCGGATCGCCGACCTCCCGGTCGAGCTCGACGGTCCCGAGGGCCGGTCGATCCGCGAGGCCGAACGCGAGCTCGGGAACCGTCTGGTCCGCCGGTACCAGTCCGCGCTCGCCGCCAAGGTCGAGCGAGGGGTGCCGATGGTCGAGGGCATCGACATCGACCTGGTCCGCCAGGTCGCGAAGTGGGAGCGGGAGCAGGACGCCGACTCCGGTGACAACGTGTTCGCGATGATGCGCAAGATCGGGCAGGCAAAGGCGGCGCCGGCAGCGGACTATGCCGCCCAGCTCGCCCGCAGCGTCGGCAAGGTGGTGTTCTTCGCCAAGCACGTCGACGTGATGGACGCGGCCGAGGACGTTTTCCGCCGCGCCGGGCTCCGGTTCGTCTCGATCCGCGGCAACCAGACGGCCAGGACGCGGGCCAAGGCCATCGACGACTTCACCCACGACCCCGACGTCGCCGTCGTGGTCTGCTCCCTGACCGCCGCCGGGGTCGGGCTCAACCTGCAGGTGTCCTCCAACGTCGTCCTCGCCGAGCTGTCGTGGACCGACGCCGAGCAGACCCAGGCGATCGACCGGGTCCACCGCATCGGACAGAGCCTTCCCGTCACCGCGTGGAGGGTCATCGCCGCGCAGACGATCGACGTCAAGGTCGCCGAGCTCATCGACAGCAAGGCCGGTCTGGCGGCCCGGGCGCTGGACGGGTCGGACGAGGACGTCGCCTCGTCGGCCGACATCCAGCTCGAGGCCCTCATCGGCCTGCTGACCGACGCGCTGGTCGCTGCCGGACCGCTCAGCGCCTGACCTTGACCTCTTCGTAGTCGCCGGGGTTCAGACCCATGGCGCGCAGGTCCTGGTCGCCGAAGTCGATGTCGCCGCCGACGTAGGTGCCGTCGGCCTTCATCCAGTACCGCTGGTAGGAGTCGTCCACCTGGAAGGTCTGTCCCGAGGAGTTGATCACGGTCCGCTCGTCGTTGACGTAGTTGAGGAAGCCGCGTTGGCTCGCGTCCATCGAGTCCATCCGCTGCTCGTAGGACTGCATGCTGGCATCGCCGGTCGCGTGGATGGCGTCCATCCGGACCTGGTGGCGCTGGGCCATTCCCTGCAGCGTGGCCATGTTGTTCTGGTGGTTGGCGATCAAGGCGTCGGTGCCGGCCTGGATCGAGGCCATCACCTGCTCGTGCTGGGCGTTGAGCTTGGCCGTGTACGCCGGGTTGGTCCGCTTGCTGACCGCGAGTGCCTTGAGCATGGGGAGGAACTCCGCCGGGGTCCGGTCGGTCGAGATCCCGGCGAGCTCGACCAGCCAGAAGTCGCCGGAGTCCAGGGTGTACCCGCTGACGAGCCCCCGCCGAGGTCCGCCGTCGCCGTCGTAGGCGAACCCGACCCGGGCCGCGTCGGCCCCGGTCAGGGGGAGTCCGGCCGCCCGGTACTGGGTGAAGATCTTGTCGACGAGCTCCTGGTCGGTGGTCGTCGCGCCGAGCTCGAACCCGGGGAGGTCGCCGAACTTGGTTGCGGTGTAGTCGGTGACATAGGTCTCGGCCGGCACGTAGCGACGCAGCTCCATGTAGTCCAACGCCTCGGCGAACTGGACGAGCGTCGGGTTCGCGGTGTCCGGGTTCCAGAACTGTGGGGTCTTCGGATCTCCGACGAACAGCGTCGTGCCACCGTCGGGGCTGGTCGACACGACGACCTCGCGGTGTACGCCGTACTCGCTGGTGGAGTAGGCCACCGACGACCACCCCTTGGGCACGGCGACGGTGAACGCCTGCTCGACCGGATCGGTGAGGGTGACCGTCTCGGTCGTCGGGCCCGAGTCGGCGTCGGGGTCCGGGATGGGGTCGCCACGACCGTCGTTCGACGTCGACGGGCCGCTCGCGGTGCCCGTGTCGGTCGCGCCGCCGGGCGCGCCGCCCGATCCGGTTCCCTGGTCCGATCCGGAGCACCCGGCGGCGAGGGCCGCGGTGAGGGTCAGCGCCAGGGCGATGCCCCGCCCGGTCCGGGCCCGGCCAGCACGCGTGCGCGGACGACGATGACGGGTGCGCAGCGGTGCGGTCATGGCCGCAGAGTAGGCCTGGCGGTGCCGTGGTGTGGACGGTTCGGCCGAACCGGGTCAGCCGCATCGCGGAAACCGCTGCGGCACCTACGCGTACTGCCGCGATCCTGGAGGCAACCACGGTCATGTGCAGCGTCGCGCGGCCGCGCGGGTCAGCCCGGGGTGGTCAGCCGAGCAGCGCCCGCAGCGCACTCTCGAACTGCTCCGGACGCTCGAGGTGGGCGGAGTGCCCCGTGTCGGGAAGGGCGAGCTCGGCATAGCTGCCACCCGCTGCGGCGTAGGCGTCCAGCACGGCGCGGGTCTGGGTCACCATCTGCTGCGGCGGGGCGGCGCCGGCGCCGGGCCAGTCGGGGATGACGCCGGCCTGGCCGAGCATGGACAGGTCGAAGAACGACCCGTCGGCGACGATCGCGTCATCCTCGCCGCGGGCCCACAGGATCGGTGGCTTCTCGGCGAGGTCGACGATGCCGGTGACGTCGAACACGGTCGGCGCCATGGTGTTGAGGACGCCCCGCCCGCCCGCGGCGAACCCGGGCCAGCTCGCCGACGGCACGCTGTCGCCGGGATAGCTGTCGACCCCGGTCGCGGTGCTGAGCATCGACGCGACCCACAGGTCCTCGTGCTCCGAGGCGTATCCCGGCGCGACATAGGCGGAGCGGAACACCGAGCGCGGCGACGTCGGTGACTCCTCACCCGCGTCGCCCGCCTCGAGGCGGGCGACGAAGTCCGGGTTGCCGCCCCCACCACCGGTGCCCGCGCCATCGGGTGTCACCAGGGTCCCGTCCGGGAAGGTGCCTCCGAAGCCGTACGGCGAGATCGGGGAGACGAGGGCGACCGCCTCGGCCAGACCGGGCCGGTCGAGCACCGCCTGGAGCACGACCCCGCCACCCATGCTCCAGCCGACCAGCACCGCGCGCTGGATCTCGAGGGCATCGAGCACCGCCAGCACGTCGTCGGAGAAGTCGCGGACACCGCGGGTCGCGTCGACGGGCAGGGCCGGGGACCCGCCGAAGCCGCGCAGGTCGACCGCGAGGCAGTGGCGCCCGCGCAGCGCCAGCATGGTCGGCTGCCAGAACAACGAGGACGAGACGTTGCCGTGCACGAAGACCACTGGCGTCCCCGCGGATCCGGCGCCGGTCTCCAGTACGTAGGCGTCGAGCCGGTCGCTGCTCACGCTCCGCCCGGTGACACCCTCGAGCAGCTGGTCCGGGGTGGGAACGGCCATCGGTCCTCCAGTGACGTGAGCGGTGGGTGCAGACGCGGTACCCAGCACGGACAGTATCCGGCCCGGGGCGGGTGCCGCGTCCGCACCGGGCTGCCCGATGCTCGAAAAACTGCCCACGGCGATCCCCGCGTCCTCGTGGCGTCGTCGATCCCGTCGTGCCACCATGGAGCCGTGGCCGATCCCGCGCCTCGCATCGCCGACTCGCCTACGGCGGAGCGGCCCCTGTCGCTGCAGGCCGCGGCCCGGCGCAGCGCCAGGACCCCCCTGGACCGACCGATGGTGATCGCCCACCGCGGCTCCAGCAGCGCTGAACCCGAGCACACGCTCGCGGCGTACACCCGGGCGCTCGGCGAGGGTGCGCACGGCGTGGAGTGTGACGTGCGACTCACCGCCGACTCCCACCTCGTCTGCGTCCACGACCGCAAGGTCGACCGCACGTCCAACGGTCGCGGCGTGGTCTCGACCCTCGAGCTCGCCGATCTTCAAGGTCTGGACTGGGGTTCCTGGAAGCAGATCAGCCGCGACGCTGCCCGCGACACCGGCAGCGACGAGACCGAGCAGCCGGACCGCGACCGCAACCACCTGCTGACGCTTCGCCGGCTGCTGACGACCGTCGTGGACAGCGGGGAGGACGTGGGTGTGCTCGTCGAGACCAAGCACCCGAACCGGTACGCCGGGCTGGTGGAGCGTGAGCTGGCCCGCGTACTGGGCGATCTCGGTCTTGACGGTCGCCCGCGGGAGGGCGAGCCGTGGGTGCAGATGATGTCGTTCTCCCAGTTGGCGGTGCAGCGGATGCACCAGCTGTGCCCCCAGGTCCGGACCGTGCTGCTGGTCGAGAAGTCGATGAGCTGGCGGTTCCGCGAGGGCCTGCTGCCGCGGGGGGTCCGAACGGTCGGGCTGCACATGGACACCGTCCGCCGCTCGCCCGCGACGGTGGCCCGCCACCGGGAGCACGGGCACGAGGTGTACGTGTGGACGGTCGACGACCTGGACGACGCACGTCGGTGTCGGGACCTCGGCGTCGACGCGATCATCACCAACCGTCCACGAGACGTGATGGACGCTCTCGGCGGAAACGGATAATCTGCCAACCCGTTGCCAGTTCGACAGATGTTTGGGGTGGGGTTCGTGACCTCCGCGGTCAGACCGTCGCTGCTGGCCCCCGTCCACGCCCCGACGACGGAGGCGCTCCACCACATGCCCGGTCTGCCGCGTGCGAGGACGTTGCGCGTCCCGTGGAGGGCCACCTCGGTCGCCGCGGTGCGCCGCGAGGTCGTGGACGACCTCCAGTCGCGGTCGTTGCCCGACGAGGTGATCTCCGAGACCGAGATCGTGGTCTCCGAGCTCGTGTCCAACGCGATCAGGCACGCGCAGCCGCTGTCCGACGGCAACATCCGGGTGCACTGGAAGGTCAAGAACGAGATCGTCGAGGTCGAGGTGACCGACGGCGGCGGCAAGACCGTCCCCCGCCCGGCCCCGCGATCGGTCGGCGCGGCCTCCGGGCGCGGACTGCGGATCGTCCGCAGCCTGGCCCACGAGTGGGGGGTCACCGAGGAGAACCGCGGCAGCACCGTCTGGGCGTCGCTCGGCGGCCCGTCGCGGCGGCGCAGCAGCTGACCGCCGCCCGCTGCGGGACGCTGTTCGACGCGCGCACTAGGGTCTGGGGTCATGGGCAAGGCATCTCGACGACGCAAGGCTGGACACGACTCCGCGGACGACGCCCAGCGATCCCGCCGCGAACGTCCGGAGCCGGTGCCGTTCGTCGCCCGCCCGTTCGAGGGCCTCGCCGGCGAGACGGACTGGGTCGCGATGCGCGAGATCCTTCCGGCGGCGACCGCGGTCGTGATGCTGAGCGGTCCCGCGGCCCCTGCCGGCGCTGCCACCGAGGTCACGGTCGCGACCGTGCTCCCGATGGCCTGGCCGGGCCTGCACCGCGCCGACGGCACCGTGTTCGTCGGCACCCAGTCCGGCTCCTCCACCGGTGACGCTTCCCGCGACCTCGCCGCCTCGATCCTGGGCGTCGTCGGGCTCGAACCGGGCAACCCCCTGACGGCGGCGGTGCAGCCCACCGCCGCCAGCCCGCGGTTGCAGGACCTGGTCGACGCCGCTGCGCCGCTGGAGGTCACCGTCCATGAGGGCTTCGACTTCTGGATCGGCGACACCGAGCTGGACAGCGAGGCCCAGGAGTCGCTGGACCGCGCCAACTCCTCGCTGGTCCCCACCGTGAAGATGGGCGCGGCGCCGTCGGCGTACTGGTGCCGGATCGGTGAGCGCACCCATATCCGCTACGTCCTTCCCCAGGACGAGGATGCAGCGACCGACGCGCTCACCCGGCTGATGTCCTCCGGCCGTGCCGGGCTGGGCGGGACCACCCGCCTGCTCGGCGCCTTCCGGGCCGGCGGCCTGCTCGTGCCCGTGTGGGACCTGGACCCCGAGGTCGGGTCCGACGCCTACGAGGAGGAGCTCGCCGCGTTCACCGCGCGGTACGCCGACGCCCTGGCCGACGACTCCCCACTCACCGGTGAGCAGCGCCGCGCCCGAGCGGGCCTGCTGAGCCGCCAGGTCACCCTCCGCTGATCCGCCCCAGGATCGGTCACCCGCCGGCCACCCCCGAGGAGCAGCCACCATGAACGGTGTCGCGGCGATCATCCCCGCCAAGGACGAGGCCGAGCGGATCGGTGCGACGATCGCGGCCGTCCAGTCCATCCCCGGAGTGGCCATGGTGGTCGTGGTGGACGACGGCAGCCAGGACCAGACCTCGGCGATCGCGACCGCCGCCGGAGCCCTGGTCGTGCGGCACCCCCAGAACCGTGGCAAGGCTGCAGCGATGACCACCGGCGCCGCGCTGGTGGCCCGCGAGGAGTCGCAGCAGGAGAACGAGGCCGGCGACGCGGTGCGCATGCCGTTGCTGTTCGTCGATGCCGACCTGGAGGGCTCCGCAGCGAACGTCGGTGTCCTCGTCCCGCCGGTGACCGGTGGCGAGGCCGACATGGCCATCGCCACGCTGCCCCCGCAGGAGGAGTCCGGAGGGGGACACGGGTTCGTGGTCCGTCTGGCTCACGACGGGATCCGGCGCCTCACCGGGTTCTCGGCGGTCCAGCCGCTCTCGGGGATGCGCTGCCTGTCGCGCTCGGCGTTCGACGCCGCGTCCCCGTTGGCCCGAGGCTGGGGCGTCGAGGTGGGTCTGACCGTCGACGTCCTCATGGCCGGCCTCACGGTGGTCGAGGTGCCCTGCGAGCTGCACCATCGGGTCAGCGGGTCGGACTGGCGCGGTCAGCTCCATCGCGGGCGGCAGTTCCGCGACGTCGCCCTCGCCCTCGCGGCCAGGCGGATACGGCGTGTCGGCCACTAGACCGGCTCCTGCGACGCGACCCGGCGCTGGAACAGGCGGTGGGGCCCCGTCCCGTGACGGCGCCGCGGCCACCCGCCTGGTCCTGCTCGCGGTGTCCCTCGGCCTGCTGCTGCTCGTCGGCTGGACCGGCGAGAGTGCGGCCCGGCCCGGGCTCGGTGACCGCGGCTGGGGACCGGGCTCGCTGCCGTGGGAGCCCTCGGCCGCCGGGGTGACGGCGCTGCTCACGACCGCCTACGTCCTGGGCGCGCTCGCGGTCGGGCTCGGGCTGTGGCGTCCACCGACCCGCACGTGGCGGTGGCCCACCGTCCTCGGTCTCGGCGTGGCTGCGCTGCTGACCGCTCCGTTCGGCTCCGCCGACCACACGAACTACGCGGCCTACGGCCGGATCACGGTCCTCGGCGGCGACCCCTATCTCGTCGCGCCCTCGGTCTTCGCCGGTGGCACCGACCCGGTCGCGGGCTCGGTCGAGCCGCCCTGGAGCGACACCACCAGCGTGTACGGGCCGTTCGCGACCCTGTTGCAGGCCCTGGCATCGCTGGTGGGCGGGGACAACATGCGCGAGACGGTGTGGGTGTGGCAGCTGGTCACCGTGCTGGCGTGGCTGCTCGGTCGGTGGCTGCTCCTGCGAGCTGGAGCGGGGCCGGGGCGGGTCGACGTGCTGTGGACCGTCAACCCGCTCGTCGTCGGCGTCGGGGTGCTCGGCACCCACGTCGACGTGCTGGCTGCGGTGCTCGGGCTGGCCGCCCTCGTGGCGCTGTCCCGGTCCGCCCTGCTCGCGGGCGCGCTCGCCGGGCTCGCGCTGTCGACCAAGATCACCCTCGGTGTCGTCCTGCTGTCGGCGGTGCTGGTCCTGGCCGCCACCCGCGACTGGCGGCGGGTCGGCCTGGTGCTGGGCTCCGCGGCGGCGCCCACCCTGGTCCTGTACGCGTGGGCCGGACCGCACGTCAACGAGCAGATCGAACGGGCCCGGCACGCGGTGTCGCTCGCCAGCCCGTGGCGGCACCTGCTCACCGAGGTAGGTGAGTCGATCGGCTTCGCCGACGGAAGACGGGTGATCTTCTGGCTGGCCGCGTTCGTCTGCCTGGTGCTCACCGTGCTGCTCTGGCGGGCGACCCACGGGCTGCTGCCCGAGACGGTGACCGGGCGCGCCGCCCGGGTCACGCTCGTCCTGACCGCGGCGTACGCGTTGGGGGCGTCCTACTCGCTGCCGTGGTACGACACCACGCTGTGGCTGGTGCTGCCACTGGCTGGGGCCAGTGCCCTGGACACCGTGGTGCTGGTGCGCGGCACGGTGATGGCCATGGCCTACGTCCCGGGGCGGGTGGTCGGCCTGACCCCCGGCGTCGAGCGGTTCACCCTCACCCTGCGCAAGGAGCTCGCGCCGTATGTCGGCGCGCTGGCCTGGGGGGCGGTGTCGGTGGTCGCGGCACGCCGCCGCATCGTGGGCCCCTCGTCAGGCGTGCAGCCGTCCGATGCGGGTGTCTGAGGCCGCACGCGCCTCGTCCTCCAGCGTCCGCACGCTGACCGCGACCACCAGGGGCACGGCGACGGTGGCGGCCACCGCGGGGATCGCGACGCCGGAGTCGTTGATCGCGAAGCCGATGGTCAGCATCATCAGCAGCGCGATCAGTCCGGGCCGCAGGGTCGGTGCGCGGTCGAACGAGCGCTGGAGCGCCCGCGAGCCCCACGACGTGGGCCGGGCCAGCACATAGATCACGAAGATGAGCGCCACCGGGACGAGCAGGGACAACCGGTAGTTGCCGAAGAGGATGTCGATGTTCTGGTTGAGCTTGCGCGTGACGATGTCCAGCGCGCCGCCGTCGAAGATCGCCTGGATGAACCGGCCGAGGTGTGAACGGTCCTCGGTCGGACGCAGCCAGTCCAGGAACCCGACGAGCAGGAACAGCCCGGCCGTGACCCCGAGGATGAGCACGGCCTTCTTCCAGGTCAGCCGGATGCCCAGGATCGTGAGCACGAAGAAGGCCAGCGCGGGCAGCAGGGCGGGCGGTCCACCCCCGTCGGCGCCCCAGCTCGGGGAACCGTCGACCACGACCGCGGCGAGACCGATCGCGGCGACGACCGCGGCGGCCAGTCGGGTGCGGCCGGCACGGATCAGCCAGTGCGACACCGCGATGCAGAGCAACAGCGCCGAGGTCGCAAAGATCGCGAAGGTCACGTTGCCCATGCCGTAGAACCGTCCCCCGACGACCGGCTGGAGCCCCAACAGCGAGGACAGCTGGAGCGTGGACCCCGTCATCACGTCGGTGGCGAGGACCAGCATCGTCACCGCGGAGACCGCGGCCAGCGGTCCCATCAGGCTCCGCCCCCACGGTCCGAGGAGGGCGAACGCGGTGATCAGCACGACGAACAGCGCGACCGAGGCGACGACGGCGAGCATCGGTGAGGTGAACCGCCACCACGGGAAGAGGTTGGCCAGGAACGTCGAGGCCGGGACCGCGGCGGCGGCGACCGAGATGGCCCGCACGATGTTGAGCATCCGGGCCCGGCCGCCCAGCGAGCCGAAGTGACGCTTCCAGACGATGGCCACGAACACGTAGATGACGAGCTGGGCGCCGACGAAGACGTTGAAGAACGGCGGGACCAGGGCGTGGACGTCGTGCGAGGCGTCGTCGTAGTCGACCAGCGAGGTCAACCGGTCCCGCGCAGCCTCCGGCGAGTTCCCCTCGGCCGGCTTCCGGCGCAGGGCCGCCCCACCCAGCTCGGCGGGTACCTCGGCGCCCACGGCGGCGAGCAGGCTCACGGTGAGGTCGCTGGACTGCACCAGCCCGTCCTGCCGGGTCGAGGGCGACAGGAGGGTGCCCGGTCCGAAGTCGGGGCCCTGAGCCACCACCAGGCGCAGCCGTTCGCTGCGGCCGGCGTCCGACAGGCTGCCGACCATCACGTCCGCGCCGCTCGGGGCGGCCTCGAGGACCTGGCCGATCCGGGTGTCGATGGCCCGGGCCTGCTCGAGCCGCGACCCCACCGCGAGCTCAGGGGTCACGTCCTCACCCTCGGCGAGGTTCTCGGGGTCGCGCAGTGAGCCGACGTCGACCACGGTCAGCCGGCACCCGCTCACCAGTCCGGTGAGCTCCCCGGGGTCCCAGGCGGCGTACCGCTCCACCCGGCCGGTCTGGTCGGCGGCGGCCACGGCGGCACCGGGACCGACCGCCTGGATGCACTGGTCCGCCGCGGCGGCCTGGCCGCCCAGGGTCCCGAGCACACTGCCGAACTTGCGCGCCTCGGCCTGGTCGACGTATGCCGACCAGCCGGGCACTGCGCCGGCCACCGGCATGGGTGCGGGGACGCAGGGTTGGGTGGTGCGGCGGCCTCCGCCCGGTTCCGGACCCGCTGCCGCTGCCCGGTTGCCGGCGGACAGGCTGAGCCAGCCGTCGATGGGGCAGGTGTTGGTGAACACCGACCGCACCGTGAGGGCGGCGCTGGAGCCGTCGCGCAGCATCTGCCACAGGTGCGGGGTGTCCTGCTCGTCGACGTCGGTCCAGGTGAGGCCGCCGGTGCCCACGAAGATGAAGGAGTCGCTGGCGGGGGCGGTGGGTGCCGTGGCGGTGAGGGCGGCCGTGTCGGTCGACGAGGCGCGCGTCGCGGCGGCCGGCGAGGAGACCGGTGCGGAGAGCGGTGTGACGGCCACCGCGGGGAGGGTCAGACCGCCGAGGAGCGCGAGCGCCAGCCCGACGAACGAGAGCAGCGCACGGCGTCGGGTCACGGGGTACAGGCTACGGGGCGGGGCTGGGCGAGAATGGCTCGGTGACGACGACCGAGCGCGCGCCCGCCGACGCCGCGGCCGGTCCCGCGTGGCTCGGCGGTGCACGCGGCTGGGCCCTGGCCGGGCTGCTCGTCACGCTCGCGGCGGCACCCGTGGTCCTGCGCTATCTCCTCTTCTGGCCGCTGGACCGGTGGCAGGTCGACGTCGAGGTCTACCGGGAGGCCGGCGTCTCGCTGCTCACCGGCCGGCCGGTGTACGAGACGATGACCGAGGCCCCGCAGCTGCTCCCGTTCACCTACCCACCGTTCGCGGCCCTGCTCTCGATCCCCCTGGCGTTGCTGCCCTTCGGCGTCGTCGGCTGGCTGTGGACCGCGGCGCAGGTCGCCGCCACCACGGTGACGGTCGCCTACGCCGCCCACCGCCTGCTCCACCGCGTCGGCACCTGGCGGCCGCTCCTGCTCGCCGCGCTCGTGGCGCCGATGCTGTGGCTGCACCCGGTCGCCGACGGCATCCGGTTCGGTCAGGTCAACGCGTTCCTCGTGCTCGCCTGCGTGGTCGACCTGCGCCGACCCCGACCGGCCTGGCTGGCCTGGCTCCCGCCCGGCGTACTGGTCGGGCTGGCGATGGCCGTGAAGCTCACGCCGGGGGTGTTCGTCGTGCACTACCTGCTCTGCCGCCGTTGGCGCGAGGCAGCCACCGCGATCGGTGCGGCCGCCGCCGTGACCGTGGGGACGTTCTTCGTGCTGCCCGAGGCGTCCTTCGCGTTCTGGGGCGGTGCGTTGACCGACCCCGACCGGCTCGGTCCCAACGGCGGGACGTCGAACCAGAGCCTGCGCGGGGTACTGCTGCGCATCGGGCCCGACGGTGCGGTCGGGACCGCCCTGTGGCTGGTGGGGGTGGGGATCCTGGCCGCAGCCGGTTACGCCGTCGCCCGGCGGGCCTGGCGGGCGGGTGACTCGGTCGGTGAGGTGGCTGCCGTGGGGCTGATGGCGGTCCTGCTGTCACCGGTGGCCTGGATCCACCACCTGCACTGGATCGTGGTCGTGGTGTTCGCGGTGCTCGGGGCGGACCCCCTCCGCGAGCGGCGTCGGCTCGTCGGCGCTGCGGTGCTGACCGCCTGGTTCCTCTGCCGGATGCCGTGGTGGGGGATCACCTGGATGGCGAACGGCTGGCCGGCCCACTGGTTCGGCCGTGTGCTGCAGAACGCCGACCTGCTCGGCGCGGTCCTCGCGCTGGTCCTGTTGTGGCGGCTGGCCCCGGCGCCCTTTCAGATATGGGAAGAAGAGTGTCGTCAGGGCGACACTGTTCTTCCCATATCTGGGTCCGGGGAGGGCGTCGTGGGCCGGTGACGGCGGCCGACGACCCGTCGACGCGGTCCCGGCCCCTACCCTTGTGGCCGTGAGCACCGAGGACCAGATGACGCTGATCGGCGTCGTCGGTGGCATCGTGTCGACCCTGGCGCTGGTCGGACTGGTCGTCGCGCTCGTGCAGCTCGCCGGTCTGCGGTCCCGGGTCGCCCGGCTCGAGCAGCGCAGCCCGGTCGGTGCCGGCGACCTCGCAGCGCTCCGTGGCGACCTGGCCCAGGCGCTGCGCCACGTCGCGGTCGTGCGGTACGACGCGTTCGCCGACATGGGGGGTCGCCTGTCGTTCAGCGCCGCGGTGATCGACGACCACGGCGACGGCCTCGTCCTCAGCTCGATCCACGCGCGGGGCGAGTCGCGCACCTATGCCAAGGGCATCGTCGCGGGCTCCAGCGACGCCACCCTCTCCCCCGAGGAGCAGCAGGCGCTGGCGGCAGCCCGCACCGGCAAGGAGAACGCGTGAGCACCAGCGAACCGGTGACCTTCGGCTACTTCGGGCCTGCGGGCACCTTCACCCAGATGGCCCTGCAGGCCTGGAAGCCGGCCGAGGGAGCCCCCCAGACGCCGTATGCGTCGGTCGACGCGGCGCTCGCCGCGGTGCGCGAGGGCGACGTGGACGCGGTGATGGTCCCCATCGAGAACTCGGTCGAGGGCGGCGTCAACACCACTCTGGACGCCCTCGCCAACGGCGACCCGCTGGTCATCGTCGGCGAGGTCCTGGTCCCTATCACCTTCGTGCTGTCGGCCCGACCGGGTATGTCGTTGGCCGACATCCGCACGGTCGGCACGCACAGCCACGGCTGGGCGCAGGTCCGCGGGTGGATGGCCGCCCACCTGCCTGACGCGACCTACGTGCCCACGCTCTCGACCGCGTCGGCCGCGGCCGGTCTCGCCGCCGGGCAGCCCGCCCCCGGGTACGACGCCGCCGTCAGCGCACCGGTCGCAGCCTTCGACCACGGCCTGGAGGTGCTGGCCCAGGACATCGGTGACATCGCGCACGCGGTGACCCGGTTCGTCCTGGTCGCCCGGCCGGGGTGGCTGCCCGTGCGCTCCGGCGCCGACAAGACCACGGTCGTGCTGTTCCAGCGCGAGGACCACCCCGGTGGCCTGCTCGAGCTGCTCGAGCAGTTCGCGGTCCGCGGGGTCAACATGACCCGGCTGGAGTCACGGCCCACCGGCTCGCGGATGGGCCAGTACTGCTTCTCGATCGACTTCGAGGGCCACCTGCTCGACGAGCGGGTCGGCGAGACCCTGATGGGCCTGCAGCGGGTCTGTGCGGACGTGCGCTACCTCGGGTCCTACCCCCAGGCCGACGGCACGGAGGTCGTGATCAGCAGCGGCACGGCCGACGCGTCGTTCGTCGCGGCCCGTGACTGGCTGCGTGACCTGCGGGGCGAGTAGCCGACGGCTGCGTTCGGCGGACTTCAGCGGTTCTTAAGTGCAGGTCGCGATGGTTCACCCATCACCCCTTCGCCGCAGGAGCCCCCGATGAACCTCACCCAGTCCCGCACCACCCGGTTCCTCACCACCGCCGGTGTCCTCGCCGCCCTGGTCGCCGCCGCCGTCGTCACCTCGTCTGCGGCCACCGCCCAGACCGCACCCCGGACCGCGGGCCAGCCCGTCCTGGGCGGGGCGCCGGTCAGCCGCTCCGTCCCGGCTGCAGAGCAGCGGGCCGCGGCGCGCGCCGATGTGCGCCACCTCGAGAAGGTGGCCGGTCCCGCCGACGCCGTCGCAGGTCGCGCCCTGCCGGCCGGCGCCGCACCCGTCGCTGGAGCCGATGGTCCCGCCCTGCGAGTGAGCGGCATCGCCCCTCTCGGCTCGGCCGCGCCCACCGCGTCCAAAGCTCTGTCGTCCACCGCTGTGACCTCCTCGGCGACGGTGACCGGTGTGCTCTGGCCAGGCGCCCGCACCGCCAACCCCAACCGCCAGGTCGGCAAGCTGTACTACGACAAGAACCCGTCGCCCACGGTGGCCGACTGGGGCTGGTGCACTGCGACCGCGATCAACAGCGAGAACAAGTCGACCGTGCTGACCGCCGGTCACTGCGTCTGGGACACGGCCAACGCACGGTGGTTCACCAACGCGGTGTTCTACCCGGGCTATGAGAACGGGGCCTACGGTGCGGCCTTCACCGTCCGCCGGATGTCGACCACGGGCAACTACTACTCGGGCGGGTACTCCGCCGACGACATGGCCGTCGTGGTCGTCAACACCGACAGCGCCGGACGCAGGCTGGTCGACGCCTTCGGTGGCCACGGGATCGCCTTCAACCAGAACGTCAACATGATGCGCACCTCCTTCGGATACCCGGTCACCGACTGGCGCTGGCCCGGCTTCACCGCCACCGGTGAGGACATGTACTACTGCCAGGGTGCGGACAGCTACTACTCCACCGGGTCGTTCGCCGGGCAGATGGTGATCAGCTGCCGGATGACCGGAGGCGCGAGCGGTGGTCCGTGGTTGAGCAACGTGGCCCAGAACTGGATGGGCACCGCGATGTCGGTCAACTCCAACAAGGGCGGCACCGGGGCTGCCTGGGCGGACTGGATGTTCGGACCGTACATGGGTGCTCAGGAGCAGCAGGTCTTCCAGGGACTGCGGGCCGCCTGACCCACCGCAGCACCGGCCGCGGTCCCCTACCGGGGGGCCGCGGCCTCCGCGTGGGCCAGGAGCAGGTCGAGGCCGGCGCGCCGGGGCCACGGGGCGGGGAACGGCCATCGAGGGGCCGGCGACTTGACTAACGGCTTAGGGAAGGCAACCCTTAGTACAGGTCGTCCACCGGCGACCGGATCCGGCCCGAAGTGGATGAGCCCATGCTTGTGAGCAACGCCCTCATCGGGCTGCGTGAAGGTCTCGAGGCGGCGCTGGTGGTCGTCATTCTGATCGCGTTCCTGGTCAAGACCGACCGCCGCCCCGCGATCAAGAACGTCTGGGCCGGGGTGACCGCCGCGATCGTGCTGTCGGTCAGCATCGGCGCAGCGCTGACCTTTGGCACCGGCCAGCTGTCCTTCGAGAGCCAGGAGCTGATCGGGGGGACTGCCTCGATCCTCGCGGTCGCCTTCGTGACCGGCATGGTGTTCTGGATGCGCACGGCCGCCCGCACCATCTCCGGTGAGCTCAAGGGCCGCATGGAGCAGGCGCTGGACATCGGCCCGCTCGCGGTCGCGCTCGTGGGGTTCCTCGGTGTCGGGCGGGAGGGTCTGGAGACGGCTCTGTTCTTCTACGCCAGCGTCCAGGCCGCCGGCTCGGGCACGACCCAGCCGCTGGTCGGGTTCGTCATCGGCCTCGTGGCCGCCGTCGCGCTCGGGGTCCTGTTCTACCAGGGCGCCATCCGGATCAACCTGTCGAAGTTCTTCCGCTACACCGGGATCGGCCTGATCATCGTGGCTGCCGGCATCCTGTCCTACGGCCTGCACGACCTGCAGGAGGCCGGACTCCTGCCTGGTCTGAACAGCCTCGCCTTCGACGTCAGCAACCTCGTCCCGCCGTCCTCCTGGTACGGCACCCTGCTCAAGGGCACGGTCAACTTCAGCCCCAACACCAGCTGGCTTCAGGCAGTCGCCTGGACGGTGTACGTCTCGGTCGTGATGTCCCTGTTCCTGCGCCCGCCGAGCGCGCCTGCGCCGACCCCCTCGACCCAGGCGGCCACCGAGCCCGCGGCCGAGCAGGCATCGGTCTGAGCGGCCTCGTCGACCCGACGAACCTCACCCCCGACCGGCCCTCGCCGGCGGATCCCAAGGAGAACCATGCGCACCACCACCTCTTTTCGGGACACTTTCTTTCGGGGAACTGTCCTTCGCGGGACCGCCCTCGCCGCCACGGCGGTGCTCGTGCTGAGCGCCTGCGGTGCCAGCCCGGACGACACCGCCGACGGTGCGGCCACCGGCACCGGCCCGATCGTCGTCGAGCAGACCGACACCGAGTGCTCGGTCGACCGGGTCGAGGCCGCAGCGGGAACCATCGAGTTCCTGGTCACCAACCGAGGCAGCAAGGTCAACGAGTTCTACGTGTACGGCGAGGGCGACCGGATCCTGGGCGAGGTCGAGAACATCAGCCCCGGCCTCACCCGCAAGCTCCACATCGAGGTCGCCGAGCCCGGCACCTACCAGACCGCCTGCAAGCCGGGCATGGTCGGTGACGGCATCCGCGCCGACTTCGTCGTCACCGGCACGTCCGCGGCGCCGGCGACCGACGACGAGCTCCTCATCGAGGCGACCGACTCCTACCAGCAGTACGTCAGCGTCGAGGCCGACGCACTCCTGGTCAGGACCACCGAGTTCGTGGCGGCGGTCAAGGCCGGCAAGGTCGAGGAGGCCAAGGCCCTGTATCCGGTGTCGCGCCAGCACTGGGAGCGCATCGAGCCCGTCGCCGAGTCGTTCGGCGACCTCGACCCGCGGATCGACGGCCGCGCCGACATCGAGGCGGAGGGCGTGAGCTTCACCGGATTCCACCGCATCGAACGTGACCTGTGGCAGGACGGGTTGCAGAGCGACACCGAAGCGATCGCCGACCAGCTCCTCACCGACGTCGCCACGATCGTCGCCCAGGCCAAGACCGTCAAGCTCAACCCGCTGCAGCTCGCCAACGGCTCCAAGGGTCTGCTGGACGAGATCGCGACCGGCAAGATCACCGGCGAGGAGGACCGCTACAGCCACACCGACCTGTTCGACTTCTACGCCAACGTCGAGGGGTCCAAGGCGGCTGTCGCGACCCTGCGCCCGTTCCTCGCCGAGCACGACCCCGAGCTCCTCACCACGATCGACTCGACGGTGGAGGCGCTCGACGGCCTGCTCGAGTCCCACCGCCAGGGAGAGGGTTTCGTGCTGTACACCGCGCTCACTCCCGCCGACGTGAAGGCCCTCACGGTTGCGCTCGACGCAGTGACCACCGAGGTGACCAAGGTGGCCGCGGCGGTCGCCCAGAAGCGCTGATGCGGCCGTGACCGACGTGCCCGCGCCGGGCCCCCGGCCCCCAGCGGCGCGGGCCTCCGGCGCAGGCGCGTTCACGCGCCGCCGGCTGTTCGGCGTCGGGGCCGGTGCCGCCCTGGCCGGTGCCGCCGCCGGTGTCGGTGGTGCCTACGCCGCGCAGGCCGCATCGGCGGACCCTGCCATCGCGGCGACGGGTGTGGACGCCGTCACCGGGACCGTCGACTTCCGGGGAGCGCACCAGGCCGGGATCGTCACCCCCGCGCAGGACCGCATGCACTTCGCGGCCTTCGACGCGGTGACCACGGACCGGGCTGCGTTGCTGGACCTGCTCACTGCGTGGACCCGAGCGTCCGAGCGGATGGTCGCCGGCGCGGAGGCGGCACCGGGTGGGTTCGTCGGGGGCGGCCCGTACGCAGCGCCCGCCGACACCGGTGAGGCCTACGACCTGGACCCCGCGCAGCTGACCATCACGATCGGGTACGGCCCGTCGCTCTTCGACGACCGGTTCGGGCTCGCACCCCGCAGGCCGGTGGCGCTCGAGCCGCTGCCCGGCTTCGTCGGTGACGACCTCGACCCCGCCCGCAGCGGTGGTGACCTCGCCATCCAGGCCTGCGCCAACGACCCGCAGGTCGCTGTCCACGCGATCCGCAACCTGGCCCGGATCGGGGTGGGTGTCGTCGCGGTGCGGTGGTCCCAGCTCGGGTTCGGGCGCACGTCCTCGACCACCCGGTCGCAGACGACGCCGCGAAACATGTTCGGGTTCAAGGACGGAACGGCCAACGTCAAGGCCGAGGACACCGCCGCGCTGGACGAGCACGTGTGGGTCCAGCCGGGCGACGAGACCGGCCGCGGCAGCTGGATGACCGGCGGCACCTATCTGGTGGCGCGCCGGATCCGGATGCACATCGAGGTCTGGGACCGCTCGACGCTGGTCGACCAGGAACAGACCATCGGGCGCAGCAAGTCGGCCGGTGCGCCGCTGGGCAAGAAGGATGAGCTCGAGACCCTCGACTTCTCGGCGAAGGGCGGGGACGGCGAGCTCGTCGTCCCGATCGATGCGCACGTCCGCCTCGCCCACCCTGACCAGCTCGACGGCGTCCAGATCCTTCGCCGTGGGTACAACTTCACCGACGGCAGCGACGGGGTGGGGCACCTCGACGCCGGCCTGTTCTTCATCGCGTTCTGCCGCAACGCTGCTCAGCAGTTTGTCCCTATGCAGCGCTCGCTCGCCTCCAAGGACGCGCTGAACGAGTACATCGAGCACACCGGCTCGGCCCTGTTCGCGGTGCCCCCCGGTGTGTCGCCCGACCAGGACTGGGGGACCCAGCTGTTCGGCTGACCCGGGGGTCAGCTCGCGACAGGCTGAGCCAGTCCGGCAAGCACTGGTCGCAGGACGTCCGCGGCGGCCACGAGTGAGGTGGACTCCGCCCGTCCGAACTCCCAGAGCCGTTGTGCCTGAGCGGGATCCAGGTCGCGACGGGCGCGTTCGAGCCCGCTGCGGAGGTCCCCCTCCATCGGCTCCATCTCGCCGGTGGGCGGGGGGGCCAGGGCATGGCCGAGGCCGAACAGCCGCAGGGCGGTTGCCGGGTCGCGTTCGCTCACCAGACAGCCCAACGTCCGGGCGCACTGGGCCACCGACAGGGGTTGCCCGGTCCGCACGCCGAGCTCGAGGGCCTCGGTGAGCAGCTCGACCGCGCGAGCTCCGTTGCGGGCCAGGACCGCTGCCCGGGCCGCTGTGATGAGGGCATCGCGCCGTTCGATCGGGCGACGGGCACCGGCCAACCGGAGCGCCTCGGCCGCGTGGTCCGCTGCCGCAGCGACGTCCGGTTCGTCGAGGGCGATCTCGGCCAGCGTGTTCAGCGTGTCTGCGATGCGCGCGCGGTCACCCATCCGGCGGACCACCTCCAGGCGCTCGCGGTATCTGGTCCGCTCGGTGTCGAACTCGCCCGTCATCGCCGCAATGATCGCCAGGACGGACAGGGTCACCGCCTGGGTCTCCAGGTCCGTGCACTCGACCGAGCCGGCCAGGGCCTGTCGGGCCGGTTGCTGGGCCTCCTCGACCCGGCCCTGGGCCACCAACGACGCCGCGAGATAGCACCGCGCCGGCGCGCGGAGGGCCGGCGTCGGGTCGAGGGCGAGGACGGCCCGGCAGTCACGCTCGGCGGCCTCGACGTCGCCGAGGTTGTACCGGAGCCGGGCCAGGGCGAGATCCAGCTGCGGGCGGATGTCGGGCGCCAGCCCGCGCTCGCGGAGGCCACCGATCACCTCGCACCCTTCGCGGAGGCGTCCGGAGACGAGCCAGTACGGATGGACCGCCCAGGCGAGGGCTGCGGCGTCGTCGACCGCCCCGCGGTCCGTGGCCCACTGCACGAGCCCGGCGATGTCGGCATACTCGTCGTCCAGCCGCGCCAGCGCGATCTCACCGTCGTGACCGCTGAGCAGTGCGGCCCACTCTGCGGCCCGGTCGACGAGCCACCCGAGTTGCTCGGCGCGCACTCGGTCCTCGACGACGGGGTCGACCGGTTCGGTGCTGCGGACGTGGGCCAGGACGGTGCCGAGGACCTGATAACGGATCGCGACGTGGGTGCTCGACAACCGCACCAGGCCCGTGTCGAGCAGGACGCCGAGATGTTCGAGCGGGTCCGCGCCCGGTGCGAGGACCGCACCGACCGACGGCAGGCTCTCGAGCGCGTCCAGCCCGAAGCCGTCCTCGAACACACAGAGCAGGGCCAGCAACGTCCGAGCCTCCGGCTTCAGCTGGTCCAGGCTCCAGGCGATCGCGGTCGTGACAGCTCGCTGGCGGGCCGGCACGTCCACGGTCGGCGTCGTGAGTGGCGCCAACCCGTGCTGCAACCGGGCCAGCGCCCGGCCGGGGGTGGAGGACCTCATCTGGCCGGCGGCCAGGGTCAGCGCGAGGGGGACGCCGTCGAGCAGGCGGCACAGCGCAATGACCTCGGCGACGTTCGCATCGGTGACCTCGAACGCCCGGTTGACCATCCGGGCGCGCTGGACGAACAGGGCCACGGCTGGGCTGTCGGCGGCCGCGCCGACAGTGACGCCACGACTGGGCACTTCCAGGGGAGGCACCGGCACCTGGACCTCGGCCTCGAGCTGGAGGGGCACGCGACTGGTCGCGAGCACGGTCACCCCGGGGGCCGCGTGCAGCAGCGCCGCCACCGCCTGGCCGACCTCGGTGACTGCCTCGAGGTTGTCCAGGACCACGAGCGTCGCAGGGTCCAGCGACGCAGCGGCGACCCTGGCGGCCGCCTCGAGCGAGTCGTCCTCGGGCTCGGGGCCACCGACAGCCCGAGCCAGGGACGCGAGCAGCCCCACCGCGTCGTGCTCCTCACTCGCCTCGTGGAACACCGCGCCGGCAAACGGCTCGGGGGGCGGCTCGGCCACCAGGCAGGCGAGCCGGGTCTTGCCGCTTCCGCCGGGCGCGAGCAGGGTGACCAGCCGCGTCCCCGGTTCGACGAGGGCGCTGCGGACCTGGGCGGCCAGCTCGTCGCGTCCGATCGTCGCGGTCGTCGGGCGCGGCACCCGGGCGGTGGGCCGGGGCGGCGGGGTGGCGACGACGTCGGTCGCCAGGTCGTCCGGCGCCCGGAGCTCGGGGTCGTGACGGAGGATGGCCAGCTCCAGGCGTCGGAGCGGTTCGCCCGGGTCGATGCCGAGCTCCTCGGCGAGCCGGTCCCGGGTGCGGGCATAGGCGGCGAGGGCATCGGCCTGACGGTCGCACCGGTACAACGCGATCATCAGCAGACCCCAGAGCCGCTCGCGGGTCGGGTGCTCCTGCACCAGCACCTCCAGCTCGCCGGCCGCCGGCGCGTGCAGCCCACAGGCGAGCCGGAGGTCGTACAGGTCCTCGGTGGCGGCCAGCCGGAACTCGTCCAGCCGGGCGACCTGGACCTGGGCGAAGGGCAGGTGCCGCAGGTCAGCGAGCGCCGGCCCGGACCACTCGGCGAGGGCTTCCTCCAGCACCGCCAGGGCGGACCGTCGCTGTCCGCTCTGGCTGAGCTCCCGCGAGCGGGCCCATCCCTGCTCGAAGCGGGCCAGGTCGGTCGCGCCGGCGGCCAGGTCGAGCCGGTATCCCGGTGGCGCACTGCGCAACACGTCGGCCCCGCCGGGCAGCGCCGCCAGTGCCTTGCGAAGCCCGTACACGTAGACCTGCAGCGATCCCAACGGCTGTCCGGGCGGGTCCTCGCCCCAGATCCCGTCGATCAGAAGGTCGGTCGAGACCACTCGGCCGGGCGCCAGCGCCAGCATCGCGAGCAGGGCTCGCTGCCTCGGGGCGCCGAGGACGGGTTCGACTCCGTCCTGAACCACCGCGAAGGGGCCGAGCAACCGGACCTGCACGGGTTCATCGTATTCGGCTCCGGGGCTCGCGACGACGGTTTAGGGTGAGCCGTCGGGGGGCCGATCACGGAGGTCAAGATGCCCAGAACTGCGCTAGTACGACGCCGGTTCGCCGCGATCGCGGCGATCCTTCTCGGGTTCGTTCTCGTCACGGCCAGTGGGGTCCAGCCGGCTGGTGCGGCGCCGAAGTTCTGCGCCCAGACCGGCATGACCAAGAACATCTGGACCGGCGGCGGCCCGACCGACGACTGGAACGAGGCGCTGAACTGGTCTCTCGGCCGGCCGCCGGACATGACCGACGGCGCCACCGGCTACGTGTGCATCGACGCAGGCACCACCGTCACGCTGCGCGCCGGTGAGTCGGCGGAGGTGCAGGCCCTGGATCTGAGGGCGGGCACGACGCTCCAGCTCGACAACGGTTCGATGCTGTATGTCTTCGGAGACCAGTCGGCGCGCACCTCCTACCTGCGGGCTGGGTCGGTCGTGAACCTCAGCGGCACCCTGGGTGGCACCGGTGACTACCTCCTGGACGGAACCCTCAACTGGACGAGCCAGTTCGACGGGGCCAGCACCATCTCCAGCAGGCGGTGCGGACTCGGTGGCACCTGCGCCGGGCCGGTCACGGGTCCGCCGGGGCTGTTGGTCGTCGGACTGGGCGGGGTCGTGGAGGTGTCCAACCTCGGCGTGAACTACTTCGACCAGTACCAGATGCAGGTCAAGGGCCTCCTGCGCGTGTCGGGCACCGGCTATGTCGGCGCGGACCGTGGCACCTCCCTGAAGCTCCTCAACCCGACGGGTCCCGCGCTCGGGACGCTCGAGTTCGCGAACGACGGCGGGTGGTACGAAGGCCGGACGCTGTTGGGACTGAACGACCTGTCCTCAGTGGTCAACGGAGGCTTGATCCTCAAGAGTGGCGGCACCGGCACCAGCGTGGTCTCGGCGACCTACAGCCAGGTCGGCGCCGGCACAGCTCGGGTCGACAGCGGAACACTGAGCCTGCCCGACAACGTCGCGCACACCGTGCACGTCGGACCCGATGACTCCTATGGTTATGGCTTCTGCGACGTGCAGACGTTGGGCTGCACCCCGCAGGCGGACGCGGACAACACCCAGACCAGCGTGGTGACGGTGCCCACGGGCGACGCCAACGGCGCCGAGATGCTGGTGCGGGAGGTGTCGGGCGCCACTCCCGCCGGCACGCTCGGTCGTGCCGTCAAGGTCAGCGCGACCGGGCTGACGGCGACCGCGACCCAGCCCGCGGTGCTCCGGTTGAGGTACGACGCATCGATCCTGGCCGGCAAGACCTCCACGACCATCGTCATCCAGCGCAAACCCGACTCGGGTGGACCGTTCGCGACCGTGCCCGCGTGCCAGACCGACGGGACCCCCCCGGCAGGCTCGGTCGCGTGCGTCGACCGGCGTGGGCTCGCCGGGAGCAGCCGGATGCTCACCGACGGCGACGCGCTCATGGTCGTCCGCACGACCGGGTTCAGCCGCTGGGTGGCGCGGTGAGAAAGCGGCCCTTCAGCGGCTCTTAAGCGGCACGCCCGACGCTCTTCTCAACGCCCCCGCCGGGGGTCACTCCACGAGGAGAACGTCATGAACCGCATCGTCACCACCGCCGCCACCCTCACCGTCGCGGCCTGCCTGGTCGGGGGCTCGGCCGCGGTCGCGTCCGCTGCTCCCGCCCTCGGCTTGAGGGGCCCCGCGCCGGCCACCGGGCCGCAGCTCGGGTTCCGGGGCCCCGCGCCGGCCACCGGGCCGCAGCTCGGGTTCAAGGGCCCGGCACCGGCCACCGGGCCGCAGCTCGGATACAAGGGTCCTGCACCGGCCACCGGGCCGCAGCTCGGATACAAGGGTCCGGCACCGGCCACCGGGTCCGCGCTGGGCTGACTTGGTCCCTGCGCTCAGAGCCTGCTGGCGGCCAGGGCCTCCCGGACGACACCGTCCGTGGGGCCGTGGCCGTAGCGGTGCTCGAACACCGCGACCACGACGGCCCGCAGGTCGCGCGGCTCCGGCACCGTCGCCGGTCCACCCGCGATCAGGTCGGCCAGCATGAGACGCAGTGGATGTGCGCCGCCGTCGTGGGGCGGGGCATAGCCCTGGACCGGCAGCTCGACCAGGCCGAGCCGTTCGTAGAACACGATCCGCCGCCGTCGGAGGGCGGCCTCCTCGTCGTCGATGCCGTCGTCGGCGGGGTCCTCGACGTCGAGCAGGACTCGCGTGTCGCCGTGGCCGATCCTGTTCTGCGCCAGGGCCTCCCACAGCCGCGACCCGACACCCTGACCGCGCACACCGGCGACGAAGTACCGGACGAAGGTCCAGCCTGTCGTCCCGAGTGCCCGAACGACGGTCAGGCCGAGTGGAGTGCCGTCCTCGTCCACGAGGACCAGTACCTCGTCCTCGAAGAGCTCGTCGAACGGCGACCGCAGCCACTCCTCGGGGAACCCGTCCTCATAGATCGCCTGCGCCTGAGCCCGGTCCGCGCCGGTGAGGGCCGATCCCGCCACCAGCCTCATCGCTCCCACCGGAACTCCCCGTCGACCATCGTCCTGAGCACCTCGATGTCCTTGATCACCGTCGGGTCGCAGCTGGCCGGACTGTCCGATAGCACCACCAGGTCGGCCATCGACCCGACCGCCAGGGTGCCCTTGCGGTCCTCGGCGCAGGAGGCGTAGGCCGACCCGTAGGTGAAGGCGCGGAGCGCCTCCAGTCCGCTGAGCGCCTCGTCCGGCGAGAACGGTGCCCCCGAGGCGGTGCGCTGGTTGACCAGGTCGTGCATGCCGAGCAGCGGCGCGCCGGACACGACCGGCCGGTCCGAGCTGCCCGGGACCACGATGCCGGCGTCCAGCAGCGAGCGCTGCCGATAGGCCCAGGCCGAACGCTCCGGACCGAGCGCCTTCAGCATGCCGTCGCCGATCTCGTTGACGAACCGGCCCTGGGGCACGGGGACGACCCCGAGCCGGGCTGCCCGCGCGACCTGGTCGGGACGGGCGACCCCGAAGTGCTCGATCCGGTGCCGCCGGGTCGAGGCAGGACCGCGCCACGGGTGGTCTCGCTCGGCCTGCTCGTAGGCGTCCAGGACCAGGTCGATCGCCGCGTCCCCGATCGCGTGCGTGGCCACGCGCCAGCCACCGCGATGTGCACCGATGATGGTGTCGCGCAACGCCTCAGCCTCACCCTGGAGGTATCCCCGCTGACCGGGTGTGTCGGCGAAGTCCTGGCTCATCGCTGCCGTGTGCCCGATGAGCGACCCGTCGGAGAAGACCTTGACCGGACCGATCGAGAGCCAGTCGTCGCCGAACCCGGTGCGGATGCCCAGGTCGATCCCCCGCCCGAGCTCGTGCTCGCCGGTGGGGTGCAGCACGTCGGACGCCACCATGAGCTCGACGCGCACGTGCAGGAGCCCGGCGTCGCGTGCGCGCTGGTAGGCCGCGACCTCGACCGGGCTCTTGCCGATCCAGCCGCCGCCGATCCCGGCCTCGGTCACGCTCGTGATGCCCTCGCGCAGGTACTGCCGGCCCGCTCGGTCGATGGCCTCGACGAGGGTGTCGAGGGGATAGGGCAGGACCAGCGGGTTGACCAGCGCCTGCGCCCGTTCCTGGAGCAGCCCGGTCGGTCGTCCGTCCTCATCGACCACGACCCGCCCGCCATCGACGTCCACGGCACGGTCGGCGATCCCGAGCTCGGTCAGCACCGCGGAGCTCACGACGCACATGTGCCCGGAGGTGTGCTTGACCCAGACCCTGCGTCCACCGGCGGCTCGGTCGAGCGCGTCCCGGGTCGGGTGGCCACTGGTCTTGTTGTCGTCATACCCCGCGCCGACGACCCACTCGTCCGGACCCGCCGTGGCGGCGGCAGCCGCGACTGCGTCATACAGCTCGGCGAGGCTAGCGACCCGGCAGTCCACCTCGGTCAGGGTGAGGCCGAACCACGCCATGTGGTTGTGGGCGTCGTGGAACCCGGGGGTGACCACCGCCCCCTCGAGGTCGACGACACGCCGGGCGGGGACGTCCTCGTGCGCCACGACACGCCCACCGAGCACGGCGAGCGCGCCCACCTCACCGGTGCCACCAGCCCCATGCGGGGCGTTTGGCGAAGTTAACGTCAGGACGCGTGCGTTGCGTATCGACAAGTCGGCGGCCATCACGCGGGAAGTGTCTCACCCCACGGGAATTCGGCGTCAGCCTGCACCGGTCGTGGCGTGGTGGATGACTACCCTCAGCCGTGGAGGAGGTGGCGCATGGGATACACAGGGAACGGTCGTGAGGCCCGGACCTACCTCGCCGACGACACCGTCGAGACCCAGGTCCTGGCGGTCGCCGAGGCCCTGTCGCGCCGGGGGAGCCTCGCGTCCGGCAAGCCTGTCGCCGTCGTGTCCGCGGACGGTTCGCGGGTCGAGCTGCCCCCGGTCCTGCGCGGGGCGCTGCTCCAGCTCGTGGAGGCGCTGAGCCAGGGCATGGGGGTGCGGGTGTCGCCCCTGAACGCGATGCTGACGACCCAGGAGGCGGCCGACCTCCTCGGGTGCTCCCGTCAGAACGTGGTGGCGATGATGGACCGCGGCGAGGTGCCCTCCCAGCGCCCGAACCGGCACCGGTACGTGCGGCTCGGGGACCTGGTCGCCTATCAGGAGCGGGCCCGGTGCGCACGGTCCGAGGCGCTCGCCCGGATGGCCCGAGAAGCCCACGAGCACGACCTGTACACCGTCGTCGACACCCCGGAAGCGCCTGCCACGCGGCAGCCCGCGACCTGGGCTGGCTGAGGCGCCGTGCCGCTTCCTGTCCTGCTGGACGCGTCTGTACTGCGGCCGGCGCTGCTGTGCGACGTGCTCTTGCGCCTCGCCGAGGCCGGCGCATACCGCCCGCACTGGTCGACCGACGCGACCGTCGAGCTGCACCGGGCCCTGGCGAGCACGCCCGGGATCGGCCCACGCGCTGCCGCCCGCCGGGTGCGCGAGATGAACCAGGCGTTCACCGACGCCGCGATCACGGGATATGAAGGTCTGTCCGAGGCGATGACGTGCGCACCGCAGGACCGGCCGGTGCTGGCCGCCGCGGTGCACGGGGGATGCCAGGTCATCCTCACCTTCGACCCCCAGCGGTTCGCTCCCCAGTCGACGGTCCGGTACTTCGTCCAGCCGGTGCACCCCGACGACTTCCTGCTCGACCACCTGGACCTCGACGCCGGCACCATGATGAACGCCCTCGACTCCCAGCTGTCGGCGATGCGCTGGTCCAACCTCACCGTCGTCAGGTTCCTGGACCGACTTCAGGAGGCAGGCCTGCCCGGCTTCGCCAGCGAGCTGCGGCGGCGGGCCGGCAGCGCCTCGGTCTGACACCGGTCACCGCGGTTCCCCCACCCCTCGGTGGATGCGACTACGGATGCGGCGGTGCGGCGGTGCGGGGGAGAGTCAGGGTGCCTGGAGCTCGGCGAACTGCTCGCGGTACCCGTCGGTCCACGCCGCGGGCCGTCCGGTGTCGGGGTCGATCTTGACGATCAGTCGCTCGACGGTCGCGTGGGTGAGTCCCGCACCGTTCCCGAGGACGAAGCCATAGGTCGCACTGGTGGTGCCGAGGCGCAGCGCGGTCAGCTCGATCCGGAGCAGTCCGGGGGCGCTGACCGGGGCGAGGAAGTCGATGGTCAGCCGGCGCACGACATAGCTGAGGTCGGGGTGACGCCGGCTGAAGTCCGACCAGCCACGACCGAGCTCCTCGAAGCAGGCCGACTGGGCACGCTCGACGTGCACGGCGTAGCGCGAGTTGTGCATGACGCCCAGCGGGTCGAGCTCGTCGAAGAAGACCGTGCTGTCCCACGTGAAGCTCATCGCAGCTTCTCCTTGGCGACCCGCTGGGAGGGGGTCATCGGCAGGTGGTCGCGGAACTCCCAGAACCGCGGCACCTTGAACGCGGCGAGCCGCTCACCACACCAGCGGAGCAGCTCGGTCTCGGTGGCAGCCCCGACGACGAACGCCTTGACCTCCTCGCCGCGGACCTCGTCGGGAACTCCCACCACCGCAGCCAACCGGACCGCGGGATGGCTCATGAGCACCTCCTCGACCTCGCGGGCGGCGACGTTCTCGCCGCTGCGCCGGATCATGTCCTTGCTTCGCCCGGTGAGGTACACCCGCCCGTATTCGTCCTGCCGCGCCAGGTCGCCCGTGTGCAGCCATCCCTGGTCGAAGACGTCGTCCAGCCCGAGGTATCCCCGCATCATCCCGGGCCCGCGCAGCAGCAGCTCGCCGTCCTGGATCCGCACCTCGCGGTGGGGCACCGGTCGGCCGATGCACCCCGTGCCGACCAGCTCGTCGTGGTCCTCGGTGCCCACCCGGATGTCCGCGCCGCTCTCGGTCATCCCGAACGCCTCGAACCACGGTGCACCCCAACGCTGTTCGAGCTCGGCGTGGAGCGCGGGCGGCAACCCGGAGGCCTGCACGAGGCGTACCCGGTGGGTCCGGTCAGCGGGGTCGGCCGGCATCCGCAGCAGCAGGGTGGGCATCGCACCCAGGCAGTAGAAGTAGGTCACGCCATGCTCGCGCACCGTGGACCAGAACGTCGACGGGTGGAACCCGTCGAGCACCACCAGGTGGGCCCCGGAGAGCAGCGCCGCGACGACGTTCCACTGCGGGTCGACATAGCTGAACGGCTGGGCCGTCAGCATCACGTCGCCCTCGGACAGGTGGGGGAACCCGGTGACCAGACCGGCGCCCAGCGTCAGCCAGTACTCATGGGTGAGGACGCAGCCCTTGGGACGCCCCGTCGTGCCCGAGGTGAACTGGATGTTGACCGGCACCTCGGCCGGGTCGCGGTCGTCGCGGCCGATGAACCACCCGGTGGTCCGTAGGTCGGCCACGTCGACCGCCTCCACACCGGCCGGCCCGTCGGTGCGGCCGGCATGCAGCCCGTCGTGCTGCCCGGCGTTCAGGCCGTCGACCAGCCCGGAGAGATCAGCGTTGGTCACCACATGACGCACGCCAGCCGTCCGCAGCAGGTGCTCGGCGTCGACGCTGCGGAGCTTGGTGTTCAGCGGGACCATGGCGGCACCGAGCTGGGCCAGGGCCAGCCAGACCAGCGGGAACTCGGCGACGTTGGGCAGCATGACGCCGACGCGCTCCCCGCCCGGCCCGTCCCGGCCCCACGTGACGACCCCGCGGTCGAGCAGCGCCCGCGCGTACTCGCCACTGCGCTGCTGCACCTCCGCGAACGTCAGCACCGTCCGTGCGCCCGGCAGGTCGAAGGTCCACGCCGGCCGGTCCGGCCAGAGCCTGGCCGCCCGGTCGACCGCGCCTGTCAGCGTGGTCACGCCGCCGACGACCGGCGCCGGCGCGCCGGCATACGGCGCCCCGGCACACGGAAACTCCTGGGAACCGCCAGAGGGAGCGGGTGCATCCGCCACCGGCGTCAGAGAGCGCCTCCCGAGATCCGGGTCGGAGGTGGGCTCACTCACCGGTGAACTGCTCTCGGGGTGCCTCGTTCTCCCCGCTGAGGCTGGTGATGAGGGCGTGCTCGACCTCGGTCGCCATGGCTGCCTCGACAGTTGCGTCCAACCCGAGGTCGAGGACCCGCTTGGCCAGGCTCGTCGCGACGGCGGGACGGGCCGCGACCTCGGCGGCGAGCGCCAGCGCGGCCTCCTCGTGGGTGCCCGCGGGCACCACCCGGTTCACCAGGCCGAGGGCCTGGGCGTCGTGAGCGGTCAGGTGCCTCCCGAGGACGAGGAGCTCCTTGGCGCGCGCCGGCCCGAGGACCTTGGGCAGCACCGCGGAGATCCCGCCGGTCACGCTGAGCCCGACCCCGACCTCGGGGAAACCGAACCGCGCATCCTCACCGGCGACGACCAGGTCGCACCCGAGGGCGAACTCGCACCCCGCGCCGAGGGCGTACCCGTGCACGGCAGCGATGACCAGCCCCGGGAAGGACCGCATCGCGCGGGTGATGTCCTGGAAGACCTCGAGCCGCACCCGGGTCTGCGCGACGGTCTCGACCGGCACCGGCTCCTTGAGGTCGTGACCGGCGCAGAACGCCCGTCCCCGACCGGCCAGGACCACCACGCGGACGTCGTCCCGGGCGGCCCGGTGCAGCCCGTCGCGCAGCGCCTCGGCCAGGGCCGGGACGACGGCGTTGAGACGCTCGGGCCGGTTGAGGTGGAGGCGGGCGATGCCGTCCTGGCTCGCGTAGTCGAGGACCACCGGACGCTCCTTGCTCGTGGGGGACGTGCGCGGGTCCGGTGGCTCGAAGGTGCGCCGGAGGTGGCCTGACCGGAGCCGGTCAGCAGCCGGAACGTGGTCACCGAGATGGCGGGTCACCAGGCCCGCACGGGGCTCGGCGCAGCCTACAGGGGGTTGCCAGCGGCGCCGCCATGGTGCAGGGTGGGGGCCTGTAAGCGCTTACAAGGCGCAGTACACCCGACGCGATGATGCGTGGCGACCCAAGGCGGTGACACCCGGTGCAGGAACGTTCAGCTCTGATGGTGCAGACCACCCCCGACGACCGTCCGGCGGCTGCTCAGCCGATCACGATCTACTCGGTCGCCGAGGCGGCGGGCGTCTCGATCGCCAGCGTCTCCCGCGTGCTGCAAGGCTCCACCAAGGTCTCGGACACCACCCGCGCCAAGGTCATGGATGCCGTCGACCGGCTCAACTACATGCCGCTCGCCGCCGCCCGCAGCCTCGCCGTGCGTCACCACGAGGCGCTGGGACTGGTGCTGCCCGAGCTGCGCGGTCCGTACTACTCCGAGCTGCTGATGGGTTTCGAGCAGGCCGCGGCCGACCTCGGCCTGAGCGTGCTGGTCACCCTGGCCAACCCCGGCGCTGAAGCCGTTGGCCCGGCGCCGGACCCTCGGGGCGGCGGCGCGCGGCTCGCGCGTCTCGCCGCCCGCGTGGACGGCCTCGCAGTGATGGGCGTGGCGGCCGACTCCGCGACCGTCAGCCGCACCGCCCGCCAGAAGCCGCTCGTGGTGCTCGCCGGCACCGCCGGTCCCGGGATCGAGTCGGTGCGGGCCGAGAGCGTGGAGAGCGCCGGGAGCCTGACCCGCCACCTGATCCAGGTCCACGGACGCAGCCGGCTGCTGTTCCTCGGTGACCCCGCTGTCTCGCCGGACGTCCGGGAGCGTCATGACGGTTTCCGTCGGGCGGTGACTGCCTGCGGGCTCGCTCCCGCCGAGCCCGTCGCGATCGGTTATCGCGAGGCCGAGGGCCGCGCCGTCGCCGACCGGCTCGTGTCCGGAGAGCTCGCCGCCGACGGCCTGGTGTGCGCGAACGACGAGATCGCGCTCGCGGTGATGCGCCGGCTCCAGCAGGCCGGTCGCAACGTGCCCGAGGAGTATGCCGTCGTGGGCTGGGACGACGTGATGACTGCCCGCTATGTGCGGCCGGGTCTGACCACCGTCGCCCAGCCGGTCCGCGAGATCGGTGCCCTGGCGGCCCGTCGACTGCACGAACGCATCGCGGGCGGCCCGGTGGCCGAGCCGGCCGTCCTTGCCACCCGGGTGGTGCTGCGCGGCTCCTGCGGCTGCGCCGACACCTAGCCACCTTCTGGCCCGCCGTTCTGCGGCGCGCCGGAGAACCCGCCCGTGCCGGTCGCACCCGCGGCCCCGGTGACCCGGGCCAGCCGTCCGATGACGACCATCCGTGTCCACACCACGAAGTGAACTGACGAAGTGACTCAACGAAGTGACCCAAGGAGAGAGTGACCCGCGATGAGACCGATGAGACACCGAACCACACGACGAGCGACCATGACGGTCGCGATCCTGGCATCCTCCGCCCTCGCCCTCACGGCGTGCGGACGCGCCGGCGAGACGACCGGCGCAACCGCCGAGGGCAAGGCAGTCAGCGCCGGACCGGCCAAGGGAACCATCACCGTCTGGGCGATGGGCGCCGAGGGCCAGAAGCTGCCCGAGCTCGCCAAGGAGTTCGAGGCGGCCAACCCGGGCAGCAAGGTGGAGGTCACCGCGATCCCTTGGAACGCCGCCCACGACAAGTTCGTCACCGCGATCACCGCAGGCAAGACACCTGATGCCGCGATGGTCGGAACCACCTGGATGGGTGAGTTCGCAGCGCAGGGGGCGCTGGACGTGCTGCCCCCCGGAGTCGACACCAGCGCCTTCTTCAAGGGGGCGCAGCAGACCACCTCGGTGAACGACACGTCCTACGGCATTCCCTGGTACGTCGAGACGCGGCTGCTGTACTACCGCACCGACCTGGCCAAGAAGGCCGGCTTCACCGAGGCCCCCACCACCTGGACGGGCCTGAAGGACATGGCCAAGGCCATGCAGACCAAGGCCGGCGCCAAGTTCGGCATCGGGATGCAGGCCGGTGGCACCGGGTCGTGGCAGACGATCATGCCGTTCGCGTGGTCCAACGGCGCCGACCTCACCAAGGACGACGGCCAGCAGTACAACTTCGACAGCCCCGAGATGAAGGAGGCCGTCGACTACTACCGCTCGTTCTTCGACGAGGGGATCGCCGACAAGGCCGCCCCGGTGCAGCCCACCACCGAGCCTGACTTCGCCAGCGGCCGCGTGCCGATGTTCATCTCCGGCCCGTGGATGATGTCGGCCGTCGAGGCGGTCGGCGGCGCGGGCTTCAAGAACAAGTACGCCGTCGCGAAGATCCCGGCCAAGGACGAGGGCGGCGAGTCCTCCTCGTTCGTCGGTGGCTCGAACTTCGTGGTCTTCAAGGACTCCCCGCAGCGCGACACCGCGTGGAAGTTCGTCCAGTTCCTCGCCGACGAGAAGACCCAGGCGACCTGGTACCAGCAGTCCACCGACCTGCCGTCGGTGGAGGCGGCCTGGCAGGACCCCGCACTGACGGCGGACAAGAAGCTCGCCGTGTTCGGTGACCAGCTCAAGACCGCCAAGGCTCCGCCGACCTTCCCGACCTGGGAGCAGGTCGTCTCCGGATTCGACACCGAGATGGAGAAGGTGACCAAGACCGGCTCCGACTCCGCCGCCGCGCTCAAGACCGTGCAGCAGCAGGCTGAGTCGATCGGGACCGGGCAGTAGCCATGGCCGCCACCAGCACGGTGGGGACCACCGGGCCCCCGACCGGCGTCTCGAGCAACCCCCCGGCCGGCTCCCCCGGGCCGGCCGGGGGGGCGGCCTCCCGCTCCTCCCGGCTCCGGGAGGGGAGGGCGGCGTGGGCCCTCGCGCTGCCGTTCTGCCTGCTGTTCCTGACCTTCACCGCCTGGCCGGTGCTGCAGTCGCTCTTCATGAGCCTGACCGACACCCGGTCGCGCGACCTGAAGAACCCGTTCGCGGTCGACATCGTGGGCTTCGACAACTACGCCCGTGCCCTGTCCGACCCGGTCTTCCTGAAGTCGGCGGGCAACACCGCCTACTTCGTCATCGTCGGCGTGCCGCTCACCCTGACCATCGCCCTCGCGGCGGCGATCGCGCTGGACCGCGGGATCACCCGGTTCCGGTCGGTGTTCCGGCTCGGGTTCTACCTGCCCGTGATCACCTCGATCGTCGCGGTCGCAGTGGTGTGGCGGTTCCTGCTCGAGCGCGACAGCGGGTTGGTCAACACCGCCCTCGGCTGGGTCGGCATCCAGGGACCCAACTGGCTCGGCGACCCGAACTGGTCGATGCCGGCGCTGATCATGATGGCCTCCTGGCGCAACTTCGGCACCGCGATGATCATCTTCCTCGCCGGGCTCCAGGCGGTCCCTCGCTCGCTGCACGAGGCAGCGGAGATCGACGGTGCCGGGCCGTGGCAGCGGTTCCGTCACGTCACGGTCCCGATGATGCGCCCGACGATCCTGTTCGTCTCGGTGACCACCGGTATCGGCTACCTCCAGTTCTTCGAGGAGCCCTTCGTGATGACCAGCGGTGGACCGCTGAACAGCACCATCTCGATGTCGATGGCCACCTATGAGCAGTTCGGCTTCGGCAACTACGGCTATGCCGCGTCGATGAGCTATCTCATCTTCGTCGTGATCGCCGTGGTCACCGCGATCCAGTTCCGCCTGCTGCGCGACAACACCTGAGGAGCATCATGAGCACCCTCACCACCGTCCCACCCTCGGCCAGATCCACGTCCGCCCCGTCGGCCGCCCCCACCGGGCCCCGGCGCGCCGGTGGCGGACGCTGGCTGTACGCCGTCATGACCGTCGCGGTCCTCGTCGTGGTCGCCCCCTTCGTCTGGATGATCCTCGGCAGCGTCAAGAGCGAGGGCGAGCTGCGGCAGTCCCCACCGACCTGGTGGCCCGAGTCCGCGTCACTGGACAACTACACCGAGCTCTTCAGCCGGCTCGACTTCGGCACCTACTTCACCAACTCGATCCTGGTCGCGGTGGCCGTCACCGCCGGCAACCTGCTGTTCTGCTCGATGCTCGGCTATGCCCTGGCGCTGCTGGACTTCCGGGGCAAGAAGGCGGTCTTCTCGATCGTCATGGTCACACTGATGATCCCTGGGGTCGTGACCTTCGTGCCACTGTTCGTGCTGGTCGCGAACGCCGGGCTGATCGACTCGTTGCCGGGCCTGATCCTGCCGTTCCTGGTCAGCCCGTTCGGCGTCTTCCTGATGCGGCAGTTCATTCTCGGGCTGCCGCGCGACCTGCTCGATGCCGGCCGGGTCGACGGCGCCGGCGAGCTGCGGATCTTCGCCTCGATCATCATGCCGCTGTGCGGACCCGCGCTTGCGACCCTCGGCATCCTCACCTTCCTCGGCAGCTGGAACAGCTTCCTGTGGCCGCTGGTCGTGGCGCAGACCGAGAAGTCCTACACCCTGCCCGTCGCCCTCGCGCTCTACTCCACCGGCCAGAACAGCACCCAGTACGGGCTGCTGCTCGCCGGAGCCACCGTCGTGGTCATCCCGGTCCTGCTGGTGTTCATCGTGTTCCAGCGCCGTTTCATCGAGGGCATCGCCACCACCGGCATCAAGTGACCAGCCCCACCGTCCACCAGAAGGAGCCCCACATGTCTGCCACCTCCAGGACCGAAACCTCCAACCCCACCACGGCAACCTCCACCACCCCCACCCTGGCCGTACCCAGCCGCCGTCAGCTCATCGTCGGCAGTGCCGCAGCGCTCGCAGCGGGTTCCCTGGCCGCCGGCGCCCGCCCGGCGTACGCCTCACCGACCGGTTCGGCGTCCGCCCAGGTCGGGCGCGGAACCACAGCCGCCCCCGCCGCCGCCCGCGGCTGCGACACGCGTGTCGTCCGTCGCTGGGCCGCCGACACGTGGCGCTCGCTGGTCGCGATGACCGACGAACGGACCGGCCTGCCGGCCGACAACATCCCGGCCAGCCTCGCCCGCCGCGACCGCAGCGGGTACACCTCACCGACCAACATCGGCGGGTACCTCTGGAGCGCGGTCGTGGCTCGAGAGCTCGGCGTGATCTCGCGCCGTGAGGCCAGCGCGCGGATCGCCCGCACCCTGGCCACCCTCGGCCGGATGGGCCACCACAAGCCGAGCGGCATGTACTACAACTGGTACGACGAGGCCTCCGGCGACGTGCTCACCACCTGGCCCGACAGCGGCGACCCGGTGCAGCCGTTCGCCTCCTCGGTCGACAACGGCTGGCTCGGGGCCGCGCTCATGGTGGTCCGTGAGGCTGACCCGGCCAACCGCCGGGCCGCCGACCGGCTCTTCCGCCGGATGCGCTGGGACATGTTCTTCGACGCCGCCGGCCCGCGGACCGGCGGGTTGATCCACGGCGGGTTCTACGTCACCGAGCCGGCGGTGCTCGACGACGTGACCCTCGGCAACCACATCGGGGTCGGTCCGGACGTCTGGTACACCAACCACCACTACGACACCACCGTGTCCGAGACCCGGATCACGAGCTATCTCGGGATCTCGCAGGGGCAGATCCCCGGCAGCCACTGGTTCGCGATGTGGCGCACGTTCTCCCCGGGGTGTGACTACTCGTGGTCGGAGTCCGAGCCCGTCGGGCAGATGCGGCGCTACCTCGGCATCGACGTGTACGAGGGGGCGCTGACCTATCGCGGCATGCGGATCGTCCCGGGTTGGGGTGGCTCGATGTTCGAGGAGCTGATGCCCGATGTCTTCGTCCCCGAGAGTTCGTGGGCCCCGCGCAGCTGGGGGGTCAACCACCCGCTCCACGTGCGGGCACAGAAGGAGCACGGGTTGGAGGAGGCCGGATACGGGTACTGGGGCTTCTCGCCGTGCAGCAACCCCGCCGGCGGATACCGCGAGTACGGTGTGGATGCGTTGGGGCTCAACCCCACCGGGTACCTGTCCGACCAGGAGAGCACCGACTTCGACGCCGGCTACGGGACCTGCCGGGAGGGTGTCAACCCGAACCCGACCTTTGGCGACGGGGTGGTCACTCCGCACGCGTCCTTCCTCGCCATGATGCACGACCCCCGCGGCGCGTACGACAACCTGCGCGGCATCCAGCACGACCTCAAGGCCTACGGGCGGGGCGGGTTCTTCGACGCGGTGGCCGTCCACTCGGGCACGGTTGCGCGACGCTATCTCTCGCTCGACCAGGCGATGATCATGGGTGCGGTCGGCAACGTGTTGTGCGACAACGTGATTCGCCGCGCGTTCAGCACTCCGGCGGTTGCCCGCCGGCTGCGGCCGGTCATCGGGATCGAGGAGTTCGGGGCGGGGATCGCATGAGTGCCGCAGGGGGCACGCAGGAGTCCCCGGCCGTGGCCGACCTCCCGTACCGGGATGCAGGCCTGCCGGTCGGCGACCGGGTGGAGGACCTGGTCGGACGCCTGTCCCTGGCGGAGAAGTGTGGCCTGATGTTCCACACCGTCATCGAGGCCGGGCCGGACGGCGAGCTCGTGGAGACGCCAGGGGCGATCAGCAAGTCGCCGACGAGCGAGGTGGTGCTGGGCAAGTACCTCAACCACTTCAACGTCCACGCCCTGGCCGACGCGGGTCAGGCCGCGCGGTGGAGCAACGCGTTGCAGCGGCTGGCCGCCCAGACCCCGCACGGCATCCCGGTGACCATCTCGACCGACCCGAGGCATGCCTTCATCGAGAACGCGGGTGCGTCGTTCGCCGCCGGCTCCTTCTCGCAGTGGCCGGAGATGCTCGGGCTCGCCGCGCTGCGCGATCCCGACGTCGTCGCGCGCTTCGCCGACATCGCGCGGCAGGAGTATGTCGCGGTGGGCATCCGCGCCGCGCTCCACCCGACGCTCGACCTCGCCACCGAACCCCGGTGGGCCCGGCAGTCCGGGACCTTCGGACAGGACCCCGACCTGGTCGGCGAACTGGCCGTCGCCTACCTGCGCGGGTTCCAGGGCGAGCGGCTCGGGCAGGGGAGCGTCGCGTGCACGAGCAAGCACTTCCCCGGCGGTGGCCCGCAGAAGGACGGCGAGGACGCCCACTTCCCCTACGGCCGTGAGCAGGTCTACGAGGGTGGCCGGTTCGCCGACCACCTCGCGCCGTTCCCGCGCGTGATCGAGGCGGGCACCGCGGCGGTGATGCCCTACTACGGCATGCCGGTCGGGCTCGACGTCGACGGCGAGAAGATCGAGGAGGTCGGCTTCGGCTACAACCGCCAGGTGGTGACCGGGATGCTGCGGGAGCAGCTCGGATACGACGGCGTCGTGGTCACCGACTGGGAGCTCGTCAACGACAACCACGTCGGTGACCAGGTGCTGCCGGCCCGCGCGTGGGGCGTCGAGCACCTTGACCCGCTCGGGCGGATGGAGCTCATCCTGCACGCGGGTGCCGACCAGTTCGGCGGCGAGGAGTGCGTCGAGCTGCTGCTCGAGCTGGTGCACACCGGGCGGGTGCCCGAGGCGCGCATCGACGAGTCCGCGCGGCGACTCCTGCGGGTCAAGTTCGAGCTGGGTCTGTTCGAGGACCCGTTCGTCGACGAGGATGCCGCGACCAGGACCTTGGGCTGCAAGGAGTTTCGCGACGCCGGACACGAGGCGCAGGCCAGGTCGGTGACCGTGCTCCGCCACGCCGCGTCTGCCGACGGGCGGGACGACGTGCTGCCCCTGGCGCGAGGCACGCGCGTGTACGCCGAGGGGGTCACCGCGGAGGCCCTGCAGGACCGCGGTCTGGTCCCGGTGTCCACGCCGGGCGAGGCGCAGGTCGCGCTGGTGCGGATCGCTGCGCCGTTCGACCCCCGGTCGGACCTGTTCCTCGAGTCCTGGTTCCACCAGGGGTCGCTCGACTTCCCGCCGGGCCTGGTCGTCCGGCTGGAGCGGATCGCAGCCCAGGTGCCGCTGGTGGTCGACGTGTCCCTCGACCGTCCGGCCGTCCTCACCCCGCTGGTGCCCGTGACCCGGGCACTGGTGGCGACCTACGGCAGCAGTGACACCGCGCTGCTGGACGCCCTCACCGGGGCTGTCCCCGCGCAGGGGCGGCTGCCGTTCGACATCCCGGTGTCGATGGACGCGGTCCGCCGCCACCCCGAGGACGTCCCGGGGTTCGGCGACGACGCGCTGTTCCGGTGCGGACACGGCCTGAGCCTCTGAGCGTGGTCGGCGGTGAGTCGCGCAGCGACGACCATTGCTCCGGGCGGAGCGGCCGCACCGTGCTCGGCTGCACCGCGCAGCGCCGACCAATGGTCGTCGTTGCGCGGTGCGTCGTCGTCGCGCGTTGGGTTGACGTCGCGGTGGGTCGTCGTCGCGCGGTCGGCCGGGTGGCCTAGGAGGGCGTCGGCACCCGGACGGTCAGGGCCAGGTGGTCGACGGTCGCGACCAGCGACCGCGCCTGGCCGATGACGTCGCCGTCGATCTGCACGTCCTGGGTGCTCTCGGCCTGGATGCTGATCTCCGAGGTCGTGTAGTGGTCGACGATCGAGTGGCCCTTGCGCTGGCGCGTGGCCAGGCGCGCGGCGACGGCCGCCCAACCAACGACGCCCCGCGGTGAGATGAGGATCGCGTCGAGCTTGCCGTCGTCGACCAGGGCGTCGGGCATGAGGACCAACCCGCCGAGGAGCCGGCCGCAGTTGCCGACCACGACGGTCCGGGTACGCCGTGAGAAGGCCGGCACGTCGTCGACCTGCACCTTGACCCGGAAGCCCGTTCCCTGCAGCGCCGCCCGGGTGCCCGAGACGACGTACGCCGCCGGGCCGACGCGCGCCTTCAGGCCATCGGGTGCACCGGCCATGATCGCGGCGTCGAACCCGAGCCCGGCCATCACCAGGAAGATGTGGTCGGCCGCGGTCTGCTGCTCCTCCAACGGCTCGAGCCGGAGCCGGCCGACGTCGATGCGCTTGTTCTGGCCGGTGAGCGCCACCTTGAGCGCGGAGTCGATCGAGTCGATCGGCAGGTCCAGGTTGCGGGCGAGCAGGTTCCCGGTGCCGCCGGGAAGCAGCCCCATCGGGACCTCGGACCCGGCGAGTGCGGCCGCGACCGCGCGCACCGTCCCGTCGCCTCCGAGCGGACACACCAGGTTCACGCCCTGGTCGACCGCCTGGTGGGCCTGACCGGTCCCGGGGTCGACCACCGTGGTCAGCATGATCAACGGCTCGCCCCATCCGGCCTCGAGGCACCGCGCCACGATCTGCCGCCTGACCTCGTCGACGTCGGCGAACTTGGTCGGGTTGATGATGATCGCCGCACGTTTGAGCGGCTCGTCCAGGACCGTGCCCTCGGGTCGGAAGTCGTTGCGGTGCGGGCGGCGGCGCCCGAAGATCCGCGGCCGCTGCGCCGCGTGCCGACCCCTGGTCCGCGCCCGCGCCGCGAAGAAGACCGTGAGCACCAGTCCGAGGACCATGATGCCCAGGCCGATCCACAGAAGGTCTTCGCGCTGCACAGGCGTGACGGTATCGGATGCCTGCCACCGCGCCGGCGGGCTGCCCGCGTGCCGCAGGTCCCCTGCTTCAGGCCACTGCCTGTCGGGCCCGCCCCTCCCGCGCCGCAATGCGGGCCCGACGCGGTGCCCCGCCTCAGAGCACCAGACGGAACGCGACCAGCGACAGCCCCGGTTGCGGCTCCCAGTCCAGCGCCGGGTCGCGCACGAAGCCCAGTGCCTCGTACACGTGGTGCGCGGCCCGCATGCTGGGCTGGGTCGAGAGCACCATCGCCGACAGCCCCAGCTCTCGTCCACGGTCGACGCACGTGCGGGCCAGGCGCTCGCCCAGCCCCTGCCCCCGCGCCGCCGGTGAGACGACCAGCATCCGGAACTCGCCCTCGCCGGCGGCGCTGAGCTCGGCATACGGGCTCCCGGCGGCTGCGAAGGTCACCGTGCCCACCACCGTGCCGGCCTCGTCCTGCGCGACGAACAGCTCGGCGCTCTCCGCGCGTGAGCGGGCGTCGTCGAGCTCGGCGACATAGGAGTTGTCCTCGCTGATGAAGCCCTCGGAGATGAACACCCGCCGCGTGAGAGCGCCCGCCGCGGCGAGCACGTCGCGTTCGGCGGGATGTGCGCGTCGGATGGCGACCGTCATGGCGGCATCCTTCCCCACCAGGCTCTAGCGTCCAGTGATGACCACCGAGCACCCGCCCGCGGACACCCCGCCCGCCGACACCCTGCCCCCGGCAGGCCGCGCGCCGGCCTCGCCCCCACGGCCCGAGCCGGACACCAAGGACTGGACCTGGACCCTGGAGCGGCCCTGTCCGGACTGCGGATATCGGGCGATGGACGTCGCGCCCGAGCAGGTCGGCGCGCTCGCGGCGGAGGCGACCGCTGGCTGGGCGGAGGTGTTGCGTGGTCCGGAGGCGGCGACCCGGCCTGCGCCGACCGTCTGGTCGCCGCTGGAGTACGCCTGCCACGTGCGGGACGTGTGCAGGGTGTTCACCGGGCGGGTCGCGCTGATGCTGGAGCAGGAGGACCCCGCGTTCGCGAACTGGGACCAGGACCAGACCGCGGTCGACGAGGCCTACCACGCGCAGGACCCGGGCGCCGTCGCCGCGGAGCTTGCCACTGCGGCCGAGCTGGTCTGCCGGGCGTTCAACGAGGTCCGGGATGCCCAGTGGCAGCGCACCGGTCACCGCAGCGACGGTTCGCTCTTCACCGTTGCGACCCTGGGGCAGTACTTCCTTCACGACCTGGTGCACCACCTGCACGACGTCGGCCGGCTCGAGGTGACGGGGGACGCACCGGCTCAAACGGGTTGAGCTGCGCCGATACGCTGGAGCGGTGATCGACATCAAGCTCTTGCGCGAGAACCCGGACCGGGTCCGCGCCTCGCAGCGTGCCCGTGGCGAGGACGAGGGGATCGTCGATGCGATCCTCTCGGCGGACGAGGTCCGCCGCCTGTCGATCAGCGGGTTCGAGGTGCTGCGCGCCGAGCAGAAGTCGATGGGCAAGAAGATCGCGGCGGCGGTCGGGGCCGACAAGCAGACCCTGCTCGCCCAGACCAAAGTGATCTCGGCGCGGGTCAAGGAGCTCGAGCTGGCCGCGAGCGACGGTCAGGACCGGCTCGACACCCTGCTTCGTCAGGTCGGCAACGTCGTCGAGGACGGCGTCCCGGCCGGGGGTGAGGACGACTACACCTTGGTCGAGACCGTAGGCACGCCAAGGGAGTTCGACTTCGAGCCCCAGGACCACCTCGCCCTCGGGGAGTCGCTGGCCGCGATCGACATGGAGCGCGGGGCCAAGGTCGGCGGGTCGCGGTTCTACTTCCTCACCGGCGTCGGGGCCCGGCTCGAGCTCGCGTTGCTCAACATGGCCGTCGCACAGGCGGTCGAACACGGCTTCACGCCGATGATCACGCCCACGCTCGTCAAGACCGAGGTCATGGCCGGCGCCGGGTTCATCGACCAGCACGCCGACGAGGTCTACCGGCTCGAGGCCGACGACCTCTATCTCACCGGCACCTCGGAGGTCGCGCTCGCCGGGTACCACGCCGACGAGATCCTCGACCTGTCGCAGGGACCGAAGCGATACGCCGGCTGGTCGGCCTGCTACCGCCGCGAGGCCGGGTCGTACGGCAAGGACACGCGTGGCATCATCCGCGTGCACCAGTTCCACAAGGTCGAGATGTTTGTGTACTGCAAGGTCGAGGAGGCCGCGGCCGAGCACCAGCGGCTGCTCGGCTGGGAGCAGCAGATGCTCGCCAAGATCGACGTGCCGTATCGCGTGATCGACACCGCAGCCGGTGACCTCGGTGGCCCGGCCGCGCGCAAGTACGACTGCGAGGCATGGATCCCGACCCAGGGTCGCTACCGCGAGCTGACCTCGACCTCGAACTGCACGACCTACCAGGCGCGCCGGCTGAACACCCGCGAGCGCGACCCGGGTGGCCAGGGCACGCGCACCGTCGCCACCCTCAACGGCACGCTGGCGACCACGCGCTGGATCGTCGCGATCCTGGAGAACCACCAGCAGGCCGACGGCTCGGTCCTGGTCCCGCAGGCGCTCCAGCCGTTCCTCGGGCTCGACGTCCTCACCCCGGCCTGACGCGTCGGGCTCCGCCCTCCCCTGCTGCTCCTCGCCGCGGGCTCAGTCTCGTTGCAGGGCGTCGACGGCCAGCACCACCAGGGCGGCAGTCCAGGCCAGCGGCGCGACCGCGGCGGGGCTGCCGTCCCGCAGCACCTTCTCCGGATAGGAGCCACCGGCCGTGCGGTGCAGGTCGAGCCAGCGCAGCGTGGCCGCCGCGGCCTGTCGGTCCCCGAGCTCGGCATCAGCCACGGCGAACAGCGCGGTCTCCGGGGTCCAGCTGACGCCGTCCTCCGGCCAGCCCTCGCCCGGAGCCAGCCCACCGGCCGGGCGGGTCATGCGCACCCGGGCCCGCTGCAGCGCGGTGACCACCGTGGGGGCGACCGCGTCGGTGTACGGCGGCAGCAGGAAGGCCACTGCCGCGTCGCGGTCGCCGCCGAGGATCGATCGGGAGTATCCGACGGCGCCGAAGGCCTCGTGGATGCGGCCGTCCAGCCGCTGCCCGGCGGTCGCGGCACGGCCCGCCAGCGTCGTGTCACCGGTGCGTCGCAGCAGGGTGCGTGCGGCATCCAGACCGGCCAGCAGCGGAGCGGCCGTCCCGAGGGTGAGCGACTCCTCGTTGACCTCCCAGTAGTCCGGCGAGCTGGGCGGCAGCCCGGTCGGGTTGTCCAGCACGTCCAGCGTGCCGAGGGTGGCGCGCCGCAGGAGGGTGCCCATGGAGGCTGCGGTCCTCGCCGCCGCGGCCTCGGGCAGCCGGGCGCAGACCTGTCCCAGTCCCCACAGGGCCCAGCCCATGCCGTCCAGCTGCGGGTGGCGGGTGTCCGGCGGGCCGGTGGCGTCCGGGCGGTATCGCGCCTCGAAGCGTCCGTTGCGCCCTTGCACGAACTGCAGGAACCGGAGCCCGGCCGCGGCCTGGTCGGTGTGTCCGACGGCGGCCAGCGCGGCGCAGACGTGGGCGGTGTCGCGCGGCCAGACGTACCGCCAGTTGCTCGACCACGCCGCCACCGGCGCCGGCAGCCCGATCGAGAGGATCCGCAGGTCGAGCAGGGCCGCCGTGGCCATCGCGCGCCAGGGGCCGGACCGCGTGAGCCAGGGCTCGGCGGCGCCCAGCCACTCCCGCTCCTGCCGGACCAGCTCGGTCGCGAGCGGTGCGTCGGCGAGGACCCGAGTGCCCGGGATGACGCTGCCCTGCTGTCCGAGCGGCACCCGGACCCGCACCCCAGGGGCCCGGAACGCGACCGTCTCACCGTGCAGCGTGGTCTGGTTGAGGCGCGAACCCAGCCAGCCGCCGTATCCGGTCGACCCGCCCAGGGCCACGGCTGCGGTTCCGCCGGCGAGCAGGGTACGCCGGGTGAGGGGCACGCGGTCCGGTCGCGGCCAGAGGGCGGACGGGCGGGCGCCGCCGCGCGGTGGTGACCCACCAGGCGGTGACCCCTCACCTGCTGGCAGCCCCATGGATCGACCGTAGACCAGCGTCGCGGCGAACGGCGGGCGAACGCCGACACCCGGTCGCGCTGGCGGGTGACCGGCTCGGTGTCGCCGGACCCCACGGAGTGCCGGGGGATCCCCCACCGGTGCTCGCGCGGGGAGGCCCCTGCCCTAGCGTGTTGTCATGCCTGCCCGCCTCATCGCCCTGGATGTCGACGGCACCACGATCACCCACGCCGGAGTGCTGCACGACGTCGTCCGCGAGGCGGTGCGCGACGTCCTTGCTGCGGGGATCCACGTCGTCATCGCGACCGGACGTTCGATCATCGCGACCATCGACATCCTGTCCCTGCTCGGGATCACCCAGGGGTACGCGGTGTGCGCCAACGGCGCCGTGACCCTCGAGCTCGACCCGGCGGAGCCCAGCGGATATCGCGTGATCGACGCGGTGACCTTCGACCCTGGGCCCGCCCTGGCTCTCCTGCGCGCCGCACGTCCCGACGCGGTGGTCGCGGTCGAGGACCTCGGTGTCGGGTTCAAGCTGAGCGCGCCGTTCCCCGACGGCGAGCTGCAGGGCGACCTGCGCGTGGTGCCGTGGGAGGAGCTCATCGCCGAGCCGGTGACCCGGGTGACCTTCCGGAGCCCGGAGAGCTCGAGCGAGGACTTCGTCGAGCTCACCGAGCGGATCGGCCTGCACGGCGTCAGCTATGCCGTCGGGTTCTCAGCCTGGCTCGACATCAACCCCGAGGGGGTGTCCAAGGGCTCGGCCCTGGAGATCCTGCGGCGCCGGTTGGAGGTCGAGCCCGGCGACACCGTCGCGGTCGGCGACCAGCGCAACGACATCGAGATGCTGCACTGGGCCGCGCGAGGGGTCGCGATGGGGAACGCACCGGACGAGGTCAAGGCGATCGCCGACGAGGTCACCGGTGACGTCGACGAGGACGGGCTCGTGCCGATCCTGCGCTCGCTGCTCTGATCGCCCCCTCTGCCCCGTGGGGTGAACACCCCGGGCGCGGCTGCGCTATCGCGACTGGAGCGCGTCCAGCGCGACCGCCATCGACAGCGCGACCCGCCAGTCCAGCTGCCAGTCGTTCTTCATCCGCGGCACGGTGACCGTGTATCGGTCGCGCAACGACCGCTGGCGCTCCGAGGTCAGCACGACACTGCCGTCCGCCGCCGTGAAGTCGAAGTGGAACAAGAACGGGCTCGGGAGGTCGTTGAGGACCGGCACCACCTCCCAGAGCCGCCGGAAGATCGCGACGTTCGCATTGCGCTCGGTGCCCGCGGCCTGCAGGCCGTCGGGTGTGCCGAGCTGCCAGGAGGAGCGGAGCAGCGACTTGCCGAACTCCTTCTTGAACCACCCGACCGGCTGGCCCTGAGGGTCGAAGACGTCATAGGTCGCCGCCAGGTCCATGGCGCGACGGGCCCGGAACGAGAACACCGGCTGGGTGCGGGCCTCGTCGGAGTAGAACGTCACCTGTTCCTTGAAGGCCATCCGCTTCTGCTGGGCGACGGCGAGGACCGGACCCTCGGCGCCGCCCTCGTCGACCGCACGGATCTCATAGCGGTTGACCATCAGCGTGATCTTCTGCCGGAGGGTGTATCGCGTGGGTGCCGGGTTCATGCGGCACAGTCTGACCCATGGCCCGACCCACCATCACCTCCCCCGCGAACCCCCGCGTCAAGAGCCTGCTCGCCCTGCGCCGCCGCCGCGGCCGCGAGGAGAGTGGCCTCACGCTGGTCGAGGGGTATGAGGAGGTCGAGCTGGCGATGAGCGCCGGCGTGGTCCCGCGCGAGCTCTACTTCTGTCCCGAGCTGATGTCCGACCCGGACACCCACCTCGGGCTCGTGAGTGCGGCCGACGCCGCCGGTGCCGACACCATCCAGATGTCCCGGGCCGTGTTCGAGAAGGCCGCCTACCGCGAGGGCCCCGACGGGTTCCTGGCCGTCGCGGCCGGGGTCGACCGCCGCGTCGGAGGACTGGAGCTCGGACCTCGCCCGCTGGTCCTGGTCGCGCAGGCGGTGGAGAAGCCGGGCAACCTCGGCGCGATGCTGCGCACCGCCGACGCCGCGGGACTGGACGCCGTGGTCGCGGCCGACCCGGTGACCGACTGGGGCAACCCGAACCTGGTCCGGGCGAGCAAGGCGACGGTGTTCTCGGTGGCCGTCGCGGCCGACCCCACCGCAGTCGTACTGGCCTGGTTGCGCGCTCGGGGGATCGCTCTGGTGGCGACCACGCCCGACACCGAGGTCGCGTACACGGACGTCGACCTCACCGGGCCGGTCGCGGTCGCGGTGGGCACCGAGAAGGAGGGGCTGGACCGTGCCGTGCTGGACGCAGCCGACCACCGGGTCCGCATCCCGATGCAAGGGCGAGCCAACTCGCTCAACGTGGCGACATCCGCGGCCATCGTGCTCTATGAAGCCGTCCGCCAGCGTCGGTCGTGACGCCGCGTTCGCCCTCGATGCAGCACGAAAGGCCCCCTGTGTGACCCGAATATTCGCAGGCCTCGTCCCTTCGGTCGGACCGCGCACCCCCGGTCAAAAGCACGCCAATCCGTGTGTCACGATGGAGCGCATGCGAGTCGATCACGTGTCCTACGCAGCAGAGCACGACGGCCTCCATGCCACCGCCGACCGGCTGTCCAAGCTGATCGGTGTCGAGCCCGTCGACGGCGGCATCCACCCCCGGTTCGGCACCCGCAACGTCGTCTTCCCTCTGGCGCACGAGCGCTACGTCGAGGTCGTCGAGGTGCTGGATCACCCCGCCTCGGACAAGGCCCCGTTCGGGCAGGCCGTCCGTGCGCGGTCCGAGGTCGGTGGCGGCTGGATGGGTTGGTGCGTCTGCGTCAACGACATCGCCAGCGTCGAGCGACGGCTCGGCCGCGACTCGGTCCCCGGCAACCGCTACCGCCCTGACGGCGTGGAGCTCCGGTGGCGTCAGCTGGGCGTCAAGGGCCTGATGTCCGACCCGCAGCTGCCCTACTACGTGCAGTGGGAGGACTCCGCGCTGCACCCGTCCACGGCCGCGGCCACGACGGTCACCATCGACGGACTGCAGATCGCCGGCGACCCCGAGCGGGTCCGCGACTGGCTCGGGCTGCCGGCGTCGCAGACCTCGACCGTCATCGACTTCACGTTCGTCGCCCCGCACGGAACCCCGGGACTGCTGTCGGTGACCTTCGCGACCCCGGACGGCTCGGTCGTCGTCTGAGCGGGCTCAGCGCTGACGGCCGAATCCCCGGAGCCGCAGGCTGTTGCTGACCACGATCACGCTCGACGCGGCCATCGCGGCGCCGGCGATCATCGGGTTGAGCACCCCGGCCATCGCGAGCGGGATCGCCGCCACGTTGTAACCGAAGGCCCAGCCGAGGTTCTGCTTGATCACCCTCAGGGTGCGCCGGGACAGCTCGATGGCGTCGGCGACGGCGGGGATCTCGGCGCGGATGAGGACGATGTCGGCCGACTCGATCGCGACGTCGGTGCCCGAGCCCATCGCCAGGGCGAGATCGGCCTGGGCCAGTGCGGCGGCGTCGTTGATGCCGTCGCCGACCATCGCCACCACCCGTCCCTCGGCCTGGAGCTGGGCGACCGCGGCGTGCTTGCCCTCGGGGCGAACCCGGGCGAACACCTGGCGCGGCGGGATGCCGACCTCCTCGGCGACCGCCCTCGCGGTGGCCTCGCTGTCGCCGGTGAGCAGGTAGGGCGTGAGCCCGAGGTTGCGCAGGTGCCTGATCGCCTCGCGCGAGGTGGGGCGCACCTCGTCGGCGACGGTCAGCGCGGCCCGCGCCTGACCGTCCCAGCCGAGGAACACGGTCGTGCCGGTCGTCGTGGCCCCGGCCAGGTCGGCGGGTACGGACGCGAAGAGGTCCTCGGTGCCGACCGTCACCTCGGTGTCCTTGACGAACGCGACGGCACCCGACCCGGGCAGCGCCCGGAAGCCGGTGATGTCGGGGACCTCCAGCCCGCGCGTCCGGGCGGCGGCCACGATGGCGCGGGCGATCGGGTGCTCGCTACCGGCCTCGACCGCTGCCGCGGCACGCAGTGCGGAGTCGGCCGACAGTCCGCCGGACGGCGTGATGTCGGTGAGCCGCGCGATGCCGGTGGTCACGGTGCCGGTCTTGTCGAGCAGGATCGTGTCGACCCGGCGGGTGTCCTCGAGCACGCCGGGACCTCTGATGAGGATCCCCATCTGGGCGCCACGACCGGTGCCGGCGAGCAGGGCGGTCGGGGTGGCGAGGCCCAGGGCGCAGGGGCAGGCGATGATCAGCACCGCGATGCCGACCTCCAGGGCCCGGGCGACGTCTCCGCCGACGAGCCACCAGAGGCTGAAGGTCAGCACGGCGAGCGTGAGCACCACCGGTACGAACACGGCGGACACCCGGTCGGCGAGCCGCTGGGTCTGGGACTTGCCGGTCTGCGCCTCCTCGACCAGCCGGGTGATGCCGGCCAGTGTGGTCTCCGAGCCGACCCGGGTCGCCTCGACGATCAGCCGGCCGTGGACGTTGAGCGTCGCACCGGTGACCGTGTCGCCAGGCCTGACGTCGACGGGCACCGACTCGCCCGTGACGAGCGACTCGTCGACGGCGCTCAGGCCGTCGGTCACGGTCCCGTCCGTCGCGATCTTCTCGCCCGGGCGGACGATGAACCGGTCACCGACCTCGAGCTGGTCGACCGGGATACGGGTCTCGGTGGTCACCCGGCTCCGGGCGTCGATGCGCAGGACGGCGACGTCCTGCGCGCCGAGGGTGAGCAGGGTCTGCAGCGCCTCCTTGCCGGCGGTGCGCGCCCGGGCCTCCAGCCAGCGGCCGAGGAGCAGGGACGTGGTGACCACCGCCGCGACCTCGAAGTACAGGCCGGTGCTCATCCCGACCCCGCGGAGCACGGCCACCGCCGACCAGCCGTACGCAGAGATCACCCCGAGCGAGACGAGCGTGTCCATCGTCGAGGCGCCGTGGCGGGCGTTGACCGCTGCGGCGCGGTGGAACGGCCAGGCCGCCCAGAACACGACGGGAGTGCTGAGCGCCAGCTCGAGCCATGCCATGGCGGCGAACTTCGGCAGCGGCGCCATCGCCAGTATCAGGACGGGGACCGCCAGGATCGCTGCCACCACCACCCGGTGGCCGAGCGAACGCTGCCGGACAGAGTCGTGGTGGTGCTCACCGGTGGCGGCTGGGACGTCGTGTTCCCCGGTGGTGATCGGGGCTGCGGGGCGGGAGAACGGAGGAGCCGGCGCCTGGGGAACTGGGCGCCGAGGACACGGGCCGTGAGGAAGCGGGCCGCAGGGAGGTGTCGCGCGGGGAGGTGTGGCGCAGGGAGGTGTGGCGCGGGGAGGTGTCGCGCGGGGAGGTGTCGCGCAGGTGACTGGTGGCCGGCTCGGTCTTCGGGCGTCCGGGGGTGGGCTGTCGCGATACGAGCGACGCGGTGTACCCGGTCGAGGACACCGCCGCGAGGAGGTCGTCCGCGGTGGTCGGCTCGTCATACCGGACGTGCGCCTTCTCGGTGACCAGGTTGACCGTGGCCTCGACGCCGTCGAGCTTGTTGAGCTTGCGCTCCACGCGTGAGGAGCACGACGCACAGGTCATCCCGCCGATGGCCAGGGTGGCCTCGTGGGTGCGGGTGGAGCTGGATGTGCTCATGGTGTGCCTCCTGTGCAGGCAGTGGTGTTCAGTCTGGTGGTCACGGCGTCCGCGGGCTCGGTCAGGTGAGGGTGTAGCCCGCTTCGGCGACCGCCGCGGCGATGGCGGCGACATCCGCCTCGCCCTCGCTGGTCACCGTCACTGCGGACGCAGCGCCCGGCTGCAGGTCGACCACCACCGAGGTCACGCCGGCGACCGCGCCGACCTCCTCGGTCACGGCACGGACGCAGTGCTCACAGGTCATACCGTCGACGCTCACGGTGGTGCTGGTCATGAATGCTCCTGAGGTTGGTTCGGGTGGACGCGGGGCTGGCTCGGGGGAGAGGTCTCGGCTGCCGGCACGGCAGGGGTCGCCGATCAGCTGCGGACGAGGCGGGCGATGGCTTCCGATGCCTCGCGGACCTTCTCGGCGGCCGCCTGGTCGGACTCGCGAGCGGCGTCGACGACGCAGTGGCCGACGTGGTCCTCGAGCAGGCCGAGGCTGACCGCCTGGAGCGCCTTGGTCACCGCGCTCACCTGGGTCAGGACGTCGATGCAGTAGGTGTCCTCCTCGACCATCCGCTGGATCCCGCGGACCTGGCCCTCGACCCGTCGCAACCGCTTGAGATAGTCGTCCTTGGTGCCTGTGTAGCCAGCCATCGGGCCTCCCTGGTTCGCCGTCACCCTCAGCAACAGGATACCCCTTAGGGGTATTCCCGGCGACCCCGCGGCCAACCCGGGATAGCCCGCCGACTCACCCAGGTGGTTCGCCAGGCCCATCGAAGGCCGTTGAAGGCCGTTGCAGGCCATTGCAGGTCCCACGGGACCCGGTGGCTCGATCGTGCTCGCTAGTCAGGCGGCTGGCCCGCGTCGCTCAGCCAGTGGGCGGCCAGCCGGCGCGGGGCCATCGCCAGCCAGGCGTCGGCGACGACCTCGGCCAGCTCGCGCACGGTCAGCTCGTGGATCCGCGAGGCTCGCACGAGGACGGCGTTGTAGCCCTCGAAGTGCGGGGTGGTGAAGAACGGCGAGCCAGGCTCGGTGACCAGGGCCTCCTTGTCACCAGCGCCACTACAACGCAGGCAGATCACGTCGGTGAGGCGCTGCCCACGCTCGTCGACGGCATCCTTGCGCGGGTCGCGGAAGAAGGCGAACGCCTTGCCGTGCACCGAGTACGACGGGTGGTCGCCGAGCTCGGGTTCACGCACCGCGTCGGGCATGCGCAGCGCGATGCGGTCGAGGTCCGCCACCGACGCCCGTGATTCGGCCACGCGACAAACCTAGCCACGGCTCGGCACCCACTGGGGTGGAGCGAGGCGGAGATCTGGGACCCGGCCCGAGCTGAGCGCGCCCGTTGCCCGATCGTGACCCGACCCGACCCGACCCGACCCGACCCGAGCCGGTCAGCCGAGGTAGTCGACGAGCCGGGGGGCCAGCCCGGTGTAGTCCTGCGGGGTCATCTCGCGGAGCCGCTTGGCCACGTCCTCCGGCAGGCCGAGCCCGTCGACGAAGTCGCGCAGGTCCTCGCCGGTGATCCGGCGCCCTCGGGTGAGCTCCTTGAGCCGTTCGTAGGGTTGGTCCATACCGGGGACACCTTGCGCCGCCAGCGCCCGCATGGCCGACTGGACCGCCTCGCCCAGGACCTCCCAGTTGGACTGGAGGTCGGCCGCCATCGCGCCGGGCACCGCGTCCAGCCCGGACAGGCCGCGCGCGGCGTTGTCGAGCGCGAGCAGGGAGTGGCCGAACGCCGAGCCGATGTTGCGCTGCATCGAGGAGTCGGTGAGGTCCCGCTGGAGCCGGGAGTTGACCAGGGTCGACGCCAGCACGTCCAGCAGCGCGGTGGAGACCTCGAGGTTGGCCTCGGCGTTCTCGAACCGGATCGGGTTCACCTTGTGCGGCATGGTGCTCGACCCGACCGTGCCCTGTCCGCGCACCTGCGCGAAGTAGCCCATCGAGATGTAGGTCCACACGTCGGTGCAGAGGTTGTGCAGGATGCGGTTGAACCGCGCGACGTCGGCGTACAGCTCGGCCTGCCAGTCGTGGCTCTCGATCTGGGTGGTGAGTGGGTTCCAGGTGAGGCCGAGCGACTCGACGAAACTGCGGCTCACCTGCACCCAGTCGGCGTCGGGGACGGCGGCGAGGTGCGCGCCATAGGTCCCGGTCGCCCCGTTGAGCTTGCCGAGGTAGTCGGCCCGGTCGATCCGGCGCAGCTGGCGGCGCAGTCGGTGGGCGAGGACGGCGAGCTCCTTGCCCATGGTCGTCGGCGTCGCCGGCTGGCCGTGGGTGTGCGCCAGGAGGGGAACCTCGCGCAGGTCGGTCGCCATCCTCGCGACGTCATCGACCAGCGCGGTCGCCTTCGGCAGCCAGACCTCGCGGACCGCGCCCTGGACCATCAACGCGTAGGACAGGTTGTTGATGTCCTCGGACGTGCAGCAGAAGTGGATGAGCTCGGCGAGCCCGGCGTCGGCAGGGTCCGGCGCGATCGCCGCGAGCCGCGACTTCAGGAGGTACTCGACCGCCTTGACGTCGTGCTGGGTCTCGCGCTCGATCCTGCCCAGCTCGGCGACGGTGTCGGGTCCGAAGTCCGCGACCACCTGACGTAGCGCGGCCTGCTCGGAGGCCGTCAGGCGCCGCACGCCGGGGACGACCTGCTGCTCGGTCAGGTGGATCAGCCAGGCGACCTCGACCCGGACGCGCTCGCGGTTGAGCGCGGGCTCGGACAGGTGCTCGACCAGCGGCGCGACGACCGCGCGATAGCGGCCGTCGAGCGAGCCGAGGGCGAACGGAGGGGTCGCGTCAGCGAGCGAAGCCATGGGGTCAGTCTCCCAGACCCCGCGGTGACGGTGGGCCAGGCGCCCGGTCGTGGACGGGCCCACCGCCGCGCGTGGTCGGAGTCAGGCGGCCTCCGGTGGGACGAGGACCGCGAAGGTCTCGCCCTCGAGGCCCGCCAGGACCGCCATCCGGCCGTACGGGGTGCTCTCGGGCGGCATCATCACGCTCGCACCGAGCTCGGTGGCCCGGGCCGCTGCCGCGTCGCAGTCCTCGACCGAGAAGTAGGTGAGCCAGTAGGCGTCCAGACCGGGCGGGGTGTTGCGGTCCTCCATGATCCCGCCGACCTCGTGCTCGGTGTTGGACGACGCGTCGACGGTGATCATCGAGTATCGGAAGTCGTCGGTGTCACCCATCACCGTGTAGCCGACACCAGCCACCGCCGTGTAGAACTCCTTGGCCCCGGCATAGTCGTTGGTGTGCAGCTCGTTCCAGGCCACCGACCCCGGCTCGTTGTAGAGCCCGAACCCGGTCATGGTGCCGGACTGCCACAGGCCGAACCCGGCACCGGACGGGTCGGTGGCGAAGACCATCGTGCCCAGGTCCATGATGGCCATCGGCTCGAACAGGGCCTGCCCGCCCGCGTCGGTCAACCGCTTGATCGCCGCGGTGAGGTCGTCGACGGCGAGGTAGGTGCCCCAGAAGGTCGGCATCTCCTCCATGCCGGGACCCTTGGCGCCGATGCCGGCGACGTCCTTGCCGTTCTTCTTGGCCATCACGTATCCACCGGTCTCGGGCGGACCGATCTCGAGGTCCCAGCCCAGCAGGGCGGCGTAGAACTCGCTCACCCGCTGGGAGTCGCCCGCGGACATGTCGATCCAGCAGGGAGTTCCCTCGGGCCACGCTTCGCTGCGTTCGGGCATCGTCTGCTCCTTGTGCTGGGCGGCCCCGGCGGCCGCGTCAGGTCCAGCGAACCACCAGCCGCCGACAGCCACCAGACCCCGTCGCTGAACGGTCCGTTCGCCGTCTCCGTGAGCCGTCCGTGAGCCGTCCGTGAGCGGTCCGCGAGCCGTCCGTACGCCGTCCGTCAGCCCCGGAGCTGCTCCTGGACATACCGGACGATCCCGGGCGCCGCGGCCATGATCTCGGCGCGGGTCCGGTCGAAGGCCCTGTCGTCGCCGTACCACGGGTCGTCCATCTCGAGGTCGCCGGCAGCCTCAGCGCCGGGGTCGAAGGAGCGGAAGAGCCGGATCCGGGAGCGCTCCTGCTCGGTGGTGGCCAGCCGGCGCAGGTCGGCGAGATGACCGCAGTCAGCGGCGAGCACCAGGTCGCGCTCGGCCAGCCAACCCCGGTCGATCTGCCGCGCGCGATGCTCGCGCCAGCCGGTGTCCGAGTGGTCGTTGCGGCGCAGGACGGCAACGGTCCGCCGGTCCGCCGGGTTTCCGGCTTCCCAGCTGGTCGTACCGGCGGAGTCGACCACGACCTGCTCACCCAACCCGGCGTCGTCGAACAGCTCACGCAGCACGAACTCGCCCATCGGCGAGCGGCAGATGTTGCCGGTGCAGACGACGCAGACGCGGTACGGCTCGGCTGCCGGTCGGGTGCTCACACCCGGTCCAGCCATCGACCCGCACCGGAGCGGAATGCCGCCGGGTCAAGCCGCCCCACGCCGGCAGGAACGCGGCCGAGCAGTGGCGCGCCCGCGACTGCGGGCAGGTCCTCCAGGTTGGTCTGCTCGGCGAGACCGGGCTCGTCGGGCCAGGATCCGATGACCAGTCCCAGCAGCGGGATCGAGCGCGTCCGGAGAGCCTCAGCGGTGAGCGCGGTGAGGTTGAGGGCGCCCAGACCAGCTGGCACGACGAGGACGACTGCGGTGCTGATCCCCTTGTACCGCAACGCGGTCCCGAGGTCCGCGAGCGTCCCGCCCCGGCCGTCGAGACCGACCAGGAGCCCGCCAGCGCCCTCGACCAGGGTCACGTCCGCGGACGACGAGAGGTCAGCGACCGAGCGTGCATGCTCGGCGACCGAGGGGATCGTCTGGCCGGCTCGGCGGGCCGCGGTCTGGGGCGCGAGCGGCTCGGCCAGCCGCAGGAGCTCGTGGGTGCTGAGGCGCTGAGTGACACCCGCCCGGTCGGGCGCACTCGGGCGCCTCGGGCCTCGGGTCCGTGCACCGGGCGCCGTCCTCCACGTCCGGTGTCTGCCCGTCCGGCGCCTGCCTGCCTGCCCCCAGCAGCCGGCGTACCTCCTCGATGTCGCCGGGCTCGCCGGGCCGCACGCCGGTCTGGGCCGGCTTGACCACGGCCACGCTCGACCCGCGCGCGAGGATCACTGCCGCGAGCGCGGCGGTGACCACGGTCTTGCCCACCTCGGTGGAGGTTCCCGTGACCAGGACGACGCGGGGCAGCGCGAGCGAGTCAGACATGGGTGACCTCGGACAGGACGGTGACCGCGCGGTCGAGCTGGTCCGGCGTGTGGTCGGCGTGAGCGGTCAGCCGCAGTCGGGAGATGCCGTCGGGGGTCGATGGCGGCCGGAAGCACCCGATCCGCAGTCCGGCGGTGGCGGCTCGCGTGACCGCGGCCACGGCGGCCTCGGGCGACGGCATCGGGATGGAGAGCACGGCGCCGGCCGGGTGGGCGACACCGGCTGCGGTCCCGAGACGGGCGGCGTTGGTACGGACGCGCTGGGGCAGCCCCGACCCGCCCCCGAGGATCCCGAGCGCGGCGAGGGCGGCGCCCGCCGGCGCTGGCGCCAGCCCGGTGTCATAGATGAACGGTCGTGCGGTGTTGACCAGGTGGTCGCGAACCCGCGGGTGGGCGAGCACGGCCCCGCCCTGCGCTGCGAGGGACTTGGACAGGGTGGCCGTGATGACGAGGTGGTCGAGCCCGGCGAGTCCGAGGTCGTGGACCAGGCCTTCGCCGCGCCGACCCCGCACCCCGATACCGTGCGCCTCGTCCACCAGCAGCACGGCACCGTGTCGTGCGGTGAGCTCGGCCAGCGCGATCAGCGGCGCCTCGTCTCCGAGCACCGAGTAGATCGACTCGACGACCACGACCGCCCGGGTCTGCCTGCGCGTCGCGAGGAGCTCGGCGACGTGGTCGAGGTCGTTGTGACGCGCCACCGCCACCGTCCCCCGCGACAGGCGGGTGCCGTCGATGAGCGATGCGTGGGCGTGAGCGTCCGACACGATCAGGGTGTCCGCGTCGGTGAGCGTGGTCAGGGCCGAGAGGTTCGCGTGGTACCCGGTGGAGAACACCAGTGCGGATCGCGCGCCGGTGTGGTCGGCCAGCGCGGACTCGAGCTCCTCGTGCAGCGGCAGGGTCCCGGTGACGAGGCGGGACGCACCGGCGCCACCGCCGTAGGTCTCGGTGGCGGCCACGGCACCGGCGATGACCGCAGGGTGGTGGCGGAGGCCGAGGTAGTCGTTGCCGGCGAGGTCCAGCAGGTCGTCGCCCTTGACGGGTGTGACCTCCCGGTGCAGCCCAGCGGCATCACGGCGCGCGGCCGCGGCCTCCAGCCACTCCAGGAACTCGCTCACCCCGCCGATCCTGCCACCCACGAACGTCCGTCCCGGCGGTGGTCCGGTCACGTGCGAGTCACGCCTCTGTCGCGCCACGCGCCGGTCCGCGCACCCGGGGACGGCACCGCGGCTCACCGGCCGCTCGGCGCGGTCCGGGCCAGGGCCTGCTCGACGCCGGCCCGCACCATCTGGCCGTATCCGTCGTCCCCCAGCGCCCCGGCGTACCGATGGGCCGCTTCGTAGTGACCTCGGGCGGAGTCCGTGTCGCCGAGCGCCTCGAGGTCGCGCCCGAGGTTGAGGTGCAACGAGGGATAGAAGCTCGCCACCCGCTCGTCGCCGACGCGGTCTGCGAGCTCGAGGCAGCACAGGTTCCACTCGAGCCGTCGGCGGGACGTGTCCTGCTGTCGCGCCAGGTAGTGAGCCGCAATGCAGTGCTCGAAGTCGTCGGTGGCCCTGTCCCAGGCCTCCTGGAACAGCTCGCGGGCGCGCCCGTCCGGCCCGGTGGCCTCGGCCTGCATGCCTTCGGCGCAGAGCCCGATGACGGGGTTGTCGGGGTCCATGGGTCGCTCCGGGTGGGGGGGTATCGGTTGATGACCGGACCTTAGGACGAGCCTCCGACAAGCCGCCGCACGGAGGCGGGGAGCGGGAGGTCAGTGCAGTCCGGGACCGGCTCGGGGACGCCGTACCCGGTGTGCACCGGCACCACGCCGCGCCACGCATCGGTCGGCTCGTCGGGATCGCCGGGCCCGCCCGAGCGGACCTTCACCGTCCACCGGCCTGCGGTGATCGGCAGGGCGCTGACCAGCGTGGCCGCGAGCTCCTTGCGCGTCATCTCCCGGACCTCGGCCACCCGACCGGGGACCAGCCGGTCGGACACCAGGTTGAGTGCGTCCCAGGCCTCGTCGCCGGCCAGCGCGTGCATCTCGCCCCGGACCACGGCCGAGCGGTAGTTCGCCGAGTGGTTGAAGGTCGAGTGCGCGAGGACCAGGCCGTCGACGCTGTGTGCCGAGAACGCGACCGGGGCGCCGGATGCGACCTGGCGCAGGGCCCCGGCGCCCGTCGACCCGTGCAGCAGGAGCCGGTCGCCGTCGCGGGCGAACAACATGGGCACGGCCCATGGCAGACCGTCGACCACCGTGGCCAGGGTGCCGACCAGGACCGTGTCCAGGACGTCATCCAGGGCTCGGCGTCCACCCTCGGCCCGCTCGGCGTGGCGATGGACCTGCTCGAGACGGTCGAGGTCGAAGGAAGTGCTCACCGGCCCATCCTGCCCGTCCAGCTCGCCCGCGTCAGCCGTGGACGTCAGCGACGGACCCGACGATCGAGGACGTGATGGTGGCCAGCTCGGTGGGGGACGTGACATACGGCGGCATCGCATAGACGAGGTCGCGGAACGGTCGGACCCACACCCCTCGGTCCAGCGCTGCCGCCGTGACGGCGGCGACGTCGACCTGCACGGTGAGCTGGACGACGCCGACGCCGCCCAGGACGCGGACGTCCTTCACGCAGGAGAGATCGCGCGCGGCCGCGAGCCCCGTCGTCAGGCCGTCCTCGAGGGTGGCGACCTGGTCGAGGGTGTCGCGGGTGGTGAGCAGGTCGAGGCTGGCGCTGGCGATGGCGCACGCCAGGGGGTTGGCCATGAAGGTCGGCCCGTGCATCAGCCCACCCGCCTCACCGCCGCTGACCCGCTGGGCGACCTCGTCGGTGCACAGGACGGCGGCGAGCGAGAGGTATCCGCCGGTGAGCGCCTTGCCGATGCACAGGATGTCGGGCACGACGTCGCAGCGGTCAAGGGCGAACGGCGTGCCCGTGCGCCAGAACCCGGTGGCGATCTCATCGAGGATCAGCAGCGCTCCGTGGTCCCGCGCGAGGTCGGCGAGGACCCGGACGGAGTACGGGCTGTAGATGTGCATGCCGCCCGCGCCCTGCAGGACGGGCTCGACGATGACCGCGGCGATCTGCTCGGCGTGCTCGGCGTATACGGCGCGAGTTCGACTCTCCCACAACGCCATCGCCTCATCGTCGGGACCGACGTCGACCCCTCCCGGAGGCTGCGGCGCGAACACGTGTTCGGGCAGCACTCCGGTGAACAGCGAGTGCATGCCGCCGACGGGGTCGGTCACCGACATCGGGGAGAAGGTGTCGCCGTGGTACCCGCCGCGCACGGTGAAGAATCGCGTCCGCCGCGAGCCTTCGGCAACGCTGACCTGGAGCGCCATCTTCATCGCGACCTCGACCGAGACCGACCCCGAGTCGGCGAGGAAGACATGGTCGAGCGAGGTGGGAGTCAGGCCGATCAGCTTGCGGGACAGCGTGATCGCCGGCTCGTGGGTGAGGCCACCGAACATCACGTGGCTCATCCGGTCGAGCTGGTGGCGCGCTGCGGCGTCGAGCTCGGGCACGGCGTACCCGTGGACGGCGCACCACCACGACGACATCGCGTCGATCACCTCGCGTGGCTCGCCGCTGGGGAGCCGGAGCGTGAGACGCGTCCCGCGCGCGGACTCCACCAGGTACGCCGGAGCAGGGGTCAGCGCGGAGGAGTACGGGTGCCAGAGATGGTCACGGTCGAACGCGAGCAGGTCGGCCAGCCCAGCGGGATCCACGCTGGTGATCCTGCCACGCGGCCGGGGTGCGCGGGCACCGGTACGGCAAGCACCCCTCCCGCCCCCGATTTCGCCCCCGATCCCGCCCACCCCGCACCCGCCCGACCGCCCCGACCGCCCCGACCCCGCCCCCGCCCGCCCCGCCCCGACCCCCGGCCACGAGTCTTTGAAGCCTGTTCCACGTCTGGGCGTGGAACAGGCTTCAAAGACTCGGGCACGGGGCGGTCACTGGACCCGGCTCAGCCCCAGGTGCTGCGTTCGGTGACCCCGTGCTCGACGCACTGCGCCGACCACGAGCCCGGGATGACCTGCACCTTCATCCGTCGGCGGCACCACGGGCAGTACCGCGGCGGTTCGAGGGCGAGGGCTCGGGCGCAGTCCTGATGGTCGTCACCGGGGTCGTGGTCCTGGTCGGAGACCGGCCCGCCGCAGCGTCCGCACCACGTCGACGCACCCAGGTCGGCCACGTCGGTGCTCAGAACGTCTCGTTGAGCGCCTTGATCGGCATCTCGAGGTCGGCCAGCAGCGCCAGGTCCTCCCGGGGGTCGCGGCCCAGGGTGGTGAGGTAGTTACCCACGATGACCGCGTTGATCCCGCCGAGCAGACCGTCGCGGGTGCCGAGGTCGCCGAGGGTGAGCTCGCGGCCGCCGGCATACCGCAGGATGGTGTGCGGCAGGGCCAGCCGGAACGCCGCGATGGTGCGCAGCGCGTCGTTGGCCGGCATCACCGGGAGGTCACCGAACGGCGTTCCCGGTCGGGGGTTGAGGAAGTTGAGCGGCACCTCGTGCGGCTCCAGCTCGCCCAGCTGGGCGGCCAGCTCGGCCCGCTGCTCGAGCGACTCGCCCATGCCGACCAGCCCACCGCAGCACAGCTCCATGCCCGAGTCCTTGACCATCTGACAGGTCTGCCACCGCTCGTCGAACGAGTGCGTGGTGACCACCGAGGGGAAGTACGACCGGCCGGCCTCGAGGTTGTGGTTGTAGCGGTGCACGCCCATGTCGACCAGCTCGTCGACCTGGCCCTGGGTCAGCATCCCGAGCGACGCGGCCACCTGGATGTCGACCTCGGCCTTGATCGCCGCGACCCCCTCCCGCATCTGGGTCATCAAACGCTCGTCGGGCCCACGCACCGCCGCGACGATGCAGAACTCCGACGCTCCGGTCTCGCGGGTCTGCCTGGCTGCGCGCACGAGCTCGGGGATGTTGAGCCACACCGAGCGCACCGGCGAGGTGAACTGCCCGGACTGGCTGCAGAAATGGCAGTCCTCGGGGCAGCCGCCGGTCTTCAGCGACACGATCCCCTCGACCTCGACCTCCGGGCCGTTCCAGGCCATCCGCACCTCGTGCGCCAGGGCCATCAACGCCTCGAGCTGGTCGTCACCGGTGCGCAGCACGTCGAGGATCTGGTCCTGGCGCAGTCCCTCGCCCCGGCCGAGCGCCTGCTCGCGGGCGACCTGCAGGATGTCCGTCGACGTCATCGTCTCCGCGGGCACGGTCTCGGCAGTCATGCCCCGATCATGACGCAGACCTGCTGCCGCGTCGCAGCCCGGTCCGCGTGACGGTCGCCTCACCCGGAGAGCCCCTGGTCGACCACGGTCAGGACCCTCTGCGGTGACGACGACGGCCGGGGTCAGTCCGGGTATCCCTGGGGGTTCTGCTGCTGCCACCGCCAGGTGTCGACGCACATGTCGTCGATGGTCTTGCGGGCGAACCAGCCCAGCTCAGTGTTGGCCTTGGTCGGGTCGGCGTAGGACGCCGCGATGTCGCCCGCACGACGCCCGACGACCTCGTGCGGCAGGTCGCGTCCGACGGCCCGGGAGAACGCCGCAAGCATCTCCAGCACGCTGGTCCCGGTGCCCGTCCCGAGGTTCCAGGTGGAGACGGGATCGGTGGTCGTGGCGAGCTTCCCCAACGCCGCGAGGTGGCCGGCCGCCAGGTCCTCGACGTGGATGTAGTCGCGCAGGGGCGTGCCGTCCGGGGTGTCGTAGTCGTCGCCGAACACCCGCAGCCGGTCCCGGCGACCGACGGCGACCTGGGCGATGAACGGCACGAGGTTGTTCGGGATGCCGGAGGGGTCCTCGCCGATCGTGCCCGAGGGGTGCGCCCCGACCGGGTTGAAGTAGCGCAGGAGCGCCACACGCCAGCTGTCCTCGGCCGCCGCGACGTCGCGCAGGACCTGCTCGATCATGACCTTGGTCCACCCGTACGGGTTGGTCGCCGAGGTGGGGAGGTCCTCCTTCATCGGGACCGGCGCGGTCTCGCCGTACACGGTCGCCGACGAGGAGAAGACCAGCTTGCGCACCCCGTGCCGACGCATCGCCCGGACGAGGGAGAAGGTCGAGATGAGGTTGTTCTCGTAGTACTCCAGCGGCATCTCGGTGCTCTCGCCGACCGCCTTGAGCCCGGCGAAGTGGATGACCGCGTCAAACGTCTCGTGGGCGAAGAGGTGCTCGGCCTTGTCGAAGTCGGTGAGGTCGAAGGCGTGCACGTCGAGGTGCACGCCGGTGATCGCCTCGAGCCGGTTGACCACCGTCGGTTTCGCATTGCCGAAGTTGTCGACGACCACCACGTCGTGTCCGGCCGCGAGCAGCTGGACGACCGTGTGTGACCCGATGTAGCCGGCACCGCCGGAGACGAGAACGCGCATGACAGGTGAGTATGCCGGGTGCGCGTCGCAGGCGGTGCGCACCCGGCTCACCCGTCAGGTCGTGGTCCGGGTGCGGATCAGCTCCGGCCGACGTCGCGGATGGTGACGCTGAGCTTCGGGCGTCCGTCCAGCGGCGCGCCGGGCGCGGCCGGTCGGACGCCGGCGGCTGCGACCCGGTCGAGGACCCGCAGCCCGGACGGCTCGATGTATCCGAACACGGCGTAGTCCGGGAACAGCCGGGAGTCCTCGTAGGTCAGGAAGAACTGGCTGCCGTTGGTGTCGGGGCCCGCGTTGGCCATCGCCAACGCGCCGCGGAAGTAGGTGCGGCGCAGGTTGGTCAGGTCCTGCGGCCAGGGCAGCAGCATGTGCGGCAGCTCGTCCTTGTACTCGTACCCGGGGCCTCCCCTGCCGTTGCCGAGCGGATCGCCGCACTGCAGGACCTTGAGCGTCGAGTAGGTCGTGAGCCGGTGGCAGACGGTCCGGTCATAGAAGTTCGACCGCATCAGGTGCAGGAAGCTCTGGACCGTGCACGGCGCCCAGCGGCGGTTCAGCACCAGGGGGATCGGGCCGCGGCTGGTCTCCAGCGTCACCGGCACCATGCCGCTTGCTCGCGTCGGGTCCGGGTCCGGGGGCAGGCCCACCGGTCGCGGCGAGGGGAACCGCGGGGTGGGCCGGTAGGCGCACGGTCCGTCGGTCGGCGAGGGCGGGGCCTGGGTGGCGTCGACCACCGCGGGGGCGGAGGCGGCGACCGCGCCGGGCGCAGGATCTGAGGAGGCTGTCGCCGTGGGTGCCAGCAGCACGAGGCCGAGGACGGTCAGGGAGGTGGCGAGGTGGATGGGACGCAGACGCATGAGGTCTCCCAGCTGGTCGGTGTGCACCTGACCATAGGGACTCGGCGGGCACCTCACCAGAGGGGCGCGACGTGGGTCGCCTCAGCCGGCGCGTGCCTCTCCGGGCCGCTGGGCGTGGGCGATGCGACGGATCGTCTCGTCGACCTTCTCCTCGCCGCCGCGCAGCTTGATCAACGCCCGCGCGGCAGCAACCTGCCCACGCGTCACCTTGATGGGTTCACTCATGGCTCACCTCCGGTCCTGGCCTCCATCGTCCTCCACAACGACCGACCGGTCCAGCGTGATCCCCGGGTGGCCGGCCGGCAGGTCGATCTCGTCACCGACCCGTGCCGCCTGGTCGAGCAGGGCGTCGGCCAGCGCCCGCTCCTCCGGGCTCGCGAGCTCGCTGGCGGCCAGTTCGGTCAGGAGCGACGCCCCGAACACCTGCCGGCGGTCCTCGGAGTCGGCCAGCATGTCGAGGGCGGCACTGAACCTGCGTCCCCACTCCTCCCGCCGGCCCTGGGCCTCCTGCTGCCGGGTGGACCGCTGCGCGGCGCGGAAGGACAGGTAGGACCCGAGGCCGGCACCCAGGAACGCCAGCACCCCGGCCATCAGCTCGGTCCCGGTCATGTGCCGAACCGTAGCGCTGCGCGCCCCGCCAGGATGGACGCAGCCGGGCCGGAGGCCCCCTAGAGCTCGGACTTGGCGCGCTCCTCGAGCGCTGCGGCGTGGTGCTGGTGCTCTGCCTGCATCCGGCTCAGGAAGCTCTTGGTGCGCTTGTGCTGCGGGTTGTTGATCACCGACTTCGGGTCCCCCTGCTCGACGACGACTCCCGCGTCCATGAACACCACCCGGTCCGCGACGTCCCGCGCGAAGGACATCTCGTGGGTGACCACGACCATCGTCATGCCCTCGCTGGCGAGCTCACGCATGACCGCGAGTACCTCGCCGACCAGCTCGGGGTCGAGCGCAGAGGTCGGCTCGTCGAAGAGCATGAGCTTGGGTTCCATCGCCAGCGCACGCGCGATCGCGACCCGCTGCTGCTGCCCCCCGGACAGCTGGGCGGGATAGGCCGAGGGCTTGTCCGCGAGCCCGACCCGCTCGAGCAGCTCGACGGCCCGCTCCCGGACCGCCGCCTTCTTCTCGCCCTTGACCTGGATCGGTGCCTCACAGATGTTCTCCAGCACAGTCATGTGGGGGAACAGGTTGAACCTCTGGAACACCATGCCGATGTCGCGCCGTTGGGCCGCGATCCGCTTGTCGGGCAGCCGGTGCAGCGTGCCGCCCCTGTCGTCGTACCCCATCAGGTCACCGTCGACCCAGATCCGGCCGCCGTCGATCCTCTCGAGCTGGTTGATGCACCGCAGGAACGTCGTCTTGCCCGATCCGGAGGGTCCGAGAAGGGTCACCACCTCACCGCGGTGGACGTCCATGTCGATGCCCTTGAGCACCTGGTTGCCGTGGAACGCCTTGGTGACGTTGACCGCTCGCACCAGGGGCGCCTCGGTGAAGGAGGAGGTCTGGTCGCTCATCAGTGGTCCGCCGCGATCTGCTCGAGCTTCTGCTGGGTCTTCTTGGACGGCGCACCGAAGCCGCGCCCGTAGTACCGCTCCAGGTAGTACTGACCGACCATCAGGATCGAGCAGACCACGAGGTACCAGAGGGTAGCGGCGATGAAGCCAGGCACGATCTGGAAGGCCCGGCCACCAAAGCCGGTCGCCTGGAAGTAGAGCTCGGTGATGATCGACGCGGCGATGAACAGCGAGGTGTCCTTGACCATCGCGATGGTCTCGTTGCCGGTCGGCGGCACGATGACCCGCATCGCCTGCGGCAGGATCACCCGCCACATCGCCCGACCCGGGGGCATGCCGAGCGCCTCGGCGGCCTCGTGCTGCCCGCGGTCGACCGACATGATGCCGGCGCGCGCGATCTCGGCCATGTATGCCGCCTCGGACAGGCCGAGACCGAGGATCCCGACCCAGATCGAGGAGGAGATGGTGTTCCAGCTGAAGCTGCCGACGGTGAGGTCGGTCGACAGCCCGAGAGCCGAGGACAGCTGCTGGCCGAACGGCAGCCCGATGTCGATCGGGTTGTACAACACCGCGATCGCCCCGCCGAGGATGGCCAGCAGGACGTAGCGCGGCATCGCCCGGAAGAACCAGATGTAGACGAAGGCGACCGCCCGCAGGACCGGGTTGCCCGAGAGGCGCATCACGGCGAGCAGCACGCCCAGCACGATGCCCAGGACCATCGCGCCCACCGTGCCGAGGATGGTGCCTTTCCAGAGCCCCTCGATGACGGGGCGCTGCTGCATGATCTCGAACGCGAACGACCAGTTCCACTTCGGGTTGGTGAGCACCGAGCTGACCATCATGGCGAACACCACGGCCAGGGCCGCGACCGCGACCCAGCGTCCGGGGTGCCGGACCGGGCGGGCGTGGATCGGGCCCGGCCGGTCCACCTCGTCGTTCCTGTTCATCCTCAGGCGGCCGGATCAGGAGGGGTTGACCGCGAAGTCGGTGATCGCGCCGCCCTCGGTCTTCCACTTGGTCAGGATCTGGTCATAGGTGCCATCGGCCTTGATCTGCTTCAGCGCCTCCACAATGGCCTCGCCGAACTCGGTCTCGTCCTTGGGCAGGACGTATCCGTAGGGAGCGGAGTCGTACTGCTCGCCGAGCAGCTCCAGCTCGCCGCCCGTGGTGTCGACCGCGCTGATCGCGGGCGGCAGGTCGACCAGCATCGCGACGGCCTTGCCGGTCTGGACCGAGGACGTCACCTTGGACTGGTCGGCGTCGACGATCGGGTTGATCGCCTTCTTGCCGGCGTCGGTGCATGCCTTGCTGCGCGCCGGCAGGTCGACGTCGGCCTGGACGGTCGCCTTCTGCACGGCGATGTTCAGGCCGCACGCGTCGTCCGGGTCGACCGACTTGGGGTTGCCCTTCAGGGTGACCCACTGGGTACCCGCGGTGAAGTAGCTGACCATCGTCACCTGCGCGAGCCGGTCGCTGTTGATGCTGAAGCTCGAGATGCCCATGTCGTACTTGTCGCTGTTGACGCCCAGGATGATCTGGTCGAACCCGGTCGGGGTCCACTCGGTCGTCACCCCGAACTTGGCGGCGACGGCGTCGAAGAGCTCGACGTCCATGCCGATGACGGTCTTGCCGTCGGCATCGAGGTACTCGTTGGGCTGGTAGGTCGCGTCGGTGCCGATCACGATCTTGCCCGCGGACTTGATCTTCTCGGGCAACTTGGCCACCAGCGCCGGGTCGGCCGTGCCGGTGGCCGAGGCGGTCGTGGCGCTGTCCTGCGGTTCGGAGAGGGAGTCCGAGCCGCACGCGGCGAGACCGAGGCTGAGGGCGAGGACGCCCGTGGTGAGGATGAGTGACGTGCGGCGGGGCATGGTGATCCTCCAGAGTGACGGGTTGTCCGTGCCCGGCATCCTGCCATTGTGCGCTGCGTGCCACCGGCGCACCCGGTGACTTCGTCGTTTCGCGCCGTCCCCGACGTCCCTGGGCTCCGCTGACCCACGGCGCACGCCGAGGTGGCACGATCGGGCGCATGAACCTCCTGATCAAGGTCGGCGTCAACGCGGTCGCCCTCTGGGCGTCGCTGATCCTGCCCGGCATCTACCTCGGCGACGGCAAGTTCGGCTCGAAGTTCGCCACGGTCCTGCTGGTCGCCCTGGTCTTCGGGATCGTGAACGCGGTGGTCAAGCCGATCGCCAAGTTCCTGAGCTTCCCGGCGATCATCCTGACGCTCGGGCTGTTCACGCTCGTGGTCAACGCCTTCATGCTGCAGCTCACGGAGTGGATCGCCGACCCGCTCGGCCTCAGCTTCACGATCGACGACTTCTTCTGGGATGCCGTGCTCGGGGCGCTGATCATCACCATCGTGTCGATGGCGCTCAATGTCCTGCTCCCCGACGCCAAGGACTGAGGGCGTGAGCGACGAGCACGCCGGCGTACGCCTCCGGGCCGCCCTCGACCAGGTGCCGGCCTACATCCCCGGCAAGCCGCCGGTGCCGGTCGAGGGGCTGGCTTCCTACAAGATCTCCTCCAACGAGAACCCCTACCCGCCACTCCCGTCGGTGCTGGAGGTCATCGCGGAGGCCGCGGCCCACGCCAACCGCTACCCCGACATGGCGAACACCGCACTCCTGCAGGCCATCGCCGACACGGTGGGCGTCCCCGTCGAGCACGTCGCGACCGGCACCGGCAGCGTTGGGGTCCTGGGCCAGGTGATCGCCTCGACCTGTGACGCGGGGGATGAGGTCGTCTACGCGTGGCGGTCGTTCGAGGCCTACCCGATCGTCACGGCACTCGCCGGCGCGACCGCGGTGCCGGTGCCGGTGGACCGCGCCGGGCGCCACGACCTCGCTGCGATGGCCGCGGCGATCACCGACCGCACGCGGGTCGTGATCGTCTGCACGCCGAACAACCCGACCGGGACGGCGGTCCAGCAGGCCGAGCTGGAGGAGTTCCTCGCCCTCGTGCCCGACGACGTGCTCGCGGTGATCGACGAGGCCTACGTCGAGTTCGTCCGGGACAGCTCCGCCCCCGACGCCATCGCGATGTACCGCGAACGACCCAACGTGATGGTCCTGCGGACGTTCTCGAAGGCCTACGGTCTGGCGGGGCTGCGGGTCGGGTACGCCATCGCGCACCCACCTGTCGCGGCGGCGCTGCGCAAGACTGCGGTTCCGTTCGGAGTCAACGCGATTGCCCAGGCCGCCGCCGTGGCCTCGCTGTCCGACACCGCGCGCGAGGAGCTGTTCGCCCGGGTGGGGGCCATCGTGGCCGAGCGGGACCGCGTGTTCGCGGCCCTCCGCGACCAGGGCTGGACGCTGCCGGACAGCCAGGCGAACTTCGTGTGGTTCCCACTCGGTGAGGACAGCACGGCGTTCACCACCGCCATGCAGCAGGCCGGGCTGAGCGTGCGCCAGTACGCCAGCGACGGCGTGCGCTGCACGATCGGCGAGCCGGAGGCCAACGACCTCCTGATCCGCGTCGCGGGAGAGTTCGGCCCTCGATAGCGGATCGATCGGGGCGTGCCGTGGCAGCTCAGGTCGCCGCACCACAGGTGCACGCACCACTGGTCGGCGCAGCATAGGTTAGGGGACATGGCAGAGACCTGGCTCCCCCCGTATGCTCCCGACGCAGACCGCTACGACGGCCGGATGCCCTACCGGCGTGTGGGGCGGAGTGGGCTGAAGCTCCCCGCGATCTCGCTCGGGCTGTGGCACAACTTCGGCGACGACAAGCCGTTCGACACCCAGCGGGACATCCTCCGCCGGGCGTTCGACCTCGGGGTCACCCACTTCGACCTGGCCAACAACTACGGACCGCCCTACGGCGCGGCCGAGGAGAACTTCGGTCGCCACCTGCGCAAGGACTTCCGGCCGTTCCGTGACGAGCTGGTCATCTCCAGCAAGGCGGGCTGGGACATGTGGCCGGGGCCCTACGGCGAGTTCGGCTCGCGCAAGTACCTGCTGTCCTCGCTCGACCAGAGCCTGACCCGGATGGGCCTGGACTACGTCGACATCTTCTACAGCCACCGTCCCGATCCGGAGACGCCGCTCGAGGAGACCATGGGGGCACTGGCGACCGCGGTCCAGCAGGGCAAGGCGCTGTACGCCGGCATCAGCAGCTACTCCCCGGAGCTCACCGCGCGCGCCGCGGACCTGCTGCTCCAGATGGGTGTCCCACTGCTGATCCACCAGCCGTCGTACTCGATGCTCAACCGCTGGATCGAAGGCGGGCTGCTGGACACGTTGGCGGACAAGGGAGTCGGCTGTATCGCGTTCTCACCGTTGGCCCAGGGGATGCTGACCGGCAAGTATCTCGACGGGATCCCGGAGGGTTCGCGCGCGAGCCAGGACAAGAGTCTGTCCTCCGACCTGCTCACCGAGGAGTCCCTCGCCCACATCCGCAGCCTCGGCGAGATCGCGGAGGCTCGCGGTCAGACCCTGGCGCAGATGGCGCTCGCCTGGGCGCTGCGCGACGAGCGGGTGACCTCGGTGCTGATCGGCGCGAGCAGCGTCACCCAGCTCGAGGACAGCGTCGGCGCCGTGGCTGGCGCAGCGTTCACCGACGCTGAGCTGAGCTCGATCGACCAGCACGCGGTCGACGCCGGCATCGACCTGTGGCGGAGCCAGTCCGAGCTGTCCTGAGGCTGCGGGCAGCGGCCAGGGCCGGGCCGGCACTTCCCCTACCCCGCCGCGGGCCCGGCACTTCGCGTACCCTGCGTCCGCTGCGCGCACGCGTCTCCTGCGCGTAGTGCCACTGGGGTACGCGAGGTCAGGGTGGCCGCACTTCGCGTGCCCCCCGGGGCCCGGCACTTCGCGTACCCCGCGTCCGCTGCGCGCATGCGGCTCCTGCGCGCTGTCGCCACTGGGGTACGCGAGGTCGGGGTGGCCGTCGCGGTCGAGCGCCGTGCGCGGTCGGGCGGAGTCACACCCTGTCCGCTGTGTGGTCGGAGCCATAGGGTCGGGGCTGTAGATTGGGCGGGCAACTGCCCCTGTGACGTGGCTCTCGCGACCTGCGAGCGGTCCCGCACTGCCGCAGATCCTCCGCGGTGACCCCGCCAGGGAGACCGCGGCCCGAGCCGAGACGCCAGGCCACCGCCGGGCGCCCCGGGATAGAAGGAGCGCCTGTGAGCGACGAAGCCGTCGTGGCCAGCGAGGACCAGTCCCCGCCGACCGACATCGCCGATCTGACCGCCCCCGTGCCCGAGGTGGGTGATGGCGGGCCCGACATGATCCAGCTGTTGACCCCCGAGGGCCAGCGGATCCACAACGCTGAGTACGACCCCTACGTCGAGGCCCTGACCGTCGAGGACCTGCGCGGGTTCTACCGCGACCTGGTCCTGATCCGGCGGGTCGACGCCGAGGCGACCGCGCTCCAGCGTCAGGGCGAGCTCGGCATCTGGGCCTCGCTGCTCGGGCAGGAGGCCGCTCAGGTGGGCTCCGGTCGAGCCCTCCGCCCGCAGGACTACGCGTTCCCCACCTACCGCGAGCACGGCGTCGCCTGGTGCCGCGGAGTCGACCCGCTCAACCTGCTCGGGCTGTTCCGCGGGGTGAACCACGGCGGCTGGGACCCCAACGAGAAGAACTTCCACCTGTACACGATCGTCATCGGCGCCCAGACGCTGCACGCGACCGGCTATGCCATGGGGATCCAGCGCGACGGCGCCGTCGGAACCGGTGACCCCGACCGCGACGCCGCGGTGATCGCCTACTTCGGCGACGGCGCGACTGCGCAGGGTGACGTGAACGAGGCGTTCGTGTTCGCCTCGGTGATGAACGCACCCGTCGTGTTCTTCTGCCAGAACAACCAGTGGGCGATCTCCGAGCCCAACGAGAAGCAGACGCGGATCCCGTTGTACCAGCGCGCTCGCGGCTTCGGGTTCCCGGGCGTCCGCGTGGACGGCAACGACGTGCTGGCTGTGTACGCCGCCACCCAGCAGGCGCTGGACGCGGCCCGCAGCGGTCAGGGCCCGACCCTGGTCGAGGCGTACACCTATCGGATGGGTGCCCACACCACCTCCGACGACCCGTCCAAGTACCGCGTCTCCGCGGAGGTGGAGGTCTGGAAGCTGCGCGACCCGATCGAGCGCGTGAAGGCCTACCTCGTGCACCTGCAGGGGGCTGACCAACAGTTCTTCGAGTCGATCGAGCGCGAGGCTGACGAGCTCGCGGCCACGGTCCGCGAGGGCTGCCTGTCGATGCCTGACCCGAGCGGCGTCGACATGTTCGAGCACGTCTACGTCGAGGAGCACCCGCTCGTGCAGCGGGAGCGTGCCGCCTTCCTCGACTACCAGTCCGGCTTCGAGGGATCCCACGACGAGGAGGTCTCGGCATGAGCCAGCTGACCATCGCCCGCGCGATCAACAACGGCCTGCGTGCCTCGATGGAGCGCGACCCCAAGGTCGTCCTCATGGGCGAGGACATCGGCAAGCTCGGTGGCGTCTTCCGCGTGACCGAGGGCCTCCAGAAGGACTTCGGCGAGGACCGCGTCATCGACACCCCGCTGGCCGAGGCCGGCATCGTGGGCACCGCGATCGGCATGGCCCTGCGCGGCTACCGCCCGGTGGTGGAGATCCAGTTCGACGGGTTCGTCTATCCCGCGTTCGACCACATCATCAGCCAGGTCGCCAAGATGCGGGCTCGGTCGCTCGGCACGGTCACGCTGCCGATGGTGATCCGGATCCCGGTCGGTGGTGGCATCGGCGCGGTCGAGCACCACAGTGAGTCCAACGAGGCCTACTTCACCCACACCGCGGGCCTGCGGGTCGTCTGCTGCTCCAACGCCGAGGACGCCTACTGGATGATCCAGCAGGCCATCGAGACCGACGACCCGGTGGTGTTCTACGAGCCCAAGCGGAGGTACTGGGACAAGGGCGAGGTGACCGACGACGCAGCCCCCCGCGGTCTGTACTCGGCGTCGGTGGCCCGGGAGGGCACCGACCTGACCCTGGTGGCGTACGGCCCGATGGTGAAGACCTGCCTGCAGGCTGCAGAGGCGGCCGCGGGTGACGGGCAGAGCCTGGAGGTCATCGACCTGCGCAGCCTGTCCCCGCTCGACCTGGACACCATCGCGACCTCGGTGGAGAAGACCCGACGGCTGGTCGTGGTGCACGAGGCGCCGACCTTCGGCGGTCTCGGTGGCGAGATCGCGGCCGAGGTCACCGAGCGCTGCTTCTATCACCTCGAGGCCCCGGTGGCGCGGGTCGGCGGGTACAACCTGCCGTACCCGCCGAGCCGGCTGGAGGAGGAGTTCCTCCCCGACCTGGACCGCGTGCTCGACTCCGTCGACCGCACGCTCGCGTTCTGAGAGGAGGGTGTAGCGATGACCATCAAGCAGTTCAACCTCCCCGACCCCGGCGAGGGCCTCACCGAGGCCGAGATCGTCACCTGGCGGGTGAAGGTCGGTGACACGGTCAAGATCAACGACATCGTCGTCGAGATCGAGACCGCGAAGTCCCTCGTCGAGCTCCCGGTCCCGTTCGCCGGCACGGTCACCGAGCTGTTCGCCGAGGAGGGCGCCACCGTCGAGGTCGGCACCCCGATCATCAGCATCCAGACGGTCCCGACGGGCTCCGCCGGCGTTCCTCCGGTGGCCGACGAGCCTGCCGCCCAGCGAGCCGTCGAGCCCGGCATGGTCGGCAGCCCTGCTCCGAAGATGGAGGAGGAGGCCATCGAGGAAGGCAAGATCGGCGGCACCACCTCCACCGGCCGGACCGCGGTCCTCGTCGGATACGGCGTGAAGCAGACCGAGGCGGTACGCCGCCCCCGCCGTAGTTTTATCGGGTCACCCGATAAACCGGCGCCTGACCCGACAACGGTTCTCGAGCCAAGCGCAGGGAAGTCGGGTCAAGCCGGCGATCGAGCCGGTTCGGCGGTCGAGACCGTACTCGCGCCGAAGGCGCTGTCGACCCCCGACCTCAATGCGGCCCGAGCGCTCGCCAAGCCCCCGGTGCGCAAGCTGGCCAAGGATCTCGGGGTCGACCTGGCTTCGGTCGCCGGCTCCGGACCGGGTGGGATCGTCACTCGCGCAGATGTCGAGGCGCACGCGGAAGACGGTGTTGCGCAGGGTGGTTCGACTGCGGGCGCGGAACGCAACGCGTCGCGGGCCAGTCGCTCGTCGGGGGCACGCGAGGTGCGGGTGCCGATCAAGGGTGTCCGCAAGATGACCGCCCAGGCGATGGTGTCCTCGGCCTTCACCGCGCCCCACGTCACCGAGTTCATCACCCTGGACGCCACCGGGACGATGGAGCTCGTCGAACGACTCAAGAAGGACCGTGAGTTCCGCGACGTCAAGGTCACGCCGTTGTTGGTGCTGGCCAAGGCGCTGTGTGTCGCCATCCGACGGCACCCGCAGATCAATGCGTCGTGGGACGAGGCGGCGCAGGAGATCGTCGTCAAGCACTACGTCAACCTCGGCATCGCGGCGGCGACGCCACGCGGCCTGATCGTCCCGAACGTCAAGGACGCCCAGGACCTGTCGATGCTCGAGCTCGCCGAGGAGGTCGGTGCCCTCACCGCGACGGCTCGCGAGGGCCGCACCCAGCCGGCCGACATGACCGGCGGGACGATCACGATCACCAACGTCGGTGTCTTCGGCGTCGACACGGGGACGCCGATCCTGAACCCGGGTGAGTCCGCGATCGTGGCGTTCGGGGCCATCCGTCGTCAGCCGTGGGTCGTCACCGGGGCCGACGGTGCCGAGCGGATCGAACCGCGCTGGGTCACCCAGCTCGCGCTGTCGTTCGACCACCGCCTGGTCGACGGCGAGCTGGGGAGCCGGTTCCTCGCCGACGTCGCGGCCCTGCTGGCCGACCCGGCGCGAGGCCTCGTCTGGGGCTGAACCGCCGCCGTCGGACCGCCCCCCACCCGATGGCGGCAGACAGGCTCGCGAGGATCCTCGCGGGTTTGTGTCAAACCGCCTTCACGGCGGAACGCGGAGGCGTAGAGTCCAGCCGGCGCACGGGAGTCAGGGGGTCGTGAAGCTCCCGAGTGACCGCGCGTGAAAGCAGCACCTGATGGCCTCTCGACTCCTCCGTGCCGTATCCCTCGTGACAGTCATCCTGGCCGCGGCCGGGCCGGCGGTCGCCCGTCCTGCGACGGCCCCGTCCGGCCAACGAGGCGCGCCAGCCCGAAGCGCACCAGCACCGAGCACACCAGCACCGAGCACACCAGCACCGAGCACACCAGCACCGAGCACACCAGCACCGAGCACACCAGCACCCGGCACAGCCCGAAGTACGCCGGAGCAAGCCACCACCGCCCGGACCGCGCCCGCGGCCGTGACGCCGGCGTCGTGGGCCCAGCTCCATCAGGGCCCGGCGCGCACCGGGTTGCAGCCCGACGAGACCCGGGTCGGTGCGGCGACGGTGGCCAAGCTGAAGCTGGTGCGGACCTATGCCGGTCCCCCTTCGGGCAGCCCCCAGGAGCCGCTGGTCGCGAACGGGATCCTGTATGTCGTCATCGGCAGCGAGCTCGACGCGTTCGACGTCACCGGTCGAACCGGGTGCACCGGGTCCGAGCCGACCTGTGCGCCGCTGTGGTCGACGTTCGCGGGCAGCTTCCACGGCATCGCGGTCGACGGTGGGCGGATCTTCGTCACCGACGGTCGTGGCGTCCACGCCTACGACGCCGCCGGGGTGCAGAACTGCTCGGGATCGCCGAGGGTCTGCTCCGCGCTCTGGGAGACCAGCACGACGACGCCGACCGGGCCGGCCTTCGTGAGCGGCACGGGTGCGCCGGTGGTCAGCGGCGGCGTGCTGTATGTCCCCGGCGCGGGCAACGGCGTGGGGCTCGCGAACGGCGGCGCCTTCATCTCGGCGTTCGACACCCGCGGGATCACCGGGTGCACCGGGTCGCCGAAGATCTGTGTGCCGATGTGGACGACCACCGGCCTCGGCGTCTCTGCCTCCAACGTCGGGTCCCCTGCCGTGGTCGGTGGTGTCGTCTACCTCGCGAACGGCACCCTGATGGCCTTCGACGCGGCGGGCTCGACGAAGTGCACGTCGGCCCCACGGGTCTGTTCTCCGCTGTGGACGGCCGCGACCTCCAACGGGTCGACGGCCCCGGCCCCAGCGGTGTCCGGTGGCTTCGTCTATGTCGCGTCGTTCTACAGCAAGCTCACCGCCTTCGATGCGGCCGGAGCTCGCAACTGCACCACCACGTCCGGCCAGACGAGCTGCACGCCACTGTGGACGGCCGCCCCACCTGGCTCCGTCCTCGGTACACCGGCCGTCGCCTACGGCTCGGTGCTCACCGTGACCAGCAGCGGCACGTTGTCGGCGTGGGACGCCGACGCGTCGACGCACTGCACCGGACCGAGCACGGCGCGGACCTGCACGCCACTGTGGTCCACGGCCACAGGCCCGACGGGCTACGCGACCAGCTCGGCGCCGGCCGTGGCGAACGGGGTCGTGTTCCTGTCCTCGACCAACGGAGGGACCTATGCCTTCGACGCCCACGGCAAGAAGAAGTGTTCGACGTCAGGCGGCGTGAAAACCTGTGCGCCACTGTGGAGCTCGGTGAGCGGGTTCATCGGCGGGGGCTCGCCGGCCGTGGTCGACGGCATCGTCCTGATCAACCTCTCCGGCCGCCCGTGGGTGCAGGCGTTCGGCTTGCCGCCCGCTGCGCCGACTGCGGTCGCCGCGGTCACCAAGGGGACGGGGGCAGTGACGGTCACCTTCACCCAGGGCGACGGCAACGGCAGTCCGGAGGTCAGCCAGACCGCGACCTGCGTCTCGAGCGACGGCGGTGTCACCAGGAGCCGTACCCACACGGGGCCCGCCGCCGCACCGGTCACCGTGACCGGGCTGACCAGCGGGCGGACCTACACCTGCACGGTCAAGGCCAAGAACCCCGCCGGGTCGAGCAGCGCTTCGATGCCGACCAGCCCCGTGGTCGTCGGTTGATGCTCTCGTCGATGGCGACCGCCCCACTGCTGTAGGGCGGTCGCCATCTCGGGCCAGCGGCGTGGGCTCAGATCCCCGCCGGCTCCACCGGAGCGGCGGCGGCGGCCGCGTCCTTGGAGTCCTTGGAGTCCTTGGAGTCGTTGGCGTCATTGCGCTCGGAGTACGACGAGCCCGTGCGCAGCTCGACATGGGGGAGGAACAAGATGATCAGGAACCCGATCACCATGACCCCCGCACCGAGCAGGAAGACCATGTCCATCGCCTCGGAGAAGCCGACCAGGAACGGCTTGGCCAGCCGGGGGTCGAGGTCGTTGAGGAACGAGCTGTCCTGCAGCACACCGCCACCGGCGCCTGCTCCACCCGAGCCGGCGGCCTGCAGCTGGGCGGCCACCGCCGAGTTGGCCGGGTCACGCAGCGCGGCCTGGAAGTCCGCGGTGCCGGACGCGGCCTGGAACGCGGTGGCGATCTTGTCACCGACGGTCGAGAAGAGGACCGACAGGAACACCGCCGTGCCCAGGGTCCCACCGATCTGGCGGGTGAAGGTCGCCGACGACGTCGCCACACCGATGTCTCGCGGGGGGACGGCGTTCTGCACGGCCAGGGTCAGCGGCTGGAAGTTGAACCCCAGACCCAGTCCGAAGAACACCATGATGACCATGGTCTGCCAGAGCGGGGTGTCCTGGTGGACGAAGAGCCCGAGCGAGAGCAGGCTGAGCATCAGCAGCGCGGCACCCATGATCGGGAAGCGGCGGTAGCGGCCGGTGCGCGAGATGACCTGACCGGAGACGATCGAGCCGGTCATGATGCCCAGCGTCAGCGGCAGCAGCAGCAGTCCGGCTTCGGTGGGGCTCGCGCCCTTGACGATCTGCAGGTACAACGGGAGCGAGGCGAGGCCGCCGAACATGGCCATGCCGATGAGGACCGAGGCCCCCGAGGCGACGGCGACGGTGCGGTTGGTGAAGAGTTTGAGGGGGAGCAGGGCCTCCTCACCCATCATCTTCTCGACGAGGAAGAACGCGACGACACCGATCCCGCCGACGGCGAAGGCGGTCACCGAGCGACCGGAACCCCAGCCCCAGTCCCGACCCTGCTCGGCGACGAGCAGCAGCGGCACGAGCGCGAGGCTGAGGGTGACCGCGCCCCACCAGTCGATCCGGTGGTTGAGGCGCGTGTGGCGCAGGTGCAGGGTCCGCGACACGACGAAGAGCGCGATGATGCCGATCGGCACGTTCACCAGGAACACCCAGCGCCAGCCGGTCACGCCCAGGATCGAGTCCGTTCCGGCGAAGAACCCGCCGATGACGGGGCCGAGCACGCTGGAGGTGCCGAACACGGCCAGGAAGTAGCCCTGGTACTTCGCGCGCTCACGGGGAGGCACGATGTCGCCGATGATGGCCAGCGCGAGGCTGAACAGACCGCCGGCGCCCAGGCCCTGGACCGCGCGGAACAGGGCCAGCTGGAACATCGACATGGCAAAGGTGCACAGGACGGAGCCGAACACGAAGATCGTGATCGCGGTGACGAAGAACCGCTTCCGGCCGTAGATGTCGGAGAGCTTGCCGTACAGCGGCGTCACGATCGTGGCCGTGATCAGGTAGGCCGTGGTGGCCCAGGCCTGCTGGTCGAGGCCCTTGAGGTCGTCGGCGATGGTCCGGATGGAGGTCGCGACGATGGTCTGGTCGAGCGCAGCCAGGAACATGCCGGTCATCAGGCCGAGCATGATCGTGATGATCTGCCGGTGGGTCAGCTGCCCATCGGTGGCAGCGGGGGCGGGGGTGCTCATACGGGGTCCTCGGTGGTGCTGGGCCGGCCCACGGCGGTGGGGGCGCTGGCGGTGATGGCCTTGGCGCGGGCCGCGTCAAGGGTGGCGGTGAAGCGGTGCAGGTGGGCGGCGAAGTCGGCCAGGTCCGGGTCGGACCAGTCCTCGAGCATCCCGCTGAGCCAGGCGTCCCGGGTGGTCTGGATCCGCGTCAGCAGCGCCTCTCCGGCGGGGGTGAGGGTGGCGAGCTGCGCTCGTCCGTCCTCGGGGTCCGGCACCCGCTGGAGCAGGCCCAGTCCGTCCAGGCTGCTGACGAGTCGGCTCACCGTGGAGGTGTCCACGTGCATCAGCTCGGCGACGGCCGAGATCCGCTGCGGGCGTTCACCGAGAATGAACAGCACGGGGTATGCGGCGCCGTCGACCGCGGGGTGGCTCACCGGCATGTGTTGCTTCATGGCGTGCATCAGCCGGGTCAGGCGCAGGAGCGAGACCCCGAGCTCGGCTGCGGCCGCGCGGGTCGGGCTGTCGGTGTGGGACACGGGAGACCTTCGAGAGAAATATCAGTTGCTTGCCACATACAACTATCACGAAACGGTTGCATGCCGCAAGCAACTTCTCACGCGCGGTCCCGGCTGGGCGAGGTCAGGGTCACCTGGTCACGGGGTGAACGGGATGGCCTGGAGCACCTGACGGGCAATGTCCTCGTCGCCGTGCACCGAGACGTGCACGTCCTCGGTCGTGCCGCGCCCGGCTGCACGCCGCCCCAGCGCCTGGGTCGACATCGTGATCGTGGTCGTGGACTCGTGGTGGTCCTGCGTCTCGTGGTCGACGCCACTGAACAGCGCCGTACCGACGGCGGCGCCCTCGGCGTCGGCCTCGACACGGACTCCGGCCCGTCCGATGACCGGGCCGGTGATGGCGAAGACGACCACGTTGCCCGGGGGCACGGCAGCATCCTTGGCGACCAGGCGTGGCAGCGCGTCGAAGAAGAAGTCGACGAACACCGAGGCAGCGGCCGAGTCGAGGTCACCTGGGCGGCCCAGTGCCTCGCGGAGGTCCTGTTCGTGGACCCAGACGTCCATCGTGCGGTTCCGCAGCACCCGCCCGGCCGGCGCCAGGCCCCACGGGGAGCGGATCAGGGTGTCCGGGGTCAGCGACGGATCGCGATAGAAGGCAAGTCGCTCCGGCAGCAGCGAGATGAGCTCGGCCACCACCTCCGGCCCCGGCACGCGGCGGCGTACCTCGACGTGCATCTCCATGAACCGCGCGAGGTCGTGCCGCAGGTAGGGGTAGTCAGGCACCTTGACGGCGGGGTCCTCGCCGCTGGCGATCCACGCCTCCAGCCCGACCACGTGGGAGATCTGGTCCTTCACGGTCCACCCCGGGCAGGCGGTCGGCTTCTCGAAGTCCTCGGTGTGCAGGGCGGTCCCGAGGTCGATCACCGATTGCACGGTGTGGCCGAACGCGTCGGCGAGACCGGACAGATCCTCGGGCGGCGCCGGGTGCAGGGGCATGGGCCCACCTTACTTAGGCTGTACCCATGGCGACACGGGCTGCGGAACAGGCCGCGGAACAGGCCGTGGAACGGCCCCGCGGCCCTTCCGCGGTCGCGGTCGGCGCGCTCGTGCTGGTCGCTGCCCTCGTCGCGGTGGTCCTCGGTGCCTGGGTGGGCGGTGCTGCTGCCGTCCCGCCGATCGGGGACCCGGGACCCCTGGTGCGCTGGGGGGTGCTCCTGGCCCGGGTGGTCCAGGACCTCGCCGCGGCCACGACCATCGGCCTGCTCGTGCTGGCCGCGTTCCTGGCTCCTGAGACGACCCGGACCAACCGGCGCATCGAGGCCACCCGGCTGGCCGCGCAGACCGCCGTGCTGTGGGTGGTGGCGGCGGGGATCGGTCTGGTGACCACGTTCGCCTCCTTGGCCGGCTTCCCGTTGTCGAGCCCGGTCCTCCTCTCGCAGTTCAGCGCGCTCGTGCTCGACCTCGAGGTGACCCGCAAGCCGGCGATCTCCCTGATGGTCGCGGTGGTGGTCGCCGTCGGGGCGGCTGTGGTGCGGACTCGGACCGGAATGGCGTGGATGGCGGCTCTCGGGCTGCTCGCCCTGATGCCGCTGGCGCTCGCTGGTCACGCAGCTGCCTCCGCCGACCACGAGACCGCCGTCAACGCCCTGGCCTTCCACCTCGTGGGGGTGACCCTCTGGGTCGGTGGGCTCGTCGCGATCGCGTTGATGCGGCCCTCCCTCGGCGCCGACCTGCCGGCCACGGTCGCGCGCTACTCGACGACTGCCGGGATCTGCTACGTCCTCGTCCTGCTGTCCGGTCTGCAGAGCGCGTGGGTGCGGATCGGGACCCTGTCCGCCCTCGGCACCGCCTACGGCGCAATCCTCCTGGCCAAGGCCGTCGCGCTGCTGGTCCTGGGTGTCGCCGGGTGGTCCCATCGGCGGGTGGTGATCGGCCGGCTCGGCGAGAACCCCACCCGCACAGCGCCATTCATGCGGTTGGTGCTGACCGAGCTGGCAGTGATGGGTGTCGCGGTCGGCCTCGCCGTCGCCTTGGCGCGGACCGCCCCGCCGGTCCCTGAGGTGTCCACAGTCGACTCGAGCGCCGAGCGGCTGAGTGGGTACTCAGCGCCCCTGGTCCCGCTCGACGGCACCGGCTGGTTGACCACGTGGAGGGTCGACTCGCTCTGGGTCACCCTCGCGGTGGTGGCCAGCGCGCTGTACGTCGCCGGCGTCCTGCGGCTGCGCAGCCGGGGCGACGCCTGGCCGGTGCACCGCGTCCTCATCTGGGTCCTGGGCTGGGCCGTCTTCCTGTATGCGACGTGTGGCGCGCTCGGCGTGTACGGCCGGGTGCAGTTCTCGGTCCACATGATCGAGCACATGGCGGTGGCGATGCTGGTGCCGCTCCTGCTCGTGCCCGCCGCACCCATCACCCTCGCGCTGCGCGCGCTGAGACCGCGACCGGACCGCACCTGGGGGCCACGGGAGGTCATCCTCCAGGTCACCCACTCGCGGGTGGTGCGGGTGCTGGCCAACCCTGTCGTCGCGGCGGCTCTGTTCTTCTTCAGCCTGGCCGCGTTCTACTACTCCCCCCTGTTCGAGCTGGGGATGAGCACCCACAGCGGGCACGTGCTGATGATCGTCCACTTCCTCGGGTCCGGATATCTGTTCGCCTGGGCGCTCATCGGGATCGACCCCGGTCCCAGCAAGTGGCCGCCGTTGCTGCTGCTGGTGATCCTGTTCGCGACCATCTCGTTCCACGCGTTCTTCGGCGTCGCGATCACGGGTTCGAGCACGTTGCTCGCGCCGGAGTTCTTCGGGGGGCTGGACCTGCCGTGGCTGACGGACACGCTGGCCGACCAGCAGCGCGGCGGCGCGATCGCGTGGGGCGTCGGCGAGGTGCCGACCCTGGTGCTGGCCATGCTGGTCACCCTGGCGTGGGTTCGCACCGACCGGGCCGAGACCGCGCGCCTGGACCGCCAGGCCGACCGCGACGGTGGTGCCGCGCTGGCCGCGTACAACGCCGAGCTCGCACTCCGCAAGGCAGCGACCGATCGCCGGGAGCGCACATGAGCTTGCGGGTGGCGGTGGTCCAGGTCGGGTACGGCGACGATGAGACGGTGGCGGACCGCGTCGCGCGGGTCGCGGGTCTGGTGCGCGCCCAGGCCGGTCACGACCTCGTCGTGCTGCCCGAGCTGTGGGCACCGGGCGGCTTCGCCTATCGCGGCTGGGACGAGCACGCCGAGTCCGTCGACGGCCCGACCGCTCAGGCCATGGCGGGCGCAGCGCGCGACGCCGGGGTGCTTCTCCACGCCGGGTCCATCATCGAACGTACCGGCGCCGACGACCGGGGCCTTGAGGGTCGTGGTCTATGGAACACCTCGTTGGTCTTCGCCGCGGACGGGACGCGGGTGGCGACGTACCGCAAGATCCATCGGTTCGGCTTCGGCGCGGGGGAGCCGAGGCTGCTGGAGGCCGGCGTGGATCCCGTGGTGCTGGTCGATCTTCCCTCGGCCTCGGGAACGGCCTCGGCCTCGGGGACGGAGGGCAACGCGGGAGGGCAGCCCGCCCGCGCCGCGCTCTCCACGTGCTACGACCTGCGCTTCCCTGAGCTCTACCGTCGCCAGCTGGATGCGGGTGCGTCGGTGTTCGTCGTCCCGGCTGCGTGGCCGATGGCGCGCGTCGCGCACTGGACCCTGCTCGGCCGGGCGCGGGCGATCGAGGACCAGTGCATCCTCATCGCCTGCAACACCGCAGGCACCCATGCCGGTCACCAGATGGGCGGGGCGTCGCAGGTCGTGCTGCCGACCGGTGAGGTGCTGGCCGAGGCCGGGGCCGACGAGCAGGTGCTCAGTGTCCAGATCGACCTCGCAGTCGTCGCTGCCACACGGTCGGGCTTCCCGGTCCTGGGCGACCGCCGACTCTGAGCAGCCGGCTCAGGGGTGGGCTGTCCCCATCAGCTCGTCGACGCAGGTCTGGTAGGCCGGGTCGACCGGATACTCGAGGTGGCCGAGGACCTCCGGATAGGCCGACCGCTCGGGCAGCAGGGAGAGCTGGACGGGGTCGTGCAGCCGCACGTCGCCGGGCGCGCCCCCGGCTGTCGAGGCCTCGAGGAGGGGCTCCAAGGAGCTGCCGATCGGGTCGGTCTGGCGATACAGGTTGGTCCACCGGCCGGCGAGGCCCTCGCGGAGGTGGGCGAGCTCGCTGGGCCAGAAGAGCCGGGGAAACACGGGGGCGTACAGCCTCATCGCCGGGCTGCCGAGGGTCAGCAGGCTCGTCCGACGCAACGGGTCGCTGTCCTCGCCGTGCTGGGCACCTTCGGCGTGCAGCTGCGCGAGCGCGGCGATGGCCAGGATCGAACCCTGGCTGTGGCCGGCCAGGACGACGCGGTGGTCGGCCCCGTCCTCACCCGTGCGAGCGAGGTAGGCCACCCGGCAGGCGAGCTGGGGCACCGCCCGCTCCGCGTAGCAGGGCGGTGCAAAGGGGTTGGCCGCACGCGGCCAGAAACAGGTGACGTCCCAGATGATCCCGACCAACCGCCGGGCCTTCTCGCTGCGCCAGGCCGCGACGCCGGCGGCCAGCAGACCGGCCGCGACCAGGGTCACCAGCCACGCACCCACCGGCTGCACGGGGTCGAGCACCCTGATGGCCCGGTCGATGTCGGCCGGGGTGAACCCCAGCGCGAGCCCGGAGAACGCGGTTGCCGCGGCCAGCACCGAGGTCAGCAGGCCGACGACGACGCTGAGCAGGATCACCCAGCGGATGAGGTCGAAGGACACCAGCTTGGCCAGTGCGCGGGGTCGGACGACGCGCTGCACCCGGTGGTCACGTGCCCCGTCCCGACCAGGGAAGATCCGGTCCAGCTCCTCGGCATACTCCTCGAACACATCGGCGAGCGCCTCCCCTCGCTTGGCCGAATAACGTCGGACGAGCAGCAGTACCAACGGGATCAGGATGACAACGAAGGCCGCTGACCCGGTCGCTGCGATGTCGAACAACGGCAGTCCTCGGGCGCCGATGGTTGCCGCGACCCGAGAGGAGGTCGCCGCCGAGATCGCAAAGGCGAGCACGACCGACATCCCGGTGATCGACCACGACGCGAGACCGCTGCCCGCGACGGAGAGTGCCGCCGTTCCCGGCCCCGCGTCGCCGGACCGCCCGAAGTTCGCCCCCAGCCGCAGCCGCACCGTGACGTGCAGCGCGAACAACGCGAGGACCAGCAGGAGCTCGACCAGCACCAGGACGTTGCCCGGCTCGGCGATGCCCGGCGCGTAGGGGCCGGTGGCGGCGTAGCTCGCCGGCCTCGGCGCAGGCATGGCACACCCGAGCACGGTCGCCAGGAGGCCGGGACCCCAGAGCAGCCCGCGATTCAGCCGGCCCAGCTCGCCGTGCAGGTCCCAGACCAGGACCCCACGGTCCACGACCATGGCGACGACATAGCTCACGCCAGCGGCGACCACCACCATGCCGACGGTCCGCACGGGCGAGTCACCATGGGACAGAAGCGAGAGCGCACCGACGGTGAGCAGACCGACGGCGGTGTGCAGCGCCCGGAGCCGGGTGACGAGCACGTCGCCGGACCACATCCTGGGGCTGTACAGGTCGGGGTCCTGGTGGCCGTTGCCGTCGCGTGGCTCACCACGGAAGGTCTCGTACCGGATCGTCGCGCCACGGGACAGCGCACCCAGACCGACGACCACGCCGAGCGGTCCGAGCAGTCCGACGACCAGGGCTAGCTCGGGGGACCAGCCGCGTCCGGCGTCCAGCCACGAGATCAGTCCGGGGAGCTCGGTGCACGTAGCTGACTGCGCGACCCAGCACTGCCAGGCGACCATGTCGAGCACGATGGCGCCGGTGGTCCACACGATGGTTGCGGTCAGGCCGAGTGCCACCAGGCGCACCAGGACCCGGTGCACGTGACCCGCCCGGCGGCCGAACTCGCCCTCGTCGCCCCAGGGGCGCGACCAGTACCCGAGGTTGACCATCGCGAACGGCAGCAGGAGCAGCCACAACGCCTGGGTCACCGCTCCGGACGTGAGCCGACCCCAGCTCATGCCCTCCAGCACTGTGCCTCCGAGCTGGGCCCGGACGGGCCGTTCGAAGCGCACGTAGCGGTCGCCGGCCGGTGCGGGGGTGACCAAGGCGTCCATGCGCACTCCGAGCAGGGCCTCCGCACTCGTGCCGGAGACCCCGTGCACCCGGAGCTCGACGTGGTCGTCCACGTCTGGCAGGAGTCCGGTCAGGCGTGGGTGATACGCGGACCGCCCACCCCGGAGACCGGGTCGGCGGCCAGACCCCATTCCTCGGCCAGCAGGCGGTAGGACCGGGCGCGCATGGCCGGGTCGTAGGTGTAGGTCGCGACGATGAGCTCGTCGAGGTCGTGCTCCTCCACGAAGGACTCGAGGTCCGCCACGACCTGCTTCGGTGTCCCCACCGCACGCGCGGCCTGCTGGGACGCGATCAGCTCGGCGACTCCCGGCGGCAGGACGGCCTCCACGTCGCCGCGGGGTGGGTCGAGGGGCGCGGGCCGACCGGTTCGGATGCGCGCCGTCATCAGGGCCGAGGTGCTGGCGAGGAAGTCGGCCTCCTCCTGCGTCGGCGCGACCAGCACGCTGACGCCGGCCATCACCGTGGGGCGGTCGACCTGAGCGGTCGGCGCGTCGGCGTTGAACCGCTCGCGATAGGTCGCCAGCGCCTCACGCATGTGCTGCGGGGCGAAGTGGGAGGCGAAGGAGAACGGCAGTCCGAGCAGGGCCGCCACCTGGGCGCCCCCCGTCGACGACCCGAGCATCCAGAGCGGCACCTCGGTGCCCTCACCGGGCAGGGCGCGCACCCGCCCTGGCGCGGCCGGGCGCTCCGGGCCGAGGTAGGTCACCAGGTCCAGGACGTCCTGGGCGAAGGTGTCGAGGTCGCCACTGCTGCGCTGGAGTGCCGCGGCGGTCACCGGGTCGGTCCCCGGAGCGCGTCCCAACCCGAGGTCGACCCGGTCGCCGTGGATCGTCGCCAGCGTGCCGTAGTACTCCGCCACCATGAGCGGGCTGTGGTTGGGCAGCATCACCCCGCCAGACCCGACCCGGATCCGTGAGGTGTGTCCGGCGATGTGCCCGAGCAGCAACGCCGTCGCCGAGCTGGCAAAGGTCTCGCTCCCGTGGTGCTCGGCCATCCAGAACCGCGTGTAGCCGAGGCGCTCCACGTCCTGGGCGAGGTCCACGCTGTGCTGGATCGCCTCGGTCCGGGTCATCCCCTGCGACACCGGGACGAGGTCGAGCACGGACAGGGGCACACGGAGGTCGACAGGCATACCTGCTGCAACGGGCGCTGCCCGGCCGCTCTTCCCGCTCCGGTCCCCAGCAAAGAGGCGGCCTGGTGCGGCTAGGTCGTCGAGTAGTAGCCCACGCGGTCGCCGTCCCACGTCCCGATCCACGTCTCCTTGCCCACCCGCAGGGCGGTCGATGCGTTCTGCAGGGTCACGTCCTGGTCGTAGGTGGTGAGGGGGCTGGCCGTCATCGTCGCCGGGTCGATCTCGACGACGGTCCACCCGGTGTCCTCCGCGAGGTTGGCCCCGATGGTGAGCAGAGTTCCCGCCTCGGTCCACCGCAGGTTGTCGGGTGCGATGTCGAGGGCGATGCGCGCGGGGGGCCCGGGGTTGGGACCGACGTCGTACCGGACCACCTCGTGCGTGCCGTACGCCGCTACGAAGAGCTGGCCCCCGTCGGCCGAGACCTCGATACCGTTGGCACCGGAGAGCTCGGTGCCGGGCACTGCAGTGACGGCGCCCCCGGGGTGCCACTCGTGCACCTCGCCGTTGATCTGGCCCTTGCCGATGCTCGCGAACGGGTCGGCTTCGGTGGGGTCGATGAACTTCGTGGTGACGAATCCTCCGTCCGCGAGGATCGCCACGCCGTTGGAGTACATCTTCGGGGGCAGCGGGACACAGCCGACCCAGACCACCGACGGCCGGTCGCCGGTCGCGTCGAGCTCCCAGGCCTGGATGGCCTCGACTGCGCCATGGGTGGTCGCGTACAGGCGGTACTTCCCCGATGCGGTCTCCCGCAGGGCGATGCCGTGGACCTCGAGGTTGGTCAGGTCGACCGTCGGGCAGTCGGGATAGGTCGCCGCGTCGTGCGCGAGCACGGGCGAGGCGCCGGGGAACAGCTCCTCGGACGTCTTCGCCTCCGTGTCGATGAGATAGATCTTGCCGGCGGCGGGCACACCCTCGGGCGCACCGTTGGAAGCGACCAGCCAGCGGGTCGTGCCCACCGGCACGAGATCCTCGGCGTTCGACGGCCCGCAGACGTAGGAGAGTGTCCCCGACGGCGGACAGGCAGGATCGCTCGTCACGGTCGGGCCGCTCGATCCGGTCGACGGCGGCGGACCACCCTCGGGCGACCCGCAGGCCGCGACCAGGGCCGACACCGCCAGCAGCGCCGCAACGGTGGGGAACTGCGTGAGGTTCACGGGCATCTTCGCAAGCATGGTCGTCCTCCCGACGGCGCAGAAGATCACGGCGAAGAGGACCCGGTGAAGCTCGCTTCGGTGATCAGCGTAGGGCGACTCCCTGCGGCTGTATAGGGGTCGAGCCGGCGGGAGACAATGAGCTGGTGACGTCCGACCTACGCACCATCCGCGTCCGTGCCCCCGAGCTGCGTGGTCGGCGCTGGCTCAACACCGGTGGCGAGATGCTCACCCTGGCGGACCTGCGAGGGCGGGTCGTGGTGCTCGACTTCTGGACCTTCTGCTGCGTCAACTGCCTGCACGTGCTCGAGGAGCTGCGGCCGGTGGAGGAGCGCTTTTCCGGCTCGCTGGTCATGGTCGGCGTCCACTCGCCGAAGTTCGAGCACGAGGCCGACCCGGAGGCGCTGGCCGCGGCGGTCGAGCGTCATGCCGTCCACCACCCGGTGCTGGACGACCCCGAGCTGGTGACCTGGCAGGCGTACACCGCGCGGGCCTGGCCGACGCTGGTCGTGGTCGACCCCGAGGGATACATCGTGGCCTCGATGTCCGGGGAGGGCCACGGACCCGGGCTGTCGGTGCTCATCGAGGAGCTGATCGAGGAGCATCGGACGAAAGGCACACTGCGCGAGGGTGATTCGCCATACGTCCCACCACCGGCCGTGACGACGGCACTGCGCTTCCCCGGGAAGGCCGCATCGATGCCCGACGGGTCCTTCGTCGTCTCGGACACCGCGCACCACCAGGTGGTCTGGCTGGAGCCGGACCTCGTCACCGAGCGCCGTCGCTTCGGTGGCGCTGGACAGCTCAACGAGCCGCAGGGCGTCCTGGTGCTCCCGGGGGATACCGCCGAACGGGTGGGGTACGACGTGGTGGTCGCGGACAGCGTCAACCACCAGATCCGCTCGATCCGGCTGTCGGACGGGAAGATCGGGGTCCTCGCCGGGACCGGTGAGCAGCTGCGCGAGCGGTCCGGCAGCGGGCGCGCCCTCCTCCAGCCGCTGTCCACCCCGTGGGACCTGGCCTGGTTCATGGACCGGGTCGTCATCGCGATGGCGGGGACCCACCAGCTGTGGGCCCTGCACCTGGCCCGGCGCGTGGAGGACAACACGGTGGCCGTCCTCGCCGGGACCTCGCACGAGGGGATCCGCGACGGTGCCGCCGATGAGGCGTGGATGGCGCAGCCGTCGGGGCTCGCAGCGTCCGCGGACGGTCGCCGGCTCTGGGTCGCCGACGCGGAGACCTCCGCGCTGCGCTCCTTCGACGTCGGCGAAGACGGGCTGAGCGTGAGCACCCAGGTGGGACAAGGGCTCTTCGACTTCGGCCACCGAGACGGACCCGCTGACCAGGCGCTGCTCCAGCACCCTCTCGGCGTCACCGTCCTGCCCGACGGCTCGGTGGCGATCAGCGACACCTACAACGGCGCGATCCGCCGGTTCGACCCCACCACCGGCGAGGTGTCCACCCTGGCGACCGGGTTGCGAGAGCCCAGTGACGCAGTGGTCGAGGTCGGCGACAGCCGGGAACGCAGGTCGGGCGAGGGAACGGCATACCTCGTGGTGGTGGAGTCTGCGGCCCACCAGCTCGTCCGCGTGCCGATCCCGCTGGTGGCTCAGCAGGTCGACGGCCTGGCGCGCACCACCCAGCGGCCGCGTACCGAGGTTGCGCCGGGTGCGGTCGAGCTCGCCATCGCGTTCGACCCGCCGACCGGGCAGAAGCTGGACACCCGCTACGGCGACCCCACCCGCCTGACCGTGAGTGCGACACCTGCGGCCCTGCTGCGCGAGGGATCGGGATCGGCGCCGGGCCTCACCCGACGGCTGGTCCTGGACGAGCGCGTCGGTGACGGGGTGCTGCACGTCTCGGTGCAGGCGGCGGCCTGTGACGGCGACCCCGCGACCGGCGAGGTGCCAGAGCATGCCGCGTGTCACTTGTTCCAGCAGGACTGGGGGATCCCGGTCGTGCTCACTGCAGGCGCTGCTGCGGTCCTCGACCTGGCGCTGCGGGGAACCTGAGCGCTCCACCGCGTTTTCGACGGCGCCGGGCTGGGTATCCACCCCAGGAGTTCTCGAGTCCGCTCACCCGAGCGGACCTGGCGAAGGAGTTCCTGATGGGCATCGGCCTCGGCATCATCCTCATCGTGATCGGCGCCGTCCTGTCGCTGACCGACGTGGTCGACAACGCGATGAACGCGAACCTCGATGTCGTCGGGTTCATTCTGCTCGGCGCAGGGGTCCTGGCGCTCATCATCGCGGTCATCCTGAACGGCCAGCGAACCAACACCTCACACACGACCGTGGTCGAGCACCGGGACACCGGCGTGCCGCCGGAGGCGGGCGACCGGCGCTGACCGCGCGTCGCAGGTCAGTTGGCGCAGCGGTCAGAAGGCTGACTCGGGCAGGTCCATCAGGGCGTTGTCGATGCCCTCGGCGATGACGCGCTCCGCAGTGAGCCGGGGCAGCACGGTGGTCGCGAAGAACGATGCCGCAGCGACCTTGCCGGTGTAGAAGTCGATGTCCTTGCGTGACAGCGACTCTCCGCTCGCAACGGTGTCGAGCGCGGCCTGGGCCACCTCGGCCTGACGCAGCAGCAGCCAGCTGATCACCAGGTCCCCCGCGGCGAGCAGCAGCCGCGAGGTGTTCTGACCGACCTTGTACAGGTGGGTGGCGTCGCCGCCCTCCTGCCGTGGGTCTGCGGACAGCAGCGCCCCGACCATCGTCGCGAGGATGCCCTGGACGTCCTCGACCGCGGTCGCGAGCAGCTCGCGCTCACGGGTCTGGAACTGGCCGTCGGAGGCCTTGGCGAACTCGGTGATCTCGGTGGCGAGTGCGCTGAGGGCCTGCGCCTTGTCCTTGATGATCTTGCGGAAGAAGAAGTCCAGACCTTGGATGGCCGTGGTCCCTTCGTACAGGGTGTCGATCTTCGCGTCGCGCACGTACTGCTCGACGGGGTAGTCCTCCAGGAAGCCCGAGCCGCCGTAGGTCTGGAGCGACTCGGTGCCCAGCAGGACCCACGCTCGCTCGGAGCCGACGCCCTTGACGATCGGGAGCAGCAGGTCGTTGACCCGACTGGCGAGGTAGGCGGCGGAGCCCTGCGCGAGCTCCTCGGCGCCCGACTCCAGCTGGGCCTGGTCGACGACGTCCTGCTGGGTCGCGGTGTAGATCACCAGCGCGCGCAGGCCCTCGGCATAGGCCTTCTGGGTCATCAGCGAACGCCGCACGTCGGGGTGGTGGGTGATCGTCACCCGCGGTGCGCCCTTGTCGCCCTGCTGGGTGAGGTCGGCGCCCTGTACCCGCTGCTTGGCGTAGTCGAGGGCGTTGAGGTAGCCGCTGGACAAGGTGGCAATCGCCTTGGTGCCCACCATCATCCGAGCGTGCTCGATGATGCGGAACATCTGGGCGATACCGTCGTGGACCTCACCGAGGAGCATGCCGACCGCTGGCTGCCGGTCACCGAAGGTGACCTCGCAGGTGGTGGAGACCTTGAGCCCCATCTTGTGTTCGACGCCCGTGACGTAGGCGCCGTTTCGCTCGCCGAGCGCGCCGGTCTCGGTGTCGACGTGGAACTTGGGCACGACGAACAGGGACAGGCCCTTGGTCCCGGCGGCACCCCCCTCGGGGCGAGCCAGGACGAAGTGGATGATGTTGTCGCTCAGGTCGTGCTCGGCCGAGGTGATGAACCGCTTGACCCCGGTGATGTTCCAGGTGCCGTCGGCGTTGTGGGTGGCCCTGGTCCGGCCCGCCCCGACGTCGGAGCCGGCGTCGGGCTCGGTCAGCACCATGGTGGCGCCCCAGCCGCGGTCCACGACGAGCTGGGCCAGCTTCTGCTGGTCGGGCGTGCCGAGCAGGAAGAGCACCTTGGCGAAGGCGTAGCTCGCGGCGTACATCTGCACGGCCGGGTTGGCGCCCAGGACGAGCTCGGCGGCGGCCCAGCGCAGGCTCGGCGGGACCACGGTCCCGCCCAGCTCGGCGGGAACGTCCATCCGCCAGAACTCGGCGTCCTGGTAGGCCTTGTAGGTCTTCTTGAAGGATGCGGGGAGGGTCACCGAGTGGGTCGCCGGGTCGAACACCGGCGGCTTGCGGTCGGAGTCGAGCAGGCTCTCGGCGAGCTCGTTCTCGGACAGCCGCGCGATCTCCTTGAGCATCTCGCGGGCGGTGTCGGCGTCGACCTCGGCATAGGGCTCGGTCCCCAGGACGTCCTGACGGCCGAAGACCTCGAAGAGGTTGAACTCCAGGTCGCGCAGGTTGCTCTTGTAGTGGCCCATGTGGGTTTCCTCCCGAGGCTGATACTGGCCGGTAACATCCATGGTGCTACCGCCGAGTAACAATTACAAGGGCTTTCAGGAAACCCGTCGGCAGGCCGCGTGCCGCGCGGCCGACCGAGTGCGGGCAGAACGCCTCAGGCGCCTCGGGCGACGTGTCGCTCGCCGGCGATCGCGGTCAGCAGGTCGGTGAGGTCACTGCGGTCGGCACCACCGGCAGTGGCCGCCGCCACCACCTGGACGGCCACGTCGCGCACCTTCAGGTTGGCGCGTTGCGAGTACAGGGCCAACGCGGCGAACGCGGCGTCGGCGTCCAGACCGAACAGCGCCATGAGCGCACCCTTGGCCTGCTCGATCTCGGCACGGCGCTCGGTGACGCGGGCGATGGCCTCCTCGATGTCCAGGCGGCTCTCCTCCCGCCGCCGGGAGGTCAGGTCAAGGAAGTACCCCTCGTCCCGGACCGGGTTGCCGTCCTCGTCGAGCACACAGTGTCCACACGACAGGATGTGGCGGGTCTGGCCGCCGACGTCGATGATCCGGTGGAAGAGCGCATAGGGCCCGGTCTGCTGGGCGTGCTCGGCGAAGACCGCCGCCACGCCCTCACGGTCGTCGGGATGCACGCGGCTCAGCGCGACGTCCATGCCCGGCTCGGTCTCGCCGGGCGTGAAACCCAAGATGGCGTAGACCTCCGGGCTCCACGTCCAGTGGTCGCCGTTCCGTTCGCGGCTGAACTTCCCGAGCGGCACCAGCCCCGGCGCAGCGGCCAGCATGCCGGGTTCGGCGCCGGCGGAGCGCTCGACCGGCGGGGAGGCCGGTGGCGCCGGCTTGGGCGCGCCGGCTCCGGGGCTGGTCGATCTCTGCTCATGCCTCATCGCGTGCGGGTCGTCCTGTCTGAGAAACTCATCAGCAGAACCGAGCCGCGTCTTGACCCGGAGACGGGCCAGGGGCGGCCCGTGCCCATTGATCCTATGCAGCCCGGGCAGCGCGTGCAGACCGATGGGGCTGTTCGGTCCCCCCGCGCGCTTGCCGGGAACATAGGACGAGCGCGGAACGGGGGGCGAACGGGCGCAGAAGTCGCCTGCCGCCCACCGGATGGGCCGCCGATCGCCGGTCGCGTGGTGTTTGTGCGGCCGGCCCGCAGGGCAGAACCCCCGCGAGCACAAGAGCAAGCGCGCACGCGCAAGACCCGCGCACGAGACCACGGGCGAGTACGTCGTCACAGACTGAGGAGCACACATGAAGGGCAGGGCGGCATTGCTGCTGGGAGGCGCGGTCGGGTATGTCCTCGGCAGCCGAGCGGGTCGAAAGCGCTATGACCAGATCAGCGCGAAGGCACGCGGGGTGTGGCAGAGCCCGACGGTGCAGGAACGGGCCGACCAGGCCCAGCGGTTCGTCGCCGACCGGGCCCCCGAGGTCCAGCACGCCGTCGTCGACGCCGCAGGCAAGGCCGCAGCGCTCGCCAAGGATCGGCTGGGCGGCGGATCAGGGGCCGACGAGGTGACTGGTCCCGACCTCGCTCCCGACGTCGCCGCCGACAAGAAGATGCATGGTGGCTGACCCGCGGTCGACCGAGGACAGCGCACCGGACCCCGCGCAGGACGCGACGCTGGGTCAGCTGATGGCCCAGCTCTCGCAGCAGACATCGCGGCTGGTGCACGACGAGATCGCCCTGGCCAAGGCCGAGATCTCTGACAAGGCCAAGCACGCTGGCATCGGTGCCGGGTTGTTCGGGGTCGCTGGTGTCCTCGCCTGGTTCGGGCTGGGCTGCCTGCTGGCCACCGCGATCCTCGCGCTCGCGCGGGTCATGGACGGGTGGCTCGCCGCGCTCGTCGTGACCGTCGTGGTGTTCGCCGCGGCCGGCGTCGCAGCGCTGGCCGGCAAGCGGCAGGTGTCCGCCGGCGTCCCCCCGGTGCCCCAACAGACCATCGCCAGCGTCGAGCGCGACGTCGAGGCCGTCAAGGAGGCAGCCCGTGGCCGCTGACCAGAGCATCGGGTCGACCGACGCGGCGGAGGCAGAGGGGTCCACAGCGAAGATGGAGCGCGACATCGAGCAGACCCGCGAGGAGCTCGGGAAGACCGTCGAGCAGATCGCTGCACGCCTCGACGTCAAGAGCGCGGCCCAGCAACGGGTCGTCGCCGCACGCGACGCCGCCAAGGCCCGACCCGGCACGGTCGCCGCGGTCGGTGGTGTGGCCGTGGTGGCGGGTGTCGCCGGAGTGGTCGCGGCCCGGCGTCGAAGGCGCTGAGTCCACCGGCCCACCGACCAGGACGACCTCCCGAGCGCCGTGCGCCCCGCTCGGCTCCGGTCGGTGCGCGGGACAGGGGAGCCAGGTCGCCGACGCGGCTGTCGGACAACGTGGTTTCGTCCAGCTCGTCCAGCTCGTCCAGCTCGTCGTGCCCTAGCCCGGCCACTGCCCCTTCGGTGTGCCTCGACCGGTTCGGGGTCATCGCCTGAGTTCTTGTCCGTGAGTTCCTTGGCGGGTTCTCACCGAGCCCTCACGCGGTGGCTCGCCCTCCGCGGGTGACCGACCTGGCCCACCACGATCACAAAGTCGAGCTACAGCACCCCAGGGGACTCAAGCTCCCGCTCGAGGGCGTGCGCTGACGTGGGCGCTCGTGGCCGACTCTCGTGGACCCCTGTGGTCCGGCTGGCCGGACGCTCGGCTCCCGCTGTCAGCACCGTGGCCGGCGGGCCGTCGGGGTGTCGACGCGGAAGACAGGTCAACCGACCTTCAAGCCTGGCCGTCAAGGAAGGGTCGGCGGTCGGCTGGCGGGGACCTAGGAGAGGAACCACCATGCGAGTGACAGGTAGCAATCCGGTCAGGGCCGTGGCCGCGGGGATGGTCGGGCTGGCAGTCGTCCTCGGCTCGGGTGCCTGCGGCGGCGATTCGGGGCTTGGGGCCACCGGCACCAGCTCGACGGGCTCGACGGTGTCGACGCCTCAGACGTCCCGTGCGACAACGTCGGCGACGGGCACGCCCACGACCACAGCGTCCGGGCAGCTGGTGGCGGTTCCGGTCTATTGGATCGCGGAGTCGCGCCAGTCGTTCGCGCTCTACCGTGAGTTCCGTACCGTCCCCGACGCCGGAGGCGCGGTCGCCTCCGCGGTCGCTGCCATGACCCGGATGAAGCCTCTCGACCCGGACTACACCACTCCGTGGCGGCCGGCGAGCACCGTGCGGGTCTCCCAGCAAGGCGCTCGACTCACCGTGGACCTGTCGAAGGACGCCTTCGCCAACACCAACCTCGGCAGCGAGCTCGCATCGCGCGCGCTCCAGCAGCTCGTCTACACGGCCACGGCAGCCGCCCAGAAGATCGGAAAGCCGGCCAGTACGGTCACCATCACCGTCGATGGCGCCGCCTACGACGCGTGGGGCGTGGTCCGCGTCGGTGAGCCGATGCTGCGTGCTCCCCTGGCCGACGTGCAGGGTCACGTCTGGGTCACCTCACCTGAGGAAGGGGCGGCGATCCGTCAGGCTGGTTCGGTCCGCTTCACCGGGTACGGCACCTCGTTCGAGGCCACCTTCGCCTGGCAGGTCCGCGCCTCCTCAGGCGAGGTCCAGGCACGCGGAAACGCGATGGGCGGGACCGGGACGGGTGGCTTCGGTGAGTTCACCTTCAGCGCGACCCTCGCCCCGGGCACCTACGTGGTCGAGGTGTCGACCGACGACCCCTCAGGCGGGCAGGAAGGTCCGGGGCCGGCTACGGACACCAAGACGTTCCTCGTCCTCTGACGGACGCAGGGCTGCTCAGACTTCGTTGCCTTCATCTGCGAGGGATGGTCGGGCCGCGCGAGTGGGGCAAGGGTTGGTCGTCGCCTGTGATGGTCGTAGAAATGGGTGGGCCGCCTAGATCGGCCGGGTCGGCTCGACTCATCGGGGGGCGTGGCGCGGGCCGGATCCGAGTCCGGCGTCGCGAGCCAGGACCGCTGCCTGTGTCCGGTCGACGACCTGCAGCTTGCAGAGGATGTTGGAGACGTGGTTGCTCACGGTCTTGGGCGCGAGCCGCAGCCGGTCAGCGATGGTGCTGGTCGGCAGCGCTGCGGCGAGCAGCTCCAGGACCTCCAGCTCGCGGGCAGTCAGCGAGGGGAAGGGTGCACAACTGCGAGCCGCAGGCGCGTTGATCTGGTGCAGGACGCGTTCGGCGACCCCAGGCCCGAAGATCACCTCACCGGCCGCGATCGCACGCACCGCGCGGGCGATCTCGTCCTGCTCGGCACCCTTGAGCAGGTATCCCTGCGCGCCGGCACGCATCGCGGCAAACAGCGAGTCGTCGTCATCGAACATGGTCAGCACGCAGACCCGCGTTGTCGGTGCCACGCGGGCGATCTCGCGGATCGCGGCCAGTCCGTCCATCCCTGGCATCTGCAGGTCCATCAGGACCACGTCGGGTCGGTGCAGCACGGTTTCGCGCAACGCTTCGGCGCCGTCGGCGGCGACCCCGACGACCTCGAAACCGGCCAGCGTGGAGAGCACCCCAGACAGCCCTGAGCGCACAACGGGGTGGTCGTCGACGACCAGGACGCTGATCATCATCGAGCGGCCACGGGGAGGGAGATTCGCACGTGTCCACCGTCGGGGCCCGACCCCACGTCGCAGCGTCCGCCGAGTTCCGCCGCCCGTTCGCGCATCGAGCTGATGCCCACCCCGGTGCCCCAGCCGTCATTGACGGCGCCGTCGTCGAGCACCTCGCAGCGCAGCTCCCCGTCCCAGACCAGTCGCAGACGGACGGTGGTCGCGCTCGAGTGGCGGACCACGTTGGTCAACGCCTCGGTGGCGATGCGGTACACCGCCAGCTCGACCGCCGCCGGTATCGGCGGCAGATCCCGCGGAATCTCGACCTGCACGACGAGATCCGAACCATCGGCCCGTCGGGTCGTCCGCGCCGCACGGATCCGCAGTGCCTCGGCGAGGCCGAGCTCGTCGAGTGTCGGAGACCCCAGGTTGTCAACGATGCGACGCACCTCCCGGATCGCCGTGCGACTGTCGCTGCGGACGGCGTCGAGCCGCTCCAGCAGCCGCCCGTCAACGTCAGCGCTGCCGCTGCCGCTGCCACTGGCGTTGACACTCGCGCTGCCACTGACACTCGCGCTGGCGCTGGCGAGGTTGTGGGCCATGTCTGCGGAGAGTGCCACGCCGGTGAGCAGCGGCCCGAGGCCATCGTGCAACTCGCGCCTGAGGCGCCGCCGCTCCTCCTCCTCGGCCAGGACGAGTCGCTCCCGTGAGACCTTGAGCTCGCGCAGCAGGTCCGTGGCGTGGAGCGCGGTCGACAGCGGGCCGGAGAGCATCCGCAGGATCGTCGCGTCGGCTGCGGAGAGACGGCGCTCCCCACCGCGCAGGCCGACGACCAGGACCGAGCCGCCCTCGAGTGGCAGCGATGCCGTTTCCCCTCCGGGTGTGCCGCCGGCCGCCCGGACTTCGTCGCCGGCGACCACCGCGACATAGGGCAACCGCAGTGCAGCGCGGACCTCTTCGAGGGTCTCGGACAAGCCCCCGGAGAGGGACTGGCCGACCCGAGATGCCACCCGGACCGGGTTGCCCCGCTCGCCATAGAGCAGCCTGTCGACCACCGCCTGCAGCTGGGTCCGGACGGGCAGCGCGAGCAGGGCCACCAGGAGCGCTGATGCGACGCCCGAGAGCACCACGACGAGTCCGGCGTAGGCCGCCAGTACGAGGCCGGAGAGCAGCGCATAGGTGACGACTCGGCTGACGACGAGCTTGATGTCGAGCAGTCCGTGACGCAGAACGGCGACGGCCACGGCCGCTGGCAACAGCGGGATCGTGAAGAGGACGAGGAGTGGCGTGCCGGCGACCAGCGCCCACGGCGTGACCGCCACGAGGATCACGGCGGCCGCGAGGACCAACCAGAGCAGCTGACGACGAACCACCTCCTCTCCCCGGTGATAGCGGAACACCATGCAGGCCAAGCCAACCAGGACCGAGAACACCCAGCGCACCTCGCTCAGGTTCCAGAGCCAGGCGAGGTCGTCATAGCGCTGCATGGCCAGGTATGCGGGCGGCATACCCGCTGGCCGGCCCGTTCCGAGCCCCACCTCGAGCAGGAACAGCGGCGAGGTGACCGCGACGGCTGCGGCGACCGGGAGCCAGCGCCGCGAGGCCAGCCGGCCGTCCGGCAGCATGAGCAGCGACAGCGGGATGGCCAGCCCGATGTTGACCGGCCAGGCCCAGTTGAACACCGTCACGTCCAACCGCACGATCCAGACCGGCGCCCCCTGCTCGTGCAGGACCGCACCGAGTGGCGCGGCGAGGCCCGACAGCACCTGGCAGAAGCCACCCAAGGCATAGAGCCAGCCGAGCAACAGACGCGGGCGGTGCCACGCGATCAGCGCACCACAGAGCGCGAAGCTCACGCCGATGACCAGGTTGCTCACGACGAACGCATCCAAGGCCTGGGCGAACGACATGTGGGCGGCCGTCGTCGCGGCGATGGCCCCGGCGGAAGCCAGGACAGCCCCCGCTCCAAGAGCCGCCCCAAGCCATCGCACGCCCATCGGCATCTCCTCGCTCGCGCCGTGATCGACGATACCGAGTGACCATCCGGGCAGGTCGGGAAATCCTCCCGACCTGCCCGGGCAATCACCCGGTCACGGGGGTTCGTCTGCCCTTCTGGACGGGAAGGCCGCCGGGGGAACCTCGAGAGCACCACCACTCTCGAAAGGAACCAAAATGAACTCCTCTGCCACCATCAGCCGTCGCGCGGGACTGGCGATCCTTGGCCTCCTGTCGCTGGCCGACTGCTCGATGCTGCTGCTCACCGACGGCAACACCCCTCCATACTCCGTGGCCGCGCTGGTGACAGCGCTCGGGTTGGTCAGCCTGGTGCTCGTGGTCCGGGCCTCCCAGGACAGCAGCCGTCCTCTCCGCCTCCTCGTGGGGCTTCGGGTGCTCTCCTCCGTCACCGCCCTGCCCGCGTTCCTGGTCGACGACGTGCCCGCGGCGGGGCAGGCTGCGGCAGCCACCACGGTGGTGCTGACCGTCATGGGCATCCTGCTCGTCGGTCGCACCGACGCTCGGGTCGTGACGGCATGAGCACCCGTACGTCGGATACCGCCGAGGCGACGGTCCACCACCCGTTCCCGGCCTTCAGCAGCTGGGCGACTGCGCTGCTCCTGCCGCTCGGACCGGCGGCCGTTGCCGTGCTACGTCTCGTGCTCCCCTACTACACCGCCGGATCGCCGGAGGAGACCGTCGCCGAGGTCGGGCGTCACCCCGGCGCGCAGTCCGCAGTCCTGTGGCTCGGGCTCATCGCCGTGCTCACCCTGGTGCCCGGCGTGATCGCAGCGGCCGGCCTCTGCCGCACGGCGGCGCCACGACTCACCTTCTGGGCCCTGGTCCTGACCGTGCCCGGTTATCTCGCGCTCGCGGTCATGCTGGCCACGGACCAGCTCCTGTGGAGCGCGCACGAAGCCGGCCTGTCGACCACCCAGACCGCCGCGCTCTTCTCCGCCGCACATCCGACGATCGGCGTCTCGATGGGCATCTTCGTCGTCGGCCACGTCGTCGGCACCGTCCTGCTCGGGATCGCCCTCGTGCGCTCCGGACGGGTGCCGGCCTGGGCCGGCTGGGTTGTCGCGGTCTCGCAGCCCCTGCACTTCGTGGCCACCGTCTTGCTGGGAAGCCCCCAGGTCGACTTCGTCGCCTGGTCCCTCACCGCGGTGGGGATGACAGTGGTGGCGCGCCAGCTCCTGCGCCAAGACTCGTCGGCGGGAGTCCTAGGGCGTCCCTGAGGGGGCGAGGTATGCCGGGTGCTGACCACCCGGCATACCTCTGCCTGAGATCGGGCTGGGGGCAACGTGCGAACGTTGCCGACATGGCGCTTGTGCTTCCTGGCGCGCTCCTGCGGAACGGGCTGATCTGACCGGCGCCTCTGGCACGGTGTGGCACGGTCGCGTCGCGTGATCGCACCTCAGCCCACAGGCCCACAACCGAGAAGCACCGTTGACCTGCCGTGACGTTGTGGAGCCGGTGACGAGAATCGAACTCGCGTGTCCAGCTTGGGAAGCTGGCGCTCTACCATTGAGCTACACCGGCGGACGCTGCTCGGCCGAGCGGCGCGAGCGAGTCTAGCCCACGGCTCGGCGCCTCCCGCGCTCCCTCCGTTGACACCCTCCTGGCCCGGCGCTCCACCCCGCCCCCAGGCCCAGATATGGGAACAGTGCTGTTGCCAGGGCAACCGAGATCTTCCCATATCTGCCTCTGGTCGGGTTCGCGTCGGGCTCGCGACGCCCGGCGCGATAGCCTCGGGCCGTGCTGCTCAGCGACCGTGACATCAGGGCCGAAGTCGACGCCGGACGGATCGCGCTCGACCCCTGGGACCCGGCGATGATCCAGCCGTCCAGCGTCGACGTCCGGATGGACAAGTACTTCCGGCTGTTCGACAACCACAAGTACCCCGTGATCGACCCTAGCCTCGACCAGCCCGACCTCACGCGGCTGGTCGAGGTGGAACCCTCAGAGGGGTTCGTCCTGCACCCCGGCGAGTTCGTGCTCGGGTCGACCCTGGAGACCGTGACGCTCCCCGACGACCTCGCCGCGCGCGTCGAGGGCAAGTCGAGCCTGGGCCGGCTGGGGCTGCTGACCCACGCGACCGCGGGGTTCGTCGACCCGGGCTTCTCCGGTCACGTGACCCTCGAGCTGAGCAACGTGGCCACGCTGCCGATCATGCTGTGGCCGGGCATGAAGATCGGGCAGCTCTGCTTCATCAGGCTGTCCTCGCCGGCCGAGAACCCTTACGGCAGCGCGAAGTACGGCTCGCACTATCAAGGTCAGCGCGGTCCGACCGCGTCCCGCTCGCACGCGAACTTCCACCGCGCCGACGTCTGACCCCGGCGACCCGACCGCGATCGGGGTCGACGGTCGCGCCGACGTCGGTGCCGGCGACCGGTGTCCGACCCCACTTCGCGCACCTCCGTGCCACTCCGCGCAGGAGTGTCGTGCGCGAGGTGGCACCGAGGTACGCGAAGTGGGGCGAGGGGGCGGCGGCTGGACCCCAGCCCGAGGTGCGCGACGTGGGTTCGAGGGGACCGAACCGCAGCTCGACCCACGACCCGAGCCCTACGAGGCCGCGCTGAACCCGAGGATCGACTTCACCTCGAGGAACTCCTCGAACGCGTAGTCGCTCCACTCGCGTCCGTTGCCACTCTTCTTGTACCCCCCGAACGGCGCCGACGGGTCGAGCTGCGCGGAGTTGACCGAGATCGAGCCGGCACGAAGTCGGGAGGCCACCTGGTGGACCGTGTCGACATCGCGCCCCGAGACGTACCCGGCCAGGCCGTACTCGGTGTCGTTGCCGATGGCGATGGCGTCCTCGAGGTCCTGATAGCCGATCACGACCAGTACCGGTCCGAAGATCTCCTGACGGGCGATGTCCATGTCGTTGGTGACGCCGGTGAACACGGTGGGGCGGACGTAGTAGCCCGTGGTCAGGTCGTCCGGCCGGCCCGGACCGCCGATGACGGCGGTCGCCCCCTCCTCGAGCCCACGCTCGATGAGGCCCTGGATCTTCTCGAACTGGGTGGAGTTCACGACCGGGCCGAGCATCGCCCCCGAGGCAGGGTCACCGACGGTGAGCCGGTCGGCCACCCCGGTGATCGCAGCAGTGACCTCGTCCATCCGGCTGGCCGGCACGATCATCCGGGTGGGCGCGTTGCAGGACTGCCCCGAGTTGACCATCATCGTCATGACGCCCTTGGCCACGTTGCCGGCCAGGTCCTCGTCGTCGAGCAGGATGTTCGGGCTCTTGCCCCCGAGCTCCTGGGCCACCCGCTTCACCGTCGGCGCCGCGTTCTTGGCCACCTCGATGCCTGCGCGGGTCGACCCGGTGAACGAGATGAGGTCGATGTCCGGGTGCGACGCCAGTGCCACACCGACGCCGGCCCCGTCGCCGTTGACCAGGTTGAACACCCCAGCCGGTACGCCGGCCGCGTCCATGATCTCGGCCAGGATCGCCGCGCTGAACGGCGCCTCCTCGGAGGGCTTGAGCACCATCGTGCATCCCGTCGCGAGGGCCGGCGCGACCTTGCACAGCACCTGGTTCATCGGCCAGTTCCACGGCGTGATGAACCCGCAGACACCGATCGGCTCCTTGACGATCCGTGACGTACCGCGGTCCTCGGCGAAGGAGAATTCGGGCAGTGACCGGGCGGCGGTCATGAGGTGACCGAGCCCGATCGGCACCTGCGCCTTGGCGGCGAGCTTCTCCGGCGCGCCCATCTCCTCGGTGACCGCTGCCGCCAGGTCGCCCATCCGGTTCTTGTACTCGGCGATGATCGACTCGATGACCTTCACGCGCTCCTCGACCGAGGTCTGTGACCACGAGTCGAAGGCCTTGCGGGCCGCGGCGACCGCACGGTCGACATCGGCCGCGCTGCCCATCGCCACCTGTCCGGCGGGCTTCTCGGTGGCAGGGTCGACGACGTCGACGACCCGCGGCTCGGCGGGCTCGACCCACTCTCCGTCGATGTAGAACTTGGTGATCTCGCGCATGGCTGTCTCCCGGGTCTCGGGCCCGCACCGTCGCAGGTCCGTCTTCCCAGCAGCGTAGGTCACCGGTCGTCCGAGCGACCCGCGGCGTCGGGCGCGCGGCCGGAAGGTCGGGGACGCGGCGGGGGGTGGTCGGGGGCGACCTGCGGCGTCGGGAGCGCGACCAGGGCCTGGGTGGGGCTCGGCGCGGGTCGGTCAGACGTGACCTCGACCTCACCGGCATACTCAGGCCCATCCCTTCGCCCCTCCACGACGAACTGCATACGTGACTGCCGAACTCCGCTGGACCGCCGAGCCAGCCGACCCCCACGCCGTCGTCCTCCTCCTGCACGGAGGCCGCGAGCACTCGACCGTGCCCGCCCGCTGGAACCAGCTCGCAGTGCTGCGGATGATCCCGTTCGCGCGGGCCGTCGCCCGGGCCGGCGACGGGCAGATCGCGGTCGCCCGCCTGCGGTATGCCGTGCGCGGCTGGAACGAGGCGGCCGAGAGCCCGATCGCGGACGCCCGCGCGGCGCTCGAGCAGGTGCGGGCGCGATACCCGGACCGGCCGATCGGCCTGCTCGGCCACTCGATGGGTGGACGGGTCGCGCTGCGCCTGGCCGACGACCCCGGTGTCGAGGCCGTGGTCGGGCTCGCGCCGTGGGTCCACCGGTACGACGTCGCGGGCGGGGGTCCGGGCCTGCGCGCCCTGCTGATGCACGGAACCCGTGATCGCATGACCAGCCCGCACAACACCGCGACGATGGCCGGGCGGCTCCGGGCGAGGGGCGTCGACGTGAGGCTGGTCAGTGTCGACGGCGAGGGCCACGCCATGCTGCAACGGCCGCGGTACTGGCACCGGACGGCCGCCTCCTTCCTGCGCGAGGCCCTTCTCCCGGCGTCCCGTCTGCAGTCCCGGTAACGGCTCGGGCCGGACTCAGGGCATTGCGCCCGCCCAGGACCCACGACACGAGGCTGCGCGAGCGGACCGGCTGGCCGCACGCCGTCAACGGAGCCGCGCCGCCCAACCCGACGACGGGCTGGTCTGGCACTAACCAGACGGTCCGGGACACTGCTGCAGGGCGGGCTACTGGTGAAGCGGCAGCCGTGGCGCCCGGTCGCATGCACGTCGGCGGACAAGCGGACCCTGGTCGATGAGGTGTGCGACGAGATGCCCGACCAGGTCGCGGCGATCCGGCGAGCCCGGACCGGACCGGACGACGACTGCGGGCTGAGCGACCACGGCTCCGCCTCGGACAGAACGCCGAGATCGCCCTTGGCGCCGGACGCCCTCGGTGGCGAAGGAGGTCAGGTCGCGTCCTCCCGGACCGGCCGCGTGCCTCGCAACCCGACCCAGCTGACGATGCCGCCGAGCACGAGCAGCCCCGCGCAGATGAGCTGCGCCGAGCGGTATCCGGGGGTGAAGGTCGCGGCCGCCTGGTAGTCGTCTCCGGAGAGGCCCACCACGGCGGGCAGGGCGGCCACGGCGAGCAGGCCACCGGCGCGGGAGACCGCGTTGTTGACGCCGCTGGCGACTCCGGCGAACCGGTTGGGCGCGGCGGCGAGCACCGTCGTGGTGAGCGGGGAGACCAGCGCGGAGAGCCCCAGGGCGAAGACGGCCATGCCCGGGAAGACCCCGGTCCAGTACGACGCGCCCTCGTCCACCGTCGAGAGGAGCACTACCCCGCCCGCGCACAGGAACGGCCCGACGGTCATCGGGATACGGGGGCCGATCCGGCTGCTGATCGCGGCGGCGCGCGAGGAGAGCAGGAGAAGCGCGATAGTGATCGGCAGCGTGGCGATGCCCGACTCGAATGGGGTGTACCCGGCACTGACCTGGAGCTGGAGGACGGTCAGGAACACGACCACCGAGAGCGCGCCATAGACCAGGAAGGTCATGCCGTTCGCTGCGGAGAACACCCGGTCCGAGAACAACGACATGGGCACGAGCGGGGCCGTGAGCCGGCGTTCGAGCAGCACGAACCCTACGGCCAGGCCGAGCCCCACCACCCCCACGACCCAGAGCGCGGCGGACGGGACGGCGCCGCCGCTGGTGAAGGCGAGGGTGAGCGAACCGAGCGCAGCGGCCGCGAGTGCGGCACCGGTCAGGTCGAAGGAGTGGGCGGCCTCGGCGTCGTGGCTCTCCGGCACCCAGACCAGGCACATGACGACCACCACCACGACCAGCGGGAGGTTGATGGCGAAGATCCAGCGCCAGCCGCCGTGGTCGATCAGCCACCCGCCGACGAACGGCCCGATGGCCGTCGCGATCCCCGAGACGCCGGCCCACTGGCCGATCGCTGCCGGACGGTCCTCGACCCGGAACGAGGACTGGATGACGGCCAGGGCGCCAGGTGTGAGCAGCGCACCACCGACGCCCTGCAGCAGGCGGGCCCCGATCAGCTGGCCAGGTGACTGCGCGAAGGCGCACAGCGCGGACGCGACCCCGAACCCGACCATACCGAGCAGGTACATCCGGCGCCGCCCGAACCGGTCCGCGAGCGAGCCGCCGACAAGGATGAGCGCTGACAACGAGAGCAGGTAGCCGTTGACGACCCACTGCAGCTGCGCGAGCGAGGCGTCCAGCTCGCGGCCGATGGTGGTCAGCGCGATGGTCACCACGGTGCCGTCGAGGATCGCGATCCCGGAGCCGAGGGTGACGGCGGCGAGCGCGCCCTGACCCTGCAGGCTCGAGCGGCGGAGGAGCTCGTGGGGCGCGGAGGTCACGAGGGCAACTTACGCGGCCCCGCGGAGGGGCGACCACGTCGACTCCGCGTACCGGCGCACCGCCTCGGGCAGGACCCTCCTGCGCGAAGCGGCACCCAGGTGCGCGAAGTGCGGGCGAGGAAGGGGCGCGCGACGCCGCCCGACCGCCCACCTGCCCCTCGGGCCTACGCCCGCGCGTTCTCGTGTCGCGGCACGGTGCGGCGCAGGGCCGCGTGCACCGAGGAGGGCGTGAGGACGCCGACGTAGCGGTCGCCCTCGAGCACGGGGAGCCAGCCGGCGTCGTGCTGCACGATCTCGGACAGACCCTTGCGGAGGCTGTCCCCGACCTCGATGGTGTCATCGAACCGGCGGACCACGTCGGCAACGGTCGCCGCGCTCCCCTCCAGATGGCGTTCGGCGAGATGGCGCTCGGCGACCCACCCGCGCAGGTTGCCGTCGGCGTCCAGCACCACGGCGTATCCGGGAAAGACGTCGACCTCACCCGCGGCGCCGGCCTCGGACAGGCAGGCGCGAGCCCCCTCGAGGCTGTCAGAGAGCAGGACGGTCGGTGGGTGCTCGAGGTCCTGCGGCTCGATCGTGGTCACCGCGAGCCGGCGCAGACCCCGGTCCGCGCCCACGAAGTCGGCGACGAACTCGTTGGCCGGCGCCCCGAGGACCGTCGCGGGAGCGGCGTACTGCTCCAGCTTGCCGCCCACGGAAAGCACGGCGATCTTGTCGGCGAGCCGGACGGCCTCGTCGATGTCGTGGGTGACCAGCAGCACCGTCTTGCCGAGCTCGGACTGGATCTGGCGGAACTGGGCCTGGAGCCGGTCGCGGGCGATCGGGTCGACCGCCCCGAACGGCTCGTCCATCAGCAGCACCGGCGGGTCTGCGGCGAGGGCCCGGGCGACACCGACGCGCTGTCGCTGGCCTCCGGAGAGCTCGTGGGGATAGCGGTGCGCATACAGCTTCGGGCTGAGCCCGACCAGGTCGAGCAGCTCCTCGACCCGGGCCTTCTTGCGACGCGAGTCCCAGCCGACGAGGTCGGGGACGGTGGCCACGTTGGTGGCGATGGTCTGGTGCGGGAACAGCCCGATCTGCTGAATGACATATCCCATCCGGCGACGCAGCTGGACCGGGTCGGCTGCCGTCACGTCCTCCCCTTCCAGGAAGATCCGGCCCGACGTCGGCTCGATCAGACGGTTGACCATTCGCAGCGTCGTGGACTTGCCGCAGCCCGACGGCCCCACGAGGGCAACGAGATCGCCGCGTGCGACATCGAGGTCGAGGGCCGCGACCGCCTCGGTGCCGTCGGCGTACTTCTTGCCCACGCCCTGGAGCCGGATCATCGGATCGGGGATACGGTCGTCGGTGTGAACACCGGCATCAGTGACGCCATCCTCGGTCTGCCCGGCGGTGGTGGTCATGCGGCAACCCTCGCTGACAACTGCCTGCTGCGCAACGAGTGGGTCTGTCCGGCCTATCTGTCGAGCCGGTCCAGCGAGATCCTCGACGCGCTCGGGCAACACGTCCTGATCACCGCCATCTCGGTCGGGCTGGGGGCGCTGATCGCCTTCCCGCTGGCCCTCATCGCCCGTCGGAGCGGCCTGGCCAAGAACGTCGTCCTCGGTGCCTCCACGATCATCTACACCGTGCCGTCGCTGGCGCTGTTCTCGCTGCTGCTCGGGTTCACCGGGCTCTCGATCGCCACCGTCGTGACCGGCCTGACCCTGTACTCGCTGACCGTGCTGGTCCGCAACATGGTGGCCGGGCTCGACGCCGTCCCCGACGAGGTGCTCGACGCCGCGCAGGGCATGGGCTTCGCCGGCGCGGGGCTGCTGTGGAAGGTGCAGCTGCCGCTGGCCCTGCCGGCCATCTTCGCCGGGCTCCGGGTTGCCACCGTGTCGACCATCGCGCTGACCACGATCGGCTATCTCGTCGGCTTCGGGGGACTGGGCAACCTGATCCGCACAGGGCTCACCGGGTTCTTCAAGGCCGAGGTGTTCACCGCGGCGGTCCTGTGCGTGGTGCTCGCCGTCGTCGCCGACGTCCTCCTGCTCGGGCTGCAACGACTGTTGACGCCGTGGACCCGGGGGGTGCGCACGTGAGCGGCCCCTTCGGCGACCTGTTCGCCTACCTCGGTGACGGTTCGAGCTGGAGCGGCAACGCCGGCCTGGTGTCCCGCACGGGCGACCACCTCTTCGTCTCGGTCCTCGCGCTGTTCTTCGCGATGCTCGTCGCTGTCCCGCTGGCGCTCTGGCTCGGCCACATCGGCAAGGGCGGCGTCCTCGCGGTGAACGCGGGCAACGCCGCCCGTGCCGTCCCGTCCTACGCCGTGCTGGTGATCCTGGTGATGCTGGGGCCGCCGTTCGGGGCCAACCTTTTCTCCTTCGTGCTGGCGCTCGCCCTGTTCAGCCTGCCGCCGCTGCTGACCAACACCTACGTCGGTGTGCGCGAGGTCGCGGCCGACGTGGTGGACGCCGCCCAGGGCGTGGGGATGAGCGGGTGGCAGGTGCTGACCCGGGTCGAGGTGCCACTCGCGATGCCCCTGATCATGACCGGCGTACGCCTGGCCGCGGTCCAGGTCGTGGCCACCACCACGGTGATCGGTCTGGTCGGCGGGGGCGGGCTCGGGCGCACCATCAACGCCGGCTTCGCCAACCAGGACCAGGGACAGATCATGGGCGCCGCGCTCGTGGTCACCTTGATCGCGCTGCTCACCGAGGGCGTCTTCGAGGTGCTGGAGCGCCGGATCCGGTCGCGACGCGCCAACCAGGCCGGCATGGCCACGGACGTGTCCGAGCCGCCGAGCACGCCCGCCGCGGACCCGACCCTGGCTGCGGTCGGGGGCTGACGGGCATACCTGGGCCGGTTGCGGTGTTGGTGCTTGCAGCCCGCCACCGGTGGGTAACGAACTAGGAACGAGTCGGGATCGCAGCCTGCCGCGCGTTGCCAGTGTCAGACCTCGCGGGTTTGACTGGCATCGTGCGGGTCGTCGCAGCCCGTCGGACACGCGTGGCCCAGCCGGGGCCACGGGACACAGAAGGCGCAGGAGCCCCATGACCATCACCCCTCTGCGCGCGCGTCTGCGCGTGCTCATCCCCCTCGCCCTCGGCGCAGCGTTGACGCTGTCCGCCTGCGGCGGCTCCGACAACGCGTTCGAGCCCTCCGGTGGCTCCTCCTCCAGTGGCGGTGGTGGCTCGCTGACCGTGGGCGGCTCCGACTTCACCGAGATGCTGGTGATGGAGGAGATGTACAAGCAGGTCCTGGAGAAGGCGGGATACACCGTCGACATCAAGTCCGTCGGTCAGCGCGAGGTCTATGCCCCGTCGCTGGGGTCCGGCGACATCGACGTCGTGCCGGAGTACGCCGCGACGATGGCCGACTACCTCAACCGCGAGGCCAACGGCGCCGACGCCGAGTCGATCGCCACCACCGACGCCGCCTCGACGGTGGCGGCCATGAAGTCCCTGGCCGAGGCGAAGGGTCTGACGATCCTGGAGCCGTCGCAGGCGCTGGACGCCAACGGCTTCTACGTCACCCAGAAGTTCGCCCAGGAGAAGGGCCTCACCACGCTCTCCGACCTGGGCGCGCTCGGCTCCCCCGTCACCATCGCGGCGGGTGACGAGTGCCTGCAGCGGCCGTTCTGCGCGATCGGTCTCAAAGACACCTACTCCATCAAGGTCAAGGGTGTGACCGGGGACGACTTCGGCAGCTCGACGGGCAAGCAGAAGGTCGTCAACGGTGAGGCGCAGCTCGGCCTGACCGGCACCACCGACGGCACGCTGGACGCCCTCGGCCTGGTCATCCTCGAGGACGACAAGCATCTGCAGGCGGCGGACAACCTGGTCCCGATCGTCAACACCAAGTCGGCGGGCGACCCGAAGATCGCCGAGGCCCTGAACAAGCTGTCTCAGACCCTGACGACCGCTGACCTGACCGCGCTCAACGCCAAGGTCGACGGCGAGCGCCAGAAGCCGGCGGACGTGGCCAAGGAGTACCTCACGTCCAAGGGCCTCATCTGAGGGTCCTGACCGCGCACGACGACTGAGGTGCCAGGAGTGACAGCCCCCGGGGGTCACACCTGGCACCTCATGTGCGCGCGCCCACTCCCGATGGGCCCGCGCGATCCTGTGGGTGGAGCCCCTCCTCACCACCCGGGCGGTCTGGCGGACCACCAGGAACGTGGCCTGCAGCATGGCCTCGGTGGGACTGCGGACGCATCCGTAGGATCACCGAGATCGGGCGGCGCTGCCTGAGGAGCGGGCTCCAGGTCAGGCGGGAGCGGGCTGCTGGTCGGGCTCGGGAGCCGGCTCCGGGTCGGCCGCATCGACAGGCTGACCACGGCCACCCCGCTGGACCGCAGCGAGCAGCATCTGGGCGACGTCGACGACCTCGATGTCCTCGCTCACGCCCTCGGCCTGCTTGGCGGTCAGGCCGTCGGAGAGCATGACGCGGCAGAACGGGCAGCCGATCGCGATCCGCTCCGCGCCAGTGGCGATGGCCTCCTCGGTGCGGTTGGTGTTGATCCGCGTCCCGAGCTTCTCCTCCATCCACATCCGTGCCCCGCCGGCGCCGCAGCAGAACGACTTCTCCCCGTGCCGGGGCATCTCGCGCAGCTCGACGCCGGGCAGGGCCCCGATCAGCTCGCGCGGAGGGGCATACACGTCGTTGTGCCGGCCCAGGTAGCACGGGTCGTGGTAGGTCACGGTCGCCGCGGTGCTCGCGACGTCGGCGTTGGTTGACCTGCCGGGCGCATCGGCCGGGCGGGCCACCGGAACCAGCTTCTTCTCCCGGACCAGTCGGTTGAGCAGCTGGGTGTGGTGGACGACCTCATAGGTGCCGCCGAGCTGGGGGTACTCGTTCTTGAGCGTGTTGAAGCAGTGCGCGCAGGTGACCACGATCTTGGTCGCGCCGGCGTCCTTGAGGACCTCGACGTTCTGCTGGGCGAGCATCTGGAACAGGAACTCGTTGCCCGCGCGTCGGGCCGGGTCGCCGGTGCAGCTCTCGCCGTCACCGAGCACCGCGAAGCTCACGCCCGCGGCGTCGAGCAGCTCGGCCACGGCGCGGGTCGTCTTCTTGGCCCGGTCCTCGTACGCGCCGGCGCAGCCGACCCAGAACAGGTAGTCGACAGCATCGAGGGACTCGACGGCTGAGCCTCCTGACCCGCCGAGCACCTTGACCTCGAACGGCAGGTCCTTGGCCCAGTCCAGCCGCGCCCGCGCGTTCATGCCCCACGGGTTCTGCTTGTTCTCCAGGTTCTTGAACAGTCCGTTCAGCTCGCTCGGGAACGCGGACTCGATGAGCGTCTGGTACCGGCGCATGTCCACGATCGCGTCGACGTGCTCGATGTCCACCGGGCACTGCTCGACGCAGGCTCCGCAGGTGGTGCAGGACCACAGCACGTCCATGTCGATGACCGCGTCCGGGCCGTGCGGGTTGTACGCCGACAGCGGCGAGGTGACGTCATAGCCGGTCTGGCCGATGAGCGGGACCTCGGCCAGGGCGGTGAACCGGGTGCGGTCCTCCTCCGACATCGCCTCGCGCTGCGCCTCGGTGGCCAGCAGCCACGGGGCCTTGGCGTGGCTGTGGTCGCGGAGCGTGGTGATCAGCATCTTGGGGGAGAGCGGCTTGTCGGTGTTCCACGCGGGGCACTGGGACTGGCAGCGACCGCACTCGGTGCAGGTGCTGAAGTCGAGCAGCCCCTTCCAGGTGAAGTCCTCGACCTTGCTGACGCCGAGCGGGGCGTCCTCGTCGAGCTCCTCGATGTTCTCGAAGTCGACCGGCGCGCCGCCCACGAGAAGCGGCTGGACCGCGCCCAGCGACGTACGACCGTCGGCGTGCCGCTTGAAGTAGATGTTGAAGAAGGCCAGGAACCGGTGCCAGGCGACGCCCATGGTCGGCGTGAGCGAGATGGTGATCATCCACGCGAACGAGATCAGGATCTTGACCGCGGCGACGACCACGATGGTCTGCTCGATCGTGTTGACGCTCATCGGGTCGAAGACCCCGCCGAGCCAACCGGTGAGCGGATAGTGCAGCGCGTTGGCGTCGCCGACCGCGGTGGTCCCATAGCTCCCACCCTTGCTCTCCAGGGCGTACTCGAGCACGCGCAGGGTCAGGATGCAGAGCGTGACCCCCAAGATGGTGAGCTCGACGTAGTAGGCCTGCCAGAAGCTCGAGCCGAAGAACCGCGAGCGCCGGCCGCCCTCACCGGGGGCGCTGCGCGGGTGGTCCCTCTGGCGGATCGCCATCAGGACGATGATGCCGGCCAGGCCGGTCCAGGCGAAGAACTCGGTGACCCACTCGAACGGCGGGAAGTGGCCGATCAGCGGCAGCGCGAAGTCAGGCTTGACCAGCTGCCCGAAGGCCGTCAGCAGCGTGAAGAACAACACCCCGAAGCTGATCATCGTGAACCAGTGGGCCACCGCGACCACGGGCAGCCGTGACATCCGGGTGTGCCCGAGGAACTCACGCAGGAGGGTACGCGTGCGGGCGACGGGGTCGGAGGTGCGACCGGGGTCGGGCTGGCCGAGCCGGAACACTGCGAGGAACTGACGGATGGCCCGCACGAACAGCGCGGTGCCGACGGCAGCGACGGTCAGGCAGACCACCAGAGCCACGATCTCGAGGGCTGACATGCTCGCCACTGTACTGTCCGGTAGGGGTTCGTCCGTGGGGCTGTGAGGATCGTCAAGGGCGAGCCTGCTCCAGCCGGGTGTCGCGCCGCGAGCAGTGGCAGGATCGGGTGGATGGAGCAGGACCCCGCCGCCGCCCGTCGCGCCACGGCCAAGGCCAACGCCGACTACCACGTCGCCGCCCAGGCGCGCCGCCGGGAGCAGGAGTCCGCCAAGGCCTCCGTGCTGCTCGAGCAGTTCGTCCGCGACGCGGCCGCTACTGGGCTCCCGCCGGCGCCGCTGGTCGCCACGCCGTCCAAGGGTCGCGGCCACTACCGCACCGGTGTACGCGGGTGGTACCTGCGGCGGGACCGCAGCCTGGGCGTGGACACCGACGGGCAGTGGTACCTGCTGGTGGTCCCGGCGAGCCTGCGCGACCGGCTCCGGGGGCACGACCTGCGACCGAGCCCGCCCCCGCTCCAGGTCGGGGAGGGCGCGCGCGACGGCGAGTCGCTGCCCATGGCTCGGCTGTTGGAGCTGCGGCTGGAGGCCGGCCCGGACTTCCCGTGAGGTCGCGACCGGTGTGCGCCCCGGTGCAGGCTTGGCAGGCCCTATAACCATCTGTTGGAATAGACATAACGCACGGTTCGCTGTCGGGAGTGAACCGCACGACGCCTGCTGCGCCCCCGCGCGGCCGAACCAGAGGAATGGCATGCCCATCTATGACGATGTGACCAAGGTGGTCGGCAACACCCCGCTCGTCCGGATCAACCGGATCATCGACAGCGAGGCGATCGTCGCCGCCAAGCTCGAGTTCTACAACCCGGCCTCCTCGGTCAAGGACCGCATCGGTGTCTCGATCATCGACGCGGCCGAGGCCTCCGGTCAGCTCAAGCCCGGCGGCACCATCGTGGAGGCGACCTCGGGCAACACCGGCATCGCCCTGGCCATGGTCGGCGCCGCGCGCGGGTACAAGGTCGTGCTGGCCATGCCCGAGACCATGTCCAAGGAGCGCCGGGCACTGCTGCGCGCCTACGGTGCCGAGCTGATCCTGACGCCGGGCTCGGAGGGGATGAAGGGTGCGGTGAACAAGGCCGAGGAGATCGGCGCGCAGGACGGCAACGTGCTGGCCCGGCAGTTCGCCAACGAGGCCAACCCGGCGATCCACCGCGCGACCACGGCGGAGGAGATCTGGAAGGACACCGACGGCAAGGTCGACATCTTCATCGCCGGGATCGGCACCGGTGGCACCATCACCGGCGTCGGCCAGGTGCTCAAGGAGCGCAACCCCCACGTGCAGATCATCGCTGTCGAGCCCGCGGAGTCCCCGATCCTGAACGGCGGCGCACCCGGGCCGCACAAGATCCAGGGCATCGGCGCCAACTTCGTGCCGGAGATCCTCGACCGTGAGGTCTACGACGAGGTCATCGACATCGACGCGGCGACCTCGGTCGAGTGGGCACGCAAGGCTGCGACCCAGGAGGGCCTGCTCGTCGGCATCTCCTCCGGCACCGCGCTGGCGGCCGCCAACCAGGTCGCGACCCGACCGGAGAACGCAGGCAAGACCATCGTCGTGATCATCCCGTCGTTCGGTGAGCGATACCTCTCCACCATCCTGTTCGAGGGGCTGGTCGACTGAGCAGGTCCTTGGGGGGATCCGTTCAGCCACCAGGCATCTGATGACATTCAGCAAGCTCCGCGACGCCGCCCTCGAGGACCTCGATGCGGCCATCGCCCGCGACCCGGCGGCGTCGTCGCGGCTGGAGATGGCCCTGACCTCGCCCGGTCTGCACGCCATCTGGACCCATCGCCTGGCTCACCGGCTGTTCCGCCGACCCGGCACCCGGCTGCTGGGCCGTCTGCTCGCCCAGGCCGCCCGAGCGGTCACCGGAGTCGAGATCCACCCCGGGGCCACGATCGGTCGCCGGTTCTTCATCGACCACGGGATGGGCGTGGTGATCGGGGAGACGGCCGAGGTCGGTGACGACGTGATGCTGTACCACGGCGTGACCCTCGGGGGTCGTTCGCTGGCCAGGGTCAAGCGCCACCCGACGGTCGGAGACCGGGTCACCATCGGCGCGGGTGCCCGGGTCCTCGGCCCGGTGCTCATCGGCGACGACGCGCAGATCGGCGCCAACTCGGTGGTCACCAAGGACGTTCCCGCAGGCGCGATCGCCACCGGGATCCCCGCGCGACTCCGGTTCCCCGACCTGCCCGACGAGGACCCCTACGACGCGGAGTTCCGCGACCCGGCGATGCTCATCTAGGAACCCGGACCCGTCCTGGCCGGCCGGGGCGTACGCGGTGACCTACGGCAGGAGCACGCGGAACGGCGAGCCCGCGAGCGTGAACGCGCTGGCGAGCAGGTGGGGGCCGTCGGCCGCGTCCGCCAGCGACTCGGCCGCATCCAGTCCGCGCGAGAGGCCGCGGTGGTACCGCACCATGGTGCGGGCGGCGATGTGGTCGGGCACCCGGCAGACGGGGGCGACCACCGAGGTGGCGCCCAGCTGCAGCAGCCCGGCAGTCAGACCGAGCGCCTCGTCACCGGGTCGGACCGTCGACCGGCCGACGTCGCAGGCTGACAGCACGACGTGAGCAGCGCGCACGCCGGTGTTGGCCAGCTCGTGGGCGAACATCGGCCCGTCGGCCAGGCGCAAGGAGGAGAACAGCGGGTTCTCCTGCTCGTGTCGCCCGTGGGCCGCCACGTGCACGATGTCGGCGGAGGCGAAGGCCTCGCGCAGTCCGGCAGCCGTGGAGCGGCTCGGAGGGGTTGACGTCCCGTTCCAGAGCCCAGAGACCCGGCGGACCTCCTCGGCGGCCAGCGGCAGGTCGGGACCGGCGATGGCCACGGCCGCGGGGCGCGCCGCGGCCTGCCGGGGTCGGTGGGCCCAGGCCGTCGCCGACCCGGCGACGGTGGTCGGCAACCCGCGCCGGCTCGGGAGCATGCCCCACGGCAGGAGCGCGAGTCGGGTGGTGGGCACGGCAACGAGCGGACGAGCGGTCGGGATCCCTTGCAGCAGAAGCTGGTCCAGCGACCCGAGCATCCCCCGTAAGGATGCCGTGATCGCTGGGCCCATCGGCCCGGCACCGTGCAGCGCCAACGCCTGAAGGTCGGCGTGCACCCGACGGGTGAGCTCGAGGACCTGGAGCAGCGGTCCGAGCAGGTTCAGTCGCGCGCGTCCGCTGACCAGGGTCACGGAGTACAGATCGTCCTGGTAGGAGAAGTACGACACCAGGTCGGTGTGGCGAGCGGTCAGCTCGCGTCGCACGTCGTCGATCGTCGTGCTCGTCGTGGCTGCCGTATGCTTCCCGGCGCGGGATGTCCAGTCCCGCAACCTGATTCGGCGTTGTATACGTCCATGCTCCTCCCGGAGCTCAACCCGGTCGGCGGCCGAGAGCTGCTCGCTGCGCAGTCTCTCCTGGATCCCCCGCAGCTCGGTCAGCCAGCCCGCCAGCACCGCGTCCTCGGGTGGGGTGATCTCGGGCAGGCTCGCGGAGGCGTTGCGCCAGCGCTCGGTCGACGCCAGCACGGCGGGCGCACCTCCGGCGAGCGACAGGCTGATGTCGAGCTCGGTGAGTGCCATTCCGTGCAGGCTCCGCGCGGTCCGCAGGTCGAGGCTGGCGCTGCCGGACTGGGCGGTGCGGAGGTCACGGGCGGCGCGCCGGAGGATGCGGCGGGCCTGGCCTGCATCGCCGCCCGCCGCGGCGAGGTTGGCGTCGATGAGATCCAGGCGGAGGCGGGTCGACAGCGAGCCGGTGCGTCGCAGCGACTCCGCCCCGCGGACGTGGCTTGCGGCAGCGTCCTTGTCGAGCCGGACGTGCGCGGCCTCGGCGGCGAGCAGTGAGGCATGGGCCTGGAGCACGACGTCGCCCCTGTCCTGCGCCCACGAGGCGAGCTCGGCCGCCTCGTGCTCGACGTGGCCGGGGCGGCGCCTGCGGGAGAGCTGGATCTGGAGGCGCTCGAGCTGGGCGCGCTCGGCCCACAGGGGGGTCGCGCGGCGGGCGAAGCGGCGGCGAGCGGCGCCGGCGGACTGCTCGGCCGCGTCGAGGTCACCGAGCAGGCTCTGCGCCCGGGAGAGCTCGAGCTCGGCCTCCCCGCGGAGCTGGTCCTGCCTCCGGTCGGTGCAGAGCGCGACGGCCTCGGTGAGCACCTCGGCGGCCTCGCTCACCAGCCCCGCCTCGAGCAGGAGCCGGCCACGGTCCAGCCGCGCTGCGGCGGGTGAGACGTCGCTCTCGATGTGCTCGGCCTCGGCCATCCGCGTCATCGCCTCGGGCATGTCGCCCGCGAGGTAGGCCGCGTACCCCAGGTTGTGGGCGGCCATGAACTCCTGACGTGGGAGCCCGTGGCCCCGCGCCAGGTCGCGGGCGCGCAGGAAGTCGCGTCTGGCCCCTGCGAGGTCGCGCAGCTCGCTGCGCGCCATCCCCCGGTTGAGCAGCACCACCCACTGGTCACGCGGTGCAAGGAGGTCGAGGTGCTGCATCGCCAGGTCGAGCTGGGTGAGGGCGGCCGGGATCTGGCCGGATCGGCCGAGCAGCATTGCGTGCTGGGACCGGCCGAGTGCGACCATCTCCTCGTCGTGGCTGCGGATCGCCGCGTCGATGGCCGACTCGAGCGGCGACTGCGCTGCGCCGAGCCCCGACCGCTCGAACTCGGAGAGACTGAGCGCGAGCAGGATCCGCATCCGCAACCGGTCCCACTCGACGCGAGGCTCATGGTCCGGACTCGATACAGCGGCCCGGTCGACGATCCCGAGGGCAGCGCGCAGCGTGCGACCGGCCGCGACCGGTCGCCCACTGTCGTTCGCCGCGATGCCCCGCTCACACAGAAGGGTTGCTCGCGGGAGCTGGGTGTCGCCGCCCGGCAGGGGGACTCCTAGAGGTCGAAGGTGGGTGTCACCACGGGGTGCTGGTTCTCTCCGGTCGGCATGACCACCAGCCGGGCCGCGCCCCGAGCCACCTCGGCGAACGCGAACCGTCCCGAGTCGTCAGCGGTCTCGGTGGAGTCCAAGCCTCCCACGTGGAGGCGGATCTCGGCCCCGGGAGTGGTGACCCAGCCGTCGACGCGAGCGGTGGTGTCGTTCACGACCGCGATCGTGACCATCACGTTGAGCGTCGAGCTCGTGAAGGTCACCGACTCGGCCCGGGCGAGCTCGTCGGTCCCGGCCCGGTCGGAACGGGTGAGCGCGAGCTCGGGTTTGATCAGCTCGGCGATCTCGGCTTCGAGCCCCTGCATGGTGAGGGCGAACTTGATCCGCTCGGTCATCCCGACCGGCACCGGGTCCAGCCGGCTCCACACCGCTCGCACCTCCTGCAGGTTGCGCACGTCCATGTCGTCCATGGCCTCGGAGTGAGCGTCCATGTCAGTTCCCCCATCGGGAGTCGGAGGTGAGTGCAGAGCGAAGCTTCTGCAGGCATCGGCCCCGGGTGGGTCCGATGCTGCCGACCGGCATGGCCAGGGACTGCGCCAGGCTGGCGTAGTCGGGCCGGTCAGCGAAGGCGATCACGCGGAGAAGCTCCTGGCAACGCCCGGGAAGCGTCGACAGGTGTTGCCAGAGAACGCGTTGGCGCTCGCTGAGGATGGTGACCTGCTCGGGGTCGGAGTCCCCGTCGGCCGGCTTCTCCCAGCGGTCGATGTCGTCCTCGGCGTCGACCTTGCTTGCTTGCCGCACCAGGCGCCACGCCTCGCGGCGGGTGGTGGTGAGCAACCAGCCCATGACCGCCTGCGGGTCCTGGATGGTGTCCGCCCGGTCGACGAGTCGGAGCCAGGCGGTCTGGACGGCGTCCTCGGCCATGGCCGCATCGGCCCGCTGGGCCCGGGCCGTGTGCCAGAGGATCGGGCTCATCAGGTCGACCAGCTCGCTCATCCGCTCGCGGTCGCCGTCGCGATAGGCCGCGAAGGCCTGAGCTGCTCGGGTGGCGAGGCTGGCCGGCACCGGAGTGGGTGCCGGGTTGGTGGCGGGGGTCATGCGAGCACCTTCTTCAGCGAGCCCGTCGCGCGGGCGATCATGGTCGCGCTGTCGACGGCGGCGAGGGTGCCACCGCTGGCGATGCTGGCGGCGAGCTCGGCAGCCAGGACCGGCGCCGAGAACGACGTCCCGCTCCAGACCCCGAAACCTCCGCTGAAGTCGTCGGGGTCGATGGTCCCGCGGTTCGGTCCGGTGCCGCTGGTCGTCTCGACCGTCTCCTGGGCCGGCCCGTCGAAGTTCTGGGGCATGGTGCTGACCAGTGCGGCGCCGGGCCGGAACGCCGTGACCCAGCTGCCCGCGTTGGAGAACAGGGCGACGGTGTTGCCGGGCGGGTTGGTCGCACCGACGCTGATCACCGGTAATCCGGTCGTGGAGGCCGGCTCCGCGAAGCCGGCGGGATACAGCGGGACGATCGTCGAGTCGTTGCCGGCCGCCGCCACGACCAGGATCCCGGCCTCGCCGAAGAGCCGCATGAGCTTGCCGAACTGCTGGTCGGTCAGGTCGTCCTCGGGGGTCTCGTGGTAGTAGCCGAGCGACAGCGAGAGGACATCGACGACGAACTCGGGGATGCCGTTCCGCTGCCCGTCGAGGTGACGCAGCAGCAGGAGGCAGAGCGCCTCCTGCAGGTCACCCTCCACCACGACGCCTTCGGAGGACATGACCGGCAGGCTGAGGATGTTGGCCTGCGGGCAGCCCTGGCGGATCAGGCCCGCGATGAACGTGCCGTGTCCGGCGAGCGGGTCCAGCTGCCCCGTCAGGTCGTCGACGCTGAGCTGGAGGTCGGGGTTGCCGAGGGCGCTGTCGGTGAGGTCGATGCCCTTCCACGTCGCGCCGACCTGCACGTTGGTGCCGCCGAACCACGAGTGCTGGCCGAGACCGGTGTCGGGGATCACCACGAGGGGCTTGCGGTCCAGGGCTGGTGCGTTGACCGCGGGGTCCTGGACCGTGAGGGCGACGGGGGTGCGCCCGCCCTGCCCCGGCAGGGCGTACTCCTCGGTCCCGTGACCGCCCCAGTACCCGTGACCGCCCCAGTACCCGGTGCCGCCGATGTCCGCGTGACCACCCCAGTACCCGACGCCGCCGATGTCGCCGCTGGCCCCGATCACGTGGTTGAGCGTGACGCGTGTGTACGTCTGCGACCCGGTGCTGCGCAGCCGCTGCAGGGCCGCGAACGCGTCGGGTTGCGCGGCTGCGCGGCCGGTGGGCACCAGCGTCACCCGGGTGCACCAGATCTCGTCAGCGACCCGGCTGAGCTCGTCGTCGCCGAGGTCGGACAGGATCGCCGCGAGCCGCCGGTCACGCTCGGACACCTCGACCACGGCGACCGGCTCTCCGCCCTGGTCGGGCACCAGTGCCTGCTCCAGCTCGGCGATCACCTCATCGGCGGAGCGTCCCGGAAGGCCCGCGACGAGCAGGCTGCTCCCGATGTATGCGGTGGGCTTCAGCTCGGCCTGGCCCGGCAGCCGCACGGCGCTGGCCGGGTCCAGCACGCGGGCACCGAGATCGGTCAGCACCCGGCCAGGAAGGCGTAGGGGCGTCCGGGTGGACGGCACCCGTCGCCGCGGGGAGCGCTGCTGAGGGTCGTTCGTCATCTGGGCTCCTTGCCGGCCGACCCCCCGGGGATGCACCTCTGCATCCTCAGACTAGGGGTTCGCGTCTGCGTGGAGGAGCCTCGCCCGTCGCCGGTGATACGCGATCGGCAGGAACTTTTCGGGACGTACCGGCCACCCGTCACTCGTGCACGCTCGCGGAGCCCTCAAAAAGGGGATGTGTGACGGCCCGCGAGGGGAGCATGCTTGCTCCCAGCCCCCCGGGCCCCCGGGGGGGACCACGAGGAGCCGATGATGAGCGATCCGACCAGCCCTCCGACCCCTGAACGGACCGACAAGCGCCGGGTCCCTCCCGTGCCCACCGAGCCCCAGAAGGGGTACTGGGGCGGCCATGCCCCCAGCGAGGAGGTTCCGGAGACCCCCGCCGAGTGAAGGACCAGCACCCCCGCCGAAGAAATCTCCGACCCGGACGTATCACTCCCGCGCCCAGCGGGCTCTTGGTCGGCGACAGGCCACGTCGGTCGGTGGCGCGGGATCAGGGGCACGACCCCCTCGCCACCGGTCGAGGTCCTGGATCGGCGTACCCGGCCCTCACGGCCAGGTCGCGACGTGGCTGCCTGGAGATGAGGGCTCTGGGCAGCCATGAACCAGACGAGCGGCGCCGCGCGCTGTGGTGGTGAGGTCTGCTGGACAGGGGATGTCGGCAGACGCCAGCCCTGAAGGCGGCGCCGCTCGTGTGTCACTGGCCGTGGGTGCCGGCGGACTCAGTGACGGACTGGGACGGGACCCAGCCGCGGACCCAGCCGCGGACACTGAGCCAGATCGGCCGCGCACGTCACGGACGCAGCCTCAGCCGGCGAGCTCGATGAGCTTGGCCACGGTGTTGAGGTTTCGTGCCGTTCCGGGGACCTTGAGTGCCCTCCCGATGGAGTCCGGCTTCATCTGTGGCCGCCCGGCGCCGTTCGCATACCGGAGGTGCAGCTCCTGCCCGATCACCTGCCACTGGTCCTCGCCGGTGTCGTACTCCTCGGCGCGGGTGACGGCCGCGGCCGACGGCGCGCGCAGGAGGAAGCTCACGTAGGAGAACTTCGGCTCGACCACCTCGAACGGGTGCTTGTCCAGCGCCGTGGACACCTGCGACGGCGTGCGCGAGATGACCTCGCGGAAGAACCCGAACTCTGCCTCCACCGCCTTCTCCAGGGCTCGGTCGTATGCCTCGTGGTCCCGCGGGACGTCGGCGACCAGGTTGCCCGAGGCGATGTAGGTGCGGGCGTCGCTCGCCCCGAGCTCGGTCGCGAGCTCGCGCAGGCGCGCCATCGGCAGCTGGGCCCCGCCGACGTTGACCGCCCGCAGCAGCAGGATCCGGGTGCTCATCCACGCCTCATCAGGCCAGTATCGCGCGCGAACCTCAGAACAGGGCGGGGATGCTGCGCGCTGCGGTGTACAGGGCGACGACGACCAGCAGCACCCCGAAGGACCTGGTCAGGTGGCGAGGCTGGACGCGGGAGGCGACGCGGCCTCCGATGAGGCTGCCGACGATCGCCGCCGCGGTGAAGCCCGTGATGAGGGCCCAGTCGAGATGGGTCCCGCCGCTGGAGACGCGAGCCATCAACGCCGTCGCGCTGTTGACGGCGATCACGAGCAGGGAGGTACCCACCGCCACGGGCATCGAGAAGGCCAGGGCGAGGACCAGGGCCGGGACCAGGACGAACCCGCCGCCGACACCGAAGAAGCCGGTGAGCAGGCCCACCGCGGTCGCCGTGGCCACGACCTTGGCCAGCTGCGGGCACGCACACCTGAACGGGCGGAACGCCAGGACGGGCTCAGCAGTGTCCTCGTGGTCCGGGTCGCCCTGCTGGTCCTCCGGGCTGTCTGCTCGCAGCGACCGGCGCAGCATCAGGGCGGCGACGACCAGCATCAGCGCGGCGAACGCGGTGAGCAGCACCTGGGGGGCGACGTGCGAGGACAGCGCGGACCCGGCGAAGGCCCCGGCGGTGCCCAGTGCGCCGAACATGAGCCCGTGACCGAAGCGGACGTGGCCAGCTCGGGCGTGCGGGATCAGCGCGAGCAGGGAGGTGATGCCGACGATGAGCAGCGAGCTCGTGGTCGCGCTCTGGGGGTCCTGGCCGAGGACGTAGACCAGGGCCGGGACGGTGAGGATCGAACCGCCACCGCCGAGCGCGCCGAGCGCGAGGCCGATGAGCAGTCCGAGGGGAAGAACCAGGGGCGACACGGGGTGGGTGGCTCCTAGATGGTGGGGCTAGATGGTGGGGCTAGATGGTCGGGCTAGAGGGTGGGCCCCGTCGGGGACGAACGTTGGGGGGCGTCCGCTCCCGACGGGGTGACCGGGTGCACTCAAGGGGGGGAGTCGTGCGACCCGGTCGGTCGGGCGCCGCATCGCGGAGGGGATCCACGGCGCCCGGGCAGTGCGGCAGCGATGACCCAGGGGTCAGCCGCGGCCGAAAAGGCGGCGGAGGAGTCCCCCGCCACTGGCGGCCGACTTCTCCTCGGCGCTGTGACCGGGGCAGCGGTCGGCGCGGGGGACGCCGGCCATCACCTGGTCGACGTGCTGGCCGCACCCGGCCCAGGTGGTCTTGTGACAGATCGAACAGGTGGCGGGACGGCACATGGGAGTTCTCCTTGGGAGGGAGGGCGAGCCCTCAGTGACGGTGGTCTGCTGGAGCGTGGTGCGGGGTCAGGCGGGTTCGGTGACCGTCAGCCCGGACGCCGCGGCGTTCTCGCCGAAGCTGTCGTCGACGGCAACCACGGGGACGCCTCGCCCGGCGAGGACCGATGCGGCGATGGAGGCTCGGTAGCCGCTGCCGCAGTGCACCCATACCTCCCCGGTCGGGACCTCTTCGAGGCGTCCCAGCAGCTCGTGCAGGGGGATGTTCAGGGCGCCCTCGATGTGCCCGCCGCTGAACTCGCTCGCGCGGCGGACGTCCAGGACGGTCACGCGGCGGTGGTGGCGGACGGTGGCGAGGTCAGCGAACTCGGCCCGTTCGAACGCCCCGAGGGGGTTCTCGGTCCAGTCCTGCGGGGTGCCGGTGGTGGCACCCTCGAGGTCGTCGATGCCGATGCGGACGAGCTCGCGCTGGGCGTCCGCGACCTGCTCGGGCGACTCTCCGAGCAGGGTCAGCGGCGTGCCCCACGGGATGAGCCAGCCGAGATAGGTGGCGAACTCGCCGTCGAGGCCGAAGTTCAGCGTGCCGGTCACGTGGCCGGCGGCGAAGGCGGTGCGGGTGCGCAGGTCGACCACCCACTCACCGGCCGCGATGCGGGCAGCGAGGGTGTCCTTGTCCGCGGTCTGCGGTGTCGACAGGTCGGCGGCGTCGGGTCCGGCGCTGTTGGCCGGCGCCATGTGGGCGTAGTACGCCGGGTAGTCGTCCAGGCCGGCCAGGGTGTCGGCCACCCAGCGCTCCTCCTCCTGGGTCAGGGCCGGGTTCTGCTGCTTCTCCTCACCGATCGTGGACGCGGTCTTGTCGCCATCGGTGGACCCGGCGGAGCAGAACGACCCGAAGCCGTGCGTGGGCAGGACGTCGGTGTGCCCGGGCAGCTGGTCCGCAAGCCGGTGAGCGGAGGCGAACTGGTGGTGGACCAGGTCGTCGGTGTGCTCCTCGCCGAGGAGGTCCGGACGTCCGGTTGCGCCGAACAGCAGCGACCCGCCGGTGAACACGCCCACCGGCTCGAACTCGGCGCCGGGCTCGCTCGCGGACTCCAGTGCATAGGACAGGTGGGTGAAGGTGTGCCCAGGGGTCGCGATGGCGCGCACGCGCATCGTCGGGGCCACCTCGACCACATCGTCGTCGCCGATGGGGGTCCGGTCGTAGTCGACGTCGTCGGCGGCGTTGACGTGGTACCGCGCTCCGGTCGCTGCAGCGAGGGCGAGGCCGCCCGTCACGTAGTCGTTGTGGATGTGGGTCTCGAACACGTCGGTGATGCGCACCCCGGCCTGCTCGGCGAGGGCCAGCACCCGGTCGATGTCGCGCTGGGGGTCGATGACGATGGCGACCTCCCCGTCGTGAGCGAGGTAGGAGCGGTCGCCCAGGGTCGGGGTGTCGATGGAGACGATGGCGGGCAGGGTCACGGTGGGGTTCGAGGAACTCATGCGGATGTCCTTTCCGGAACGTGGTGCAGCAGCGTCGACGCCGGACCCCGAGGTCCAGCAATGTCGCCGGCTCGAGCTGGTGGCTGCGGAGGTCACGCCGGAGGTGGGCCTCCGTCGACTGCCTTCGAGTACAGCCTTGATACCCAGAGGGGTATTCGAGCAAGACCACCCTAGTACCCGGGGGGGTACTCGGGTCAAGCCGAGCAGCCGCCCTGTGACGTACCCCATGGGGTATGGAGGAGCGCAGCGACGTAGGTCAGGACCGGCGAGCATCGCATACCCCAGCAGGTATAGCCTGTGTACTTGTCCGGAGGGCGTATCCACAGACCGACCACCGAAGGAGCTCGTCGTGAGCTATGCCATCACCGCCACCGTCGAGAAGCCGTTCGCCCAGGCGCTCGAGTCGACCCGGTCGGCCCTGGCCGACCAAGGCTTCGGGATCCTGACCGAGATCGACCTCGCGGCGACGCTGAAGTCCAAGCTCGATGTCGACATCCCGGCCCAGGTCATCCTCGGTGCCTGCCGTCCTCCGCTCGCCTACTCCGCTGTCCAGGCCGAGCCGTCCATCGGGCTGCTCCTGCCGTGCAACGTCGTCGTCCGTGAGGTGGGCAGCCAGACCACCGTCGTCGAGGCGATGGACCCCAAGGTCCTGGTCACGCTGACCGGCAACGAGAACCTCACCGAGGTCGCCGCGGACGCGCGGGAGCGCCTTCGCGCAGCCCTGCAGGCCCTCACCGCCTGACCGACCTGCTTCATGCAGACAGCCCGAACCCCTTCCCCAGCTAGGAGCACAGCCATGGTCACCCTCAACGCCGGCGACATGACGCCGGTCATCAACCGGTTGCGACGAGCCCAGGGCCAGCTCGGCGGCGTCATCCGCCTCATCGAGGAAGGCCGGGACTGCCGTGACGTCGTCACCCAGCTCGCCGCCGTCAACCGCGCTCTCGACCGGGCCGGCTTCGCCATCGTCTCCTCGGGCATGCGCGAGTGCCTGACCTCACCGGAAGGCATCAGCGCCGAGGACCAGGCGACGATGGAGAAGCTCTTCCTCACCCTCGCCTGACGAGCGCCGCCGCCGTCGGTCGCTCGGCACCGGGAAGCCGGGCCCAGTCGGGGCGGGGCGACCCTGACGTGCAGAACGGTGGCGGAGGGTGTGGGATTCGAACCCACGGAGGTTTCCCTCAGGCGCTTTCAAGGCGCCCGCACTCGGCCACTATGCGAACCCTCCCGTGCAGGGCCAAGTGTTCCAGACTCCACGGTTGGCGACGTCTGCGAGGCGCCCGCTCCCGCCGGCGGCGCGGTCATCGCACGGTCGCGGGGCACCCGAGCACGGCAGAAAGCACACTGCGCGGAGAGTGCGTGCTAGCGTTTGTGCCGGTTGCAGTTCCCGCAGGGTTTGAAAGTGGTCTCGCTGACGCGGTCCTCTGAGGTCTGAGGCGGTTTTCCGCTGATGTGGGGTCGCGCAGCCGGGGATGCCGCGATGGGCGGTTTCCCCTTGGCTACAAAGGAAAAGGTACAACCCATGGCACAGGGAACCGTCAAGTGGTTCAACGCTGAGAAGGGCTTTGGATTCATTGCCCAGGACGGCGGCGGCCCGGACGTCTTCGTCCACTACTCGGCCATCGACTCCTCCGGCTACCGCTCGCTCGACGAGGCGCAGCGGGTGGAGTTCGAGGTCACCCAGGGTCCGAAGGGCCCGCAGGCGGACGCAGTCCGCCCGATCTGAGGATCGCCACACGCTTCTCAGGAGTTCACTGGGCCCCGCCGGAATTTCCGGCGGGGCCCAGTGCCGTGGGAAAGTGGTCTACGGCCGACAACCTCCCGGTCGGGTTCGGCGTCAGTGACAGAGATGGCACCTTCGCCAGCGCCTGACTCTCAGGACCGCCTGCGGCCGCCGGTGCCGTCTCTTCATGCCTGACGGCCAGCGAGAGGCACTGTGTGAGCGACATCCCCCCGAAGGGTCCGCAGGACGGGACCGACGCGGCCTCCGACACGCGCACCGGACGACTGACGCACCAGCGTCGCCGCCGCAACTGGCGCCGCATCTCGGTCGTGGTCACCTCCGTCGTGGTCCTCGCCCTGGTGCTGGGCATCGGGGCGTACCTCCAGCTCACCGGCAACATCAGCCGCGTCGACATCACCCGCGGACTCGGCAACCGACCGGACAACTCCGCGACCGCCGACTCGAGCACCAACCTCACTGCCCTCAACATCCTGGTCATCGGCTCGGACTCCCGCGCCAACGGTGAGAGTGGCAACGGCGGCAAGAGCTCGATCGAGGGAGCTCGCTCCGACACCAACTTGATCGTCCACCTCTCGGCGGACCGCAAGTCCGCGCTCGTGGTCTCGATCCCGCGCGACTCGATGACCAAGGCCCCGGACGACTGCAACGACCCGAACTCCACGGTCGCCGACGGGTCGGTGCGGATCTGGAACGACAACTACGCTCGCGGCCGTGAGGCGTGCGTGATCAAGACGATCGAGGGCCTCACCGGCATCTTCATCGACCACTCGATCACGGTCGACTTCGCCGGCTTCAAGACCATGGTCGACGCGCTCGGAGGCGTGGAGGTCTGCACACCGGTCGCGATCGACGACGCGGACGCCCACCTCAAGCTCGCCGCCGGTCGGCACCGTCTGAACGGGTCCCAGGCCCTCGGGTACGTCCGCGTCCGTCACACCGTCGGCGACGGGTCGGACATCGACCGTATCGCGCGCCAGCAGGTCTTCCTCTCCTCGATGGTGCAGGAGGCCACCCAGACCTCGCTGCTGCTGCGCCCCGACAAGCTGTTCAGGTTCCTGAACGCAGCCACCAGGTCGATGACCGCCGACGAGGGCCTGAGCATCGCGACCCTCACCGACATCGCCACCAGCGTGCGCAGCATCGGCATGGACAAGGTCCGGTTCCTCACCGTCCCCATCGAGGCCTATCCCCCTGACCCGAACCGCGTGCAGTGGGCGCCGTCCGCGGACGCGCTCTGGGAGGCGATCAGGGGTGACCGGGCGCTGCCGGGAACGCCGGAGGCCAGCGCGAGCGCCAGCCCCACCTCGAGCGCGACCACCGCACCGACCCTGTCCGTGAGCCCCGACGACATCACCGTCAGCGTCACCAACGACAGTGGGGCGCAGGGGCTGGCCGTCCAGGCCGCTGCGGCGCTGCGGGTCCAGGGGTTCTCGGTGCCGGAGCTCCTCAACGGCGCCGGGGACCCGTCCAAGGGGGTCGTCGTCCGGTACACCGTCGGCCACCGGGCGGCGGCGCAGACCGTGGCCGCGGCCTTCCCGGGAGCGAAGCTCGCGCAGGTGTCGGGCTCGACGAGCACCATCTCGGTGCTCCTCGGCGCCGGCGCCGCCAAGGTGGTCGAGGTGTCGAACCGCACCGGCACCGAGCCGCTGCCCGACCAGCCGATCACGGCCACGCCAGCCAGCTCGAGCACCCCCAGCTTCACGGCGCGATCGGCTGACCAGGACATCTGTGGGTGATCCGTGGCCGAGCCGGCGCTGGTGGGTGTGGGGGTCTCCTCCGGCCCCGCTTTGCCCCGCGGCTCGCGGTCCGGATAACCTGTGCGGGCTCAGGCGTGATCCTCGTGGCGCGTGATGGGTGTGGAGGCGTCGCCTAGCCCGGTTTATGGCGCCGCACTGCTAATGCGGTTTGGGTTTATCGCCCATCGAGGGTTCAAATCCCTCCGCCTCCGCCATGGATGTCCCGCGTGGACATCGGCGACAGGGCGAACCCCCCCGGGGGGGTTCGCCCTGTTTCGCGTCCCGGCGTGCTCACGCCCTGCCGACGTCAGGCGGCGCGGAAGATCCAGCGCCGCATCGCAGTGAACTTCACCGCCGTCGACAGCACGTTCGCCGTCGCGACGACCGCGGTCTGCGCCCAGGTCGGAGCGCCGGGATATCCGCTCTGCAGCAGCGCCAGGGCGCAGCCCGACACCGCCCAGGTCAGCAGGAAGACCACCAGACCCTGTGCCTGCGCCCGGGCGGCACCCTCGCGCCCGTGGACGTCGAAGGTCCAGCCCCGGTTGAGGGCGGTGTTCGCGACGGCCGCGATGACCAGACCGAGCAGGTTCGCGATCTGCACGGGCAGGGCCAGGGCGAGCAGGGCGAACAGGCCGAGATGCAGCACCGTGCTCAGCGCGCCGACGCCCGCGAACCTCAGGACCTGGGCCCGCAGCCCATCGCCCGGTTGCCGCCGGCCGATCCGACCGGCGATCTCGTCCACGGGCAGGCGGCGTGCCCATAGACCGCAGCGGAGTCGCCAGATCCCGCGCAGGTCCTCGACGGCGGTGCTCACGACGTCGACCCGGGAGTCGGGGTCGTCGTACCAGTCCACGGGCACCTCGTGGATCCGCAGGCCGCTGCGCTCGGCCAGAACCAGCAGCTCGGTGTCGAAGAACCAGGCCGGGTCCTCCACCAGGGGAAGCAGCTCGGCGGCGACATCCGCGCGGATCGCCTTGAAGCCGCACTGGGCGTCGGAGAACCGGGCGCCGAGGCTGGCCCGCAGGATGAGGTTGTACACCCGCGAGACCACCTCTCGCCTGACGCCGCGCACCACACGGGAGGAGTGGGTCAGCCGGCTCCCGATGGCGACGTCGGAGTGGCCCGACATCAGCGGAGCCACCAGCGGCCACAGGGCATCGAGGTCGGTGGACAGGTCGACGTCCATGTAGGCCAGGATCGGTGCGGGCGACGCGCTCCAGACCTCCTTGAGCGCCCGCCCACGCCCCTTCTGGCCCAACCGGATCGCGGCGACCCCGGGGAGCGCCCGGGTGAGACGTGCCGCCTCCCCCCACGTGTGGTCGGTGCTGGCGTTGTCCGCGATGGTGATGCGGAACGGATACGGGAAGGTCTGCACCAGGTGGGCGTGCAACCGCTGCACGCAGGCAGCGAGCGTGACGTCCTCGTTGTGCACCGGCACCACCACGTCCAGCACCGGTGCCGTCCCGGGAGCGTGCGCCTCGAGGCGGTGGGGGAGGAACCGGGTTGTCATCGCGGTCACGTCCTCACGTCGTCGAGGTGTCGGCCGAGCCGAAGCCGGCGACCGGCTGGGTCAGGTCATAGAACGTGCTGCCGCCGATGGTGACCGCCGTGAAGTTCTTCTGGACCCAGCTCGAGATCGCTCCGGCGGAGGAGCTGCCGTCGTCGGCGCCGCCCCCGAGGCCGGTGGAGGCCAGGAAGTAGTGGATCTGGCCGGCCTCGGCGAGCGCCTGGAACTGGGCCAGTGTCGGCGACGGGTCGCTGCCGTTGAAGCCACCGATGGCCATCACCGGGAGCTCGGAGCCGAGCTGGAGGCCAGCCGCGTTCTGCGACCCGACGGCCGCCGCGACCCAGGTGTACTGGTCGGCGTCGGCGCTCAGCGCCGCGACCACCTCGGTGCCCGGCAGGGCGGCATCCAGCAGACCGCTCGTGCCGCCACCCGCACCCGGCTGGGTGCCGCGTCCGGCAGCGCCCGGGGAGGCACCGCCGGGGCCGAGGCCCGCCCTGCCACCGGTGCTCGGCCCGGCAGTGACGATCGAACCGGAGTGACCGGTCGAGACCGTGTCGACGGCGTACGCCGCTGGTCCGGCGAGCAAGGCGATCACCGCACCCGCGACCACGAACGGGACGCCACGCGGGTGCAGACGGGTCACCAGGACGAGGAGCGCGGCGGCGGCCAGACCGATGACCAGGACCAGCACCCGAAGCGACGATCCCCAGTCGGTCACCCGGGTCAGCAGGACGAAACTCCAGATCGCGCCGACGGCAGTGGCCCCGGCGAGCACCGCGCGACCGACCAGCTGACCCCGACGCTCCCACGCCTCGCCGGCACCCATACCGACCAGGGCCCCGACCGCGGGGGCGAGCGCGACGGTGTAGTACTCGTGGAAGATGCCGGCCATGAGCGAGAAGGTCAGGCCGGTGACGAGCAGCCAGCCACCCCAGACGACGTAGGCCGCCCGGCGTGCGTCGGTGCGCCCGGCGCGACCGCGGAACCACAAGCCGGCCGCCAGCAGGATGAGCGCCGAGGGGATCAGCCAGGAGATCTGCCCGCCGATCGAGCTGCTGAAGAGCCGACCGAGCCCGGTTGCGCCCCAGCCACCGCCACCTCCGACCGAGCCGGTCTCGTCGCCGCTGAGGCGACCCAGACCGTTGTACCCGAGCGTCAGCTCCAGGATCGAGTTGGTCTGCGAGCCACCGATGTACGGTCGCGCGGACGCGGGGACGAGCTCGACGACGGCGATCCACCAGCCGGCGGTCGCGACCAGCGCGGCGCCGGCTGCGAGGCTGTGCAGGATGCGCTTGGCCAGGGTGGTCGGGGCGGCGATGACATAGGCCACGGCAAACGCGGGCAGGACCAACAGGACCTGGAGCATCTTGGTGAGGAAGCCCATCCCCAGCAGGACCCCGACCAGGACCAGCCAGCGGGGGCTGGCCTTCTCGACCGCCCGCGCCGTGCTGTACGCGCCGACGGCCATCAGCAGCGTCAGCAGCGCGTCCGGGTTGTTGAACCGGAACATCAGCACCGCCACAGGCGTGAGAGCCATCACCAGGCCGCCCAGCAGGCCTGCGGCAGCGCCGAACTGGCGCTTGACCGTGGCGTACACGACGCCGACCGTGGCGATGCCCATGAGGACCTGCGGCATGAGGATGCTGAACGAGCTGAGACCGAAGGCGCGCACGGACAGCGCCATGACCCACAGCGATGCGGGCGTCTTGTCGACGGTGATCGAGCTGGCGGCGTCGGAGGAGCCGAAGAAGAACGCCTTCCACGACTCGCTACCGGCCTGCGCGGTGGCGGAGTAGAACGAGTTCGCCCAGCCACTGGAGGTCAGGTTGGTGAAGTAGAGGATCCCGGTCGCGAGCAGCAGTGCGAGCAGCGCCGGTCGCGCCCAGCTCGGGTCGACCCGTGGACCGCGCAGGACGCGCCCGGCGAGGCCCCGCCGGTCTCCGGTGGGGGGACCGTCAGCGGACGCGGCATGGTCGGGGCCGGGGGGGCTCGGAGTGGGCTGCGCGGTCGCCCAGTTCGGCGCGTCGGTCAAGGTGTCCATGGCTCAACGGTCGAGCCGGTGCCTGTGGGCTGCCTTTGACGCTGCTGAGGTGCGGCGGTGAGGCCAGGCGTGAGGCTGGCCGCAGGGCCAGTCGGGGGCGGCCGGTCAGGCCGGCAGGATGACCGAGAAGGTGGTGTCGCCGGGCCTGCTCTGCAGGGCGACCCGGCCACCGTGGGCGTCGGTGACGGCGGCGACGATGCTCAGGCCCAGCCCCGTGCTGCCCGCTGCGCGCGAGCGGGAGTCGTCTCCGCGGCTGAAACGCTGGAAGACGTTGCGCTGCAGCGACTCCGGAACACCCGGACCGTCATCGTGGACACTCACCCGGACGACCGATCCGTCCCGCTGGACCGTGGTGGTCACCGTGGTGCCCTCAGGGGTGTGGGTGCGCGCGTTGGCAAGCAGGTTCGCCACCACCTGGTGCAGCCGCGAGGAGTCGCCGGTGACCTCGACAGCGTCTGCGGGCAGGTCCAGGCGCCACTGGTGGTCGGGAGCGGCCGCGCGCGCGTCGTCGACGGCGTCGATGACCAGCATCGACAGGTCGACCGCCTCGCGTTCCAGCGGCCGTCCGGCGTCCAACCGGGCGAGCAGGAGCAGGTCGTCGACGAGCTCGGCCATCCGCATCGCCTCGGACTCGACGCGGCTCAGCGCGTGCACGACGCCGGGCGGGACGGGATCGGGTTCGCGACGCGACAGCTCTGCATAACCGCGGATCGACGCCAGGGGCGTTCGCAGCTCGTGGGAGGCGTCGGCGACGAACTGGCGGACACGGGTCTCGCTCTCGTGCCGCGCGGTGAGCGCGTCGTTGATGTGGTCGAGCATCTCGTTGAGAGCGAGCCCGACCTGTCCGACCTCGGTGCGCGGATCGGTGTCGCCGGCCGGCACTCGCTCGGCGAGCGCGACGACGCCCGTGTCCAGCGGCAGCCGTGACACCCGGGTCGCGGTCGCGGCGACACGGTCAAGGGGCTCGAGGCTGCGCCGGACCAGGACCGTCCCGCCCGCTGCGACGAGGACGAGGCCGACCCCGGTGCTGATCAGGACGATGAGGGTGACCAGGTTGGTGGCCGACTCCACGCCGCTGGTCGGCAGCCCGCTGATGATGGTGAAGTCGTTGGCCGAGCGGTGGGCCACCAGCCGATAGGTGCCGATGTCGGCTCCGACGTCGACCGTCTTGGGGCGGCTGCCGAGGGCGCCGCCGGTCAACAGGTCGATCTGCGCATCGGTGAGCGCGACGAACTCGTTGGACGCGTTGACGGCGACGCTCGACCGGGTCGACCCGTCCCCGTTCAGCACGACACGCAGGGTCCGGGACCCTCCGCCCGGGACCGCCCCGGGACCGTCGTCGCCCCGACCCGTTCCGTTGCGGTCGGAGCTTGGTGGATCCTGTCCGCGGAACACAAGGTCCGGTCCGTTTCCGCCCCGCTGCGCGAGCTCGGCGAGGTCCCCGTCGAGCTGCCCGGTCAGCGACGACTTCAGCGCGAGGACGGTCAGCGCGCCGGTGGCCGCGGTGATCAGCAGGAACAGCACGACGACCGATGTCACGAGCTTGGCCCGCAGCGTCCACGGACGGCGCAGGTCCAACCGGGGGACCGGTTGGCGCAGGCCCGGGACGATGCTCACGGCGCGGGCTTGAGGACGTATCCCACGCCACGCATCGTGTGGATCATGGGCTCTCGACCGACATCGATCTTCTTGCGGAGATAGGAGATATACAGCTCGACGACGTTGGCCTGCCCGCCGAAGTCGTAGTTCCACACGCGGTCGAGGATCTGGGCCTTGGAGATGACCCGCTTCGGGTTGCGCATGAGATAACGCAGGAGCTCGAACTCCGTTGCCGTCAGGGAGATCTCGACGCCCGAGCGAATGACCTCGTGGCTGTCCTCGTCGAGCGACAGGTCGCCGACGACGAGCACCGACGACGAGGCGTCGGTGCTCACGGCGGTGCGCCGCATGAGGGCTCTGAGCCGGGCGACGACCTCCTCGAGGCTGAACGGCTTGGTGACGTAGTCGTCGCCACCCGCGGTGAGGCCGGCGACGCGGTCCTCGACCGCGTCCTTCGCGGTGAGGAACAGCACCGGGATGTCCGGGTTGTCACCGCGCATCCGGCGTAGCACCTCCATCCCGTCGAAGTCCGGCAGCATCATGTCGAGGGCGACCGCGTCGGGCTTGAACTCACGCGCGGCGCGGACTGCGGCCATACCCGTCGCAGCGGTCCGAACCTCCCAACCCTCATAGCGCAGCGCCATCGAGAGCAGCTCGGTCAGGTTGCGCTCGTCATCGACGACGAGCACGCGAACCGGCGTGCCGTCGACGCGAATGAGGGCGGGAGACGTGTGGGGCTGCGTGGTCATGCCTCCATCCAAGAAGCGCTCGCTGTACACCTGCACAGCACAGCCTATGTGTTTGCTGTGGGCCCTCTGTGGGGGCTTGCCAGCGAAGCTGAAGCCCGGTCACAGCACCAGCACAGCGGCCACCCGGACGGTGGACCCCATGAGCACACCGCACCCCACCGAGACGCCACTCGAACCAGCCGACCGGTCCTCTGCGGCAGGCCCGGTCCCCACCACGTCGCTGGCGCCCGCGCTGTCCCCACCCGTGTGGTCGGGCCGCAAGACCGCGGTCGCCGCGGCGTTGGCCATCGGCATCGCCGGCGTGGGCGCGGCCGGCGCCGCAGCCGTGGTGCCGCTCGGCAGCGCACAGTCCGGGACCACCGGGCGTGGTCAGTTCGGGGTGGGCGGTCCAGGCGGCCCAGGCGGCCCGTTGGGTCAGGGCCAGTCACCTCCGCCGGGATTCGCTCCCGGCCAGTCTCCCGGCGGCACAACGGGACTCACGCCAGGGCAGGCGCCGGACGGAGCCGGGGCCGGTGGTACGGGTCAGGGGCGCTCGGGTCAGCTGGGAACGGGTCAGCTGGGCGCGGGTCAGCTGGGCACGGGTCAGCTGGGCACGGGTCAGCTGGGCACGGGTCAGCTGGGCACCGACGACGGCACCGTGGCGCAGGACACCTCGACGACTGAGGTCGACGACCTATGAGCGCCGGGCGCCGGCTGCGCCGGCTCCGCAGGACGGAGCAGGACCGCCACGTCGTCCACTGGCCGGTGCCGGACCGTCACCCCGCGGTCCCTTGGGCCGCACCCGTGTGCGGAAGCGGCATCCGTCCGGTCGCCGACCAGCGACGTCTGGCCCGGATTGGCCAGGCCCCCAGCCGCAGGTCCGCAGCTCGCTAGCGGCGGGGCGGGATCTCGCCCGAGCCTCGCTCCATGAGCGTTGGTTCCACCATCAGGTGGTCAGGCGGACCGTCCCATCCGTCGATCCGGGCGAACAGACGCCGACCCACCTCGTGACCGATCCGCCACACGTCCTGGCGCACGACCGTCAGGGGCGGGGCGACCAGGTCGGCGAGGGGGAAGTCGTCGAAGCCGACGAGGGCGACCTCGCCCGACATGCCCGTCGACTGGAGCCCGCGGATCGCACCGATCGCCACGTTGTTGCGAGCCGCGAAGATCGCGGTGGGGGGGTCGGCTCCGGCCAGAAGCCGCTCGGTCGCAGCCTGCGCCTCGCCCGTTGCGCGCAGACCGGTGACGAGGAGGTCAGGTGGCAGCTGCCTGCCCTCGCTGGACAACGCCGCGACGAACCCGTCGTACCGCTCGTGCGCGGTCTGGATGGACAGCTCGTCACTCAGCAGGGCGATGCGCGTATGGCCTTGGGAGACAAGGTGATGGCCTGCCAGCCGTCCACCCTCACAGTTGTCCACGGTGACCGAGTCGACATCGATCCCGCGTGGTCGTCGATCGGTGAAGACGACCGGCAGCCCGCCGCGGATGTCCTCGGCGAGGTAGTCCTGGCGGTCTGTCGACGGCATGAGAACCAGACCGTCCACCCGCCGGCGAACCAGGTTGGCGACAAGGGTCCGCTCGCGGTCCGCCTCCTCGTCCAGGCTGGAGGCGAGCAGGGCGATCCCACGGTCACGGCCGGCGTCCTCGAGCGCCCGCAGGAGCGCCGCCGAGAAGCTGTTGCTGATGTCCTGGAGAAGCACCCCGATGGTGCCGGTCCGGGAGTCGGTGCGGCGAAGGTTGCTCGCGGCCAGGTTGTGCCGGTAGCCCAGCTGGCTGACCGCGCGCTCGACCTTGGACCGGACGGCGGCGGAGACGCCGGGTTCGTCGTTGATGACCCTGGACACCGTCTTGATGCTGACGCCCGCCAAGGACGCGACCTCCCGCATGGTGGCGTGGGGTCGGCGTGTGGTAGCGCCTGACATCGATGTCTCATTCACGACACAAGTTGTACACAGTCACTTGACTTGGCTGTCAAGAGACCCCTATAAATACCCCTGACAACGTTGTCAGTCAGGCAACGGCGCCATGAAGAAAGGGATCACCCAATGAACATGCGAGTGCGTCTGGGGCAGTCGAGCCCCACCCAGCGCCGCCGGGCTGTCCGGTCCAGCATCGCCGTCGTGGCAGCGGCCTCCGCAGCCCTCGGCCTGTCGGCCTGCAACCGCGAGAGCGCCACCGACGGTGGCACCGGCGGGGACGCCCAGGTCGGCGTCACCCTCATCACCAAGGACTCCACCAACCCGTTCTTCGTCGCCATGCAGAAGGGCGCCAAGGCTGACGCCGGCAAGAACAACGTCAAGCTGACGATCGCGTCCGGCAAGCAGGAGGGTGACGACCAGGGCCAGATCAACGCGATCGAGGAGGCCGTGGCCCGCGGCGACAAGGGCATCCTGATCACCCCGATGAGCACCGGCGTGAACGCCGCGATGGTCAAGGCGCGCGACGCGGGCCTGTACGTCATCGCCCTGGACACCCCGCCGGACCCGGCCGACACGGTCGACATCACCTTCGCCACCGACAACCGCGCAGCCGGCACGCTCGACGGCAAGTGGGCCGCGGCGCAGCTCGACGGCAAGCCCGCCGTGATCGCGCTGCTCGACCTGTTCAGCGACAAGATCGTCTCGGTCGACTACAACCGTGACCAGGGCTTCCTCGAGGGCATGGGCATCGACGTCGCCGACGGCCAGAAGAACGGTGACGAGGCCAAGACCGGCTCGTACACCGGCGGCAAGGGCGGCACCTACACGATCGCCTGCAACGAGGCCGGTCAGGGCGCCGAGGACGGCGGCCGGACGGCGATGGAGCAGTGCCTGGCCAAGAACCCCGACATCAACCTCGTCTACACGATCAACGAGCCGACGGCCGTCGGCGCCAAGGCCGCGCTGGACGCAGCCAACAAGACGGCCCTCATCGTGTCGGTCGACGGCGGCTGCGCCGGTGTGGCGTCGGTGAAGTCCGGTGTCATCGGGGCCACGGCCCAGCAGTACCCGCTGAAGATGGCGACCTTGGGCATGGAGGCGATCGCCAAGATCGCCACCGGTGGCGAGAAGCCGAAGACCACTGAGGGTCTGGACTTCTTCGACACCGGTGTCGCCCTGGTGACCGACAAGCCGGCCGACGGTGTCGACAGCATCGACTCCGCCAAGGGCACCGAACTCTGCTGGGGCAACTGATCACATGTCGTCCACCACTGGTTCCGCTGCTGCCGCCGAGTTCGCTCGGCGGCGGCAGTCGCCCCTCCAGCATGTGCAGCACCAGCTGCACGGGAGGCCATGGCTGAGCCCGCTGTTCCTGTTGGTCGTCGCGTTCGTGGCGTTCTTCGTCGCCACACCGACGTTCTTCACGGCCAACTCGATGGGCATCCTGCTCCAGCAGACCGCGGTCGTGGCTGCGCTCGCCGTCGGTCAGACGATCGTCATCCTCACCGCGGGCATCGACCTGTCGGTCGGCGCCATCATGGTGCTGTCGATGATGGTGATGGCGACATTGTCCGCCGATGACGGCGCCCCCGGCGTCGTCGGGCTCGCTGCGGGCCTCGTGCTGGCCACCGGTGCCGGCGCGCTGAACGGCCTGCTCGTGACGCGGATCAACCTGCCACCGTTCATCGTCACGCTCGGCACGCTGAGCATCTTCACGGCGATCGCGCTGCTGTACTCCGGCGGATCGAGCATCCAGGCCAGCCGGCTGCCGGACTTCCTCAACTCCCTCGGCAAGGGGTTCGGGGTCGGGAACTTCCGGCTGACCTTCGGCATCGTCATCGTCGTCCTGATCTACCTCGTGATGGCCTTCGTGCTGTCCCAGACCGCCTGGGGACGCTACGTCTACGCCGTCGGTGACGACCCCGAGTCGGCCCGCCTGTCGGGCGTGCCGAGCAAGCGGATCCTGCTCGCGGTCTACACCGTCGCCGGGTTCATCTATGGCCTCGCCGCGTGGATCCTCATCGGCCGGGCCGGGGCGGCGACGCCCAACGCGGTGCCTGACGCCAACCTGCAGAGCATCACCGCGGTCGTCATCGGCGGCACGAGCCTGTTCGGTGGCCGCGGCCGCCTCGTCGGAACGCTGATCGGCGCGCTCATCGTGCAGACCCTGCAGTTCGGGCTCTCGCAGATGGGTGTCGACCAGCAGTGGCGCGTCCTCGCGACCGGCATCCTGGTCATCCTCGCGGTGGCCGTCGACCAGTGGATCAGGAAGGTCAAGGCATGACCGTCACCGACCTCGAAGTCGCCCACGGGGGCATCCCGGCGGGCAAGGAGCACGTGTACGCCCAGAAGCCGGTCCTCTCGGCCCGCAAGCTGGTCATCACCTTCGGTCGGGTGGTGGGGCTCGACGGTGTCGACCTCGACCTGTACCCGGGTGAGGTGCTGGCAGTGATCGGCGACAACGGCGCCGGCAAGTCCACGCTGATCAAGTGCCTGACCGGGGCGTACGTCCCGGACTCCGGCAACATCACGCTCAACGGTGAACCGGTCCACTTTCGCAAGCCGCAGGACGCTCGCGAGGCCGGGATCGAGACGGTGTACCAGCAGCTGGCGGTGATTCCCGCGCTCGACATCGCGAGCAACCTGTACCTCGCTCGCGAGGAGCGCCGCAAGGGTCCACTCGGCTCGGTGCTGCGCATGCTCGACAAGAAGGGCATGGAGCAGCGGGCCGGCGCTTCGGTGCAGGAGCTCGGGATCCAGACGATCCAGAACATGAGCCAGGCGGTCGAGACCCTCTCCGGTGGGCAGCGACAGGCCGTTGCCGTTGCGCGGGCAGCCGCCTTCGGTAGCAGGCTCGTGGTCCTGGACGAGCCGACGGCCGCACTGGGCGTCAAGGAGTCGGGCATGGTGCTCGACATGGTCAAGCAGCTCCGCGACAAGGGGCTCTCGGTCATCCTGATCAGCCACAACATGCCGCACGTGTGGGACGTGGCCGACCGCATCCACATCCAGCGTCTCGGTGGCCGGGCCGGGGTGATCACCCCGCAGACCCACGACATGGGCGAGGGCGTGGCGATCATGACCGGCGCCAAGAAGGTCGAGTGATGGCTGGCGACCGCGCCGTGGTCGTGGGCTACATTCCCACGCCGGAGGGCTTGGCCGCGCTGAGGGCTGCCAAGGACAGCATCAAGCGCAGTGGCGGTCGGCTGGTGGTGGTGAACACGGGCAACCACGGGAACTACTCCAGTCCCCTGTTCGCGACCGCCCAGGACCTCGACGCGCTCGACGCCGAGCTCGCGGACGACGAGATCGAGCACGAGGTCACCCAGCCGACCGAGGGCCGGCCGGCGGCTGAGGAGCTGTTGGCGGCTGCCGAGGCGAGCAATGCCGACCTGATCGTGATCGGGCTGCGTCGCCGGTCGCCGATCGGCAAGCTGTTCATGGGCAGCACCGCACAACAGGTGCTGCTCGACGCGAACTGCGCGGTACTCGCCGTGAAGGCGAACGCCGGAGCCTGACCGCAGATGAAGTGAGAGGCTGGGCCGCGTGCAGGACATGACGCGGCCCAGTCTTCATCTCACCGCCCGGTCGGGCTGGGTCAACGACCCCTATGGCCTCACCTGGCACGACGGGACCTATCACCTGTTCTTCCAGTACGTCCCGGGTCGGACCGACTGGGACGTCGGCTGCCACTGGGGCCACGCCACCAGCCCCGACCTGCTCACGTGGACCGAGCGGCCCCCGGCGCTCGCCCCTGGCGACGGGGACGACGGATGCTGGTCGGGCAGCGTCGTGGTGGCGGCCGACGGGTCAGCTCACGCCTTCTACACCTCGGTCGCAGCCGATCGGATGGCCGTGGGGTCGGCCCGGATCGCGCGTCCACTGGATGCGGGCTGGTCGGAGTGGGTGAAGGGCGAGCTGGTGGCCGAGCTGCCCGCAGCGCTTGACGCGGTGGCCTTCCGGGACCCCTATGTCTTCCGCGACGGCGACAGCTGGAGCCTGCTGATGAGCGGCGGTCTGACCGACGGAACCGCGCTCGCCCTGCGGTGGGAGTCCTTTGACCTGCGGACCTGGTCGCCGCGGGGGACCCTCGCCAGCCGACACCTCAGCCAGACGGACCCGGTGTGGACCGGGGCCGCGTGGGAGTGCGCCCAGTTCTTCCCGGTGGCAGACCGGTGGGTGCTCCTGGTCTCGGTCTGGGAGGACGATCGCCTGCACCACGAGGCGTATGCCGTCGGCGGCCGCGAGGACGGCGAGTTCGTGCCCGAGCGCTGGGGACGGTTGACCTATGGACCCTCGCTGTATGCCGGGTCGGTCGGCGTCGACCGCGACGGCGAGCCGGTGGCGTTCCACTGGCTGCGCGGTGTCGCGGGGGAGGGAACCGGCGGGCAGGGCTGGGCCGGGGCGCACAGCCTGCCCCACCGGCTGAGCCTCGAGGGCAGCACCCTGGTCGCGGCGCCCCACCCGGCGGTCACCGGTCGTCGGGGAGACCCGCTGGCTGTCACGTCGACACCGGTGCGGGTCGGGCTCGCAGTCGATGTGGAATGGCTGCTCGGCGACGGCGACGGTAACCGCGTGGGCGAGCTGGTCCTGCGCGGCGGCGGCGTCGAGGCGCTCCGGCTGTCGGCCGGCCCGGGCGGTCTGGTGGTGGACGTGGCCGGCGACCGGACGTCGATCCCGTTGTCGGGCAGTGCGGTTCGCGTGGTGGTCGATGGTCCGGTGGTCGAGGTGTTCAGCACCGCCGGTGTCTTCGCCGCGCCCATCCAGGCCACGGACGACCGGGAGCTGACTCTCACGGGGCGAGCGACGGCAACGGTGTACGAGCTGCGCGCAGCGGACTCAGGTGCGGGCTGACCCCAGACCCAGGACCACGGCCAGGCCGAGCGCGCTGCGCGGGTCGTACGGTCCGCGCCACAGCCCACCGTGGACCGCGGCGTCGGCCTCCTCCTGCCACGGAGGCCGTGGTGCGGGGGTCGAGGTGCAGAGGTCGTGGACCAGCAGGGCCGCCATCAGGGTGTTGCTCGTGGCCGGTTCGAAGACCTCGATGCCGAACGGGTGCGCTCCGGCGTACGCCGCGGCCAGTGCCCGGTTCTTGACCACCGACCGGGTGCGGGTGGGTGGGGCGACCTTGAGCGACACCGGGATCCCGTCGCGGCGTGCGACGGTGGCGCGCCACCGCTGGAGCCGCTTGGCGAGAAGGTAGTTCGGTCCCTGTTGCGGGACGACGCTGTCATTGAGGCCGGGGTCGGAGCCCGGCGCGTAGTTGCGCCGGAGCAGCCGGCCGCCGGTCACGGCGCGCAGGGCGGGCCGGGTCAACCGCAGAAGACCCGAGGTCTGGCCGTAGGCCGTCGCCGAGTGGTCGACGGCCGCACCGGGCACGCCGAAGGTGTCGGTCGGGGTCGCGAGGAACGCGAGCGAGAGATCTCCCGGTCGACGTCGCGCCAGCTCGACCGACAGGACGTCGACCGCGGTCGCCACACGCACGTTGGTCTCGCCGTCGGCGTACACGTAGTTGCCCAGGACCAGCGAGCCGTCGATCCCCTCGATCCAGTCCGCGAGGGGGGCGAGACCATGGAGCAGGTCGCCGCCGGCGCGGGCCGCGAGCCCGTCCTCGGTGTCGCGGGCATCGGCCACCGGCACGGTCAGGGTGCCCGCATTCTCGCGCACGGTGCCCAGGATCCGGTTCCAGACGTCGGCGCGGGGGAGGTCCACGCCGACGACGTCGGCACCCCAGGACAGCAGGGCGCGCAGCGGACCCATCTCGGCCGCGGCCCCGAGCACCACGACCCGACGACCCTCCAGCCGCAGCCACTGCGGGTTGGCCGCCACGGCCCGCACCGCCTCGGCCGCGCTGGGCTCGAGGATGCCTCGCTGCTGCCAGTCGTCGAGCTGGCGCTGGAGGTCGGCCCCACCCAGGCGGCGTCCGCGCATCGGCACGGTCAGCTCGGTCCGGGCCGGCGCGCCCCCGGTGAGGGTGACCGTGCCGATCGGCGTGGTCGGCGCAGGTGCGTGCTCGAACAGGGCGGCGACGGGCACCGCACCCTCGTCGGTCGTGGTCTGCATGCGGCTGTGCAGCGAGGTCAACCCGGCCCGGGCGATCGCGACGGCGTCGGCCTCCTCGTCCAGCCCGGCCTCGACCAGCCGTCGGAAGTGGCCGACGTAGTCCTGGCGCCAGTTCGTCGCGCGGGCCGCAGCCGCCGCCCCGATCGGGTCGACCGGTCCCAGCGCGTCCTGGACGACCGCCCGCCCGAGCGCCGTGGTGCTGCGCTTGCCGTCGACCTCGGGGAACACCACACCGTGCGGATCGCTCATGGCGACAGCCTCCCATCCGCAGCGGTCCTGCCCTCAGCGCTCGGTGGTCCCCGCGCACCGACGACCGTTGGTAGGACGGTCGGGCCGCGCGGAGCACGCCGAGTGCCGCACCCGCATCACCAATGGTCGTCGCTGCGCCCTTGACCTCACAAACCAGTTTGCGATGCAAAGTGGTTTGTGAACAACGAGACGCAGTCGCGGCAGGACCGGCCCTTCGACCCGCCCTTCGACCCGCAGGAGGCCCTGCGCGTGCTGGACGACCAGACCGCGAGCTCCGCCGTGACCTTCCGATATCCCGACCACGCGTCCTACCTCCTGTGGGGCTCCCTGTACCTGCTCGGATACCTGCCGCTGGCGTTCTCGCGAGGCCCCGGAGCGCTGCTGCCGGGCCTACCGCTCAGCCTCGCGCTCGGGTGGTTCTTCGTCTCGCTGGCCATCGGTATCGCCTGCTCGATCCTCATCGCCATTCGGCACACCCGCGGCCTGCGTGGGGCCTCGAGCCGGCAGGGCATGTTCTATGGGTACTCCTGGTGGCTGGCCTTCACGGGCATCGCCGGCCTCGGATACCGGCTGGGGGAGCTCGGGGTGGTCGACGGTGACCAGACCGGCATCATCGTCAACGGGGTCTCGATGATCCTGGTCGGCGTGCTGTTCATGAGCGGCGGGGCGATCTGGACCGACACCACGCAGTTCAGCATCGGGGCCGCGATCTGTGTGCTCACCACCGTCGCGCTGGTGCTGGGCCTCCCCGCGTACTACTGGGTGATGTCACTCGTCGTCGGCGGTGGGCTCCTCGCGGTCGGCGTGGTACTCACCGTCAGCCACGGTCGCCGGAGGGCCTGATGGCCGACCAGGCCACCACCGGGCTCGACCCGGTGATCCACGCCGAGGCGAGGCTGCGGGTCGTGTCGACGCTGGCCGCCCTCGACCGCGGTGACCAGATCTCGTTCCCACGGCTGCAGGAGCTGCTCGCGATGACTGCGGGCAACCTCTCGACCCACAACCGCAAGCTCGAGGACGCGGGATATCTGGACGTCGACAAGCGCATCCAGGGTCGCCAGCCGGTGACCTACCTGTCCCTCACCGACGCCGGACGCGCCGCGTTCACCTCCTACCGCAAGACGCTGGTCGCCCTGCTGACCCCCAAGGAGCGGTGATGACCGACGCGCGTGGGCCGCGCCCCGGGGAGGAGCGCGGCCCACGTCATCGGGCGGGTCTGCGAGGGACCCGCCGCGTCAGATCAGACCCAGGCGGGCCTTGAGGCCATCGAGCTCGACCTGGAGCTGGGTCGGCAGCGTGTCGCCGAACTTGGCGAACCACTCCTCGATCTGGGGGATCTCTGCCCGCCACTCCTGCTCGTCGACGCGGAGCGCGAGCTCGAGCTGGGCGTCAGTCATACCGAGGCCGGCGGTGTCCAGCGACTCCGGCGTCGGGACGTGGCCGATGGGGGTCTCGACCGCAGCGGCCTTGCCCTCGATGCGCTCGATCGCCCACTTGAGGACGCGGCTGTTCTCGCCGAAGCCCGGCCACACGAAGTCGCCCTCGTCGTCACGGCGAAACCAGTTGACATAGAACATCTTTGGCAGCTTGGAGGCGTCCGCGTCCTTGCCGACGTCGATCCAGTGCTGGAAGTAGTCGCCGGCGTTGTAGCCGATGAACGGCAGCATCGCCATGGGGTCGCGCCGGACGATGCCGACCGCACCGGTCGCCGCTGCGGTCGTCTCCGAGGAGAGCGTCGCGCCCATGAAGGTGCCGTGGACCCAGTCGCGGGCCTCGGTGATCAGCGGGACGGTGGTCTTGCGACGGCCACCGAAGAAGATCGCCGAGATCGGCACGCCGTTGGGGTCGTTGTACTCCTCGGCCAGGATCGGGCACTGGGTGATCGGCGTGCAGTAGCGGCTGTTCGGGTGGCTGGACAGCTCGCCCGACTCCGGGGTCCAGTCCGCGCCCTTCCAGCTGGTGGCGTGGGACGGCTCGTTCTCCATGCCCTCCCACCAGATGTCGCCGTCGTCGGTGAGGGCGACGTTGGTGAAGACCGAGTTGCCCTTCTCGATCGTGCGCATGGCGTTGGGGTTGGTCTTCTCGTTGGTGCCCGGCGCGACGCCGAAGAAGCCGAACTCGGGGTTCACTGCATACAGCCGGCCGTCCTGCCCGAAGCGCATCCAGGCGATGTCGTCACCGATGGCCTCGACCTTCCACCCGGGAATGGTCGGCTCGAGCATGGCGAGGTTGGTCTTGCCGCAGGCGCTGGGGAACGCGGCTGCGATGTAGTAGGTCTGCTGCTCCGGCGAGATGAGCTTGAGGATGAGCATGTGCTCGGCGAGCCAGCCCTCGTCGCGGGCCATGACGCTGGCGATCCGCAGCGAGTAGCACTTCTTGCCCAGCAGCGCGTTGCCGCCGTATCCCGAGCCGTAGGACCAGATCATCCGCTCCTCGGGGAACTGGACGATGTACTTGGTGTCGCTGCACGGCCACTTCACGTCCTGCTGGCCGGGCTGGAGCGGCGCGCCGAGGGAGTGCAGGGCGGGGACATACATGGCCTTCTCGCCCAGCTCCTCGATGCGGCGCAGGACGTTCACGCCGCAGCGGGCCATGACGCGCATCGAGGCGACGACGTACTCGGAGTCGGTGACCTCCACGCCGAACATGGGGTGGGGGGAGTTGAGGTGGCCCATCACGAACGGGATGACATACATCGTGCGGCCGGTCATGCACCCGGCGTACAGCCCGCGCATGATGTCCTTCATCTGGTTCGGGTCCATCCAGTTGTTGGTGGGCCCGCAGTCCTTCTCCTCCACCGAGCAGATGTAGGTGCGGTCCTCGACCCGCGCGACATCGGTGGGGTCGGACGCGGCGTAGAAGCTGTTCGGCTTCTTCTCCGCGTTGAGGCGCACGAAGGTGCCTGCCTCGACGAGCTTGTCGGTGACGCGCTTCCACTCGGCGTCGGAGCCGGTCACCCAGACGACGTTGTCCGGCGTGGTCATCGCGGCCACCTCGTCGACCCAGGCCTGCAGGCCGGCGTGGGTCGTGCCACCGGCCGGGGTGTCAGGCGTCGTGTCGAGGTGGAACGAGGTATTCGGGCCGGTCGACTTGTCGGACTGGGTGGTCATGGCTCATCTGCTTTCGTGAAGACGGGGGGCCTCGCCGCCCCCGTCATTCCGGTCGCGTCCGATGGTGGTTCGTTGGTTGTTCGGACGGCCAACGGCCCCGTCGTCGCTGGGCGGGTGTCCACATGGTGAGCGCGATCCACGGAGGCTACGCCGGTGCTCCGGGGTCCGTCAGCGCTTGTTAACGCGCACACGTATGAGGCCCCTCACAACAAGATGGGGCTTCGTATACGCGCGCCCTGTTCTTGCGGGGCGGGCGCAAGAAGTGGACTTTGGGGCGCGTGCCGCGCCGTTTGTCGTGGGCTGGTTGGGCCGGGTGGGCTCGTGGTGTGAGCCAAGTCGGGTATGCGGGTGAGCGGCCGCGTCGGGCATGCGGTGAGAGGGCAGAGGACCGGGTTCGCGGGTCGCGCGGTGGCGCCTCTCTGCGCACTCAGCGATGCGGCGCCGGGCCGGTGACGGCCCCGTGAACCGATTTCGTGGCTGACCCGGTCTGCCGGTAGCCTTGCTTGTCGTTGCGCTGGGCGATCCCCGGCGCGACATCTGCGCCCGTAGCTCAACGGATAGAGCATCTGACTACGGATCAGAAGGTTGGGGGTTCGAATCCCTCCGGGCGCACGCTGTGTTGAGACAGACGACACCGGCCCTGGCCTGCGGAGACGCGGACCGGGGCCTTTGTCGTCTCTGGGCCAGGTGTCGCCTCCGGCTAGTGCGTGGGCCCGAAAATGGACCCAAAAAGTCGAGCACGAGCGCTCCGGACGAGCCGTGACACCGGCGGTGTGAATCAGTCGTCCTCCGCCCTCGCGTCGGCCCTTCCGGTGTCGCCGCGTGACCACCAGAAGGCCGGTCGTCGGCTTCTGTCGGGCATGGACACCAACACCCTCCTCCGCCCACCTGCCACCCTTCCCATCGAGACGCATCTCCGCTACTGCTGACGCTCGGGGAGGTCGCCGCCCACTCGCGCTGCACCCGCCGATCGGTCGAGCGCCAAGTCGCCGCCAGGCAGCTGCACGTCGTCCATGTCGGACGCGCCGTCAGGGTCGAGCGCGTCGAGCCCGACCGCTTCTTGTCCTCCCTCCGCGATCGTGGCGAAGGGTAGGCGCCGGATCGCCGCGCAGGAGTCGACCTCCTCGCGGTATCGCGGCAGCGACGGCCGGTGGCACGCCCGGGTCACCATGGGCACCCGTCTGGACGGCAAGCCCGACCGCAAGCACCTGGGCCCGACGAGCAGGGCCGAGCTGGACAGGAGGCCACGCGTCTGCACTCAATCGCGCGCAACGATGCGACGCGGGTCAGATGGGATCGCTGAAGACATTGGCTCACCTGCGGCGTGTCGGCTTAGGGGCCGAGGGTGCCGATGGGTACCACGCTGACGCCATCGGGTCGGCGGTAGGCGAACCCGGTGGAGGTGATGACACCCAGCGCCGCAGGCGGACCGGCCTTGCCGTGATCCACCTTCGCAGCGAAGGACAAGAGGGCAGCCGCGGCCTTGTCCGCATCGGCGGGGTTCACCTTCACCTCGAAGCCTCCCCATCGACCGTCGGGCAGGGTGACGACGATGTCGACTTCGCTCTGGTTCTGGTCTCGCCAGTGGTGGACCTGGCCCCCGAGACGCTGGGCGTAGATGCGGATGTCGCGCACCACGAGGTTCTCGAAGAAGAAGCCGGTGGCGTTGAGGTCTCCCAACAGCTGGGCAGGTCCCTGACCGAGCGCGGCTACGGCGAGGGAGGGGTCGACGAAGTAGCGGGTGGGCGAGGACTGCAGCGGTGTGGCTGACCGCATGTGGGGCGCCCACGCGGGCGAGTTCTCGGTCAGGTGCAGGCGATCCAGCGAAGCGAGGTACCCGTCGACCGTGGCTCGGGCCACCGGACCTCCTGCTCCGCCGACGTCCTTGGCCAGCGCAGTGACTGTTGCCGACGTGCCCACATTGCGGGCCAGCGAGCTCAAGAGGCGGCGGAGGTTCTCGGGCTCGCGTCGCCGGACCCCGAGCTGTTGGATGTCGACCAGGACGATCTGGCTGAGGTAGTCGCGCAGCCATAGCCCGGCGTCCTGGGAGGTGGCCTCGAGCAGCGCCGGCCAGCCACCGACACAGATCCGGTCGATGACCTCAGGAATGGTCAGTCCCGAGTCCCGCGCGGTGATGCTCTCTCCGGCCAGGATCGCTTTCAGTGACGCGTCCCCGGTCGCGTGACCGGACTCCATCAGGGACATCGGCCGCATCTGGATGATCGCGACACGGCCAGCACCGGAGTGCCGGTTGGCATCGTCGCTTGGGGTGGCCGACCCCGTGAGGACGTACAGCCCCTTGGCGGGCGCGCGGTCGTCGACGGCGCGGCGGACGTGGTCCCACAGGGTGGGGACGACCTGCCACTCGTCGAGCAGCACCGGGCTGGGGCTGTCGAGCAGCAGGTCAGGAGCGACGCTGGCCGCGTTGCGGGCGGCCTGGTCGACGTCGAGTCGGTAGGTGGTGGTTGCCCTCTGGCTTGCGGACTCGGTCTTGCCGCTTGCTTTCGGGCCCTCGATGAGAACCGCGCCGATTGCGCTCAGTCGTTCGGCGAGCTCGCCGTCCACGACACGTTCGCGGTATGCCGCGACCTCGCCCATGAGCACTACTCCGTCTTCAGCGGTTGATCGACGGCTCGTCGGTGAGGCTGACTTGGCTGAACCGTAGCACTAGTCTTGCATGATCCATAAAGGTGGATTTGCGAAATCCATAAGACTTATCTGCCGGCTTCCGTCGTAGGCTCCGACAAAGATGGTCGAGATCTACGTGGGTCGCCGCGGCGGTACTCGGCCAACGCGGTAGCGAGGACGTCGCGGCCGGCGCCGCGTTCGTGGAGGTCGAGCGAGGCGGCCGCGTCGAGTGCGGCGAGGACTGCTGATCCTGATCCGGCCAGTTCCCGGACGATGGCGATGTCGATGTCGGTAGCGCGCAGGGTGATCGGCCCGCTGGGGCCTTCCAGTAAGCCGAGATCCGCGACCGTTGCATCGAGCGCCTCGGTCGACAGGTACCCGTCCCCCCGGTCGGAGGTCGCGCCCATCTCGACGAGTCCGAGCCTGGTTCTCTCGGGCAAGACAACGGTGCCCGCAGGCGTCGGCGAGCGATTGGATGACCCGCGTAGGTGCGGACGACCGCGCGCTCATGGACGCGTGCACACAGGTCAGCAGGATCGTTCATGGCCCGCAGGGTCGCTCGAAGCCGGGAGAGCTGGGACGGGCCGAGCCAGTCCAGGCGACTGCGAGAGCAGGGCGGATGCCACACGCTGTGTGTTCCGCCCAGACGCGGGTACGACCGCCGGCGCCGGCGGCGGCATACCGGTCCAGCGAGGTCGCGTCGACGAGTCCACGCGCCACGCGCGTCAGGGCTCCGTCGTCGAGCATCTGCTACACGCGCCGCCGGCGCTGGCCCTGACTACGGATCAGAAGGTTGGGGGTTCGAATCCCTCCGGGCGCACGCTGTGTTGAGACAGACGACACCGGCCCTGACCTGCGGACGGGGGACTGGGCCTTTGTCGTCTGCGGGCCCGGTGTCGCTGGTCGTTCTGCGTTATCGAGCCGGCCCTGCCTGGGCGGTCCGGTGACCACCGGAAGGCCGGCCGTCGGCCTCCGTCGGGCATGGAAACCAACACCCTCCTCCACCCCCGCCACCCTCCCGACCGGGACCCAGCCGCCCCTGCTGCTGCCCCTCGGCGAGGGCGCCGCCCACCTCCGCTACACCGGCCGACCGGTCGAGGGCCAGGTCGGCGCGCGCCGGCTCCACGTCGTCCACATCGGACGCGCCGTCCGGGTCGAGCGAGTCGAGCTCGACCGCTTCCTTTCCTGCCTGCGCGACCGCGACGACGGGTAGGCGCCGGATCGCCGCGCGCAGAGTGCACCTCTTCGCGGTACCGCGGAAGCGACGGCCGGTGGCACGCCCGGGTCACGATGGGGAACGCGGCTGGACGGCAGGGAACGACACACGACACGGACCGGGACGTTGCCGTCCGCAGCGTCACGATCATGGCCCACGGTGATCGCTCCGACTTCGACCAGGTGATCGCACCCGGCGCGGTCAACCACGAGAGCGCGATAGAGCCACCCGCCTGCCGGGTCGGCGGGCCCGAGGGATTCCACGCCACGGCGCTGTGGCTGCGTGCTGCGTTCGCTGATCTCGAGCACCGCGTCGAACATGTCGTAGCCGAGGACGACGTCGTCGTCGTCGACTCGACGATGAGTGGGCGGCATGTGGGACCGTTCATTCTTCACGGCCGTGACGGTCGGATCGAGACCGTCTGGGCACCCACCGGCAAGACGTTCGCGGTGCGGCAGAGTCATTGGCTTCGACTCACGGACGGGCTGGTCACCGAACACTGGGCAGTCCGCGACGACCTCGGCCAGGGCCTTCAGCTGGGCTGGCTCCCACCCAGCCCTGTCTATCTGCTGCGCTGCGCCCGAGCCAAGCGCCGAGCCGCTCGGGCCGGCTGACCCGAGGAACACGTCCACGGTGCGCAGTTGGACCATGGCGCTGTCGACGAGGTTCACTTCTCGCTCGGCAGGACGGAACAGCGCTCGGCGACCTCCGGCCAGGGCACGAGCGAGGTGGACGCGTCGAGCGCGTCGCCGCACGAGATTCAGCTCCGTAGATCGAGATTCAGCGGGAGGCGCCTCCCCTCAGCGAGTACATGCGCACGTAGTCGAACTCAGCGGTGATCGGCGCGGTGACTTGATCCGTGGCACCCATCGCCACCAGTCCGATGCGGGCATCACGGCCGAGGCTGTGCGTCCACGCTCCGCCGCGGACCCAGGTCCGACCGTTCTGGCTGGTGTACGCGGTGTACCGCTCGGTGTCGCCGCCCGCCTCGCGCCGGTCGGCGCCGGTGAGGTGCTCGACGACGATGCGCAGGTAGGTCCAGTCGTCACCGGGAGGGCCGACCACCGTGTTGCCATAACGGCTCCACCCCTCAGGCGCGGGATTCAGCTCCTTGGCGAACTCAGTCTGGCGGGTCTCCCAGATCGAGGCGCTGGTGAGCTTGACGAAGTTGTCGTCGTCGTCATAGACGACGACGCCGGCCTGGGCGTAGTTGAAGCAGCAGCCCTCGTCCGGCAACCCGGACAGGCGGACCTTGGTCTGCACGACGTAGTCGCGGGACGGTGCCTCACGCACGAGCACCGAGGCAGTGTTGCTGTCGACATAGAGGTCCGTGTGCTCAACCTCCCAGCGCAGCAGGCCACCCGAGACCGTGGCAGCTCCGCGCCTGCTCTCGGCCCAGGACCAGTCGGTGTCGATCGTGGCGCCCCTGAACCCGTCTGCATCGAGACGCTTGCCGACGACCTGCGGCCTGACGACCTTGGTCCGGTAGCGGGTGCGCTCACCCTCCTGTGCGGCAGGAGCTGGCATCCGCGTGTCGGAGGCGCCGGCGCCGCCGTTGACGACGGGCCAACCGTGGCGCCAGTCCACCGGATCGAGCAGAGGCGGTCGCTTGGTGAACCCGGTCTGGAAGTCGTAGAAGGGGTCCTGCTGGTCGACGGCGTGGTAGATCGTCCACCACTGTCCCCCCTCGTCCATGAACACCGAGTTGTGCCCCGTGCCGACCCAACGGTTCCCGTTCATCGTCAGGAACGGCGTTCCGCCGACGTTGGTGTCGAGGAAGGAGTTGCCCTCCTTGTCGACGAACGGGCCGTACGGACTGGTCGAGCGACCGACGAAGACGCTGTAGCCCGTGAGGGCTCCGTTGCAGCAGTTCGTGGCCGACGCGAACAGGTAGTAGTAACCCTCCGCGTCGTTGCGGACGACGTTGGCGCCCTCGTAGCGGTTGCCGATGGCGATGCGGGTGTCGTCAGTGGTGATCTTGGTCGCCGCCGTCACCCCGCTCCGGGTGAAGGCGACGTCGGTGACGAACAGGCCGCCGTAGTAGGAACCGTAATAGAGGATGCCGTGCTCCTTCACGGTGTCACCGAGGACGTCCGGGTCGAAGGTCCACAGGTAGGAGCACGCGCCACCGGAGGGGTCGAGGCGCGGCTGCACCACGGGCTCGTCGGAGAACTCCCAGGGCCCGGTGGGCCTGTCCGCCACGGCGACTCCGATGGCGCTGTCACCTCGGCAGGTGTCCGATCCCCCGCCGGCGGCCGTGGTCTCGGTCACCGTCACGAAGAGGTAGTACTTGTCGGTGGATCGGGAGAAGACGACCTCGGGTGCCCAGAACGCAGCGGTCGGGTCGATCCAGGCGGGGATGTTCCCACCATCGAGCGGGAACGCGTCACCGACGTAGGTCCAGTTGACGAGGTCGGTGGAGGTCATCATCGGGATCCGGTGGAAGACCGGATCTCCGTTGGCGTCGACGTCTTCGTCGTTGAGCGGGTCCGTGGTGCAGTACAGGTACCAGACCTGCTTGCCACGGGACCTCTCGCCGTCCTGACCTTGGACGACCGTCGGGTCAGCGCAGCTGTCGACGTTGCCGTCCTGGGGAACCTTGGGGGCCAACGGGTTCGTGTACGTGGTGGTCACCGGACGGGGCTTCGCCCTGGTCACCGTGGCTGCGCCCACCGGCGCTGCCAGCGTCAGCGCCAACACGGTCGCGATCGGCGCCATCAGCGCCCACCGCCGCCACGGTCCGTGGGCGGACCGGGCGATCGGGTCCTTGGCATCAAACATGGCTGCACCCTCCCGCGCGGAGGGTTGGTCTGGCGTGCTGGCGAGGTGAGGGAGCCATCTGGTCGATCTCCATTTCGTGGGTGACTGTCGTGCCGTGGTCAGTGCCGTGGTCAGTGCCGTGGTCAGTGCCGTGGTCAGTGCCGTGCTCAGGCATCGGTTGCTCCCATGACCAGCCCTTCAATGTCGTGCCTCTGCACGACAGGTGTGAGCGTGTCTACTACTCGCGCCTTGAGGTGACGACGCACCAGTTCCGGCATGGCCTCCCAGAGTGGCCGGGTGACCGTCATGTCATGGAGGTCTGCGTGCCCCGCTCCGGGCGCGTCGACGCCGAGGACCACGACGGGTCTGGCGAGCTGGCTGCGGTTCGCCGTTCCTCGGTGCAGCGCGAGCGCGGACCGTGCAGAGATGTCGCCTCGGCGAGGCATACGAAGCTGCGAACGGGACTGGTAGCGCGGCCATTCCGAGCGCGGCGGGAACATCTGGTGGTCCCAGTCCAGGCCCGGCTCGTACTGTGTGCCGAGCGCGATCTGGAACGGCCCCATGTCAGGCGTGGTGTCGACGGTGCTGATGTTGAAGGCCAGTGACGTCAGTCGGTGCTGGCGGTGGGTCTGCTCGGGTGAGGGGAAGTCGCGGTGCCAGGGCTGGTCCGCCGCTCCGGGGAACGGGATGTCGAAACCGATCTCCACGATCTGGTACTCGGTCCCCAGCACCGCCTCACAGATCCCCAGGACCCACGGGTGGGTGACCAGGTCAACGAAGCCGGTGAGCTGTTCGGGATGGACTTCGACGTACCACCGCTGCGGTCCGCGCCCGATGGCCCCGCCCTCGCGTTTGCGAGCCTCCCCGAACGCGGCGAGGACATCCTGGTTCAGGCGGTCCACCCAGGCGACGTCGAAGGCCCCACGGCACGCGGTGATCCCGTCGTTCGACAGCTCCTCGAGCTCCTTGGCGGTCATTCGCTGAACCGCCACTCGGTGGTCGAGGTGTAGACCTGGCCGGGCTCGAGGGTGGGCGACGGCGCCCAGTCACGGTTCGGCGCATCAGGCACGTTCTGGGTCTCCAGCGCCACGCCGTCACCCTGGCGGTATCGCCGCCCCGACGTGCCGACCGTGCTGCCGTCGAGGTAGTTGCCCGTGTAGACCTGCAGGGCAGGCTGGTCGGTGTGGACCTCCAGTCGCCTCCCGCTGCGAGGTTCCTCGAGGCGTGCCGCACGCCGCATACCCGTCTGGTCCACGAGGTAGCAGTGGTCGATCCCCCGGGTGATGCCGGTCTGCTGGTGGGGGGCGCGGACCCTGGCGCCGATGGTGGCGCCCTTGCGCAGGTCCAGGGGCGTGCCCTCCACTGCCTGCGGCCCGTCGAGTGGGATGGAGCTGTCGTCGATCGGCAGGTAGTGCTCGGCATCAACAGTCAGACTGTGCCCGTCGACGCTTCCTTCGCCCTCGCCGGTCAGGTTCCAGTAGGTGTGGTTGGTGAGGTTGACGACGGTCGGCGCGGTGGTGGTGGCCGTGAGCTCGACGCGGACGGTGAGGAAAGTGACCGTGTAGGTGACCGTCGCGGTGAGCTCGCCGGGGAAGCCCTGGTCACCGTCGGCACTGACCAGCTCGAGGACGACGCAGTCAGGGTCGGCGCTGATGACCGTCCACAGACGTGAGTGGAACCCTCCGGGACCGCCGTGCAGGCAGGTGTCGCCCTCGTTGGCGAGCACGTCGTGGATGGCGCCGTGCACGCTGAACCTGGAGTGCGCGATGCGGTTGGCGAACCGCCCGACGGTGGCGCCGAAGTAGGTCGGCGACGTCGCGGCATACCCGCTCAGGTCCTGGTGTCCCAGAACGACGTTGGGTCGATGGCCCGTGGAGTCGGCGCTGAAGGCATGCAACGAGGCGACGGTGGCACCGAGATCGAGAACTCTCACCTGCGGCTGGTCGGGGCCGCCGATCGTGTATGCGTGCACGGGTGAGCCGTCGGCGAGCAGTCCGGCTTGCTCGCGTCGTGCGGCGCTCATGGCGCGACCTCAGGGAGCCGCAGCGCGATGGCCCCCGGCGCCACGTCGTTGACCCACGAGCTCACCCCGGACCCGGCCGGGAACTTCAGCCGGTCCGGCGCCCGCAGGACCGAGCGGACCTGCAGGTGCAGCTCGTCCTCGTCGGTCAAGGTCGCGCTCCAAGCAGCCCCGGTCATGGGGCTCCCGCTCCCGTCGGGCCGACGGTGACGACGCCGTCCTCGACGCGAAGCGGCAGGCGGTGCGGTTGCCGTCGGAGCAGCGCCTCGTCCCACGAGTGCAGGAAGAGCTGGTGCTCGCCCGTGTCGTCGGTCAGGACGCTGCAGTGTCCAGGGCCGATCAGCCCCGTGCTGGCGCTCGTGATGACTGGCTGCGCCTCAGGGTCCTGCAGCCACGGCCCGTCGGGGGCAGACGCCGTGGCGACAGCCACACCGTACCCGGGGGTCTGCCAGTTCCCCCCTGAGTAGAGCAGGATGCAGCCCCCGTGGCCGTCGTCCAGGACCGCCGGACCCTCAAGGGTGTGCCAGTCATGGGTTCCGCCGTAGATCTCGCGACCGCTCTGGTACCGCTGCCATTCCGCGGAGGCACGCAGCACGATCGTGCGGGGTCCTTCGAGGTGCGTCATGTCCCGGAGCCGTTGGACCGCCAGGACGGTGCCGGGACGGTCGCCCTCGACGACGTCGGTGGCGTAGAAGAGCCACCAGGTGCCGTCGACGTCCTGGTACGGGGACGGGTCGATGGCGAACGGCAGGTCGGCAGTCAGCACGTCACCGGTGTCCTCGAACGGTCCTGTCGGACTGATGGATGTGGCGACCCGGATCTGGTGACCCGCGTCGCCGCGTCCCCGGGAGTAGTACATCCAGTAGCGACCCTCGGCGTGGGCCACCTCCGGGGCCCAGTACTCCACGCCCGGCTCAGGTGACGGCGGCAGCACCAGGGCGCCGCCCTCGTCCCGCCAGGACTGCAGGTCGTCGCTCACCAGCACCTGGAACGCGCGCCCGTCGCGCGGCAGGTTCGGGCTGGTCCCGTACATGACGTACCGACCGTCGTGGGCACGCAGGACGAAGGGGTCCGCGCAGTACCCGTCCCACAGGGCGGGTGCGGTTGGGGCGGCGTCCATGGACGGGCTCGAGGTGGGCACGGCGCTCCTAGGTTGCGTCGACGGGGCAGGCCAGCTGGGCAGCCGGGGGTCGGGACTGCGCGGTCAGCCCTTGAGGCCACCGCGGGCGATGCCCTCGATGACGAAGCGCTGGCTGATGAGGAACAGGATCAGCACGGGGATGCTGGCGATGGCGCCGCCCGCCAAGATGGTGGCGTAGTCGGTCGTGTACGCGCTCTGCAGCGTTGACAGACCTGGCTGGATGGTGAGGCGGTCGGGGCTGAAGAGCACGTAGAGCGGCCAGAGGAAGTCGTTCCAGTTCGCGAGGAACGTCAACAGCGCAAGGGTCGCCAGAGCCGGGCGGGAGAGCGGGACGATGACCGCGAGGAAGATCTTCCAACGGCTTGCCCCGTCGAGCAGGGCAGCCTCCTCCAGCTCGATGGGCAGTGACAGGAAGAACTGCCGCAGGAAGAACACCCCGAAGGCGCCGGCGGCCCCCGGAACGATGACCGCCGAAAGGCTGTCGAGCCAGCCCAGCTGAGCCACGATGACGTAGTTCGGGATGAGTAGCGAGATGGGCGGCACGAACAGGGTCGCCAGCACCATCCCGGTGATGATCCGCTTGCCTGGGAACGACAACCGGGCCAGGGCGTATGCCGCCATCGTTGCGACGACGAGGACGAGCAGGGTCTGCGCGGTGGCGGCGATCATCGAGTTGAGGAACCACGTGGCCACCGGGGTCTGAGGCGCGCCGAGGATGGTCCGATAGCCCTCCAAGGTGGGGTTCTGCGGCAGGAAGGTCAGGTCAGCCTTGGAGACCTCACTGGTGGACTTCAGGGACGTCGTCGCCATCCACAGCAGTGGGGTGAGGAAGAGCAGGGCGAGCAGCGCCAGGAACAGCACGCGCCCTGAGATGCGCGGGCGTCGTCTCGGCTCGGAGGGGCGGGTGCCGCCGGGTCTGGTCGGGGTGGTGGTCGCGGCGCTCATCGCGTCTTCTCCTTGGGGGTCCGCTCCCGCAGGAACGACAGGCTGACCAGGCTGATCGCCAGCAGGACAACGGTGAGCACGGAGCTCATCGCCGAGGCGCTGCCCATGTTGAAGGCGCGCAGACCCTCTTCTCCGATCTGCATGATCACGCTGCGGGTCTCCTCCCCCGGCTGCCCCTGCGTGATGAGGTAGGGCTGCCCGAAGACGTTGGCGGAGGCCAGAATCGTGATCGTCAGGACGAACACCGTGACCGGTCGTAGGCCGGGCAGCGTCACGTGCCGGAAGCGTTGCCAGGCGTTGGCACCGTCGAGCTCCGCGGCTTCGTACAGGTCGGGCGAGATGTCCTGCAGTCCCGCGAGGAAGATGACCATGTTGTAGCCGGCGGTCCACCAGATGGTGGGCACCACCAAGGCCAACCACACCCACGGTGTGGCTGTGGTGAAAGGGATCCGCTCGATGCCGAGGGAGTCGAGGTAGTAGTTGACGATGCCCACGTTGGGGTCGAGCAGGTAGCGCCAGAGCAGACCGATGACCGCGACGCCGAGGACGAACGGTGCGAAGAAGATCGCCCTCACCGCGTTCCGGCCCCAGAACTTCTTGTTGAGCGCCACAGCCAGGGCCAGCGGCACGACCATCAGCAGCGGGACGCAGATCACCGTGAAGATCGCTGTAGCCCTCATCGAGTTCCAGAACGGTCCTGACGTGGTCGACCCAGGGGTGAGGAGGTCGACGTAGTTCTGCAGACCCACGAACGGCTTGCCGGGCAGCAGGAAGTCCCACTGGTGCAGGCTGATCCACAGCCCGTAGACGATCGGCGCGAGGACGAACGTGCCGAACAACAGCAGGTAGGGACCCACGAACATCAGGGCCGTGCCGATCCCGGCCCTCGACGCAGCTGGATCTGCCGACGCCCGCCTTCGGCCCCACCGCTGCCCTCGGGGTGGGGCGGCGACCGGGGCCGGAGCCGGAGCCGGCGTGGTGGTCGCCACGGTCAGGCCTGGTACTTCTTGCGGTTGGCGGCCAGCAGCGCATCGGCCTTCTTGGCTGCAGCATCCAGGGCAGCCTTGGGTTCCTTCTTGCCGAGGACGACCTCGTTGACCGCGGTCTCGTAGGTCGGCGTGGTGACGTCACCGATCCCGGGGACCGAGGGCGGGAAGACGACGTTGGGCAGCTGCTCGGCCAACGTGGACTGCACCTTGAGTGCCTTGAACTCCGAGGACTCCCGGACACTGTTCCTGGCAGGGATCTGTCCAGACTTGGCCCAGTCGATGGAGCGCTCGGAGATGTAGGAGATGAAGGCTCGCGAGGCTGCCAGCTTGTTCGGGTCCTTGGTGGCCTGCGTCGTCACGATGAAGTTGTGCGAGCTCGCCCAGACGGCCGGCTTGTCACCGATGGTGGGCAATGCAGCCGCTGACCACTCGAGGTCCTGGACCTTCTCCCACTCGTTCATCATCCAGATGCCGTCCCAGGTCAGCGAGTTCCGCTGCTGACGGAAGGCCACCGCCTGCGCGTCGTTGGAGACGTTCCTGGGGCTGGCGCCACTGGCGATGAACCCGCGCAGCCACTCCAGTGACTCCACGCCCGCATCCGAGTTGAAGGTCGCCTTGGCTCCCTCGGCGTCATAGATGCTCCCACCGAACTGGGCGATCAGACCTGTGAACATCAGGTGGGCGGGCCACGTGGCTGTCACCCAGAACGGCGCCTTGACCCCACCCTGCCCTTGCAGCGCCTTGACCGTGGCCTCGAAACCGCCGCGGTCGGTCGGCAGGGTGTCCATCCCAGCCTTGGTCAGCTGGGCGGTGTTGCCGTAGAACCCCAGCGGGTGGATGTCGAGAGGGATTCCGTAGCGCTTGTCCTGGTACACGCCGGCGTTCCACACCACGGGTGCGAAGTCCGACTCGGTCAGCGCCAGGCCGGAGGCGATCTCGTCGAGCGGGACGATCACGCGGCGAGCGGCATTGGTTGCCAGCTGGTCGATATGCATGATGCCGACGTCGGGTCCGGACCCGGACGCCACTGCGTTGGGCACCTTGGCGTAGTAGTCACTCCACTGCAGGGTGTTCATGGAGACGGTGACGTTCGGGTTGGCCTTGTTGAAGTCCGCGACCATCTGCTTCATGAAGGGGCCGTCACCGCCGGTGAAACCGTTCCAGAAGCTCAGCGCGACCTTGGGGCCGGTGTAGGTGTCCCCCTCGCCGAAAGCGCCGCTGGCCACCGCGGTTCCGGGGGGCGTGCTCGAGCCGGAGCATGCGGCGAGCGCGGCGCTGGCACTGACGGCGGCAAACGATCCAAGCAGGAGGCGGCGGGACAGGTCCCTGGGGATGTGGGGGTCGGACATGGGCGTGATCTCCTTCAAGGGCGAGCGCGGCGCGCTCGGGTGGGTGATGCGATGGGTGTCTGTTCATGTTGTTGTGGGGTGTCACGGGGGGTGGTGGCCAGCGCGACCGCGGTCCAGGAGGCCGGCGACAACCTCAGCCCGAGAGAGGCGTCGCGGACGGCAAGGGTCTCGTCCGAGCGTGGCTGCACGGCATGGGGTTCGGCTGCGGTGTTGGTCCGAGAAGGGTCCTGGCCCTCGAGGCGGACACACTCGGTGACACGGCAGCTCGCAAACCCCCGCAGGTCGACCGAGACGTCCAGAGCCTCGGTCGGGTGACGGTTGATGAGGAAGAGCGCGACCGCTCCGGTCTCGCGGTCCCAGGTGGCCGTGGCGTCCAGGGTGTCAACCTCGCCGTGCTGGGCGGTGTGGTGCCGGGCGCCTCGGGGCTCCACGCGCAGGACGGTGCCCTTGGCGAGCCGGGCGGTCTGCGCGAACGGGTGGAAGATCGTCTGCCGCCAAGCGGCTCCGTCCTCGTCGGTCCGGATCAGGCCGATGACGTTGACCAGCTGCGCCTGGCAGGCGATCTTCACCCTGTCGGCGTGCCGCAGGAAGGAGTTGAGGAAGCCGCCGACTGCCACCGCGTCGGCCAGCGAGAAGGTGTCTTCGATGAGGGCCGGCGCCTGCTCGACCTCGAGGTTGGTGTGCCCGGCGAAGTCCCGCTGGTACCAGACGTTCCACTCGTCGAAAGACAGGTTGATCCGCTTGCGGCTTCGCCGCGTGGCACCGACATGGTCGGCAGTGGCGATGACGGAGCGGATGAAATGGTCCATGTCCACCGAGGAGGCCAGGAAGCTGGCGATGTCGCCGTCGCGCTCCTCGTAGTACGCGTGCAGGCTGATGTAGTCAACGGCGTCGTAGGCGTGGTCCAGGACCGTGGCCTCCCAGGTCCCGAACGTCGGCATGCGGCTGTTCGAGCTGCCGCAGGCGACCAGCTCGATCGAGGGATCGACCTGCCGCATGGCCTTCGCGGTCTCGACGGCGAGCCGCCCGTACTCGTCCGCGGTCTTGTGCCCCGTCTGCCACGGTCCATCCATCTCGTTGCCCAGGCACCACAGCCGAACGCCGTGGGGGTCGCGGTATCCGTGCTCAGCGCGCAGGTCGGACAGTGCCGTCCCCCCGGGGTGGTTCGTGTACTCCAGGAGGTCGCAGGCCTCCTGCACGCCACGGGTGCCCAGGTTGACGGCCAGCATCGGCTCCACACCGGTGCGCCTGGCCCAGCCGAGGAACTCGTTCAGACCCACCGTGTTCGGTTCGAGGGTGCGCCATGCCAGGTCCAACCGCGAGGGCCGCTGCTCGACCGGACCGACCCCGTCCTCCCAGCGGTAGCCCGAGACGAAGTTCCCTCCGGGATACCGGACGATGCTCACCCCGGCCTCACGGGTCAGCTCCGCGACGTCAGACCTGAAGCCGAACTCGTCGGCCCGCGGGTGGCCGGGTTCATGGATGCCCGTGTACACGCACCGACCCATGTGCTCGACGAAGGAACCGAAGATGCGGGGGTCGAGCTCACCCGCCGTGAAGGCAGGGTCGAGCGCGAGAGTGCTGTGCGGCAACGGGGCCTCCCACGACGGTGTGGCTGATGAGCTTTTTCGACGTTACAACGTTGGAACAACGTTGTAAAGGCTATGCTCAGACTGGTCTCCTCAGCGCGAAAGGATGTTCCGCATGGCGGTTCGACTACGGGATGTGGCCGAGCATGCGGGTGTATCGGTCAAGACCGTCTCCAACGTGGTTCACGACCACCCCAGCGTGAGCCGGTCCATGCGCTCGAAGGTGCGGTCCTCGATCGAGGCCCTTGGCTACCTTCCCAACATGTCGGCCCGCTCCCTACGCACCGGTCGGAGCGGCTTGATCGGACTGGCCGTGCCCAGGGTCAGTGACCCCTACTTCTCGCGGGTGGCCGAAGCCGTCATCGACGCTGCTGCGCGTCTGGGCATCTCCGTCCTGGTGGAACAGACCGCCGGGAACTCGGCGCGGGAGACCGACGTGCTCCAAGGCCGGCGCCCCACGATCGTGGACGGACTGATCTTCTCTCCCATCTCCGTGTCCCAGGAGGCGCTGGACGAGGCCTCCCCTGCGGTTCCCCTGATCCTCCTGGGTGAACACCTGATGGCGAGCCAGCGCACCCGCGTCGCCGTGGACAACGTGGCTGCCTCTGCCGAAGCTGTCGAGCACCTTCTGTCGACTGGTCGGACCAGGGTCGCCGCGATAGGGACCAAGCGGGGTTCGACGGCCGCCACCGCTGAGCTGAGGCTGGCCGGATACCGACGGGCGCTGAAGGCTCGGGGGATGGAGGTCGATCCAGCCCTGGAGGTTGTCACCCGACACTTCTCCCGAGCAGACGGTGTCCGGGCCGTGTCGCAGCTCATCGCGGCCGGGACCGACTTCGATGCTCTGTTCTGCTTCAACGACCTTCTTGCACTGGGCGCCATCGAGGCCCTCCGACAGAGTGGATGCCGCGTTCCCGATGACGTGGCCGTCGTAGGTTTCGACGACATCGAGGAAGGCCGGCACATCAACCCCAGCCTGACCACCGTGACGCCAGATCTGGAGCTGCTCGCTGAGCGTGCGGTCCACGCCCTGGTTCGTCGGCTCGACGATCCCAGTACCCCCGAGGGGTACAGCGTCGTGGTGCCGCATCAGCTGCTGGTCCGAGGGAGCACCATCGCCTCATTGCCGACCGCTGTCCTGCAGCCATAGCCAACAGGTCAGAACGATCAGGGCGACGATCGAGGACCACCGCCGCGGAGTCGGGCGCGCTCCAGCGCAGTTCGGGACGGTCTCGGGTGTATCTTTGTGAAACAACATGGAAGTCGCGCTCCGCACCGTGTCGGACATCGCAGTTCGCAGTCACGTCCCGGGAGCGTTGCCCCAGACCCTGGTAGCACAGTCAAGATGTCACCAGGAGGCAGCTCGTGACCACTCGTAGAGTGCAGAAGGACGATGCCTTTTCTGCGTTGTCCAGCAGTTCGGCGTCGGCCCAGCTCATGACGGTTGAGGTAGTTGGCCCTGACCGGGCGACGTTGACGGTGGCGGGGGAGGTCGATGCCAGCAATGCCGATCAGCTGCGGCTGGCCATCCTCGACGCAGCCAGTCAGCATCATGGCGAACTGGCCGTGGACCTGGCGGGCATCACCTTCATGGACTCCAGTGGTATCTGGGCCATCGCCGATGCGTCTGTGGCGCTGGACCCCTCGGTATCCGAGCTGGTGCTGTGCAACGTGCCCGCCCGGGTTCGGCGAATCTTGGAGATCACCCAGAGCGAGCTCGCGCTGACGGTTCGCGAGTGACGGCCTTCGAGCGGACGTTTCCTCCTGATCCCGGACAGCTTGCCGGTGTTCGGGCTGGGTTGAGGACGTGGCTCGAAGAAGTGGGCGTTGATGGAGAGGACATGAGATCAGATGTTCTCGCCGTGAGCTCTGAGCTGGTCACCAACGGTGTCCTGCACGACGGCGGTGACCTGATCACACTCCGGGTGGACAAGGAGGCTGGCGACGTCTCCATTGCGGTGACAACGGTGGATCACTTGCCAGGACGGCACCCCACCTATCGGGACGTCGAAGGGTCCGCCGACGGTGGCCGCGGACTGATGATCGTCCACGCCCTCAGCCGCGGGTACGCCGTCGTCAGGAACGAGCGAAAACGCGTGACGACGTGCAGGGTGACCACACCTGTGCTCACGAGCGGCGAGCGGGCGTCGATGGCCAAGCTCGGGTCCCCGCTGGTGGCCACGTGAGGTCCCACTCTTCGCAGTGATGCTCAGGTGGTGGGCCCGCACCTGACGCAGGGGTAGGGCTGCTCGCGTGACGACCCACCTTCGCGCCCCTTTCCAGGGAGGACCGCCATCACATGCAGCGCGAGGACCTGTCTTCGTGACAGCCAAGGCTCGAAGCGACCAGTCAGGTCGACCGTGAGATCGCGGCAGGCGTCTCAGGCCTGGAGAAGGGCGGAGTTGTCGAAGGTACCGTCAATGATCTGGTTGGCGACCTGGTGCAGCGGACGGCCGTAGTTCCGGGCATGCGTGCGCATGGCGGTGAACGCCCGGTCCATGGGGATGTCGTGGCGTTCGGCGAGGATTCCCTTGGCCTGTTCGATCAGGACGCGGCTGGTGAGCGCTCCTTGGAGCTGTTCGGCCAAGACCTGTTTCTCCCGGATGGCGCGTTCCTGCAGCAGTCCGATGGTGGCGATGTCGGCCGAGCCCTGACCGAGGGACAGATTCGCTGGGGTGAGTCCATCTGGTCGGGCGAGGAACAGGTTCATCGAGCCGATGGCCTCCTCACGCAGCCGTAACGGAGCGCGTGAACCGAGGTGAAGTTTGCGGTGCGGACTGCTGCGCCGAAAGCCGGCCACCGCCGTTCAGCCTCGTCTGGATCGACATTGACGGATGGCTTGAACCTGGCGGTAGCAGTCGAGGCAGGGTCCTTGGTCGTGCTGTAGCTCGAAGAGCTCGAGCAGGCGGGTCTCCTCGGTCGAGGAGGCGACGACCTGGAGGTCCCCGCGCTGATCCGCGAGCATCAGGCCGGCAGCATCGGCGTCCAGTAGCTCGACGGCGGCCTCGGTCAAGATATGAAGGAAGTCGATGGCATCGAACTCGGCGACCAGGGTGTCGGCGAGTTCGACGAAGACGTCCATGAGGCGTTCCTGGGCGACCATGTCGGGCCGCCTTTCGGATGCGGTGGTTGCGGGGTGGATTTGGCGGAACTACTCATGATGCTCTGGTTCAGGGGGAAAGCGGAGCCTGCGGGCGACGACATCACGAGCGACATCCAGGATGCTGCGGTCGCCGTGGTAGGCCCGGGCCCGTAGTAACAGCAGCGCGTCGAACAAGCTGACTGCGGCTTGGACGGAGATCATCCCGGTGGCTTGGTGGACCTCCGGCCGGTTGTGCGAGCGCGCGCCAGGAACTGGGCGCAGCCCGGCGTCCAAGGGCAACTGGTCCTGCAGGTGCAGCAGCACCCTGGTCGCAGCGACCGCTAAGGACAGTGCCTCGCCCAGCTCGGACGGAGTGAGGGTGCCGGGGACGTCGCGGTACAGGTCCAGCACTCCGAGGCGGATCTGGCCGGACCTGGAGCGGAAGGCGAAGATGGCTTCGATCCCAGCGTCGAGCGCGGCGGGACCGAACCCGGGCCAACGGGTCGGGGCCGTCCGTCGCATCTCTGGCTGCAGCACGGGTCGGCCGCCAGGTCGAAGCGTCGACACAGGGACCCTCGCCCAAGGTGAACTGCAGCTCCTCCATCACGGCGGCTGGGCCGTCCGTCGCTGCGATCACACCAGCTGGTCCTTGGTCGCTCATCAGGATCAGACCGACGCCGGTGACCGGGAGGGCGTTCGCGCAGGCCGCGCAGAGGACGTCGGGCAGTGTCGCGCCTTCGGCGGCGCCGGCCGCTGACAGGATCTGCTGCACCCTGGAAGTCGGCACCTGTCTCCCGCGCCCCTCAGGTTGCGCATCGGTGTACTCGGGCACACCGGGTCTGGGCAGCGGTCTGGCTAGGTCACTGACGCCAGACCCCCACAGGTGTTGGGCAAGCACACAGATGGGTCGGTCGGCTGACGAAGCAACGCACGGTCCACCGAACCCGCACGAGAAGGAGGACGACCCACATCCAGCGTTCTGTCTGCTCCTTGGCCGCAGTCCTCCCAGCCACTCGCGGCCCCAGGTCCGCTTCCTTCCATCGCCGCCACGGACCGACCCCCGTGGCGCCCTCCACGTGGTTCGTACCCGCACGCGATGGGTACGTTCCAGGTGACCTGCGCACGTCCCAGGAGGGGCTGCCCACGCACCCGGCAGAACGAGGCTCAGTATGTTCAAGCGCGACGAGGGCGACTACTCCGAGGCCGACCTGGTGGTCAAGGGTCAGGAGGATCACGCAGCCGGCCCTACCGCGGTCGCCGTGTCGATGAAGCGGTCCCTCGACCACATGGGTGTGAAGCGGACCGCCCAGACCCTCCTCAAGCTCAACCAGGCCGAGGGCTTCGACTGCATGAGCTGTGCCTGGCCGGACCCCGACCCGGGCCACCGCCACGCCGCAGAGTTCTGCGAGAACGGCGCGAAGGCGGTCGCGGAGGAGGCGACCCGCGACCGGGCGACGCCGGAGTTCTTCGCCCAGCACAGCATCTCCGAGCTCGACGCGCACACCGAGCACTGGCTCGGCCAGCAGGGCCGCATCACCCACCCGATGGTCAAGCGGCCCGGGGGCACGCACTACGAGCCGATCGAGTGGGACGAGGCCTTCGCGCTCATCGGTGCCGAGCTTCGGTCGCTCGCCAGCCCCGACGAGGCGACGTTCTACACCTCTGGGCGGGCCTCCAACGAGTCGGCGTTCGCCTACCAGCTGTTTGTCCGTGCGTTCGGCACCAACAACCTGCCGGACTGCTCGAACATGTGCCACGAGTCGACGAGCATCGCCCTGCAGGAGTCCATCGGCATCGGCAAGGCCAGCGTCACGCTCGACGACGTCCACACCGCGTCCGTCATCGTCATCGCCGGCCAGAACCCCGGGACCAACCACCCGCGCATGCTCTCGGCCCTGGAGATCGCCAAGCAGAACGGCGCGAAGATCATCTCGATCAATCCGCTGCGTGAGGCCGGGCTGGTCAGGTTCAAGAACCCGCAGAAGCCTAAGGGCGTCATCGGGCACGGAACGGCCATGGCCGACCTGCACCTCCCGGTGAAGGTCAACGGCGACCTCGCCCTCTTCCAGGCGATCGGCTCGCTCCTCGTCGAATGGGACGCGCTCGACCACGAGTTCATCGACACCCACTCCACGGGCTTCGAACAGTGGCGCGACCACGTCCGCGCCGTCGACTGGGACCAGGTCCTCGAGGTGACCGGCCTGTCCCGCGAGCTCATCACGCAAGCCGCCGAGATGCTGCGCGGCTCCACGCGGACCGTCTACTGCTGGGCGATGGGACTGACGCAGCACCGCAACGGGGTCGCGACCATCAAGGAAGTCGTCAACCTCGCCCTGGCGCAGGGCAACATCGGCCGCGAGGGCGCCGGCCTGCTGCCCGTGCGCGGTCACTCCAACGTGCAGGGCGACCGCACGATGGGCATCTGGGAGCGCCCGCCGGACCACTTCCTCGACGCCCTCCAGAAGGAGTTCGGCTTCAACCCGCCGCGTGAGCACGGCCTGGACGTCGTCGACTCCCTGCGCGCCATGCGCGACGGGAAGGTCCACTTCTTCATGGGCCTCGGAGGCAACTTCGTGCAGGCCGTGTCGGACACCGACACCGCGATCCCGGCGATGCGCAAGGTCCGCATGACGGTGCAGGTGTCCACCAAGATCAATCGTTCGCATCTCGTCTGCGGTGATACCGCGCTGATCCTGCCGACCAAGGGACGCACTGAGAAGGACATCCAGGCCAGTGGTGCCCAGTGGATCTCCGTCGAGGACTCCACGTGCTCCGTACACGCCTCCCGCGGCCCGCTGGAGCCGGCCAGCCCCCATCTCCGGTCCGAGGTCGACATCGTCAGCAGCATCGCCGAGGCGACGCTCGGGGACCGCTACAGCTTGCAGTGGAAGGCAATGCGTGAGGACTACCGCGTGATCCGCCATCACATCGCCAAGGTCGTCCCCGGGTGCGAGGACTACGAGGTCAACGTCCGCAAGCCCGGCGGCATGATCATGCCGCACCCGCCCCGTGACACCCGGACCTTCGACACCAAGTCCGGCAAGGCCGAGTTCGTCGCCTCACCCATAGAGGTCGTCCACGTCCCCGAGGGCCACGTGCTGCTCCAGACCCTGCGCAGCCACGACCAGTACAACACCACGATCTACGGCCTCAGCGACCGTTATCGCGGCATCGAGGGCGGCCGCAAGGTGGTCTTCGTTCACCCCGACGACATCCCCGCGTTCGGGGTCAAGGACGGCGACCTCGTCGACATCACCACCCGGTGGGGCGGTGACGACGTCGTCCGGCGCGTCCACGGGTTCCGCGTGGTCAGCTATGACACCCCGCGCGGATCGGCCGCCGCCTACTATCCCGAGACCAACCCGCTGGTGCCGCTGGACTCGACGGCCATCGGGAGCAACACCCCTACCTCCAAGTCCGTGGTGGTTTCCCTGACCCCTGCCGCCGACCCTGGCGCGGTGAACGACATCACGCCTGCGGAGGCCGCCACCTCCCAGAACCCCACGGGTTCTGACTGGGACCACAAGAAGAACCCCGAGCCCGAGCACCTGTCCTGATCGACGACCCGGTCGGCGCCACCCACGTCGGCCGGGTCGTAACGCTGAGTCGCCCCCGTCACCGGGGGTCGGCCGGGCCGGAAGTGCAGTGGCCCGGCCTCGTATGACGCTCGCTCAGTCGCCCGACAGAGCCTCGAGCGCAACCGGCCGTCAGGTCGACGCGCCGAGTCGGTGTCGCACCACCCTCCGGCGCAGGGTGGGCGACTCCTCGACCTCGTAGCCGGCGTGGAGGAAGACCTGGAGCAGCCCGACCGACGCCTCGTCCCAGATCACCGTCTTTCCCGGCGGCGGCTCGGTGGCGTACCCCTCGAGCACGCGAGCACCCACCTGTCTGCCGTACTCGACGGTGGCAGCGGCGAGCTCGTACATCAGCCCCTGTCGACGAAAACCCTTGCGCACGACAAAGCAGGTGACCGACCAGACGCCCTCGAGGTCAGGGTCCGTCCGCATCCACGACTTCTGTCGAGCCCAGATCCTCGGGTAGTTCTCCCGCGGCTCGACCGCGACCCAGCCGGCCGGCTCGCCGTCGACATACCCGATGAGCCCGGAGGTGGGGCCGCTCGTGCCGCAGCCGGCCTGCTCCAGGAGCGCGGCGTCGCGCTCCTCCTGGGTCGTGTCGCGCCAGATCCAGCCCGGGACCTTGAGCGCCTGGCAGCGGCACCTGCCGGCACCGCCGGTGTCGAAAACGGCCTCGAGGTCCTTGCTCGTCGCGTCGTTGGCAGCTCGCCAGCTGAACTCGGGCACCCCGCGAGACTAGTGGCGGGCCGACGCGAGCAGCGACGCCGTGGCAGTCGAGCCATCACGGTCGGTACGCCACACCATGGTGCCGACGACCAGCTTCGCTCCCCCTGGCCGCCAGCCCGAGGCGGGCTTCCCTCGGCCAGAGCACCTGGACATCCCGGGTGGTGAAGGCGCGGCGGGCATGGGCCAGTCCGCGTCGACCAAGCACAGAACGCCGTGGACCGGCACGTCCGGATCAAGCACAGAAGGCACGGTCTCAACCTGGTCACGGGCACCGGGGCTAAGGGTGCCGGCCAACGTGGATTCGTGGCGTGGCTTGCGGCATGAGTCCAGGACGACGTCAAAGGGTCGGTCCGTGCGGGACTCATGAGCGTGTCGGCCTTGCGGACGGAGGTCCCGGCCGCCTGTGGCGGCCGGACCGTGGGTGAGGAGGAAGTGCTGACCAGCCCGCTTCGCGGTGCGCCGTGCGGGCGTGGGCCTCGCGGACGAGCGCCCAGCGCGAAGGGTGGAACTTGCGGGCGGGCGTGCGATCGCCTCGTGACGGGTCTCAGAGGTGACGATGTCGCCGTCCTGTTGGGTCGCGGCCGCGGGCCGGGGGCGAGCGTTGACGGGCCCACCCGCCTGCACCTGGGCGACGGCGTGGTCGGTCTGTCGCTCGTGTGGTGCCGGCGGCGTGCCGACGATGCCCGTCCCACCGGGGAGCACCTCGCCCGGAGCGAGCGCCATGGGGGGATCCCGGTGGGGTTGGCCACTCCGCGGCGATGATCGCGTCGAACTCGGCCTGCACGAACTCCGGCTCGGCGCAGATCAAGTCCACGAACGCCTCGTCGGTGCTCGACACAGCCTCCGCACCCCCGGTGTGCTGGAACTGACCCATTGCCCTCACCGCCGGGCTCAGGCGTTGATGGTCCGCTGCTCCTCGCCCTTGCTGGCGATGGAGATCTTGCGGGGCTTGGCCTGTTCGGCGACCGGGATCCTCAGGGTGAGGACGCCGGTGTCATAACTGGCAACGATGTGCTCGGTGTCCAGGTCGTCGCCGAGGATCAGCTGGCGGCTGAACACCCCGCGTGGGCGTTCGGCGGCGATCAGCTCTGCGTCACTGGCGCGGGGCGGGCGTTCGGCCTTGACGGTGACCACGTTGCGTTCGGCGTCGAGATCGATCGAGTCCGGGTTGACGCCGGGCAGGTCGAACTCGACGTGGAACGTGTCGCCGTCCCGCCAGGCGTCCATCGGCATCACCGACGGGCGCGCCAAGGTGCCGTTGGTGCCCAGCATGTGTTGGGTGAGTCGGTCCAGCTCACGAAATGGGTCGGTGCGCATCAGCATCGTGTCCTCCTCCAAGTGTGGTCTTCTGATGCCTTTCGTGTACCGCGGATCGTGGAGCGATCTGTAGTGAGTGCGGTAGATTTTTTCTACCACCCGTGGAAGGCTGAGGCAAGAGGCAATCTCGAGAAAATCTTCGTGTGGAGGTCGAGCGGTGGATGCAGTGCCCGGGCCAGAGGCCGAACGCGGGGTCTATGGCATCTCGGTTGCGGCCGGACTGGTCGGTATGGGGGTGCAGAACCTGCGCCTCTATGAAGCCCGCGGCCTCCTGGAACCGAACCGGACGGCGGGTGGCACTCGCCGCTACAGCGGTGAGGACCTGGAGCGGTTGCACCGCATCGGGGTCCTGCTCCAGGACGGGCTGAACCTTGCCGGCATCGCCATGGTCCTGGACCTTGAGGAGCAGAACGCACAGTTGCGCGCCGACCAGGAGGAGCAGCAACAGCCGAGGACCGCTTCGATCCCCGCGAGCAGAACCCCGAAGCGGACCGCAGGAGTAACCTCCTCGCCGTGAGACGAAGCATCGGTGTCGCAGCCGCCATCTATCTCGGCGCCGCCCTGGCCACCCGCGCAGCCGAGGCCGCTGGACTGCAGCGATGCCACTGCTCATCCGCCTGCTGGTGTCGCACACCTGGGCTCAGCGCCTTTCGCTGGGTGGTGCCCGTCGGCCACCGATAGTCGCGCGAGTATTCACGGGTCCGAAACCGACGGGTTGACGAGGCCCTTCGATGACAGGTGAGAGGCGATCGCCGTGGACACCCTTCCAGGACAGGACACGCTCACCAGCTCGTGGCGTGCCCTCGCCCACCTCTCCCAGGGTGCCCGCGTCAGTCGCCTCGATCGTGTGGTGGCCGCCGTCTTCCCCTCGTGGGCGCCGCTCAACAACGCCATCCTGGAGGGGACGCGCACGACCGATCTCGCCAACCAGGTGGCTGGCGAGGCAGTCGAGGTCTACGGCAGTGCAGGCATACCCACGTGGGCGCTGTGGGTGCCGTCGCCGCTCACCGACGTGGACGCAGCGGACTCCGTGACGGGCCTGGATCTGCTGCGCCGCGACACGACGACGTTGGTGATGACACTGACCTTGACGCCACGTTCGACACGGCTGCACTCAGGCGTGGTCCGGACGTCGATCGACGCCGCCAGCCTGGCCACACATCAACCGGTGTCGCCAGGCGACCTGCCGGGGCCGGTGGACGTTCCGGGACTGCAGGGGGGTCATCCCTTGTCGGCGCCGGCGTTGGCGCCCTGGGTGAAGTAGCGCTGGAAGGCGATGAAGACCAGCGCGGTAGGGATGGTCATGAGCAGGGCGGCAGCCATCGTGATGGGGAACTGACTGCCCGAGCCGAGGCCGCCGGACGTGAGTCCGGCGACGCCTCGGGTGAGGGTGTACAGCCGGGGGTCGTTGGTTGCGATGATGAAGTGCGACAGCTCGTTCCACGATCCTTGGAAGGACAGGATCGTCAACGTGATGAGCGCCGGCCTGGCCATCGGCAGGATGACCGACCAGAAGGTGCGGAACGTGCCTGCACCGTCCAGGCGGGCAGCCTCCTCCATCGAGGGTGAGATCGACTCGAAGAACTGCTTCATGATGAAGACCCCTGCCGCGTCCACGAGGAGCGGCACGAACAGGGCGGGATAGGTGTTGTAGATCCCGAGGTAGTTGAGCACGAGGAACTTGGGGATGAGGAGCACGATCCCGGGCACCGCGAGGACAGCCAGGATCGCAGTGAACAGTGCATCCCGACCGACGAACTTCAGCCTGGCAAGGGCGTAGCCCGCGAGGGAGTTGAAGAACACCCGCCCCGCGGTGACGAGCACCGTCACGACGACCGAGTTGGTGAACCAGAGCGGGAAGTCAGTCTGGAAGATCCGTTCGAACGCGGCTGTCGTCACCGGGTTCGGGATCAGTGCCAGCGGGTTGTCAACGGCGTCCCCGTCGGACTTGAACGACGTCGAGAGTTGGACGATGAACGGATACACGTAGATCAGGGCGAAGGCCAGGAGCGCGGTGTAGACCGCGATCTTCTTGCCGCGGCCGCTGCGCCCGATCAGGGCGCCGCCGTCGCTGGAGGTGGACAGCTTGAGCTGGGACTGGGCCGCACGGGCCCGCCCTTCCTCGCTGACGTTGGTGCCGGTTGATGACTGGCTCATGCCGCAACCCTCTTCTTCGCGTCGCGACGTTGCCGCTTCTCGGCCTTCCTCTGCGCGGCTTCGTCCTTGTCGCGCAGCACAAATCGTTGGAGGGAGGTGAGGACGAAGATGAGGATGAAGAGCAGGAATGCCATTGCCGCACCCTGACCCCACTGCTGCTGGGTGAAGGCGGCGGTGTACGACAGGTAGGCCGGGGTGAGGGTGGTCTTGGCCGGCGCCCCTTGGGTCATGACGTACATCTGGTCGAACACCTGCCATGTCCCGATCACACCGAGGGTGACGACGAGCAGGATGGTGGGCCGAAGGTGCGGCACGGTGACGTTGCGGAACCGCTGCCAGGCGTTGGCGCCGTCGACCGAGGCCGCCTCTTCGACCTCGGTGGGGAGGTCCTGAAGGGCGGCGATGAACATGAGCATGAACGTGCCGGCCGTGGTCCAGACGACCTGCAACATGATCGCGGACATCGCGACCGAGGGGCCGCTGAACCAGTCCCACAACGAGAGGTTCATGACCTGGGTGTTGGCCAGGAAGTCTGGAGGGCTCTCGGTGGACCAGAGACCGATACCCCCGCCGATCATGTGGATCAGGCCGCGCGGGTCGGAGAACCAGGTCGGTCCGTCGATGCCGAAGAGCCCGAGGAACTGGTTGACCGCCCCGGTGCCGGTGAAGAGGTAGAGGAACACCAGCGAGATCGCCACGGAGGACACGACGGAAGGGAAGTAGAACGAGGTTCGGAAGAAGCTGCGGCCCTTGAGAAACTTCTGGTTCACTATGACGGCCAGGCTGATGGCGAGCACCGTCTGCAGCGGGACCACGCCGAGGACGTAGTAGAAGGTGTTGCGCAGGGAGATCATGAAGTCCTGGCGTGAGAGACCTTCTTGGGTGAGCAGGGCGGCGTAGTTGTCGCCACCGACGAGTCCGACGTTGGAGGAGAACGGGCTGCCACGGCCGTTCCAGTCCGTGAACGACACCCACAGGGCCATGACGATCGGGATGACCAGGAACAGCCCGAGCACGACAAGGACCGGGGTGACGAACAGCCAACCCGCCATCGACTGGCGCTGACCGCCGCCGTCGCGGCGGCGACCCCGCGCCGGTGAGGTCCGCTGCGCGGGGGCGGTGTCGACGGCGCTCACTTGCCCAGCACGGCGCCGGAGTTGGTGTCGAAGCTCTCGAGCACCTGAGCAAGGTTCGCTCCGCCGAAGTTCTCGAACTTCGCGTTGACGTCGGACACGACCGGTTCCATGCCAGGGGCGTTGATCGGGCCATGGCCATAGTCGCCGCCGGCAATGAAGGCGGAGTCTTCGGGGAACTTCGCCTTGTACCCCTCTGCGGCCGCCTGGCGGCTGGGCATGACGCCGAAGGCGTCCGCGAAGGCCAACTGCTGCTCGACACTGGTGAGGGACGAGACAAGGTCGATGGCCTGCGCCTGCGACGTGGAGTCGGCCGCGATTCCCCAGCACTGGGTGAACTGCAGCGTTCCCTTGCCCCGGGGGCCTTCGGGAAGTTCGACGGTCGTGTACTTCAAGTCAGGGTAGTCGTTCTTGACGGCCCCCTTGATCCAGTTTCCCTCGATGGTCATGGCCGCCTTGCCGGTGCCGAAAGCCTCACCGCCCCAGCCGGAGTCGAGCTGGTTGGCGAACTTGAACGAACCGGTCTTGACGTTGTCCTGGACGAACTTCAGCGCTTCCTGGACCTCGGGCGTCGCAGCGGTTGCCTTGGTGCTGTCCTGGTTCAGCCACCAACCGCCGTTCTGGACCACGAAGGCTCCCACGCGGTCGATCCCGGTCCCGAGCCCGAGACCGGCCTGGCTCTTGGTGGTGAGCTTCTTCGCGACATTGGCCAGCTCCTCCCAGGTCTTCGGAATGTCGGCGTCGGTCAGACCGGCGCTGGACCACGAGTCGCTGTTGATCTCCAGGGCGAGGGTGGAGAAGTCCTTGGGGGCGCAGTACTGCTTTCCGTCGTAGGTGAAGGCGGTCCGCAGTGACTCGTAGAAGTCGTCGTTGTCCTTCAGCTGGTCGGCGTAGGCGAACAGGCTCCCGTTCTTCGCGTAGTCAGCGAAGCGACCGGCATCCATGTAGAACACGTCCGCCGGGCTGCCGCTCGCAAAGCCTTGGGCGAGCTGCTGGTTCATGTCGCTGGCCACCGTCACCGTCACGGTGTTGCCGCTGGACTCCGCCCACGCGTCCGCGGCCGCCTCCACGGCGGCGGTCTCGGCGTCACCCGAGGAGGCGATGAGCATCTTCAAGGCAACGGGTCCACTCGCCGACGCCGGAGCGCTGGACTGCGAGCCACTCTCGAATCCACCGCCGCCGCACGCGGTGAGCAGAAGGGCGCCGCCGAGGACGGCGGTCAGGGAGGACGTTCGTGTCGTGCGCTTCATGGGTGACTCCTTTGTCAGCTGCTGGGTCAGGGTGGTGGTGCGACGCGCAGGGCGTCAGTCGAGGGAGGGGTGCGCGGTGAGGGTCGTGCTTCTCCCGGAGACGATCGTGGGAACCAGCACCGTTCCGGCGGCGGGCTGGTCGATTCCGGAGAGGGCTTGGTGGACCAGCGTGAGCGTCCGGTCGGCGATCTCGGACAGCGGTTGGGCGACGCTGGTCAGATGGTGCATCCGGGCCGTTTCGGACCCGTCGAAACCGACCACGCCGAGGTCACGACCTGGGACATGACCAGCGAGCAGGAGGGCCTGGTGCACACCGAGGGCCAGCACGTCGGACGCGCACACCACAGCGTCGCCCGGTGCGAGATCGGCGATGAGCTGCCTGGCCGCGGAGATCGCAGCGTCGAGGTCCTGGACGCTGGAGGCCACCGGACCGGCATGCGTCGGACCCGCCTCCTCGCACGCGGCTCCCCAACCAGCGCGTCTGTCGTCCCCGACGACCGACCCCTCGGGCCACCCGAGGTAGCCGATGGCGCCGTACCCCTGCGCGAGGCAGTGCTCCGTGGCGGCACGGGTACCGGCCGCTCCGTCGACGTCAACCCAGCGGGTGAAGGTGGGGTCGTCCCAGACTCGTCCGAAGGATGCGAAGGGGATGCCCGTGGACTCCAGCCAGCCGGGGCGGGGATCCCCGTGATGGGTGTCGGCGAGGATGAAGGCATCCACCAGACGGCGCCGCCACATCTGCTCGTATCCGTCGAGCATCGGGTCGGCCTGGGGGGACCCGAAGGGCAGGATGTGGCAGCCGTGGTCGGCAGCCAGCATCCCCAGCGACCCCAGGAACGGCGCCATGGTCTCGTTGTGCGACCGGGGACCCAGCGTGTTCAGCTCCACGCCCACGGCGCCGGCCCGCTGCGTACGCAGCGACTGACCCAAGGACGACGGCTGGTATCGGAGGTCGTGGATCGCTGCGAGTACGCGCTGAAGGGTGTCCGGGGAGACTCGGTGGGGGTGCCTGAGGGCGTTGCTCACCGTCTGGCGGGACACCCCGGCCCGGTGTGCCACGTCATGGATGGTCACCCTCAGCGATTCCGCACTCGTTGAGGCCACTGATGCTCCTTCCCGGCGTTTTATCGTTCACAGTCGGACAACAGGCTTGTTTTGATCGATCAAACGACTACAGTACCAATGTGCTGCAGATCACCACGACCTGTCAAGACCGATCCCGCGAGCCTGCTAGGAGGCCGTCGTGACCCTCACCTCTGGCGCGCCCGCGCCTGTCCGGAACCGGCAGCCGTGGCTCCACCGGCTCCAGACAGCGGTGCGAGGCAACGCGACGTGCCTGTCCCGTCCGTCGGGAGACATCGACGCCCGGACCCCGGCCGGCTCGGCAGAGGGTCTGTACATCGATGACCGGCGCGTGCTGCACCACATGAGGCTGCTGGTCGCCGGGACCGCACCGCAGCCGGTAGCGTGCGACAGTGCTGGCCCCGAGACGGTTGCGCTGCTCGTGGCGCGCGACCTCGGGGACCCGGGCGCTGACCCCACCGTCCACGTGAGTCGGCGCCTGCAGCTCGTCGACGGTGGCCTGGACGTCATCGTCGAGGTGCAGTCACGCTCCATGCAGCCCTTGACCTGCGTGGTGCGCCTGGAGCTGGCCGGCGACGGTGCGGAACTGCACCAGGTGAAGGCAGGTGAGCCTGTGGGGGAGAACCTGCCGATCACCCTCGAGGATGGCTCCCGGGGGTCGTGGGTGGACGGCAGGCACGCCACCACAGTTCACACACCCGGCGCACGAGTGAGCCTCGAAGAAGGTGTGTTCGTTGCGCTCTGGGAGATCGCCGTCGACCCCGGCGCTGCGGCCCTGCTCGAGACCAGGGTCCGGGTGAGCCGCACCTCGTCCACGCCGTTCGACGCCGAATCCGCTGCGCACCAGGTGGACTGGAGTGCCGTGAAGGTCGAGGCCCAGGACGCACGGCTGTCCCGCACGGTGCAGCGCTCCCTGACCGACCTGCGGCACCTGGTCCTGTCCGACCCCGACGACCCACGCGACGTCTTCACCGCTGCCGGGACCCCGTGGTACCTCACCCTCTTCGGCCGGGACTCGATCTGGGCGGCCCGGATGTGCCTGCCGTTCGGGACCGATCTGGCCGGCGGGACGTTGCGAGCCCTGGCCCGACGACAGGGGACGGTCGATGACTCCACCCGAGCCGAGGAGCCCGGCAAGATCCTTCACGAGGTGAGGCGTGGCGTCTTCACCGACCCCGGACAGCTTCACCTACCCCCGCTGTACTACGGAACCGTCGACGCCACCCCCTTGTGGGTGACGCTGTTGCACGATGCCTGGCGGTGGGGGCTGCCCGCTCACGAGGTCGAGGCGCTCACCGGTCCCCTGCACGCCGCACTGTCCTGGATCCGGGGTTCGGTTCAGGACAGCGGCGACGGTTTCCTAAGGTACCTCGACGAGACGGGCGTCGGGCTGGACAACCAAGGATGGAAGGACTCCGGCGACTCGATGCGGATGGCCACCGGCGCCGTCGCCGTCGGCCCGATCGCCCTCGTGGAGACCCAGGCGTATGCCGTCGAGGCCGCCCTGGGAGCCGCCGACGTCCTCGAGCAGGTCCTTGGGCACGACGGGGACCCCTGGCGCCAGTGGGCGGCCGACCTGGCCGCCCGCGTGCGCGAACGGTTCTGGGTGGACTGCTCCTCCGGCACCTACCTCGCGATGGCCCTGGACGGGAACGGCGGTCAGGTCGACGGCGTCGGGAGCAACATGGGCCACGTCCTCGGCACCGGGACCCTGACCGCAGAGGAGGAGGCGCGCGTGGCGCACCGGATCACCGCACCTGACCTGCTCGGCCGCCTCGGGGTGAGCACCCTCTCGCGGGCCAACCCGGCTTACAACCCCTTGGGTTACCACACCGGGTCCGTGTGGACCCACGACACTGCGATCGCCGCCTGGGGACTGGCCCGGACCGGTCACGTCGACGCAGCCGGACTCGTTCTGCGGGCCCTCGTCGAGGTTGCCGCCTCCAGTGACTACCGCTGGCCCGAGCTGTTCAGCGCGGACCCGCTCCTCGGCACCCCCGTGCCCTACCCGGCCAGCTGCCGACCTCAGGCATGGGCGGCTGCCTCGTCCGGGCTGTTGGTGACCGCAGCGCTCGGGCTGCGCGCCGACGCGCCGTCCAGGGTGCTCACGGTGACACCGCTGCCTCGGGCACCCTTCGGCGCGCTACGGGTCGAGGGCATCCGGGTGGCCGGTCGTGCCGTTGCGATCGAGGTGGACGGCACCGGGCAGGTGGTCGAGGTGGACGCGCCGCACGGCATCGAGGTGCAGGTTGCGCCGCCGTCACGCGCTGGCGCGGTGTAAGCCGACCAGCGGGCGACCAGGGCAGACTCCGGCAGATGGTGGGGGGCGGGCTGGGATCATCTGAGAACGGACACCGATCCTGCGTTGCCCGGGCGACCTGTGGGTATGGGAACCCCACAGGTTCAGAAGAGCAGCCTGTCTGGCGGGCCTCGCCGCAGACAGAGGTTTTACCTGCGACGAGGTCCCGCTGGGACACGATGGTCCTCGCTGACGCGACGTTCAGGAAGCCGATCGGAGCAAGGTGAACGACAGCTCTCCGACGGTCATGCTGCTGATCTCCGCACCGGCCTCCTGACTGGGGTCGCTCGAGCACTCCAGCGCCCAAGGCGCGTTCGGTGCGGGTGCGACGGTGAACTCGACGCCGTTGGCGGCAGAGTTCAGCAGCAGCGCGAACGCGTCGGATCCGTGGTGGTCCCAGACGAACTGGATCGACCGCGCGTCGGCGTTGTCCCAGTCGTGCTCGGAGAACGGCTCGGCGTCCGAGCGGAGCACGACCACGGTGTCGTCACCGGGCGCCTGCCCGGCCTCGCTCGGTGCGTGTCGGAACCACGCCGGTCGCAGCGCCGGGTGTTCGCGCCGCAGCCGCAGCAGGTGACGGGTGAAGTCCAGGAGCTCCTGGTCGGCACCGGCCCAGTCGAACCAGGAGATCTCGTTGTCCTGCGCGTAGGCGTTGTTGTTGCCTCCCTGGGTGCGAGCGATCTCGTCCCCGCCGAGGATCATCGGCACCCCGGCGGAGAGCAGCAGGGTGGCCAGGAAGTTCTTCCGGGCGCGAGTCCGACGGGCGTTGACGGCCTCGTCGTCGGTGGGACCCTCAGCCCCGTTGTTGAACGAGCGGTTGTCGCTCTCGCCGTCGTTGTTGTCCTCGCCGTTGGCGCTGTTGTGCTTGGCGTTGTATGCGGTGAGGTCGGCGATGGTGAACCCGTCGTGTGCGGTGACGAAGTTGACGCTGGACAGAGGAGCCCGCCGCGACGCCTCGTAGACGTCGGGGCTGCCCAGGACGCGCTGGGAGAGGGTGCCGAGCACGCCGTCCTCCCCCTGCCAGAACGCGCGGACGTCGTCGCGGAACTTGCCGTTCCACTCCGACCAGTCCGCGGGGAACCCGCCCACCTGGTATCCCGCGGTGTCCCACGGCTCGGCGATCATCTTGACCGGCGCCAGCACCGGGTCCTGGGCGATGAGAGTGAGGAACGCGCTGTGGATGTCCTCGCTGCCGTCCTGGCGGGTCAAGGTGGTGGCCAGGTCGAAGCGGAACCCGTCCACGTGCATCTCGCTGACCCAGTACCGCAGCGAGTCCATGATCAGCCCGAGTGCCGCCGGGTGGCCCACGTTCAGGCTGTTACCCGTGCCGGTCGTGTCGAAGTAGGACGCGCGGTCACCGTCGACCAGGCGGTAGTACGCCGCGTTGTCGATCCCCTTGAGCGACAGCGTCGGTCCCATGTGGTTTCCCTCCGCGGTGTGGTTGTAGACCACGTCGAGGATGACCTCGAGCCCAGCCGCGTGCAGGGCCTTGACCATCGTCTTGAACTCGGTGACCTGCCCGCCCTCGTCCCCGGCCGAGCTGTAGTCACCGTGGGGTGCCAGGAACCCGATGGAGTTGTAGCCCCAGTAGTTCCGCAGGCCGCGCTCCTGAAGGTGGCTGTCCTGCACGAACTGGTGGATCGGCAGCAGCTCGACCGCGGTGACACCCAGCGAGGTGAGGTGCTCCAGCGCGGCGGGGTGGGCGAGTCCGGCATAGGTCCCGCGGATCTGCTCGGGCACGTCGGGGTGGAGCTGGGTGAAACCCTTGACGTGGACCTCGTAGACCACTGTCTCGGCCAGCGGCGTCCTCGGTGCGGTGTCTCCCTCCCAGTCGAAGCCGGGCTCGGGGATGATGCAGAGTGCCGTCGCACCGCTGGCGTCGGTGGTGTCCAGCTGCCCGGGGTCGTTCATGTCGTGGCCGAACACCGCCTGACCCCAGGCGTACTCGCCGGTGATGGCCCGAGCGTGCGGGTCCAGCAGGAGCTGGTGCGGGTTGTGACGAAGACCCGCACCGGGATCCCACGGTCCGTCCACCCGGAGGGCGTACCGGGTCCCGACGCCCGCGCCGGGGACGAAGGCGTGGAAGACGTGGCCGGTGCGGCTCTCCAGCCGGGTCCGCGTCTCCTGGCCGTCTGTGTCGATGACGCAGAAGTCGATCGCGTCCGCGGTCTCGGAGTACACCGCCATGTTGACCCCGTCGTCGAGGAGGGTCACGCCGAGCGGATAGGGCAGCGATGGGCGAGCGTCAGTCATGGGTCCTCGATCAGGAGATGGAGTCAACCGGCATGGCCGTCCGGCGACAGGGAGCTGGGTGTACCGACCGGCGCTCAGGCCCGTCGAGCTCAACAGGTCCTACCCACCCGGAGTGGGCGACAACCCGGAGCCCACCCGGCCCGCACTCCCGTTCACCTCACCACCGTGGGCGGGACGCCGGGCAGCAGCGCCGGAGGCAATCATCGCCCGTGCCTAGGCGTGGGGCAACTCCCGGGTCTCGACCACCTCGCGGGCAACGTCGACCAGCTTGCGGTTGAGGTTCTGGCTGCACGTCTTCATGGTCTCCACGGCCACCTCCAAGGCGAGGGAGTCCCGCATCATGAGGATGCCGGCGGCGACCCCCACCATGCGGTTGGACGCCAGCGCGCTCTGGAGCTGGTCGGCGCGAAGCTGCGCGTTCTGGGCGTCGATCGCGACGGCCGCGTGAGCCGCGAACACGACCAGCATCGCCGAGTCGTGGGGGGTGAACGCACCCACCCGGCGGTCGTAGAGGTTGAGCGCACCGAGGGTGTCTCCCTCGAGGTAGAGACGGTGCGCCAGCATGGAGTGCACGCCGGTGGCGGCCGCGACCCTCCCCGCAAAGTGTGGCCAACGTGACTCCTCAGCGAGATCAGGGGAGTAGAACGTCTCCTTCTCCCTGATCGCGTCGACACAGGGACCCTCGTTGGTCTGGTACTGCAGCTCGTCGATCTGCATCGGCACGTCGCTGGTGGCGCCCACGGTCACGAAGTGTGGACCCCGCACCATGGTGATGGCCGCGTACTCGGCCCCGACCATTGTGCGCGCGAGCTGGGTCACGGCGCGAAGGGTCGACGCCACGTCACGCTGGGCGTGCATGGCTCGCGCGCCGTCGCTGAAATCGGCTGGCGCGCCCGCGCGTCTCTGGTCTGTGTCCTGCAACGACATGACCTGCCCTGCTCCCGACGCACGGTCGGTCCTGCGGAGGGTGGTGGTTCATGCGTCACTTCACTATCGCACAGACGTCCATAAGCGGCGGTTCACGATCCCTCCTGAGCCGGGGGAGGGACGCACTCCAGCCCGCGGGTCGTCCCGGTCGAGACCCAAGCACTGCACCGCCATCGGTCAGCCCCGGCAGGCAGTCGTCGGCACGCACTTCGCTGTTGGGTTGCGGGAGTGAGGGTTTCAGCCGTGGCAGGTGGGGGCAGACACCGGTGACCATCAGCGACAGAGAGGCCGCTCCATGGCACTGGGTTGGATCCCGCTGCGATCGACCACCTACACGGGACGAGCCCACCCCCGCCTGCTCCGCCTGCCCGGGTGCTACCCCGTCCAGGCGGACACCTGGTTGTTGGCCACCGCGATGGTCGAGCTCGACCTGGTTCGCGAACGGGACGTCCTGGACCTGTGCACCGGCACCGGCGCGCTGGCCGTGGTCGCTCGCACCGAGGGCGCGGCCACGGTGACGGCGGTGGACATCTCGGTCCGCTCCACCCTGAACGCCACCCTGAACCTGCGTGGGCGAGGCATGGCGGCCGAGGTCGTTCGCGGTGACCTGTACTCGGCGCTGAGCCCGTCGCGAACCTTCGACCTGATCGTCAGCAACCCACCGTACGTGCCCTCCGTCCCCGGTCCTCTCCCGCGGCACACGGTCGCGCGGTGCTGGGATGCAGGCCCGGGCGGCCGGGTCCTGCTCGACCCGATCTGCGACCAGGCGTTCGACCGGCTCCGGCCGGGCGGTTCGCTGCTCCTGGTCCAGTCCGAGGTCTCCGGGGAGCGCGAGTCGCTGCGCCGGCTGACGAACGCAGGCCTGGACGCCGACGTGGTCCGCCGGAGCGAGGTCCCGTTCGGACCCGTGATGCGGTCGAAGGCCGCTGCCATGCGGTCGGCCGGGTTGCTGAGGACGGGCCAGGACGTCGAGGAGATCATGGTGATCCGCGCGGTCCGGCCGGGCGCACCGGGTGCCGGAGTCCGAGCCCATCGGCGGGCGGGCCGGACCGAGGAGCGGCTCCCATGACCAGTTCGCGACGAGCCAGCGCACCCGCGGGTCGTGTGCAGCTCACCGAGGAGGGTCCGGTGATCGTCGATGGACCGGTCGAGATCGTGATGGATGACGGCACGGTCGCGCGGTCCGACCGACACCGCGTGGCGCTGTGCACCTGTCGACGGAGCAAGATCGCGCCGTTCTGCGACACCAGCCACCGCAGCAAGCTGCGGGCCGAGCGGGACCCGTCGTGACCGCGGTGGCGGTGGACCGCTGGGCCAGCCCCGCGCTCCCCGCTGCGCGGGGGCCGATCTCGCGGTCGGTGATCGGCTACTGCCGGGGTGAGGAGCCGCTCGCCGACCTCGACCTGACCGGCACCGACCCCTACGGGGAGGACCTGCAGCTCGCGCTGCATGTCTGCTTCGAGCTGCACTACCGCGGGTTTGCCGCGGTGCATCCCGCGATGGAGCGGGACCTGCGGCTCCTGGCGTTGCGCCTGCGCCTGGAGGACCTGTTCCTGGCCCAGCTGCGTCGTGACGTCGAGGGCGGGGACGACCTGGACGCCGAGATCACGGCGCTGCTCACCGAACGCGTCGACGCCCGCGGTGTGTCCCACCACCTGATGCGGGACGGCACGCTCGACCAGTTCCGCGAGTACGTCACCCATCGTTCGGCCTACCACCTCAAGGAGGCTGACCCGCAGCTGCTGGTCGTGGCCCGGCTGCAGGGGCCGGCCAAGGCCGGGCTCATGTCGATCGAGCACGACGAGTACGGCGCGGGCCGGCCCGACGCCATGCACTCCGAGCTGTTCGCGGCGATGATGCGCGAGCTCGGGGTGACCGCTGCCTACGGCGACCACCTGGACGGCGTCAACGGAGCCGTTCTCGCCGAGGTGAACCTCATGTCGGTCTGCGGTCTGCGCCGCGAGCTGCGCGGGGCATCGGTGGGTCAGTTCGCAGTCATCGAGCTGACGTCGTCACCCGGGTCGGCCCGGCTGGTCAAGGCCGCCCAGCGCCTCGGCTGTGGTCCGGCGACCGAGTTCTACTATGCCGAGCACGTGGAGGCCGATGCCGTGCACGAGCAGATCCTGCGCCGTGAGGTCATCGCGCCGCTGGTGGCTCAGGAACCCGACCTCGTGCCCGACCTCGTCTTCGGCATCCAAGCCAGCCAGCTCCTCGGCGCGCGCTTCGCGGACGAGGTCCTGGGTCACTGGGCAGCGGGCGAGTCGAGCCTGAGGTGAGGACCCGGCAGGTCGGCGTCGAGGAGGAGTTCATCCTCGTCGACACGGCGACCGGCCGGCCTTCGGCGGTCGCTCCGCAGATGCTGGCCCGCACCGACGACCCCAGGGTGAAGCGCGAGTTCAAGCAGGAGCAGGTCGAGCTGGCCTCCGACCCCTGCGCCTCGATGGGCGAGCTCGCCTCGGAGCTGGCTCGGTTGCGCGAGCAGCTTGCCGCGCTGGCCGCCACGCAGGGTGCGGTGCTGGTGGCTTCGGGCACCTGGCCCGGAGTGCACCAGCCGACGACCACCCCGTCGAGCCGGTTCACCCAGATCACCTCCGAGTTCGGCCAGCTCGCCGACCAGCAGCTCACCTGTGGCATGCACGTCCACGTGGAGGTCGAGTCGCCCGAGGAGGGGGTCATCGCGCTGGACCGGATTCGACCGTGGCTGTCGCTGTTGACCGCGCTCACGGCGAACTCGCCGTACTGGCAGGGCAACGACACGGGGTACGCCAGCTATCGATCCATCGTGCTGGCCCAGCTGCCCACCGCCGGCCCGACGGACGTCTGGGGCGACCTTGCGGTCTATCGGGCGGAGACGACAGCACTCGTGCAGACGGGAGCGGCCTTCGACGAAGGAATGTTGTACTACGACGCCCGCCTCTCCGCCCGCTACCCGACAGTCGAGATCCGCGTCACGGACGTGTCACCGCACACGGACGACGCGGTCATGGTCGCAGCGTTGTGTCGAGCCCTGGTCAGTCACGCAGTGGCCCAGCAGGGTCGGCCGCCACCGCAGGTGAGTACGGCGGTCCTGCGCGCCGCCGCCTGGCGGGCCGCTCGCCATGGGATGACCGGCGACCTCGTGGTCCCCGCCCTGGCTGCCGACCCGGTCCCGGCCTGGGAGGCGCTGTGGATGCTGGTGAACCTCGTCCACGACGAGCTGATGCACGCTGGAGACGCCCAGCTGGTGCAGGCCGCCCTGGAGCGCATCCGTTGCGCTGGAACGGGATCGGAGCGTCAGCGCCACCGATCCGCGTCCGGTGCCTGCGATGCGTGGACGCTCGAAATCGTCCACCCGAACACGATTGGATAGCGGGTGAGGGGGTAGGTCACAGCATCGGGAGGCAGCAGCCTCATGATTCTGGTCGTCGTCCACATCTGATAGGCGACGTGCCTGCGCTCCAGCACCGGGCGTCTGTCTGACCAAGCCCCGCGGGTGTCAGCACCCGCATTGTCGAAGGGACACCCATGTCCGAAAATCCGTCGTACACCGACGCCGTCACCCCCTCCTCCAGCTCGCCCTCCACGTCCACCTCGGGCTCCCACTCCGGCTCCCACTCCGGCCCAGACTTCCCTGAGCCGGGGTCGGGGGGCGTGTCGTCGACGGACTCCGCGCCCGCGCTGCCGGCGCAGTCGGGGCCCTCAGCGCCGGCCTCCCCGACCACCGACGGCTCGTCGACCGGCGACTCGACCACCGACGCCCTGAAGGACTCGGCGAGCTCGGCGAAGGACGAGGCTGCCTCGGTGGCTGCCGAGGCCAAGTCCAGCGCGCAGGCAGTTGCCGAAACCGCTTCTGAGCAGGCCAAGGACGTGGCCACCGAGACGCTCACCCAGGCGCGCGACCTGTTGCGCCAAGCCCGTGAGGAGGCGACCGATCAGGCAGCGTCCCAGCAGCAGCGAGTGGCCGGTGGACTCCGCTCGCTGAGCAAGGAGCTCTCCTCGATGGCCTCCGGGTCCGAGACACCTGGTATGGCCACCGACCTGAGCCAGCAGGCGTCGGAGCGGCTGGAGTCGGTGTCGACGTGGTTGGAGTCTCGCGAACCCGGTGATGTCCTGGCCGAGGCGACGAGCTTCGCGCGTCGTCGTCCGGGCGCGTTCCTCGCCGCCGCCGCGGCGGTCGGTTTTCTTGGTGGGCGCATGACGCGCTCGCTCATGGCCGGCAACGACGCCGCCCCCAAGGCCTCAGGCGACCAGGCCGCGGCCGCGTCGGTGCTGCCGGCCGGCGACGACGCTCCGACTGCGGACCGGACCACAGTCGCGAGCTCGTTCGACGCTCCCCCGACCGCCGAAATCGGCGACCTGGCCAGGCGGCACCCGTGACCACCCACGCGTCGGGTGACCCCAGCACTGCCGAGACTGCCCAGGGGGCCCACCGCGACTATGCGAAGGGTGACCTGTCCTCACTCGGTGTGCTGATCGGCGAGATCACCTCCGACCTGTCCGCACTGGTTCGCCAGGAGCTCGCGCTGGCGAAAGCCGAGCTGCGTGTGTCCGCAACGCGCGCGAGCAAGGGCGCCGGCATGCTCGCCGGAGCCGGTGGGGCGGCGAGCTACGTCGTCCTGTTCCTGTCGATCGCGCTCTGGTGGTGGCTCGGCGACGTCCTCAACGGTCGGGGACTGGCCGCACTGGTTGTCGCCGGCCTCTGGCTGGTGGTCGCGGTCAGCCTCGCGCTCGCGGGGCGAGCCCAGCTGAAGAAGGTCCAAGGAATGCCGCAGACGGTGGACAGCGCCAAGCAGGTCCCCGCCGCCCTCAAGGGAAACGAGAACACGCCATGACCCACACGACCAACGATCCCGACCAGATCCGCGCCGAGATCGAGCGGACTCGGGCAGACCTGAGCCAGAACGTCAATGCGCTGGGCGAGACAGTCGCGCCGGGCAACGTCGCCCGTCATCAGATGTCCAAGGTGACCGGCGCAGCGAGTGGGCTGAAGGACAAGGTGATGGGAGCCGCCGACAGCGTGACCAGCTCAGGGGGCGACGCCGTGTCGAGCGTCGGCGACGGGGCGAAGCAGGCCGCATCGTCGACCCGTCGCGGCACCCAGGGCAGCCCCATCGCTGCCGGCGTCATCGCGCTCGGTGCCGGCTGGCTCCTCGGCTCGCTTCTCCCGGCCTCCGAGCGCGAGCAGCAGGCCTCCGAGGCGGTCAAGGAGAAGGCTCAGCCCCTGGTGGACGAGGCCAAGAGCGTTGCGCAGGATTCGGCGTCCAACCTCAAGGGGCCCGCGATGGAGTCGGTCGATGCCGTCAAGCAGTCGGCTCAGTCGGCAGCCGACACCGTGCGCGCTGACACCACCGACGCGGTGGCCGAGGTGAAGGACAGTGCAGCCGAGTCGACCTCTGCGGTCAAGGATCAGGTTGACGAGGTCGGGTCGAGCCCACGCTGAGGACAGGTACGTCAGGGTGAGGGCAGGCATAGGCCTGCCCTCACCCACCTCACCTCGGCGGCCAGACCCCGTCGAGCACGATCGGTCTGAACCAACCCGCGCCGAGAGGCTGATGAAAACGCTGGGGCCACAAAGCATACGCAAACCCTGCAAACGTTCGTAAATTTACCCAAACAGGGTCTAGGCGCGAAACTTCGCGTGTGACCATGAGGCGTGTCCACCACCGTATCGACAGCGAAGCTGGAGCTGCCCGCCAGCACCACAGCAGTCGGCCGAGCGCGCCGGTTCCTGCGCTCGGCCGCGCGCGCTCGCCGCTTCGCGCCCGTGCTGGACGACGCCGAGCTGCTGGTCTCCGAGCTGGTCACCAACGGCATCCGCTACGGCCTGCCACCGATCACGCTCCATGTCGTCTGTCAGGGCACGAGGTCGCTGCTCGTACTGGTCAGCGACCACAGCGCCGACCCGCCCCAGCAGTGCACCGCCGGGCCCGACGCCGAGTCGGGCCGCGGGCTGATGTTGGTCGACCACATCAGCGACGAGTGGGGAGTCGAGCCCTACAAGGACGGGAAGACCGTCTGGTTCACCCTCACCAGCGCCGCCTAGCCTCGCCGCTCTCAGTCACTCGGGGACGGACTGCGGGACGGGCGCTGGGACGTCGGACTTGTGCTTGGTCTGGGCGTCGGCGTCGAAGGCGACGCTGAACCAGACCGTCTTGCCGTTGCCATGGGGCTGAACCCCCCAGTCCTCGCTGATGTAGTCCACCAGGGCCAGGCCGCGTCCGGACTCCTCGTCCGGGCGGGCTTCGCGTGGTCGGGGCGGACTGCTCACCCCGTCGCTGACCAGGACGCGTAGCCCGACCGCTCCTTTGCAGACCAGGACCACCGAGATGGGCGGGGCGCCGTAGCGCACCCCGTTGGTCACCAGCTCGGACACCAGCAGCTCGGCATCGTCGATGACCGGCGTCGCGTGGTACGGGCAGGCCTCGGTTCGCAGGAAGCGCCGGGCCTCGCTGGCGGCGTGGTCGTCGAGCGGGAGGTCCTGGTGGCGGGGCGACGTCAGTTCGCACACGCTCTGAATATGGCACGTAGCGGTGTTTGTAGCGACTTGTCCGAAGTGGTTTGAACCGGGGCCGCGTGATCTGGTTCGAGGTCCCTGGAGAGGAACTACAGAGCGGTGCGGTTGCTGGACGGCATTGGCTCTAACCGAGGTTCTGCAGCCGGACCTGACCGCGCGACACGAGCCGTCCGGTGCGGTCGTGGGTCTGGACCACCCACACCTGCTGGGACCGGCCGCGGTGCAGGGGTGTGGCCACCGAGGTCAGCTCGCCGCCGCTGACGGCCCGATAGAAGTCGGTGGAGTTCGAGACGCCGACGACCCTGCCGCGGTCGCCGAACCACAGCGCCCCGCCGATGCTGGCGAGCGTCTCGACCACGCTGCAGTGCACGCCACCGTGGACGATGCCGTGCGGCTGGTGGTGCCGGGGCTCGGCGGTCCAGGTGGCGGTCACCTCGTCCCCGTCCGCCGAGGTGAGCGTCAGCCCCAGCCAGGTGGCGAACGGTCCGAGCATGTCGAGGTCAGCGATGGGCGGGTGGTCCGGCGCGTCGGTCACGCTGGTCATTATGGTCCGCTCGCGGGCTACGCCGCCTCGGCCGGGCGGACGGCAGGGTCAGGCGCGACCGTGACGCGGACGCGGGTGCGACGGCCGCTGCATACGCAGGCGGGCCGGACGCAGCTCGTCCTTCTGCACGCTGCAGCCACGACCCGGACGGGTGGCCCGGTGCTCGGCCGCTCGAGTGGGGGTGGCCTGCGCCGCGGGACGGCCGCCGCGGCGCAGACACGATCGTGGGGCAGTGGCATCGTGGCAACGACGGGCCATCACTGGCCGTTTCCTGCCTTGTAGTGGGCGAGTACGCGCGAGGCCGACAGCGTGCCGGTGTAGACCGCGACCTCGTCCAGGCTGCCGTTCAGGTAGTCCGTTCCCGGAGCCGATGTGAGGCCGGAGGGCAGGCTCGCGTAGCCGTACGACATCCGCGAGCGACGACCGGTGCCTTGGTTCGTGCTGGTCGTCCCGACCGCCACGCCGTCGACGTACATGGTCATCGCCGACCCGGTGCTGGTCGCCACCAGGTGGTGCCACGCGCCGTCCGCCACCGTGGCCGGCGAGCTCACGTAGACGGTGCTCCCCGAGGAGTTGGCCGAGGCGAGGTAGGCCCGTCCGTTGGCACCGATGTATAGCTGACGGTCGACGCCGGTCTGCGCGTTTGCCGCGGCCACGACCCCGCTGGCGGAGGTCTTGACCCACGCCTCGAAGGCGAAGGTCGAGTTGATCGTGGCGAGCACGTTGGCGTTGTCGATGTAGGCGTTGGTGCCGTTGAGCTTCACCGCGGTGGTGTCGCCGCAGACGGCCCCGGTGACGCCGAGCGTCTTGGTGCCGACATAGGAGGCGGGGTCATTGTTGCCGCTGCTGTCGGCCGCAGTGGTTCCGCTGGCCTCGTTCAGCTTGTGATACTGCACCGGGTTGTCGGCCAGCACCGAAGTGGCGTAGTCGTTGCTGCCGCAGAACAGCCCGGTGCTGAAGGTGTTGTTGCTGGACGTCGCGGTGGCGGCGTACACCGCACCGGTGCTCTTGCCGAGGACGACGCCACCGGCGCCGGCCACGACGGTCAGGCCGACGGCCAGGCCCAGCGTGACAGCGACGCTGGCTCCGCTCCGGCGGCTGCCCCGGGTCGCGGTGGCGGCCCGCGCCCGGCGGACCTGCTGGGCGCGGCGCAGGTCCTCCCAGGTCTGGATGGCCTGGCCGAACGCCAGGAGCAGCAGCGGCGTGCCGAGCACGACGATGCGCCCGACCGGGGACTGGTAGAACATCAGCCACCGGCCCACCACGGGGACGATGGTGCCGACCTGCCCGACGACGTCCGCAGAGTGGGTGAAGTTGGGGTCGGGGTCCTCGTTGGCGTCGCCCTTGGTCTGGACGAACAGCCCGGTGGGCATCGGCCGCAGCGAGAGGACGCGGTGGGTGGTCAGGTGATCGGGGTCTCCGGGCGCATGGAAGGTGACGATCATCCCCGGCTTCAGCTCGTCGGCGTCCACGTTCTTCACGAGCACGGTGTCGCCGGCGACGAACGTCGGGGTCATCGACCCCGAGATCACGGTGAAGAGCTGCTGGTGGCCCAGCTGGATCGCCGCGAGGGAGGCGACGGTGACGAAGGCGGCCAGCATGGCCACCGTCGTCACCAGTCGGCCAGCCCTTGCGGCGAGAGTACGCATCAGTTGTTCGCGGTCTGCTCTGCGTTGAAGGTCAGGGTCGCGGTGGTGGTCTTGGCCTGGAAGGTGTTGTCGGTGGTGGTGGGCAGGGTGACCTGGGCGCAGAGGTTCTCGCTGGCGCCGGCGGACAGGTTGCGGTCTCCGGTCTGGGCGCCGGTGGCGGAGTCGCCGATGGTCTTGGTGCCGGCGGTGGAGCCGAGGACGCCGGTGTAGACCTGGGTGCCGGTGGCGGCGAAGCCGGCGGTGGTGCAGGTGGTGACGCCGGTCTTGATGACGAGCTTGAGCTGGGCGGCGAGGGTGTTGGCGTCGGTGGCGTCGGTGGTCGACACGACGGCGTAGCGCTGGGCCAGGGTGCCGGAGTTGGTGACGGCGAGCGGGGCGGTGACGGTGTCGCCGGGGGCCATGTTGGGCAGGGTGAGTGCGGCGGTGGCGGGGGTGGCGCCGATCTTGACGGTGCCGGTGGTGAAGGTGTTGTTGGCGGCGGTGGCGGTGTCGGTGAAGAAGGCGCCGGTCGCGACCGAGCTGAAGCCCAGGACCGAGATGCCGAGGATGCCAAGGCCCATCGCGACGCGGCCCTTCTCCCGGCGGGGCTCGACCTGCAGGTCGGGGGTGGTGGTGATGTCCATGTGCGTTGTCCTTTTCGTGGTGGGTCTTGAGGTCCGCCGGTGGGGCGGTTCGGGGCGTTGTCACCAAGGTAGGGAGCCTCTGCTTGAAAACTCAAGCGAAAGGTCAAGAGAGAGTAAAAAGGGGGCCGATCGCAGGCGAGTTGCATCAACCGAACGGAGGAGGCCTGACCGCGCTCCTGAGTGATCAAGACGCTGGATCAGCGCGGATCCAGCGCTCAAGGGGCGAACACTGCGCGGATTCCGGCGACTTGACGATCGCTTTACCTTGAACGACACGCCGGAGCCCATCGGAAGCCGACACGCCGTATTGCGGCCCGGATCAGGGGGTTTTCCGGGTCCGAAACGGTCCGCCACGAGCCAAGGTCAACACATGGTCAAGTTCCCGCCCTCGCTGGGAGACGTCCTGGGAGCCGAGGGTCGCGCGCTCGATGCGACCGGCCGGCGCGGATGACTGCGGCTCGTCAGGGGCATAACCTCCAGACATGGCCCGCACGCGTCCGGAGCCGTGACAGCACCAGCCGGCTCACCGACGCGACCCGCACCAAGCGTCCCGGAGGTACATCGTGCAGTGGTGGGGCTGGCTGATCGTGGCCGTCGTTGTCATCGTGGTCCTGATGGGCGGCTTCCTCGCCCTGCAGGCGCGTCGCCGGCGGGGCGGGGTGATCGTCGACCCCTCGAGCTCACCGCGGAGCGGCCCACGGTCGGGGTCCTCGTCATGAGCCGGCTGATGCGCACCTCGGAGATTGCCAAGCGGCCCGTGGTCACCTTGGGCGGAGAGGACATCGCCCAGGTGAAGGACGTCGTGTATGCCGCCGCGGGTGGGTCGGTGGGCGGCTTCACCCTGGCTGGACGCGGGATCTTCGCCGGTCCGCTGAAGGAGGGCCTGGCCTGGAGCTCGGTCGCCGCACTGGGCGCCGACGCGGTCATGGTCGCCGACGAGGCGGCGCTCGACACCAGGCAGTCCGTGCTGGACGCGTCGGCCTCCTCCGGAGGCTCAGGCGGCGACATCCTGGGTTCCCGGGTGTTGACCGACGGGGGCACCGACCTCGGAACCGTGGTCGACGTGGTCGTGGAGGTGGGCGGTGGTCGCGGCGCGCCGTGCGACGTCGTCGGCTATGAGATCGAGGCGAGCGCGGCGCTCGGCGAGGAGGGAACCCGGCTGTTGATCCCGCTGCCCGACACCATCTCCGCCTCGGGCGAGCACCTCATGGTGCCGAGCAGCGCGACCGAGTTCGTGCGTCAGGACCTCGCCGGCTTCGGGGCCGCCGTCGAGGCGTTCCGCGCCCAGCTGGAGGGGACCCGCTGATGCTGTTCTCCGAGGCCAAGGGCCGCAAGGTCGTCAGCACGTCCACCGCCGAGACCGTGGGCGTGGTCAAGGGGTTCGTCATCGACCCCTCGACCCGCTCGGTGGTCGCCCTGCGGCTCAAGAAGACCGCGTCAGGGGACACCCTGCGGTGGGACGCGCTCACCGCGTTCGGCGTCGACGCCGTGACCGTCGAGGCGGCGGACCGGGTCACCGAGGCGGACGCGGAGGTCGCAGCCCTGGCCGACAAGGCCCACCGCGTGCTGGGAAAGCTCGTGCTCACGACCGGTGGTGACGAGCTCGGAGAGGTCAGCGACCTCGACGTCGACCCGGCGACCGGGGCGCTGGACGCGCTGGTCCTGGCGTCCGGCCAGGTCGCGGGCAGCCGGCTGGTGGGGGTCGGGTCCTACGCCGTCGTGGTGGGACCCGAATAGGCACGGACGCTGACCAAGGGGAGACGGAGTTGTTTCTCAAACGAAATACTTGGACGCAAACTAATGCAACCACACGTGTCATGCTGAAAATGACGCGTCAGATCGGCGTGCCAGAGGGGCTCTTGGTATGCCGGACCATGACACGCCGAACTCGATCGACCAGGCTGGTGGGCTCCTTGCCCGCGCTGCCCTGGGAGACGAGCCGGCCTTCGCTGCGCTGTACGACCTGGTCGTGCCGCGCATCCACGGGCTGGTCCTGCGGGTGCTCCGCGACCATGCGATGTCCGAGGAGGTCACCCAGGAGGTGATGCTCGAGGTGTGGCGCAACGCCCACCGCTTCGACGCCGATCGCGGCACCCCGCTCTCCTGGCTGCTGACCATCGCGCACCGCAGGGCTGTGGACCGGGTGCGCTATGAGGAGCGGTACCGCGACCGGGACACCCGGGTCCTGGCTGGTGAGCAGGAGGTCGCCTGGGACAGCACGGTCGAGGCCGCGGAGGCCGGTGCTGAGGCTGCCGACGCGGTCAGCCGGGTGCGCGCCGCGCTCGAGGAGCTCACGGCCATCCAGCGGTCGGCAGTGGAGCTGGCGTACTTCGGCGGGCTCACCCACACGGAGGTGGCGGCCCGGCTCGGTCTGCCGCTGGGCACGGCCAAGACGCGCATCCGCGACGGGCTGCTGCGGTTGCGCGACCGGCTCGACGCGCCCCTCGTCGTCGTCTGACCCACCTGACCGGTCGGTCGACCGAGAGCAGCGCACCTCTGGGGTGCCTCCTGTCGTCCCCGGACGTCGGGACGATGCGCGGGCTCGGGGTCGAGCGCGGCAGGCTGGGGCCATGACACCGACCCGACCCCGGCGACCACGATGCGGCTGATCCTCGCGCGGCACGGGCAGACCGGCGCCAATGTCGCCCGGCAGATGGACTCGGCGACTCCTGGAGCCGAGTTGACCGAGCTGGGACTGGAACAGGCTCAGGCGCTCGCCGACCAGCTGGGTCGCGAGCCGATCGAGGTCATCTATGTCTCGACGCTGACCCGGACCCAGCAGACCGCAGCGCCGCTGGCCGCGGCCCTGGACCTCGAACCCCGGGTGCGCGAAGGGATTGCGCGAGGTCATCGCCGGTGACCTGGAGATGCGCAGTGACGAGGCGTCGGTCGAGATCTATCTGGACACCGTGTTCGGTTGGAGCCAGGGCGCTCTTGCGGCCCGCATGCCTGGCAGCGAGAACGGGACGGAGTTCTTCCGCCGGTTCGACGAGGTCGTCGGCGAGGTGGACGCGAGCGGGGTGGCCTGCGCGCTGCTGGTCAGCCACGGCGCCGCGATCCGCTCCTGGTCGGCGGTGCGGGCGACCAACCTGGACGCCGACCGGGTGGCTCGACGACCGCTGGACAACATCGGCGTGGTGGTTCTGGACGGCTCGGTGGTCGACGGCTGGGTCGCGACCAGCTGGATGGGCCGGGTGCTGGACGAGCACGGCCGGAGCGCGCCGGACAGCGGCCCCACCGGTGAGCCGCTCATCCCGCCGCGGGACTGAGGTCGTCGCGTCCTTGCCCCCAGGCCCACCGGACCACGACCATGCGACATGAGGAACTTCAGCGTGACGGTGTCCTGGGACGGTCAAGCCGTGGACGGGATCGAGAAGGTGACCCCGCTGCACACCACGACCGACGTCATCACGGTCCGTGACGGCGGGAACGGCGCGACCACCCAGCTCGCGGGCAGGACCGCCGTCGAAGGCGTGACCCTCGAGCGGGGCGTCACCGGCGACCTGGCCTTCGACAGGTGGGCCACCGGCCCGGGGCTGCGCAAGGAGGTGACCCTGAGCATGGTGGACGCCTCCGACGGCCTCGGGGTGACCTACCGGCTGCACCGCTGCTGGGTGAGCGGCTATCAGGTCCGTCCCGACCTGGTCGCGGGCACCGTCGACGAGGCGATCTCGCTGAGCGTCGCCGCCTGGGAGCGGGTGACTCCGGCCGTGCCGGTGCTGGCCGTGGAGCTCGCCCGCGCCCGTGGGTCCGAGGTCCAGCGGGTCAGCCTCGCCTCGGTCGTCTCTGACCACCAGGATCAGACCGAGCTGAACCTGACCCGCCTGCTGGACGAGGCCGAGCGCAGCGGCGCGGTGCTCCTGCTCGACGAGGCCGACGCGCTCTTCGGCCGCCGCACCGAGGTGGCCGACGCGCACGGACGCTACGACCAGACCGAGGCGGACTGGTTGCGCACCCGGCTGTCGCAGTACCGCGGAACCGTGCTCGTCACGCCACCAGACCCGGACGACGACTGAGCCCACCACTGCTCAGGTCGCCGGCGCGTACCGCTGCACCCCGTCGCTCGTCTGGCTCATCAGATGACCGGCCAGCACCAGGACGTCCAGGTGCGCTGTCGTCTCCAGGATGGCCAGGGCCTGGTGGTGCAGCGGGAGGTCGACCAACCGGCTCTCGGCTCGACCACCGGCCGGGTCCACTCCGTGCGCGCGCCCTGCTCTGGCATGTCGCCTCCCTCACGCAGTCAACCACTGCCGTCGGCGAGACTGCGGTGGCAGGGTGGGTCTCGCCCCGTCATCGACGATCCGGAGGACCGCGTGTCCCGACAGCTCGTGCCGCCCGTCGCTTCCGAGGGGCCGGTGCTCCGCGACCTGCGGGTGGAGGTGCGGGAGTTCCTCGACGAGCAGGTGTCCACCGGAGTGTTCGTCCCGCACGTGGACACGTGGTTGACGAGGTGGGACCGCGACTTCACGCGGGAGCTGGGTCGACGTGGGTGGTTGGGGATGGTGGTGCCTGCCGAGTTCGGCGGGCAGGGGCGGTCCTTCCTGGAGCGGTTCGTGGTGACCGAGGAGCTGTTGGCCGCGGGGGCGCCGGTGGCGGCCCACTGGGTCGCTGAGCGTCAGATCGGGCCGTCGTTGCTGCGGTTCGGGACCCCGGAGCAGAAGCAGGCGTTCCTGCCGGGGATCAGCGCGGGCGAGGTGATCTTCGGGATCGGGATGTCGGAGCCGGAGTCGGGGTCGGACCTGGCGAGCGTGCGCACGCGGGCGGAGCAGGTCCAGGGCGGGTGGCGGCTGACCGGGACCAAGGTCTGGACCTCGGGTGCACACGAGGCCGACGGGTTCTTCGCGTTGGCGCGGTCGACGCCGCTGGACCCGGCGCACCGGCACGCGGGGCTGAGTCAGTTCATCGTGGACCTGCACGCCGACGGGGTCCAGATCCGCCCGATCATCTCGATGGGAGGGGACCACCACTTCAACGAGGTGCACCTGGACGGGGTGTTCGTGCCGGATGACCGGGTACTCGGTGAGGTCGGTGCGGGGTGGGGTCAGGTGACCTCGGAGCTCGGGTTCGAGCGGTCGGGTCCGGAGCGGGTGCTGTCGACGTGGGTGCTGCTCGCGGCCGCCGCGGGCGGGATGGGTGCCGGGGTGCTGCCCAGGGATGTGGGGCTGGGCCGCTTGGTGGGCCGGGTCGCGGGGTTGCGGCAGATGTCGTTCGCGGTCTCCACGGCACTGGAGGCGCACGCGGAGGCGGACACGGCGGCGGCTCTGGTCAAGGTCATGGGAACCACGACCGAGGGTGATGTCGCGGACTACGTCGATCTGTTGTGCGGCAACGGCTCGCTCGGGGTCGAGCTGGAGCGGCTGTTGGACACCGCGATCCTGCAGCGCCCCGGCTTCACCCTGCGCGGCGGCACCAACGAGGTGTTGCGTGGCGTGGTCGCGCGCGGGCTGGGGATGCGCTGATGGGGGAGCAGACCAACCAGCAGCGGACCTCGCAGGCACCGGACCCCGCCCACCTGAGCGACACCGCAGCGGCCGACCCGGACCTGGTGGGGATGGTCGCCGAGGTGTTCGGTGACTACCGCACCGGCCGAGAAGCCCTGACCGAGACGATCGACCTCGACGACGCCTTGTGGCGACAGCTGGAGTCGCTGGGTCTGACCACGCTGACCACCAGCGAGGAGCGCGGTGGGGGTGGAGCGTCCTGGGTCGACGCGGCCGCCGTGCTGGGTGAGGCTGCGGCTGCGGCTGCCCCGGTCCCCCTGGCCGAGCACGACCTGCTCGCGGGGTGGCTGCTGGAGGTCGCCGGCCTTCCGCCCGCGCAGGGACCGCGCACGGTGTGCCGTCCCGACGCCGGCGGGCGCGCGACGGCGGTCCCGTGGGCCTCGGCCTGCGCCGGCGTGGTCGCGCTGTGGGTCGGGGAGGACGGACCCACGGTGGTCGACGTCCCGGTGTCCGACCTGGACATCACCCCCGGCCGCGACCTCTCCGGACGGCCGAGCGATGTCGTGCAGATCCAGCTGTCCACCTTGCGGTCCGGTGTGACCGTGCCCGAGGCGACCCCGGACGGGCTGAGGCTGCGTCAGGCTGTGGCCCGCTGCGCGCAGGCGGCGGGGGCGATGAGCCGGGTCGTGGACGTGGTGGTCGAGCACGTGAACACCCGGACCCAGTTCGGTCGTCCCGTGGGGCGGTTCCAGGCCGTGCAGCACCTCGTGGCCGACCTCGCGGCCGAGGCGGCGCTCGCCCGGGCGGCCACGGACTCCGCGGTCGCCCGCGCCACCACCTTGGGGTGGCAGGACCCGGCGACCCGGTTCGCCGTCGCTGTCGCGGCCTCCTGCACCGGTCACGCGGCGTCGGTCGTGGTCCGCAACGCCCACCAGGCGATGGGCGCGATCGGCACCACCGTCGAGCACGAACTGCACCTGCTGACCAAGCCGATCCTGGTGTGGCGCAGCGACACTGGCTCGGTCCACGGCTGGGATGCCGAGCTCACCGACCTGGCCCTGTCGGCCGGGCGCGAGGGACTGTGGTCGCTCGTCACCGGCGCCACCCCACCCGAGGTCCGACCACACCTGACTCCGCCAGCGAACGCACCCGAGCAGGAGAACCCATGACGACCACACCCGGGACCGACGGCACCCACGCCGAGATCGGGTACACCGTGACCGACGCGGTCGCGCTCATCACCCTGGACGCGCCCGACCGGCGCAACGCGCTGTCGGTGCAGATGTCCCGCGACCTCACCGAAGCCGCCCGGACCGCGGAGGCCGACCCGCTGGTCGGGGCGGTGGTGGTGACCGGCGGCAGGCACTTCTGCGCCGGAGCCGTCCGTGACGTCCTCGCGGCGGTCGGGCAGGACCCCGTCGGGGACGAGGCCTACCGCGACCTCGAGGCGGTCTACGGCGCGTTCACCACCGTCGGGACGATCGGGGTGCCGACGATCGCGGCCGTCCGCGGAGCGGCAGTCGGCGCAGGGCTGAACCTGGCGATGGCGACCGACCTGCGCGTGGTGTCGCGCACGGCTCGGTTGCTGCCCGGCTTCTCGCAGATCGGGATCCATCCCGGAGGCGGGCACTACACCTTGCTGGCGCGTGCCGGCGGACGCGAGACCTCTGCGGCGATGGGGCTGTTCGGGCAGGAGGTCGATGGTGAGCGCGCCGTGCAGCTCGGGCTGGCCTGGTCGGCGCACGACGACGGCGACGTCCTGGACGAGGCCCTGCGTCTCGCCGCCGGCGTGGCGAGGGACCCCGCGCTCGCGCGACGCATGGTCGCGAGCTTCCGTCGGGAGACCGTCCCCGGTGGCCTGCCGTGGGACGTCGCCGTGGAGGTCGAGCGAGCACCCCAGCTCTGGTCCCTGCGCCGCAAGGCCTGAGCGCGTGCGCCGAGCGTCAGGCTGGGTCGGCCTGGACTGCGGCTCCCCGCTCGAGCAGGTCGTCGACGCCGCCGACTCCCCACCGCTCCAGCACGGCTCGCGTGTCCGCGCCGACGGAGTGCGGCGGGCCCGGCACGACTGACGGAGTGCGGCTGAACCTCGGCGCCGGCGCGGGTTGCCGGACCCCATCCACCTCGACGAACGTGGAACGCGCCACGAGGTGCGGGTGATCGGGCGCCTCGGTCATGCCGAGAACCGGTGCGGCACAAGCGTCCCCGGTCGCGAACACATTGGACCACTCGTCGCGGGTGCGCGTCGCGATGGCCCCCGCGATCCGCTCGCGCAGCTCGGGCCAGTGCGACGGGTCGGAGCGGTCCAGGTCGTCCTCGAGCCCCAGCCCGGCCATCAGCTCGACGTAGAACTGCGGCTCCAGCGCGCCGACGGCCAGGTGCCCGCCGTCGGAGGTCTCGTAGACGTCATACCAGGGCACCCCGCCGTCGAGCAGGTTCGATCCCCTCCGGTCGACCCAGCGACCGGCCGCCAGCAGACCGTGCATCATCGTGGTCATCGAGGCGACGCCGTCGACGATGGCCGCGTCGACGACCTGACCACGCCCCGACTGCGCCGCCTCGAACAGCGCCGCGAGGATGCCGACCACGAGATACAGGGATCCGCCCCCGAAGTCTCCGACCAGGTTCATCGGCACAGCCGGTGCCCCGTCACGGTGCCCGATGCCGTGCAGCGCGCCGGTCAGCGCGATGTACCCGACGTCGTGCCCGGCCGTCGTGGCCAGCGGACCGTCCTGTCCCCAGCCGGTCATCCGCCCGTAGACCAGCCGTGGGTTGCGCTCCCAGCAGGCGTCCGGGCCGAGCCCGAGTCGCTCCGCCACCCCCGGCCGGTACCCCTCCATCAGCACGTCGGCCTGCTCGACCAGGGTGAGCACCGCCTCGACCGAGTCGGGATCGCGCAGGTCGAGGCAGACGCTCGCCCGACCACGCCGCAGCAGGTCGTCCTCGGGCCGCACCCCGGCGAACCCGGCGCCCGGACGCTCGACCTGCACCACCTCGGCGCCCATGTCGGACAACAACATCGCCGCGAACGGACCCGGCCCGATACCGGCCAGCTCGAGGACGCGCAGTCCGGTGAGGGGGCCGGTGGGCTGGTCGGACATGAGGGTCCTGTCGGGTCGGGGCGCGCCAGGACGAGGCCGGCCCGGTGGGGTGGAGCGGGTGCGGTCAGGCCGGACCGAACGTGTGGTGCACGGCCTCGACGTTGTTGCCGTCCAGGTCGCGCACGAACGTGCCGTAGTAGCCGGGGTGGTACTCGGGCCAGACCCGGGGACCGTGCAGCACCTCGTATCCGGCCGCCACCGCCGCGGCGTGCACGGCGTCCACCGTTGCCCGGTCGCCCGCGGTGAAGGCGAGGTGCGCCTCGTGCCGGCTGCCGTCCGGCGCGGGGCTGAGCCAGAAGTGCGGGAACCCGTCACTGCCGGCCAGCCCCACGACCGGGCCGTCGGGCGTGGGGTACCGCATGGCCTCGTGCATCCCGAGCGGCCCGAGGACGGTGAGGTAGAAGGCCACCGCGGCCTCGACGTCCTTGGACTGCACACCGACGTGGTCGAACATGCCTCCAGTATCCACGGTGACTGGGCCTTCGCCGAGACGGTGCGTCCACTGAGAAGGCCCGCGCGGGGCCGTAGCGATGTCGATGGCGGGCCCGGGCGCTCGGCCGCCGTCAGGTTCGCGACCAACGGCTTCGACAGGACCATGATGGGCATGACGAACAGGCCGCATGTGGACGAAGGGGCGTGGAGGGATGGCGACGAGGTTCGCATCGGTGGAGGACTACCTGGACAGCCTGGACCCGGCGGTGCGCGAGCGGGTCGAGCAGGTCCGAGCGGCCATGCTGGGTGCGGTGGGTGAGGGCGCCGACGACAAGGTCAGCTACAACATCGCACTGGTCACCAAGGACGGGCGCGGCGTCCTCTACTACGCCGGGTGGGCGAAGCACGTCGCCATCTACCCGACTCCGCACGACACCCCGTTCGAGGCCGAGCTTGCGCCGCTGCGGGCGGCCAAGGACTCGCTGCACCTCAAGCACACGCTGCCGCTGCCGCTGGACCTGCTCGCCCGACTGACCGCCCACGTCGCGACCACGCTGGACTGACCACCGAACCGTCGCGGCCCAACGGGTCGTGGGGGTGTCCCTGTGACCCGGGTAGGGCGCGCAGGGTGATCCGCAGGGGACCTCCTCAGGTCCCGATCACCGTGGCAACCCGAGATCCCCGGCGTCGATACGCAGTTGTGCGCAGACGCGCTCGGACCGCCCGACCCGCTGTCCGTGGACGACGAGCCGGGCGGCCGAAGCGGTGCACCCCCTTGGAGTCCCTGGGCCGGAGCGCGACCGCCGGTGGGGTGCTGCCCGGCGGCCCTTCTCCGTGCTGTTTCCTGGTCCCCCGAGCGCGACCCACCGCGCAGGGAACGCGGTGTGTCCTTCTCGGTCTGACGTGCTGGTACTTCGCAGCGAGCGCGACCACGGATGGGAGAAACTGCCCGGTGGTCCTTCTTGCTGTGACCCCGACTCTTCCAAGTTCTCGGGCCCCGGGGATCAGCCGCCTCGCCATACCCGCATCGTCCGAACGGTGGGCCGAGGTCAGCCGGACACCGTCGGGCCACGGCTGACGGCGGGCGCCGGCTCAGTCGCGAATCGTGGCCAGGAACGAGGAGATCCGGCCGATGGCCTCTTCGAGCTCCTCGACCGAGGGGAGGGTCACGAGGCGGAAGTGGTCGGGGTCGGGCCAGTTGAAGCCGGTGCCGTGGGTGACCAGGATCTTCTTGGCACGAAGGAGGTCGATGACGAACGCCTCGTCGTCCTGGATGGCGTACACCTCGGGGTCGAGCCGCGGGAAGCAGTACAGCGCGCCCTGCGGCTTGGTGCAGCTGACGCCGGGAATCTCGTTGAGCAGCCGATAGGCGACGTCGCGCTGCTCGAGCAGGCGACCGCCCGGAAGGATCAGCTCCTCGATGCTCTGGTAGCCGCCCAGCGCAGTCTGGATCGCATGCTGCGCAGGCACATTCGCGCACATCCGCATGTTCGCCAGGAGCGTCAGGCCCTCGAGGAAGTCGGTGGCACGCTCCTTGGGTCCGCTGATCATCACCCACCCGCTGCGGAAGCCGGCGACCCGATAGGCCTTCGACAGCCCGCTGAAGGTCAGGCACAGGACGTCCTCCGCCGCATACGTCGCGGTGTGGTGGTGCACCGCGTCCTCGTACAGGATCTTCTCGTAGATCTCGTCGGAGAACAGCACCAGGTCGTGGCGCCGCGCGATGTCGACCAACCCCTTGACGACTCGCTCGGAGTACACCGCGCCGGTGGGGTTGTTGGGATTGATCACCACCAGCCCGTAGGTGTTCTCGGTGATCTTGGACTCGATGTCCGCGAGGTCGGGATTCCAGTGGTTCGCCTCGTCGCAGAGATAGTGCACCGGTGTGCCGCCGGCCAGGGTGACCGACCCGGTCCACAGGGGGTAGTCCGGCGCGGGGACGAGGATCTCGTTGCCGTTGTCGATGAACGCCTGCATGACCATCGAGATCATCTCGCTGACCCCGTTGCCGATGAAGACGTCGTCGACGTCGGTCGCGGTCAGCCCGCGCGACTGGTAGTAGTTCGCGACGGCGGTGCGGGCGGAGTAGATCCCCCGGGAGTCGCTGTAGCCCTGCGCCTGCGGCAGGTTGTGGATGATGTCCTGCAGGATCGCCTCGGGGGCCTCGAAACCGAACGGCGCGGGGTTGCCGATGTTGAGCTTGAGGATCCGGTGGCCCTCGGCCTCCAGCCGCTGGGCCTCCACGAGGATCGGGCCACGCACGTCGTACCGGACGTGCTGGAGCTTCGCGGACTGGACGATGGGGCGCATGGGCTCAGTGTTGCAGGGGCCCCCACCCGACGGCGCGCGCTTTCCGGCGGGCACTGCCCGCCGATGCTGCCTGCTCGGCCCCCGGCTCGAGGTGGACGTGCGAGGTCTCTCGGGCACGTCCACCTCGAACCAGCGGGGCTTTCGTGGCGGGGGGTCAGGCGAGCGAGGCGTCGAGGGTGATCTCGACGCCGGTGAGTGCCTTGCTGACCGGGCAGGTGGCCTTGGCGGCCTCCGCAGCGGCCTTGAACCCCGCCTCGTCGAGCCCGCTGGCCTCGCCGACGACCGTCAGGGCGATGCCGGTGAGGCGGAACCCACCGTCCGGGTCCGGTCCGAGCGAGACCTCGGCGGTGACCTCGAGCGACTCCGGGGTGCCGCCGGCCTCGGCGATCAGGGCGGAGAGCTGCATGGCATAGCAGGAGGAGTGCGCGGCGGCGATCAGCTCCTCGGGGCTGGTGGTCCCGTCAGCGTCCTCGGCGGCGCGCTTGGGGAAGGACACGTCATAGGTGCCGACGTGCGAGCTGCTCAGCTCGACCTGTCCGGACCCCTGCTCCAGGGTGCCGTTCCAGGCGGTGCGTGCGGTGCGGGTGGGCATCAGATCTCCTCTTTCAATGGTGGGCAAATCAATTGGGTACACCATAACGCTATCGCGCGGGCCGTGCGGCGACGGCCGCGGTCAGCGCTCGGCCAGGTCGTCCCGGCGGAGCGCGGACGACGTGTGCGGCCCCATCTCCGCTCCGCACTGCGCACACCGCAGGTGAGCGTCGACCGCGCCGCCGCACCCCCGGTGGGAGATCGTCATCGGCGCCCCCTTCGGGCTCGGGGCGTACTCGTCGCCCCACTGCATGAGGGTGACCAGCACCGGCCAGAAGCCGCGGCCCTGGTCCGTGAGCCGGTACTCGTGCCGCACCGGCCGCTCCTGGTAGGGGCGGCGTTCCATCAGCCCGTGCTCCACCAGACGGTCGAGCCGCGCGGCGAGCACGTTGCGCGCGATGCCGAGGTCGGCCTGCATCTGCTCGAAGCGACGGACACCGAGGAACGCCTCGCGCAGCACCAGCAGCGTCCACCGCTCGCCCACGATCTCCAGGGCGCGGGCCACCGAGCAGTCGAGCTCGGCGAAGTCGCGGCGCAGCACCCGCTCAGCCTAACTGTCCGTTGCATCAAGCAACCCGTCGTTGGGCCATCGGCGAACTGGTCCGCGTCGGCGGCACGGTGGCCGAGAGCGGTCGGCCGCGCTGCCTAGTACTCGTCGAGTGGAGGGTTGTGAGCGCGGCTGGCCCGATGGCGTGGTGCAGTACCCGTCGAGTGGAGGGTTGCGCGCGGTCAAACCCGGGGGTGGGGGCTCCGAGGCTCAGATCTTGCACTCGACCGTAGTGACCACCGCGGTCATCGACGGCATACGCGGGGTCGAGCTGAACCCGAACCGACACGGCGGGTCGACCGGGGCCAGGGCCCCGAGGTCCTGGCCGTCCAACGTCCCACGCAACGAGGTGACCCGGTGCAGGTCGGTCGCGCCGTACCACTCTCGCCGACCTTCCCGCGCCACGCCCCGCGTGCGGACTCCTCGAACCACGCGCCGGGCGACGGGGTCGATCGCCGTCGCCCATCGCGTACTGGTGGCCAGCGCTGTCGGGACCGCGCGCAGCATCGCGCCGAGCACGGTCCGCCCGCCGATGGTGAGGTCCAGCCGCAGGTCGTCGGTGGTCACCGACCAGGACGAGCCCGCCCGGTCCGCAGTCACCGGGACGATCCGCACCTCGTCGAAGCGGTAGGTCGCCTCGATGAACCCGGCGACCGCTGCGGACGGCGCGTACAGCACGCGGTGCCCATCTGCACGCTCGAGCATCACGTCGGAGAACGACCCGAGCGGGCTCTGCGACCAGTGCCCGACCACTGCCCGGACCCCACTGGTCGACCCCACACCGACGATGAGGCCGCTGAAGCGTTCACGAACGACGGTCACCCTCTGACCGTAGGCCGTGGCACCGCGGCGGCTCAGCGCGCATGCCGACCACCGCTGGGTGCCGCGTGCCGTCCGCGCCTCCGCTTCGCGACCGGGGCCGCCGTCTGGTGGGACGGGCGGATGAAGAACGCCGCGGCGACCAGCCCGATGAGCAGGACGGCGGCGGGAAGCAGCATGGTCTGGGACATCGCGGTGGCGAAGCCGTCGGCGACCTGTGGCGGCAGCCCCGACGAGCCACCGGTCATGGCCTCGGCCGGGTTGCCCGCGGCGCTGGTACCGAGGTTGGCCGACAGCCGCGCCTCGATCAGGGCTGCGACGGCGGCGCTGCCGAGGACGGCACCCACCTGTCGGGTGGTGTTGTAGATGCCCGAACCGGCGCCGGCGGACTGGATCGGCAGGTTGCGGGTCGCGGTCGCTGCCAGCGGGGCCCAGATGAAGGCGTTCGCGACGCCCACGAGCGCCATGGGCAGCAGGATCTGCCACGCGGCGGCGTCGGGGGACATGACCAGGCTCAGCCACAGGAAGCCCACGATGCAGGCCACGAAGCCGAACACGGTGATGCTGCGCGGGTGGACCCGGTCGACGAGCTTGCCCACGACCGGTGCCAGCGCGCCGGACAACACGGCCAGGGGCACGGTCAGCAACGCGGCCCGCGTCGGGCTGTAGCCGAGGACGAGCTGGGCAAAGAGGGTGAAGGGGAAGATGAACGCGGTGATCGCGAAGCCCATCGCGGAGATGGCCAGGTTGGACATCGAGAAGTTGCGGTCGCGGAACAAGCCGAGCGGGACGAGCGGCTCGGTGCGAATTCGACTCTGCCAGTATACGAAGGCGCCCATGAACGCCACACCGCCGACGATGAGCAGCGGGACCGAGATGATCCCGGTGATGGTGCCCCAGTCGTACGTCCCGCCCTCCTGGATGCCGAACACCAGCAGGAACATCCCGACGGCACTCAGCGCGACCCCGACCAGGTCGAAGGTGTGGCTGTGAGTCTCGAGCTGAGGGACGAGCCGCATCGCGAGCACGAACGCGACGAGGCCGACCGGGACGTTGATGAAGAAGATCCACTCCCACCCGGGGCCGTCGACGAGGACACCGCCGAGCAGCGGACCGACAAGCGTGGCGACGCCGGCAGTGGCCCCCCACAGCGCCATCGCCTGCCCGCGCTCAGCCGCCGGGAAGGTCCGCGTGATCACGGACATCGTCTGGGGCGTCATCAACGACGCACCCAGCCCTTGCACGACCCGGGCGAGGATCAGCGTCTCGACCGTCCCGGTCAGCCCGCACCAGAGCGAGGAGGCCGTGAAGATCGCCAGGCCGAGGAGATAGAGGTTCTTGGGACCGAAACGGTCACCGAGCCGGCCGGTGATGAGCAACGGCACGGCATAGGCCAGGAGGTAGGCGGAGGTCACCCAGATCACGCTGGTCACCTCTGCGTCGAGCCCGCGCATGATCGCGGGGGTGGCGATCGAGACGATGGTCGAGTCGACCAGGATCATGAAGAACCCGATGACCATCGCCCACAGGGCGGGCCACGGGCTGAGGGTCTCGGTGGGCAGGTCGGCGCCCGGCCGGGTCAGGGCTTCGGGCTGGGCCATGGGATGTCGTCCTTCTCGAGTCGTGCGGTGAACGTGGTGATCCAGGCCCCGTGACGGTCGGGATCAGCTGGTACATCTCGTAGGTGCATCGACCGCTCGCCCAGCAACGCGAGTGCCGAGACGCAGAGACGGCTGAGGGCCGAATTTAGTTCGGCCCAGAGTCGCGATCAACTCGGAGCCACCCCCGGGCGGTCCCCACTCCCGGGCGGACCTAGCTGAACAGCCCCGAGTACGCGTTGAGCGCGGGTTGCCCGCCGAGGTGGGCGTAGAGCACGGTCGAGCCCGGTCCGATCTCTCCGCTGGTCACCAGGTCGATCAGTGCGGCCATCGACTTCCCTTCGTACACCGGGTCGATGATCATCGCCTCCAGACGTCCCGACAGCCGGATCGCCTCCAGGGTCGACTCCACCGGGATCCCGTACCGGTCGCCGGCCCATCCCTCCAGGACGGTGATCTCGTCGTCGCGCAGGTCGCGGCCGAGGTCGATGAGCCCGGCGGTGTGGCGAGCGATGCGGGCGACCTGGTCGCGGGTCCTGGCCAGCGTCGCCGACGCGTCGATGCCGAGTACCCGGCGCGCGCGGTCCTGCGCCGCGAACCCGGCGATCATCCCGGCGTGGGTCGAGCCGGTGACGGTGCAGACGACGATGGTGTCGAAGAAGACCCCCAGCTCGGCCTCCTGGTGACGCACCTCCTCGGCCCAGTTCGCGAAGCCGAGGCCGCCGAGGTGGTGCTCGGAAGCACCGGCAGGGATCGCGTACGGCCGCCCACCAGCGTCGCGCACCTCCTGGAGCGCGTCCTCCCACGAGGAGCGGATCCCGATGTCGAAGCCGGACGGGTCGAGCCGGACGTCCGCGCCCATGATCCGCGACAGCAGGATGTTGCCGACCTTGTCGTTGACGGGGTCGGGCCAGTCGACCCACCGCTCCTGGACCAGCCGTGCCTTCAGGCCGAGCTTGGCGGCCACCGCCGCGACCTGACGGGTGTGGTTCGACTGGTACCCGCCGATCGAGACGAGCGTGTCCGCGCCCTGCGCGAGGACGTCCGGGACGATGTACTCGAGCTTGCGGGTCTTGTTGCCCCCGTAGGCGAGGCCAGAGTTGCAGTCCTCGCGCTTGGCCCAGATCTGGGCACCACCCAGGTGGGCCGTGAGTCGGTCGAGCCGGTGCACGGGGCTCGGGCCGAACGTCAGCGGGTAGCGCTCGAAGTCGGTGATGGGCACGGAGTCTCCTGGTTCGCTGGGGGCGTGGCACCGGTCGGCCGCGTCGCGGCCCGCCCTGCCCAGACCGCACCGGGGTGCCGGACCATCCTCCGCCACCGGACCCGCGGGCGCTCGAGCGGCCGTGTGGTCGCCGGACGCCTAGGCTCGCGGCGTGACCAGCAACCCCTCCGTGAGCGCCGCGCCCGGCCTGGACGCCGGCACCCGACGTGGTTATGCCCTCGGGTCGGTCGCGACGGGCACCTTCGCCACCGTCCCCGGGCTGCTGCTTCTCCCCTATCTGACCGACCGCCTGGGGGTGGGTGCGGCAGCCGCGGCGGCCATCGTCTTCATCCCCAAGGCGTGGGACGTCGTCCTCAACCCGATCGCCGGTCGGATCAGCGACGGTCATGCCTCTGCGCGCGGCCCGCGGCGCCCGTTCCTCCTGCGAGCAGGAATTCTGCTTGCCATGTCCTTCGCCCTCCTGTTCGCAGGTCCAGCCGCACCCGAGGGGCTGGCGGCCACGTGGGTCGTGGTCGTGTTCCTGGCGTGCGCCAGCGCCTACGCGTTCTTCCAGGTCCCGTATGTCGCGATGCCGGCGGAGATGACCCACGATGCGGACGAGCGGACCCGGCTGATGGCGTGGCGCGTGGCGGTGCTCGCGCTCGCGATCCTGCTCGGCGGAGCGAGCGCTCCGGCGATCAGGGACGCCGTGGGACCGGACCAGGGATATCGGGTGATGGGGCTGGTCATCGCCGCGCTGATCCTGGCCGGCGCACTGGGCGCCTACTTCGGAACCGCTCGCGCGCCGTGGGGGGCCGTCGAGGCCTCTCCGGGGTCCCTGCGCGACCAGCTCAGGGTCGTCGCGACGGCGCCGCACTTCCGCAACCTGCTGCTGACCTTCGTCCTGCAGGCGCTCGCGACGGGCGCCATGCTTGCCGGGGTCGACTACGTCGCGCGCTACCTGCTGGGCAACCGGGCCGCGTCGACGTTGCTGTTCCTCGGGTTCGTGGCGCCGGCGATCCTGGTCACCGGGCTCTGGGCGCGGGTGGCCGCTCGCGTGGGCAAGAAGCGCGCGTACCTGATGGCCTCGACTGCGCTGGGGCTGGGTGCGATGTCGATGGTGAGCGCGAGCACCGCGGAGGCTTGGGTCGTCTACGCCGCAGTGGCGCTGGCCGGGATCGGGTACGCCGGGGCCCAGATGCTGCCGCTGTCGATGCTCGCCGACTGCGCCGCCGCTGACAGCGCGCGGACCGGTCAGAACCGAGCCGGGGTCTTCACCGGGGTGTGGACCGCGGCGGAGACCCTCGGCCTCGCGCTCGGCCCCGGCCTGTACGGGCTCGTGCTCGCAGTGGGCGGGTACCGGTCCTCCACCGACGGTGCGGCCAGCCAGGACACGGCGGCCCTGTCGGCGATCAGCCTGGGCTTCTCGATGGTTCCGTCCGCGGTCATCCTGCTCAGCTTCGTCTTCCTCTCCAGGTATCACCTCGACGCCAGCCCGGCCCGGTCCCGCCGGTGACGGGTGCCGATGACGTCCGGGCCCGGCTCGCGCAGCTGCGCGCAGCCGACCTTCCGACCCACGGCGGGCGGACCCTGGCTTATGTGTACGACTCGGGGCTGGCCGACGCCGATGCCCTCGGTCTGGAGGCGCTGGCCATGTTCGCCTCGGCGAACGGCCTGGACCCCACCGCGTTCCCGAGCCTGCTGCAGATGGAGCAGGAACTGCTCGCTGTTGCCGGAGAGCTGCTCGACGCACCAACGGGTTTCGCGGGAACAGCCACCAGTGGTGGCACCGAGTCGATCCTGCTCGCGGTCCAGACTGCCCGGGACTCCCGACCCGAGGTGACGCGGCCGCGGATGGTGCTCCCGACGAGTGCGCACGCCGCGTTCCACAAGGCAGGCCACTACTTCGGCGTGGAGCCGGTCTTCGTCGATGTGGACCCCACGACGTTGCGCGCCGACGCCGACGCGATGTCGGCTTCCATCGACGAGCGCACGGTACTGGTGGTGGCGTCCGCGCCCTCCTATGCCCACGGGGTGGTCGACCCAGTGCGCGAGATCGCCTCTGCCGCAGCCGAACACGGGGTGAGGTGCCACGTCGATGCCTGCATCGGTGGATGGGTCCTGCCGTTCCTCGGGGAGCCGCAGGCGGGGCCGTGGTCCTTCGCCGTAGAGGGTGTGACCAGCATCTCCGTGGACCTGCACAAGTATGCCTACACCCCCAAGGGGGTCTCCCTGCTGCTGCACCGCTCCGCTGCGCTCCGCCGGCCGCAGTTCTTCGCCTCCGCAGCGTGGCCCGGCTACACGATGATCAACACGACCACCCAGTCGACGAAATCCGGCGGGCCCATTGCTGCGGCGTGGGCTGTGGTGTCCCACATCGGGATCGACGGATACCGCGAGCTGGCCACGACAGCCAGGGCGGCCGTTCTCTCGACAGCTGCCGCGATCGACACCATCCCTGGCATCCAGGTGCTCGGCCGACCGGACAGCACCTTGCTGGCGCTGATGGCCGACCCGGCCCTTGACGTGTTCACGCTGGCCGACGAGCTGCTGGCGCGGGGCTGGTTCACCCAGCCGCAGATGTCCTTCCGTGGGCTGCCGTCGACGCTGCACCTGACGTTCAGCGCAGCCACCGCGCCCTTGGTCGGTGAGGCCGTCGAGGCCCTGCGCGAGTCGGTCGAGGTCGCGACCGCTGCCGGTCCGGCGGAGGTGTCCGAGGAGGTGGCGGGTGTGCTCGCCCGGATCGACCCCGCCCTCCTGGACGATGCCGCGTTCGACGAGCTGCTCGTGCTTGCCGGTCTGGGCGGCGACGGCGGCCTGACGCTGCCCGCGCGGATGGCGCCGGTGAACGCTCTCTTCGACCGCGCTCCGACGGCACTCCGAGAGGCCCTCCTGGTCGCGTTCCTCGACCGGCTCACGCGAACCGGGTAGCCGCACCCGCGTCACCGCCTACGCTTCCCCCATGGCCCCCGCGTTCGGAGACCTCGAGTTCGAGCTCAGCCGGCTCGCGCGTCGCAGTCGGTCCAACCAGGCGCGCATCGCGGCCGAGGTGCACCCCGACCTCGACGTGTCCGGGTACGTCGTGCTGGTGACCGTCCGCGACCAGTACCAGGCGGGGACAGCCGTGCGGGCGAGCGACATCGGCGAGATCCTCGGTCTGCACAAGTCGACGATGAGCCGCAACCTCGCCGCGCTCGAGTCGCTGGGCCTGGTGGAGCGGACGCCGGACCCCGAGGACGCCCGCGCGCGAGGGGTCAGGCTCACCGAAGCGGGCGAGCAGGCCCTCACCCGGACCCTGGAGGGTCGCCGGGCCCTCCTGCGCGAGCGACTCTCGGACTGGCCGGACGGCGACATCGGCGGCCTCGCCGGCCTGCTTCGCCGGTACAACGACTCGTTCTGAGCGACCCTCCGCGCGCAACGACGCCCCGACCGGCGACCGGCCCTGCGAGCGTCCTACGGCGACGCCACCGGCCCCGACGTCGCCGCCCCGAACCCGTGGGCTCGGCGACACCCCTAGCGGTCCGGCCGGAGTTGGGGTCCCCGTGGGTATCTACAGTCTGGGCATGACCTCCCTCTCCGGGCGGACCATCCTGATGTCCGGCGGCAGCCGCGGCATCGGTCTGGCCATCGCCAAGCGGGCCGCAGCAGACGGCGCCAACGTCACCCTGATCGCCAAGACCGACCAACCCGACCCCCGGCTGAACGGCACCATCCACACGGCCGCGGACGAGATCCGCGACATGGGTGGTGCGGCGCTCCCGATCGTCGGTGACGTCCGCGACGACGCCGTGATCGACGCCGCCGTCGAGGCGACCGTCGAACGGTTCGGGGGCATCGACATCGTGGTGAACAACGCCAGCGTCCTCAACCTCAGCTCGAGCGAGCAGATCGAGCCCAAGCGGTACGACCTGATGCAGGACGTCAACGTCAGAGGCACCTTCATGCTGACCCGTGCGGCGATCCCCTATCTGCGCAGGTCCTCCGCCGCCTCGGTGCTCACCCTCAGCCCTCCGCTCAACCTGGACCCGGCGTGGCTGGGCGCCCACCCGGCCTACACGCTGGCCAAGTACGGCATGACGCTCGCCGCTCTCGGTTTCGCCGCCGAGCTCGCCGACCAGGGCATCGAGTCCAACTGTCTGTGGCCCCGCACGCTCGTCGCGACCGACGCCGTCGCCAACATGCTCGGCGGGAAGGCGATGCTCGAGGCGTCGCGCAAGCCGGAGATCGTCGCCGACGCGGCCTACCTCGTGCTGACCCGTCGTGGTCGGACCGGTCAGACCCTGGTCGACGAGGAGGTGCTGCGGGAGGCCGGCATCACCGAGTTCGACGGATACCGCGCCGTCGAGGGTGACGGTGCACTCGTCGACGACATCTTCCTCGGCTCGGCCTCGCGCCGGGTCTGACGGGCGTCGGATCGCCCGGTCTCCCGTGCGCCGGTCGGTCGGGCGACTAGGGTCACCGCCATGAACCCACCCCTCGAGCCGGGCGTCCGCCGCGTGGCCGTCGTCGTCAACCCGACCAAGTTCGAGGACCTGGCTGCCGTGCAGGAGACCCTCACGCGTCTGTGTGTCGAGGCTGGTTGGGCCGAGCCGCTGTTCCTGGAGACCACGGCTGACGACCCCGGGGTGGGTCAGGCCGAGGAGGCCATCGCCCAGGGCGTCGACGTGGTCTGTCCCCTGGGCGGTGACGGGACCGTCCGCGCGGTCGCGTCCGCACTGGTCGCCGGCGACACCGTGCTCGGGCTGCTGCCCGGCGGCACGGGAAACCTGTTGGCCCGCAACCTCGGTCTCCCGGTCGACAGTCTTGAGGACGCGATGCGCGTCGTCCTCACCGGCAGCGAGCGGCGCATCGATGTCGGGCTCGTGCGGCTGCTGCCCGACTCGCCCTCGCCCGACGTGCTCAAGGGCACCGAGGAGGACCACGACGACCCGCGGCGCGAGGACGAGGAGGTCTTTCTCGTCATGGCCGGGCTCGGCCTGGACGCCGAGGTGATGGCGAGCACGAGCGAGAAGATCAAGGGGATCGTCGGCTGGCCGGCCTACGTCCTGGCCGGTGTCGGCAAGCTGTTCGGCCGCGGGTTCCGGGTGCGGGTGACGGCGGGCGCCGAGTCCCTGACGCACCACGCGCGCACGGTCATCGTCGGCAACTGCGGGACGCTGCAGGGCGACCTCGAGCTCATGCCGGACGCGCAGCTCGACGACGGCATCCTCGATGCGGTGGTCATGGCGCCACGCGGTCCGGGCGGATGGGCCGCAGTGGTCGTGGACCTGACCTCGCGCCACCGTCGTGGCCATCCGCGGGTGATCCGGCTGAAGGGCCCTCGGATGAGCGTGGTCGCCCGCGAGCGCACCGAGGCGCAGATCGACGGTGACCCGATGGGGGAGCAGTTCGGGTTCACGACCCGCGTCCTTCCCGGGGCGCTGACCGTCAGGGTCACCGAGGGTGCGGTCACCGACGGGGCAGGCACCGACGGGGCAGGCACCGACGGGGCAGGCATCGACGGGGCAGGCACCGACGGGTCAGGCACCGACGGCTGAGGTGAAGCAGGCGTCGCGCCATGAGTGCCGCACACCTGAACCGGGTAGGGATCACGGCATGGCTCCCACGACCAGCGCGTCCCGTCGCCCACGGGTGCTCTCCCGACGTGGCCTGGTCGCGCTGGTGCCGGCCAGCCTGGCCGCCGTGGCCACCGCGATCTCGGTGACGGTCGTCGCGGTGCTCGTCCGCACGTCGGTGGGTGGGGTCGACCAGCTGGACCAGCGAGCGATCGAGGCGGCCACCGACGTCACCCGCGACCACCCCGCCCTCCAGACCGCGCTGACGGTGTGGCAGGCGGCTTCGCAGCCGTCGACGCTGTACGTCCTGGCGACCGTCGTGTGCGCGCTGGCCTGGTGGCGCGGTGGGCTGCGGGGCCGGGCGATCTGGGCGTTCGTGACGATGATGGTGGCCTGGAACATCGCCCTGCAGCTGAAGTACCTCGTGCGTCGGCTCCGCCCCGTGCTGGACGACCCCGTCGCCGCAGCACCGGGATACAGCTTTCCGTCGGGTCACGCGACCAACGCCACCGTCGCGGCGATCGCGGTGATCATCCTGCTCTGGCCGCTGATGACCCACGCGCAGCGCCTGATCGCGATCGGCGCGGGGGTGGTCGTCGTCGTGCTCACGTGTCTGGACCGGGTCTTTCTCGGGGTGCACTTCCCCTCCGACGTGGTGGCCGGGGTGCTGGTGGGTTCGGGCCTGGTCATCGCGTCGTTCCTGGGCTTTCGCGGGTGGGCGCGACTGCGCGCCGACGGAGATGTGGAGCTGACATGACACGGGCAACGCCGCACTCCTCACCCGGTGCCGTGCGAACCGACTGGTTGCACCGCTGGGACGCCATCACTCGGCCCGCCGTGCGGGACCTCCTTCGTGACCTCGCCGTACGCGCGATCGGACCCGCCGTCCTCGTGTGGGTCGTGATCGTCGCCACGGGGCTGTTCATCGAGGGTCCGCTGGGCGGCCTGTCCGCCGAGAACGCCGTCAACCGCACCCTCGCGGACGGCCGAACCCCGTTGTGGAACAGCATCACCGCCGTGTGGTCGCACATCGGAAACACCGAGATCGTGATCGGGGTGTGCCTCGTCGTCGCGGCGGCAGTGTGGTGGCGCACGCGCCAGTGGTGGTTCGCTGCCGTCCCCGTGCTGGCCATCTCGTTGCAGGCGACGATCTTCGTCCTGGCCACGGCGGTGGTGGGGCGGGACCGCCCGGACGTCGAGAAGCTGGACCCTGCTCCCCCGACCTCGTCCTACCCCAGCGGCCACGTCGGAGCGTCCACTGCCCTGTATGCCGCGTTCACCCTGATGGTCCAGCGGATCGCCCACCCCGTCCTACGGCGCGGCCTCACCGTGCTGTGCGTGGTCGTCCCGCTGCTGGTGACCTACGCGCGGTTGTACCGGGGCATGCACCACCTGACCGATGTGGTGGTGGCGATCCTGAACGGCTTGGTCTGCGCCGCGTTGGCCTGGTCGTGGCCGGCCTCGCACGGTCGCCATCGCGACGGCGGGGGAGCGGGCTAGCGCGCGACGCGGGTCAGGAGGTCCGTGAGGCCCCGAGGACGACGCGCGCGACGGTTGGTCGACATCACGGCCGCTCGGTCGGCATCGCACCGGCGTGTCCTCCTGCGTCGTCCCGGCGGGCGTGGGTCTGCAGCGTGACGCCGCACAGGGGGTTCAGGCAGGGCGAGACGAGTGAATCATGTTGAAGTACAGACGGATTCGCTCCGCGAAGGGTTGAAGATTCGTTCGAACACCTGTACGATGATGGTATGTCGTCAGCCACCTCCAGCCGCAGCCCGCGCGGTCCGTTGGACCTCGTCATCGGCGACGCTCTGACGGCTCTGCGGGAGGTCGCGGAGGCCCTGGTCCGCAGCGGAGGTCAGCGAGACGGTGGGACTCGTGACACGGGGGCGGAGTGCGGCGAGGGCGACTGCAGCGGCGAGACCGACTGCAGCGGCGATGAGCGCAGCGGCGATGAGCGCAGCGACGATGAGCGCAGCGACGATGAGCGCAGTGACGACGCCGCCCGCCCCGCTGTCCCGGACGGCGAGGGATGGGTCGACGTCCTTGCGCGGACGCAGCAGCTCGCCAACGTCTGCGCGGGGATCCAGGCGGTGGCGTTGGCCAAGGTCGCGGCGACCGAGGACGAGTGCAACGAGGACGGCACGGTGGTCGAGGTCGCACTGCCGCTGGGGCACGTCCGGTTGGATGCCGGGGAGCTGGTGGCCAGCGTGCTGGGGTGCTCGACCTCGGCTGCGGCGTCGCGGGTCGAGCGTGCCGTCGAGGCCTGTGTCCGACTGCCTCAGCTGGTTCGGGCCCAGCTGGGTGGGGAGGTCACGGAGCAGGGCGCTCGGGTGGTCACCGAGACCACCGACGGACTCGATGTCGCTCAGAGCGCTGCCGTCTGGGAGCGGGTCGCCGCCGTCGTCTGCTCCGGCGCCGCGCCCTCGCGCATCCGAGCCCGGACGGTGGCTGCGGTGCGGGCGGTCGCCCCCGACGTCATCGCCGACCGGGTGTCGCGCGCGGACGGCGAGCGATCGCTGCGCCGGTTTCGGCACTGCGCCGGTGGACAGACGTGGGAGGCGGTGTTGCCCAACGGGGAGGCCGACATCGTGTGGGCGGCCATCGACACGGTTGCGCAGCGATACCGGCGTGAGGGCAGGGCCGAGACCTTGGAGCATGCTCGCGCCGATGCCCTGCTCGACCTGGTGACGCAGTCGGTCGACGCCAAGCTCGTCGTCGGCCTCGCCGTGCCGGCGGGCGTACACCCCGTGCCCGCAACCCCTTCGTCAGGGGAGTCGCCGGTCGAGACCGCGACCCCAACATCAGGACCGGCCGCAGCGGCGTCCGCCGACCAGGCCGCGGTTCCGACCACCGACCAGGCCGCAGCGGCGTCTGCCGACCGGGCCGCGGTTCCGGCTACCGACCAGCCTGCGGTTCCGGCTGCCGACCAGCCTGCGGTTTCTGCGGCAGACCAGCCTGCGGTTCCGGCTGCCGACCAGTCTGCGGTTCCGGCGGCGGACCAGCCTGCGGTTCCGGCTGCCGACCAGCCTGCGGTTTCTGCGGCGGACCAGCCTGCGGTTCCTGCTGCGGACCAGTCTGCGGTTCCTGCTGCGGACCAGCCTGCGGTTCCGGCTGCTTCTGCCGAACGGCCTGTGCTTCCGACGGTCGACCAGCCCGCATCGTCGACCGCGGAGTCTCAAGCAGCGGGGCCCGTCACCTCGACCCGCGCACCGTGCGCTGCCGGAGTGGTGTTCGGGTTCGGTCCAGCGCCAGTGGATCTCGACCCGCAGTGGTTGGCGCGGGTCTTGGCCCGCGGGTGGGAAGTCAGCGCGTGTCCCGTGGAGTGCGAGCCGACGTCGGGTTCACCTTGCGTCGCGCCGCTCGGGACGGCCGCCCACGATCCATCGAAGGCGTTGCGGGAGTTCGTCCGCATGCGGGACGGGCACTGCCGGTTCCCTGGCTGTTCGGTCAGCGCGACATTCTGCGACCTCGACCACGTGCGAGCCTGGCCGATGGGCGCCACGGAGGCGGCCAACCTGATCTGCCTGTGCAGGCGGCACCATCGGGTCAAGCAGCGGGTGGGCTGGAAGGTCAGTCTGGACACGGATGCTGCCGCGCGGTGGACGACCCCGCACGGACGCGCCCTGGTGAGCCGTCCCGTTGACCTGCTGGAGCCCGGCATCGACCGGTCCGAAGCGCGGGCGTCGGCCCCGCCCCGAGCCCCCGCACGGGCGCCGGCGCCGGCGTCAGCGTCAGCGTCAGCGTCAGCGTCAGCGTCGACCACGGTCGCCTCCCCGACCGCCAATCGGGCGGTCCGGCTCGGCACCGTTGACCTCAGCGGTCCCGACCTGAGCGCGGTCGAGCTGGTCTGCGCGCGTCAGATCCGCTCGCACCTGCGGGCGGCGCGGCGGGCGGCCCGGGACACCGAACGCGCCCGACGGCTGCGGCCGCTGCTCTCCGACCGGCACGGCGTGGTCGGGCGAGCGAGCGACCCCGACCAGCGAACCGGTGCGCTCGACGCGGGCCTGTCGCTCACGGCGGTCCGTGCGGTGCGCGCATCGAGGTTCATCGTCAGCGACCCGCACACGACCTCGCAGTCCACCGTCGTGCGTTACCGTCGGCCGGTGGGCCCCCCTCCCTTCTGAGAGCCGGCGAGCCCGGGCCGCGCCACGCCGACACGCCGATCACGCCACCACGCCGATCACGCCACCACGCCGATCACGCCACCCCGCCGATCACGCCATCACGCCGATCACGCCATCACGCCGATCACGCCACCACGCCGATCACGCCCGTCACGCCCCGTCCGACTGGGGGGTCGCGCCGCACGGACGTCCAGTGGTGGGATGAGGGGGTTCCATCCGTTCTGCAGGAGGCATCGATGCCCGACACCCTGACCCTCTCCCACGCGGTCGGCGGCACCGAGCCAGCGCAGATCGAGCAGACCATCCCCGACAACCTGGCGGCCACGGTCGCGCGGTTCGGGGACCGCGAGGCGCTGGTGGACGTGCCGCGGGGGATCCGGTGGACCTACGACCAGTTCGCTGCGCAGGTGGAGACGTTGGCCCGTGCGCTCGTTGCCGCGGGTCTGGACAAGGGGGAGCGCATCGGGATCTGGGCGCCGAACTGCGCCGAGTGGACCGTCACGCAGTTCGCCACCGCGCGGATCGGCGCGATCCTGGTCAACATCAACCCGGCCTACCGCACCCACGAGCTGAAGTTCGTCCTCAACCAGGCCGGCGTCAGCATGCTCATCAGCGCCGAGACCTTCAAGAGCAGCGACTACGTCGCCATGGTCGGTGAGGTCCGCGACGAGTGCCCGGCGCTGCGTGAGGTCGTGGTGATCGGAACCGAGTCCTGGGAGGCCCTGATCGCCCGTGCCGAGGAGGTCGATCCCGAGGAGGTCGCGGAGATCCAGGCGACCCTGACGCCGGACGAGCCGATCAACATCCAGTACACCTCGGGCACCACGGGTTTCCCCAAGGGCGCGACGCTCAGCCACCGCAACATCCTCAACAACGGCTTCTTCGTCGGCGAGATGTGCCACTACACCGAGCAGGACCGGGTCTGCATCCCGGTGCCGTTCTACCACTGCTTCGGCATGGTCATGGGCAACCTCGCGTGCACGACACACGGCGCCGCCATGGTCATCCCCGCACCGGGGTTCGACCCCGCCGCGACGCTCAGGGCGACCGCCGACGAGAGGTGCACCAGCCTGTACGGCGTGCCCACCATGTTCATCGCCGAGTGGGCACTGCCCGACTTCGCCAGCTATGACCTCAGCAGCGTGCGTACCGGCATCATGGCCGGATCGCCCTGTCCCGCAGAGATGATGAAGAAGCTCATCGCCGCGGGCATCACGGAGGTGACCATCGCCTACGGCATGACCGAGACCTCCCCGGTGTCCACCCAGACCCGCATCGAGGACACCTTCGAGCAGAAGGTCGGCACCGTCGGACGGGTCATCCCGCACCTCGAGGTCAAGGTGGTCGACCCCGCCACCGATGCCACCGTGCCGATCGGTCAGACCGGTGAGTTCTGCACCAAGGGCCCGTCGGTGATGCTCGGATACTGGGAGCAGGAGGACAGGACCAAGGAGGTCCTGGTCGACGGCTGGATGCACACCGGAGACCTCGCAGTGATGGACGAGCTCGGGTTCGTGCAGATCACCGGCCGGATCAAGGACCTGGTGATCCGCGGTGGGGAGAACGTCTATCCGCGCGAGATCGAGGAGTTCCTCTACACCCACCCCGACATCCTGGACGCGCAGGTGATCGGGGTGCCCGACGCGAAGTACGGCGAGGAGCTGTGCGCCTGGATCCGGATGAAGGACGGAACGACGCCGCTCACCGCCGAGCTGGTCCGCGAGTTCTGCACGGGCAGACTCGCCCACTACAAGATCCCGCGCTACGTCAAGGTCGTCGACGAGTTCCCGATGACGGTCACCGGCAAGGTCCGCAAGGTCGAGATGCGCCAGGAGTCGGCTCAGGAGCTCGGGCTGGACTGACCCCGTGGCGCGGTCGGGCGCGAGGGCCACCAGAAGCGTTCTCCCAGCAGGCTGACCAGAGCGGGCACGAGCAGCGACCGCACCACGAGGGTGTCCAGCAGGACGCCGAACCCGACGATGACCCCGATCTGGGCGAGCTGGACCAGGGGCAGGACACCGAGCACCGCGAACACCGCGGCCAGCAGGATCCCCGCACTCGTGATCACGCCGCCGGTGACCGCCAGGGCGGTGACGATCGACGCGGTGGCCGGGGCACCCTCGACCGCCTCCTCACGGGCCCGGGTCGTCAGGAAGATGTTGTAGTCCACCCCCAGCGCGACGAGGAACAGGAAGCCCAGCAGCGGGGTCGTCTCGGCCAGGGGTGGGAAGTCGAGCAGTCGGTCGAAGGCGAACCAGCTCGCACCCATGCTCGCGACATAGGTCGTGACCACCGTGGCCACCAGCACCACCGCGGCGACCACCGACTTAAGCAACAGGACCAGCACGAGCAGCACGATCAGCAGGATCACGGGGAACAGCACCCAGCGGTCGCGCTCTGCCGTCGTGGCGGTGTCGAGCAGCTCTGCGTCCGACCCGCCGACGAGGGCTTGGGCACCTGGCACCGCGTGCACCGCCGCCCGTAGCGCGCGCACCTGGTCGAACGCGGCGTCCGATCCCGGAGCGGCGCTGAGGACGACGCTGACCGCTGCGGTGCGGTCGTCCCCGCCCGTGGCGGTCACCGACTCGACCCCGTCGACGCCTTGGGCCGCGGTCGTGACCGCGTCGACGGCGCTGGCCCGGGAGATCACGACGGCGGGCTCGCTCGTGCCGGCCGCGAAGGCCGCAGCGAGCTGCTCCTGCCCGACCACCGCCTCCGGCTTGTCGAGGAACTGCTCGGTCGCGGCCTGGCCGACCTGCAGGCCCAGCCCGCCGAGCGCGAGGACCGCGAGCGCCGCCACCGCAGCCAGCGTCACCACGACCGGACGTCCCGTGACCGCCAGACCGACGCGCTTCCACCACCCCTCGTGACTGGGGTCGTCGGTGTCGACGTGGGGGACGAACGGCCAGAACAGCCGGCGGCCGAACAGCACCAACGCCGCGGGCAGCACCAGCAGCGCGTAGGCCAGGGCCACGATGATCCCGAGCGCGCCCGCGTAACCGAGTGACTGGGCGAACGGGTCGTCGGCCAGCACGCCGAGCGCCAGCAGGGCCAGGACGACAGTGCCGCCGCTGGCCACGACCGCGGGCCCGGAGGACCGCAGCGAGTCACGCATGGCCTGGTGGCGGTCCTCGGTGCGGCGAAGCTCCTCGCGATATCGGGCAATCACCAGGAGCGCGTAGTTGGTCCCCGCGCCGAACACGAGGACCGAGACGATGCCGGTCACCGCACCGTCGGCGCTGACGTCGCTCAGCCGGCTCAGCACGGCCACACCCTTGGCCGCGACCTGGTCGCCGACGCCGACGACGGACAACGGCACCAGCCAGAGCCACGGGCTGCGATAGGTGATGAGCAGCAGGAGCGCGACGACCCCGGCGGTCGTGCCGAGCAACCGGATGTCGGCGCCGTCGAACACCGCGCCGATGTCGGCTCCGAAGGCGGGCCCACCCGTGACGTTGACCGCGAGACCGTCCGGGAGGCCCTGGCGGACAGCGGATCTCAGCGCAGCGACCTGGGTCGACGTCTCCTCATCGGAGAGGTCTGCCCGCATCGGCACGATCGCCAGCGCGGTGGTCCGGTCATCGGACACCTGCACGGGTACACCGGTGCCCTCGCCGCCCCCGTCGGTGGACGGCGCCACACCGTCCCCCAGGTTCGGCGTCTCGACCGCCTTTGCCGCGCGGCCCTGCGCGGCCGTGATGGCGTCCTCGTCGGCGCTGGTCAGTCCAGCGTCGCGGGTGAAGACGAGAAAGGCCGGCGAGACGCCGGAGGACGGAAGCGCGGCCTGTGCGACGGCTGCGCGGGCGGCCTCGGCGCCGGCCGGAAGGGCTGCATCGGTGGTCGAGGTCGCCTCGGCCTCTCCGGCGAAGGCGAAGGCCGCGCCGGAGAGAAGGACCGCTGCCACGACCACCACCCACTTGGCGCGCGGGCCGACCAGGTGGCCGAGTCCCCGTCCAACCCATGGCAGCCCGTGCGAGCTCATGTCCGGCTTCCTTCCGCAGAGCAATATTTCTATGATGGAATCACCCCCGGAGTGCACCGTCAAACCGCGGCGCACGGCCTCGTCGCCGCACGGAGGTGGGACATGGCATCGGCACGCAGGCGTCCTGGTCCCGGTCCTGGTCGTGTCACGGGTCCTGGCCCGGTCGAGGTCGGGATCACCGACGCGCTGCGCGCCTTCACCACCGAGATGGACCGGTACATCGACACACACGGAGCGCCGCACGGGTTGTACCGCACCGACCTCTACGCCCTCTCGCACCTGATCGACGCGGCCCGGCGCGGTCGGGAGGTCACTCCGGGCACCCTCGCCGCGGCGCTGAACCTCAGTGCCCCCGCGACGTCGGCGATGCTGGGTCGGCTCGAGTCCGCCGGACACGTGCACCGCCGCCACGGTGCCGCCGACCGCCGTCGCGTCGTGGTCGAGATGACTGATGACGCGATGGCGGTGGGCGCGCAGATCTTCGCCCCCATCGGGCGAGCGATGTCGACCATGCTGGCCGGATACACCCAGACCGAGCGTGAGACGGTCCTGCGGTTCCTGACCGACACCGTGGCCGCCACGCGCCGAGCCAGCGGCGCCGACGACGGCTCGCAGTAGCCGTTCTGCGAGGTGCACGTCCGCGGGACAACGACGGCTCCGAGGGTGGGTACCGGCGGGAGGGTCCCGTCGACCACGGGAGGACCCGATGGCTCCCGCGATCTCGTCGTCCCCGGCAGGATCCTCCTGGACCTCGGTGCGACGGATCGGGCGAGGGGAATGGCTTGCACCGGGAGACGGTTGAATGAGATACTTGAAATCTCAACCACTCCTGGGAGTCGACCATGCCCGCCGTCACCGTTCCCGACCTCACCGTCCTGTCTCGCATCGCCGCCTCGGCTGAGGGCTCAGCGATACGTCCCGTCGTGTCGGTCACGACGGCCCCCACCGGGTACGAAGGTGAGGGCTTCCCGGTCAAGCGGGCGTTCGCGGGCGTAGACCTGCGCGACCTCGACCCCTTCATCCACATGGACGAGATGGGAGCCGTCGAGTACGCGCCGGGTGAGCCCAAGGGCACGCCGTGGCACCCGCACCGGGGCTTCGAGACCGTCACCTACATCATCGACGGCATCTTCGACCACCGTGACTCCTACGGCGGCGGCGGCTCGATCACCGACGGCGACACCCAGTGGATGACCGCGGGTTCGGGGATCCTGCACATCGAGGCGCCCCCGGAGCACCTCGTCGTCTCCGGTGGCCTGTTCCACGGCTTCCAGCTCTGGGTCAACCTGCCGAAGTCCGACAAGCTGAAGCCCCCGGCATATCAGGACCTGCGGTCTGGTGAGGTCGGTCTCGCGACGTCGGCGGATGGCGCGACCCTGCTGCGCGTCATCGCCGGTGAGGTCGCGGGAATCAAGGGGCCGGGATCCACGCACACCCCGATGACGATGGTCCACGCGACCCTGTCCCCGGGCGCCCAGCTCGACCTGCCGTGGCGGTCCGACTTCAACGCACTGGTGTACGTCATGGGCGGCGACGGCTTCGTCGGCCCGGACCAACGCCCGGTCGGCACCGGCCAGCTGGTGGTTCACGGGGCGGGCGACCGGTTGCGGCTCTCCGCGGCCCAGAGCCAGGACGCCCGGTACGCCGCTGGGTTGGACGTGGTGATCCTCGGCGGCAGCCCGATCCGGGAGCCCATCGCCTGGGCCGGTCCGTTCGTCATGAACACCAAGGCCGAGGTGACCCAGGCGTTCGCGGACTACCAGGCTGGTCGGCTCGGCCAGCCGCTGACGCACGGCGACGTCGGCGGTACCGCCTGACCCACCCGCTCCGCCCCCTGGGCGCGACTCTTTGCAGCCGGTTCCCCGCTCGGCCCCGTGGGCGCGACTCTTTGCAGCCCGTTCCCCGCCATCACGGGGAGCGGGCTTCAAAGAGTGCAGGGTGGGGTCTCGCGGTCTGAGACCATCCGGTGCACAGCGCCCCGGGGCGGCGACCCCGATCACACCGGGTCCACGCCGCACGGGGCCGTCCCCTAGGTTGGTCGCTACGCGTGACGCCCCCGGTCGCGTGCTTCCCTCTGCCTCCACGAGGAGACGCCTGTGCAGATCGGTGTTCCGCGCGAGACGTCACCGGGTGAGACCCGGGTCGCCGCGACGCCCAAGACCGTAGGTCAGCTGATCGGGCTCGGGTACGACGTCCTGGTCGAGTCCGGGGCGGGCGCCACGGCTGCCTACGCCGACGCCGCATACGGCGAGGCCGGCGCCACGGTGAGTGCGGCGGACGCGGTCTGGAGCAGCGATGTCGTCATCGCGGTCAACACCCCAGCCGAGTCCGACCTGTCCCGGCTGCGCCCGGGCGCGATGTTGGTCAGCCTCATCGCCCCGGCCCTCAACCCCGAGACCGTGCAGCGGCTCGCTGCCGCGGGAGTCACGGCGCTCGCGATGGATGCCGTCCCCCGCATCTCGCGCGCACAGTCCCTCGACGTGCTGTCGTCGATGGCCAACATCGGCGGATACCGCGCCGTCGTCGAAGCCGCGCACCAGTTCGGCTCGCTGTTCACCGGCCAGGTCACCGCGGCGGGCAAGGTGCCCCCGGCCAAGGTCCTGGTCGTCGGCGCCGGTGTCGCAGGCCTGGCCGCGATCGGGACGGCCAGCAGCCTGGGCGCCATCGTCCGCGCCTTCGACGCCCGCCCCGAGGTCGGCGAGCAGGTCGAGTCGATGGGTGGGGAGTTCCTGCGGATCGAGATGGAGGACACCGGCCCGAGTGCCGACGGCTATGCCAAGGAGATGGGCGAGGACTTCAACCGCAAGGCGGAGGAGCTGTACGCCGAGCAGGCCAAGGACGTCGACATCATCATCACCACGGCGCTGATCCCCGGGAAGCCGGCTCCGCGGCTGATCACCGCCGAGATGGTCGCCACCATGCGGCCCGGCAGCGTGATCGTCGACATGGCCGCGGCCAACGGCGGGAACTGCGAGCTCAGCCAGCCCGGCGAGGTGGTGATCTCGCCGACCGGGGTGCACATCGTCGGCTACACCGACCTTCCGGGCCGGCTCCCGACCCAGGCCTCACAGCTGTACGGCACCAACGTCGTCAACCTGTTCAAGCTGCTCACCCCCGGCAAGGACGGGCGCGTGGTGCTCGACCTCGAGGACGTGGTGCAGCGGGGCATGACCGTCGTCCGCGACGGTGAGGTCCTGTGGCCGCCGCCGCCCGTCCAGGTCTCGGCGGCCCCGGCCGCTCCCGTCGCGCCGGTCGCCAAGCCGGCGCCGAAGCCACCGCCGGACCCGCGCCGCAGGTTGGCGATGATGGGGCTGGCCGCCGTGCTGTTCCTGCTCCTCGCATCCGTCGCGCCCGGCAGCTTCCTCGGCCACTTCACGGTGTTCGCGCTCGCGGTCATCGTCGGCTACTACGTCATCTCCAACGTCGCCCACGCCCTGCACACGCCGCTGATGGCCGAGACCAACGCCATCTCCGGGATCATCGTGGTTGGCGCCATCCTCCAGCTCGGGCTCGACGACCCGGTGGTGACGGTCCTGGCGTTCGCCGCGACGGTCCTGGCCAGCATCAACATCTTCGGTGGCTTCGTGGTCACCCAGCGCATGCTCAAGATGTTCCGGAGGGGTGACGCCTGATGCACGCCATCGGTCTGGTCCAGGGCGCATACATCGTCGCCGCGGTCCTCTTCGTCCTCGCCCTCGCCGGCCTGTCCAAGCACGAGACAGCCAAGCAGGGCAACACTTTTGGCGTGATCGGGATGGCGGTTGCGCTGCTGGCGACGGCCTACGCCGCGCTCGACAACGCACCCCAGGGCGTCGGCGTCACGCTGCTGCTGCTCGTCCCCGCGATGCTCGTCGGCGCGGCGATCGGCACCTGGCGGGCCCGGCGGGTCGAGATGACCCAGATGCCCGAGCTGGTCGCGATGCTGCACAGCTTCGTCGGTGCGGCGGCGGTCCTGGTCGGATTCAACTCCTACCTGACCGAGGACGGTCTCTCCGGGTCGCTGGAGGTCATCCACAATGTCGAGGTCTTCCTGGGGGTCTTCATCGGTGCGGTGACCCTCACCGGCTCGATCGTCGCGTTCCTCAAGCTCAGTGCCCGGATCTCCAGCAAGCCGCTGATGCTGCCCAGCCGCCACCTGCTCAACCTCGCCGTCCTGATCGCGAGCGCGGGTCTCCTCGTCGCGTTCATGGTGAGCCACAACATCATCGCGTTGGTCCTCATGACGGTGCTGGCCCTGGCCCTCGGCTGGCACCTCGTGGCGTCCATCGGCGGTGGCGACATGCCGGTCGTGGTGTCGATGCTCAACAGCTACAGCGGATGGGCAGCTGCCGCAGCGGGATTCATGCTCGGCAACGACCTGCTCATCGTCACCGGCGCGCTCGTCGGCTCCTCCGGTGCGATCCTCTCCTACATCATGTGCAAGGCCATGAACCGCTCCTTCGTCAGCGTGATCGCGGGGGGCTTCGGCTCCGACGGTGCCGTGAGCGGCGAGGAGAAGGACTACGGCGAGCACCGCGAGGTCCAGGCCGTCGAGGTGGCCGAGATCCTCAAGGAGGCGTCCACGGTCGTGATCACGCCGGGGTACGGCATGGCGGTCGCGCAGGCGCAGTACCCCGTCGCCGACCTCACCGCCCAGCTCCGCAAGCGGGGCGTCGAGGTCCGCTTCGGCATCCACCCGGTGGCAGGTCGGCTGCCCGGTCACATGAACGTGCTCCTCGCCGAGGCCAAGGTGCCCTACGACATCGTGCTGGAGATGGACGAGATCAACGAGGACTTCAACGACACCGATGTCGTCCTGGTCATCGGCGCCAACGACACGGTGAACCCCAGCGCGGCCGAGGACCCCACCAGCCCGATCGCCGGCATGCCGGTGCTCGAGGTCTGGAAGGCCAAGAACGTCGTGGTGTTCAAGCGGTCCATGGCCACCGGCTATGCGGGAGTGCAGAACCCGCTGTTCTTCAAGGACAACAGCCAGATGCTCTTCGGCGATGCCAAGGAGCGCGTCGAGGACATCATCAAGGCGCTGTAGCGGGGCCGCCCGTCCGAACCACCCGGCACCTGAAGATCACGTGCTGGTCAAGCTGGGGCGGTCACCCTCTCGGGCCTTCCCGGACAGGCGGCTCCTGCGGTACCCGTAGCTGAAGTAGAGGACGAAGCCCAGGACCATCCAGGCGAGGAAACGCAGCCAGGTCTCGATCGACAGGTTGAGCATCAGGTAGATCGCCGACAGGGCCGCGAGGATCGGCAGGACGGGCGAGAACGGCACCTTGAACGCACGCTCGATGTCGGGGCGGTTGTGGCGCAGCACCGGGACCGCGATGGAGACCAGCGTGAACGCGGCCAGCGTACCGATGTTGACCATCTCCTCGAGGTTGACGTGGTTGCCGAGGTAGGAGCCGATGAAGGCGACGAGGGCGCCGACGCCGATGGTGAGCCGGATCGGCGTCCCGGTCCTGGGGTTGGTCCGGCCGATCGACGGCGGCATCAGCCGGTCACGGGACATGGCGAACAGCACGCGGGTTGCACCGATCATCAGCGTCATGACCACGGTGGTGAGACCGGCGACCGCCCCCGCGGCGATCAGGGTCGCGAACCAGCTCTGCCCGACGCTCTCGAACGCGCTGGCGAGCGCCGCGTCGGGGTCGATCTCGGTGTACGGCACCATCCCGGTGATGACGAGGGCGACGGCGACGTACAGGACCGTGCAGATCACCAGCGAGGCGAGGATGCCGATCGGCAGGTCGCGCTGTGGGTTCTTCGCCTCCTCGGCGGTGGTCGCGACCACGTCGAAGCCGATGTAGGCGAAGAACACGATCGAGGCGCCGGCGAAGATGCCGCCCACCCCGAACGAGGACGGGGTGAACCCGAGCAGTGCCTGGATGAGCGGTTGGTGGATGCCCGCCGCACCTTCGCCGCTGGTCGCCGGGGGGATGAAGGGGCTGTAGTTGGCCGTCTTGATGTAGAACAGCCCGGCCACGATCACGAACAGCACGATGAACAGCTTCACGCCGACCAGCACCAGGTTGACCCGCAGCGACTCCTTGATGCCCCACGCGACCAGTGCGGTGAGTGCGGCGATGAGCAGGAACGCGAGCAGGTTGAACTGGCCGGCGGGGTTCGAGTCGGTCTTGGGCGCCAGGGCGTCGGGGAGGGTGATGCCCATGTCGCCCAGCAGGAGGTTCGCATACGAGCTCCAGCCCTGGGCGACGACCCCGGCACCGAGGGCGAGCTCGAGCAGGAGGTCCCACCCGATGATCCAGGCGATGATCTCTCCGAGCGAGGCATAGGAGAACGTGTACGCCGATCCGGAGACCGGAACGGTCGAGGCGAACTCGGCGTAGCAGAGAGCGGCGAGACCGCAGACGACTGCCGCTACGACGAACGAGATCGCGATCGAGGGGCCGGCGTAGTTGGCGGCGGCCGTTCCGGTGAAGGTGAAGATCCCGGCGCCGATGATGACGCCGATCCCGAAGACGGTCAGGTCGAGCCAGCTGAGTGACTTCTTGAGCGCGTACTCCGGCTCCTCGGTCTCGCGGATGGTCTGTTCGATCGTCTTGGTCCGCATCACACCCATGGCGGTGACGCTAGCGAAGACTTCCGCCCGCGGCTATCCGAATCCGCCGTGGTCGGGGGGGTAGCGGCGGATCGGGCCGGTGTCGGCCGAGCGGTCGCTCGCGGACAAGTCGGGGCTGCGATAGACCGACTCGCGACCGCGCACTCGGATGGCCGTCGAGTGGTCGGGGGTGTCTTCCGGCTCGCGATGGTCTGATGACTGCTCCCACCCGTCGAGATCCTCTGAGGCAGAGGGCTGCTCGTCCTCCGGCGGGGAGATCGAGAAGATCTCGCGGATGAGGATGCGGTAGTTGTGGTCCGGGTCGGGCACCCAGTTGACGACGTTGAGCGCCTGGTGCTGTCCCGCGCTCTCCATGACGAACTTGCCATAGCCGAGGACCCGCCCCGGGATGGTGCGCTGGTAGTTCATGTCGGTCACGCGCGCCAGCGGCATCATCGGCGCCGACTGCGTCAGCAGGCCGGTGCTGAACAGCAGTCGCTTGTTGGTCGCGACCAGCCAGTCGTGGCGCCACTGGATCACGCAGTACGCCGCCCAGAGGACTGCGGCGACGCTCACCCAGACCAGCAGGTTGGCCACCAGGCCGAAACCGCGGGGGAGCCTGAAGTCGGCGACCAGTGCGAGTGCGAGCGCGGCGACTGCGGCCGCCACGGGCAGCGACACGCTGGCCCAGTGCCGGCGTACCGCGAACACGACCTGCTCGCCTTCGCGCAGCAGGAGGTAGCGGTCGAGGCGTCGCGGGCGCACCACGTCGTCGTGGGCCGCCATGGCCGCGGGCTAGCTCCGGCCGAGGAGCGCGTCGAAGAAGCTGCCGATGCTCGTGACGCCGTCCGCGACGATCGACCCGGACGTCTTGACGATGTCGGCCGCCTGGTCGGGGGAGGTCAGGACCGCGTACACGGCAAACGCGAGGACGACCCAGAGGAGGATCCTCTTGACGCGCGACATGTCGTTCTCCTGAAGTCGTCGGGGTGTTCCCGGCGTGGTGTCATACCGTCCACCATCGTGCCAACCAGCCGCCGCAGTCGGGCGCAGGCGCGCCGACGACGGTCCGTGTCGCTGTGGGGACCGGCTCGCTCGGCCACGTTTGGTGCCGCTGGCTCGCGGACAGGTGGTTCAGACCAGGCCGTACAGGCGGTCCCCGGCGTCGCCGAGCCCGGGCACGATGTAGCCGTTCTCGTTGAGCCGTTCGTCGACGGCGCCGGTCACCAGGGTGATCGGGACGTCGAGGTCGGACAGCGCGTGTTCGACGGCCTTGATGCCCTCGGGGGCGGCGATCAGCGTGATGGCCGTGATGTCGTCGGCGCCGCGGTCGACGAGGTAGCGGATCGACATGGCCAGCGTGCCGCCGGTCGCCAGCATCGGGTCGAGCACGTAGCACTGACGCCCGCTGAGGTCGTCGGGGAGCCGGTTGGCATAGGTCACCGCTTCGAGCGTCTCCTCGTTGCGCATCATCCCGAGGAAGCCGACCTCGGCCGAGGGCAGCAGCCGCACCATCCCCTCGAGCATGCCGAGCCCGGCGCGCAGGATCGGCACGACGAGCGGCTTGGGGTTGGACAGCTTGATGCCGGTGGTCGGGGCCACCGGAGTCTGGATCTCCATCGGCTCGACGCGGACGTCGCGGGTGGCCTCGTAGGCGAGCAGCGTGACCAGCTCCTCGGCGAGCCGCCTGAAGGTCGGCGAGTCCGTGCGCTGGTCGCGCAGGTAGGTCAGCTTGTGGGAGATGAGCGGGTGGTCGGCGGTGTGCACGCGCATGGGCGAAACTTAGCGCGTGACCCCCGTGGGCGGACCAGCCGCCGACCCTGTGTACGCCGGTTGGATGGCCGAGCCGCTGCTGCGGGCGGCCGAGGCGGCCGACACCGGGGACGTGCCGGTCGGTGCCGTGGTGCTCGACCCCGGGGGCAGCATCATCGGCATCGGTCGCAACACCCGCGAGGAGGACCACGACCCCGCTGGCCACGCCGAGATCTCGGCCCTGCGGGCGGCGGGCTCGAGGCGGGGGAGCTGGCGGCTGGACGGCTGCACCCTCGTCGTCACGCTCGAGCCCTGCCCGATGTGCGCCGGTGCGGCGGTGCTGGCCCGGCTGGAGCGCCTGGTCTTCGGCGCGTGGGACCCCAAGATGGGCGCGTGCGGCTCGGTGTGGGACCTCCCACGAGACCGGCGCGCCACCCATCGGGTCGAGGTGGTGGGTGGGGTGCGCGAAGCCGAGTGCTCCCAGCTGTTGCTGGACTTCTTCGCCGGGCGCCGCTGAGCGCAGGGACACCGGTCGGCGGGGCACCGGTCAGCGGGACACCGGTCAGCTCGGGACGCCGCTGGTCGCGCAGTCTTTGCAGGATGTTCCACGCCATGACGTGGAGCATCCTGCAAAGACTGCGGTCAGGGGCCCGGGGACTGCGGTCCGGGGCCGGGGGACTGCGGGTCGGGCGAAGGCGAGCCGCGTCAGGTGGAGGCGGGTGCCGGGGTGGCGGGGGCGTCCGCGCGGACCTTCGGCATGGCGAGTCCGGCGACCACGGTGAGGACTGCTGCGGCGAATACTGCATAGAACACGGCCTGGCCGGCGGACGTGGCGGTGCCGGGGTCGGTCTCCGAGCCCCCCGAGCTCGCGATGACCGCGTTGGCCACGGCTCCGAACACCGCGGCTCCGAGCGCGCTGCCGATCGAGCGGGTGAACAGGTTGAGACCGGTCGCCACCCCGCGTTCGTCCCACTCCACGCTGGCCTGCGCGGCGATGAGCGACGGGCTCGCGACCAGGCCCAGGCCGAGCCCGGTGACGAAGCACGCCACCGCGACTACGGCCACCGACGGCGAGCCCCCGGTCAGAGCGAGCAGCCCGGTGCCGAGGACGGTGAGGGCCATGCCGATCAGGACCGTGGGCCGGAACCCGTACTTGAGGTAGAAGAACCGGCCGGAGAGCGTCGCTGCGATCGGCCAGCCGATGGTGAGTGCAGCCAGGGCCAGCCCGGCCACGAGGGGCTCGACCCCGAGCGAGGTCTCCAGATAGGTCGGGACGAACGACGTGAGCCCGATGAGGATCACGCCGACCCCCAGCGCGAGCATGCTCGTGGTGAACAGCAGGCGGCGGGTGAGCAGGTGGAGCGGGACGACGGGCTCAGCGGCTCGACGCTCGACCATCGCGAACACCAGGAGCAGCACGGCGCCGCCGGTGAAGATGCCGATGCTGGCGGGGGAGTCCCACGCCCAGGCCTGTCCGCCCTGCAGCACCCCGAGGATCACCAGGGTCATACCAGCCGTCAGCAGGGAGGCCCCGGCGTAGTCGATGCGGTGGCGGGTCCGTTCGATGTCCTCGTGGAAGTTGCGCACGATCAGGCCGCCGGCCAGCAGACACAGCGGGATGTTGACGAAGAAGATCCAGCGCCAGATCCCGAGCTGGGAGAAGACGCCGCCCAGGGTCGGACCGATCACCGAGGCGATGGCCCAGACGCTGGCGATGTAGCCCTGGGCCTTGGCTCGCTCGGCGACCGTGTAGATGTCGCCGGCGATGGTGATCGACATGGGTTGCACCGCCCCCGCGCCGAGCCCCTGCACTGCGCGGAAGGCGATCAGTGCGGGCATGCTCCAGGCCAGGCCGCACAGGACCGAGCCGAGCAGGAAGAGGCCGATGCCCAGCAGCATGATCGGCTTGCGGCCGAAGGTGTCGGCCAGCTTGGCGTACACCGGGACCGACACGGCCTGCGCCAGCAGGTACACCGAGAACAGCCACGGGAACAGGGCGAAGCCACCGAGCTCGCGGACCACCGAAGGCACCGCGGTGGCCAGGATCGTCGCGTCGATGGCGATGATCCCCGTGGAGACCATGATCGCGAGCAGGATCGGACCGCGGTCCGAGCGCAGACCGACGCCGATGGCGTTTCCCGAGGTGGTCGCGGGCGCTGTGGTGGTCACGTGGGGACAAGCCGATCGAGAGCGGCGGCATTCCCTCCGTCCGATGGGTGGGACATGCCGGGCCGGGTCGGATCGGTGCGCCCGCAGGTCAGGCCGGAGCCGCGATTTCTCGGCCACCGAGCCGCTCCGGTACCCTGCTCGGCGGTGGCGTGTCCGAGCGGCCTAAGGAGCACGCCTCGAAAGCGTGTGTGGGGGTAACTCCACCGTGGGTTCAAATCCCACCGCCACCGCCAGCGTGACGTCAGCTCAGGACGTCGACGACACAGGACACCCGGACCCTTGAAGACAGGTCCGGGTGTCCTGTCTCGTGGGGGTCGCGGGTGTCCGCTCTCGCGGGGCCGCGGCTGTCGCCCTCGGGCCAACCCGCCCCGGCCAACCCGACTCAGGCCAGCCCGAGCAGTGCGTTCTCGACCACCTCGGCCAGTGCGGGGTGGATCCAGTACTGCCCCCGCGCGACCTCCTGCGCGGTCTGGCCGAAGGCCATCGCCTGCAGGATCGGCTGGATGAGCGTGGTGGCGTGGGGGCCCATGACGTGGGCGCCGAGCAGCCGTCCGGTCCCGCGCTCGCCGACCAGCTTGAACAGGCTGGTGGTGTCCTCCATCGCCCAGCCGTAGGCGGTGCCCGCGAACGACTGGACCTTCACCGACACGTCGTGACCCGCAGCGCGGGCCTCTGCCTCGGTCAGCCCGACCGTGGCGAGCTGGGGATGGGAGAAGACGCCGGCCGGGACGTTGTCGTGGTCGAACGAACGCAGGTCCTGGGGGTGGGCCAGGTTGTGGGCGACGATTCGCGCTTCGTGGTTGGCAAGGTGCTTGAGCTGGTGCGGGGCGCTGACGTCACCGAGCGCCCAGACACCCTCGGCCGAGGTCCGTCCGTGCGCGTCGACCTTCACCCGCCCGTCGGGTCGGACGTCGACACCGGCCAGATCCAGCCCCATCGCATCGCTGTTGGGCAGCCGCCCCGTCGCGACCAGCAGGAGGTCGGCCTCGACCTCGCTGCCGTCGTCGAGGGCCACGCGCACCCGCGAGGCGTCACCGGCGACGGTGGTCACGTGCGCACCGGTGCGGACGTCCCACTGACCCTGCGCGAGCGTCGTGAACGCCTCCCCGATCTCCTCGTCGAGCGTGGTCAGCAACCTCGGGCCGCGTTGGATGATGGTCACCTCCACCCCGAGCGCGGAGAACACGTGGGCGAACTCGCAGCTGATCACCCCACCACCGAGGATCACCATCTGACGGGGGAGCTCCTCGATGCGCATGACGGTGTCGGAGGTGTGGAACGGCACACCGGAGCTCGCGATGACGTCGGCGACCATCGGACGGCTCCCGGTGGCCACCACGACCTGGTCGGCGGTCACGCGTACGGTCTCGCCGATCTCGTGCGTTCCGCCGGGCTGGGTGATCGTGACCGCCAGCTCGCGCTCGCCGGTGAAGCGCGCGTGCCCGAGGTATGCGGTGGTGCCCGGCCCGTTGACCCGGTAGTCCCGTCCCGCCTGCGAGATCGGGTCGATGCGGCCGAAGATGCGGTCTCGGATGTCGGTCCACCGCACGCCCTCCAGCGTTGCGTCCACCCCGAACCTGGCCGCGTCGCGCACCGTAGAGGCGACCTCCGCGGCATAGACGAACATCTTGGTGGGGATGCAGCCGACGTTCAGGCAGGTCCCGCCGAAGTGCGCGCTGTGGTCCACGACGGCGACCGACCGGCCGGCGAAGTCGGGGGTGACCAGCGAGTTGCCCGAGCCGCTGCCGATGACGACCAGGTCGTGGTGGGTCGGTTCGTTGCTCACGGGCGCTCCTGGGTTCGGCGGGTCGAGCGATGCTCGACGCAGACCCCCAGCCGGGGCGCGCAGCCGACACGAGGTCGGGCGTCCCTTCCCGGCGGTCGGGCTGGGATAGTCACATGGTGCCTGAGATCCACGTCCGGTGCGCTCGACCGGTGGCCGCAGCGGGTCTGACCCACCTGCTCGACGACGCCGAGCGCGCCCGGATCGGGCGGCTGCGGCGGGCGGACGACCGCGACGCGTTCGCCACCGGGCGGGTACTGGCCCGACGGGTCGGTGCCGAGCTGAGCGGTCGCGACGTCGGCATCGACTCCGGCTGCGTCCGCTGCGGAAGGTCGCACGGGAAGGCGCGGTTCACGGCCTCGGCCGGTTCGCGGGCTGTCGCAGCGCTGCCGGGCCTGTCGATCTCCCACACCCTCGGACTGGTCGTGGTGGCGGTCGGACCACCCGGCGCCGACGTCGGGGTCGACGCTGAGCCGCTCGCGGGCTCGACGGACCTGGTCGGGACCGCGGCGACCTTCCTGTCAGCGGCCGAGCTCGCCGACCACCGCCGGCGCCCGCCCGCGGAGCGTGCGCACGCGTTGCTCCGGACCTGGGTGCGCAAGGAGGCCCTGCTGAAGGCGACCGGGCACGGGCTGCTGCTCGACCCGACCCTGGTGACGCTGGCAGCGCGGGACCACGCGCGACCGTCGTTGGTTGCCTGGGATGCCGACGAGCCGGCGCCGACCGTCCAGCTCGCCGACCTGGACCTCCCTGCGCCCTGGTCCAGCACCCACCTGGCCACGGTCGCGGTCCTGGGCGACACCCCACCGCTCGTGTCCGTCCGGACCCAGTACGTGGGCGCGGACATGGGCGATGACGTGGGCGAGGACGTAGGCGATGACGTGGGCGAGGACATGGGCGAGGACATGGGCGAGGACATGGGCGAGGACGAAGGCGGAGACATGGACCCTGAGGTGGATCCCATGATCTCGCGATGACACCGGCGGGCGGTGAGGGGCGCCCGTCCTGCCCCTGTGTCCGAATCCGCGCATTCCGACGCATCCGGCGACGCGTGCATGGGAGGGTTCAACCACCCCCCACGGATGGATCCCTTCCTCATGCCTGCCCACCTATGACCACTGCGACGGCAGAGGTCTATCTTGCGGCGATCGAGGTGGCCACGGCCGTCCTCGCGCACCGGCGTGTCCAGGAGGCCTGGGAGCGGCCGAGCGCACTCCCGGCGATGTCGGTCGGCGCTGTCTGCGCACACCTTGCCGGCCAGGTCGACAACGTGCTGAGCGCGCTCGCGCAGGACACGACCGACCACGAGCCGATCGGCCTGCTCAGCCACTACGCGATGGTGCCGTGGCGCGAGCAGGACGGCGAGGGGTCGTACAACGCGGGGATCCGGGAGCGCGGCGAGCTGGCTGCGCTGCAGGGACACGAGCGGGTGATCGCCCAGCTCCGTGAGGGCACGGTCCGTCTCGGTATCGAGCTCGAACGGGTCGAGGGCGACCACGTCGTGCTGCTGCCCTGGACGGGGTGGGCGCTCACCCTGGACAACCTGCTGCTGACCCGGTTGCTCGAGACGGTGGTGCACACCGACGACCTCGCGGCAAGCGTTCGGGTCAAGCCGCCGGTGTTCGACGACGTCGCCATCATGTCGGTGATCGACCTGCTCACCCGGCTGGCGGTGAAGCGACACGGCGCGACGGCCGTGCTGCGGACGCTGAGCCGCAGCGAGCGCGCACCGCGCTCGATCACCGCTCTGTAGCGGCCGGTGCGGACGTGCGGGCCAGGACCGCTGCTGCGTACGCGTCCTCGGCGTCGTCGGCCTCGAACTCGTGCAGGCCGCGTTCGTCGCGGATCGTGACGACCCACCCGCAGCCCTGACGCGAGAGCGCGATGAGGTACTCGCCGACGAGGGCGCGCAGCTGGTCCTCGCGCGGCAGCCAGATCGCCGCGTCGAGCGGGACTGAGTCCAGCGCCCATTCGGTCGTGCCGTTGAAGCCCAGGATCTTCTCGTCGTGGTACTCGTGCACCTCGATGGTGAGGTCGCTGATCCAGAACACCTGGCCCATCAGGTCGACCTGACCGAGGGTGAACCGGTCGCCCGCAGTCGGCGTCCACGGCACGCCGTACTCCCGCAGGGCCCGGGCGTTGTCGAGCGAGATCATGTCCTCACACTACGTCCGCACCCGGTGCCGCGCTGGCTGCGCGAGGAAGTGGTCCAGCCCGCGTCAGGCGCTCACGCGGTCGGCGACGGGCGCCGGTTCCTCACGACGCGCAGGGGCCCGGGCCCGCGGTCGTGGTGGGCGTGGGCAGGGGAGCCAGCGTGGTGAACTTGGCCCCCAGCACCAGGTCGACCGAGTCGTCCTTGCGCTTGTCCTTCACGCCCTTGGACCCGGCCACCTGGCTGACGACCAGCTTGGCTCGCGAGGCGCCCTTGGGCCCGAACCGCACCTCCGCCGTCCCCTTGACGCTCTTCTTCAGGGGGTCGTTGGCGACGTCCTCGACCACGAAACCGCGCTTGCGCACGGCTGCCGCGGTCTTGGCGGCCAGGCCGCTCCTGCTGGTCGCGTTGTAGACGTTGACGATCGTCTGCTGCGGTGTCACCGCGGCGGGGGCGGTTGTGGACGCCGTGGCGCACGGGGTGGGCCGGTTCGCGCCCTCGGCCGGGTCGCCGCGGTAGTAGGAGTACGCGTACCAGAAGGCGAAGAAGAGCAGCAGGGCCACCAGGAGGAGCGTGATCCCGGCGCGCCGTCGACGGGAGCGGCGGGCTGCGGACGACCCCGACTCCACGACGTACGTCATCGTGCTCACCTCCACCCACGGTCGTCCGCCGCGCACGGCAAGGCCGTGCGTCAGGGGTCAGTCAAGCACGAGCACGCGCGCGTGCAGGGTAGGACGCTGCTGGAGCGCGGCGCGTAGTGCGCGGTGCAGCCCGTCCTCGAGGTAGAGGGTCCCGCCCCACTCCACGACGTGGGCGAACAGGTCGCCGTAGAAGGTGGAGTCCTCGGCCAGCAGGTGGCCCAGGTCGAGGGTGCGCTTGGTCGTGACCAGCTGCTCCAGCCGCACCATGCGGGGCGGCACGTCCGCCCAGTCCCGGGGGGTGTCCCTGCCGTGCTCCGGATAGGGGCGGGAGTCGCCCACGGCCTTGAAGATCACGCATCCACCCTAGGGGCTGGCCCCGACAGTAGAGTGCGCAGCGTGACCGAGACCGCTGAGGACTCCCAGCTCGAGAAGATCCGCGCCGGCTACGCGTTCGAGACACCCGCGCTCCTGCTCGGGGCCGCGGTCATCGACGGCACGGCCCACCCCGACGCCCAGGTCCGGCTGCCGCTGGCGACGATGAATAGGCACGGCCTGGTGGCCGGGGCGACCGGCACCGGCAAGACCAAGACGCTCCAGCTGATGGCCGAGCAGCTGTCGGCCAACGGCGTGCCCGTCTTCCTCGCCGACATCAAGGGCGACCTGTCCGGGATGGCCTCGCCGGGCGCGACCAGCGACAAGCTCCAGGCCCGTGCGTCCGATGTCGGGCAGCAGTGGGTCGGCACGGCATACCCCACCGAGTTCCTGTCGCTGGGCGGTCTGGGCAAGGGAACCCCGATCCGTGCGACGGTCACCTCCTTTGGTCCGACGTTGTTGTCAAAGGTGTTGGGGCTCAACGACACCCAGGAGTCGAGCCTCGGGCTGGTGTTCCACTATGCCGACAGGAACGGACTCGCGCTCCTGGACCTCAAGGACCTGCGCGCGGTGATCCAGCACCTGACCTCCGAGGAGGGCAAGCCCGAGCTCAAGGAGCTCGGCGGGCTGTCCTCGGCCACCGCCGGGGTGATCCTGCGCGACCTGATCGCGTTCGCCGACCAGGGTGCGGACGTGTTCTTCGGCGAGCCCGAGTTCGACACCGCTGACCTGTTGCGCACCGCCTCCGATGGCCGCGGCATGGTGACCTGCCTCGAGCTCCCGGCCGTGCAGGACCGTCCGGCGCTGTTCTCGACGTTCCTCATGTGGATGCTGGCCGACCTGTTCCACGACCTGCCCGAGGTGGGCGACCCCGACAAGCCCAAGCTGGTGTTCTTCTTCGACGAGGCGCACCTGCTGTTCGACGAGGCGAGCAAGGCGTTCCAGAACGCGATCGAGCAGACCGTGCGGCTGATCCGCTCCAAGGGGGTCGGCGTCTTCTTCGTGACCCAGACCCCCAAGGACGTGCCCGGGGATGTACTCGCCCAGCTGGGCAACCGGGTGCAGCACGCGCTGCGCGCGTTCACCCCCGAGGATGCCAAGGCGCTCAAGGCGACGGTGTCGACCTATCCGACCAGCGGGTACGACCTGGGCGAGCTGCTCACCCAGCTCGGCACCGGCGAGGCTGTGGTCACCGTCCTGTCCGAGAAGGGCGCGCCGACGCCGGTCGCCTGGACCCGGATGAGCGCACCGCAGTCGCTCATGGCCCCCAGTGACCCGAGCGTCGTCGACGGCGTCATCGCTGCGTCGTCGATGTCCACGAAGTACGCCGCCGTCGCGGACCGGGAGTCGGCCTACGAGATCCTGCAGAAGCGCTTGACGGCGGCGCCCACCGCCGCGGAGGCGCCCGCGCCTGCGCCCGCAGACGGCGCTGGTGCGACGGCGCCGGCGCCAAGGGCGAAGTCGGCCCGGGCGCCCAAGGAGGAGCCGGGCATGGTGACCCAGGTGGTCCAGTCCAGCGCCTTCAAGTCGATGCTGCGCTCAGCCGGCACCGTGATCGGCCGGGAGATCACCCGGTCGCTGTTCGGCACCGCGCGCCGCTCCCGCTGAGGCGCTGCGTCCGGCGTAGGCCAGCAGCTGCTCGGCGGCGCTCGCACCCTCCCGCGGGGTGAGGGCCGGACCGAACCGCACTCCCCGGTCGCCGTCCTCGATCAGTGCGCCGGCGGCGGGCAGGAGCTCACGCGCCAGCTGCTCGGGGAGCGGTCGGCAGCTGCCGACCGACTGGGCGACATCCCAACCGTGCAAGGCGATCTCGAGGGACCCGGTCAGCGCGACCACGCCGGTCGGGACCGGTCGACCGCCGACGAGGACGAGGGACTCGCGGCCGACCCGGCTCCACCCGGCGAGCAGGCTGCAGGCGCGGTCGCGCAGCGAGTCGAGCGGTGCCAGCCCGGTGCGGGGGAGCACCGGATCCAGCGGCACCTCGCGGTCCACGACGGCCTCGTGCATCGCCGCCATCGCGTCGTCCATGTGGGTGAGCAGGGCCAGCAGGTCCCACCCAGCGCACGGGGTCGGCGCACCGAGCAGGCGCGGACGGACGTCGGACAGCGCGCCACGGGTATAGGCCACGGCCCGGTCGAGCAGGTCGGTGCTGACGGCGAGCCCGGCCGAGGCTGCGGTCATCGGGCAAGCGCGAAGGACGCCTCACGGTCGTCGTCGAGCGTCTGCGGCAGCCCGAACAGGGGGAACAGGGACAGGTCGAAGAACACGGTGCAGTGCGCCACCTGCGTGCCGCGCATCTCCATCACCTGGAGCTGGAACGGCCTCCACTGCCCCCGCTCCAGGATGTACACGCCGAACGCCGGGTGACCGTTCGCCGCCACCTCGACCATCCGCAGCTCGCCCGGGCCCGCCGGGCAGTTCACGTCGATGAGCAGGCCGATCGACTCGGCCCCCTGGTACCACCCGACGAACGGCGGCATCTCCCAGACGGCGTCCCGGGTGCACAGGTCAACGATCGTCGCAATGTCCTTGTCCTGCATGGCCTTGGCCCACCGATCCAGCGAGCGGCGCAGCTGCGGGTCGTCGGGCTCGGTCATCTCGGCCTCGACGAGCCCCGCTTGGTCCAGCGTGGCGCGGGCCCGCTGGAGGATGCTGTTGACCGCGACCGTGGTGGTGTCCAGGGCCTCGGCGACCTCGGCGGCGCGCCACCCGAGCACGTCGCGCAGGATCAGCACCGCGCGCTGGCGGGCGGGGAGGTGCTGGAGCGCGGCGACGAGCGCCAGGCGTACACCGGACCGCCCGGCGACCACCGCCGCCGGGTCGACCGGGGAGCCGGCGACCAGCGAGTCCGGCACGGGTTCGAGCCACGGCACCTCGCCGTTCTCGACCAGCGGTGCGTCACCGTCGATGGCCGGGCCGCCCAGGCCGGTCGGCAGCGGACGGCGGCTCCGGCCCTCGAGCGCCGTCAGGCAGCAGTTGGTCGCGATGCGATACAGCCACGTGCGCATCGAGGAGCGGCCCTCGAAGTTGTGGAAGGACTTCCACGCCCGCAGATAGGTCTCCTGCACCAGGTCCTCGGCATCGTGGGACGAACCCAGCATCCGGTAGCAGTGGGCAAAGAGCTCGCGGCGGTACGCGTCTGCCACAGAGAGGAACTCATCCGGGCCTGGGGCGGAGTCGGGACCCGCCGTCTGCGGTTCGGTCACGGTCATGAGCGTACCGACCCGGGTCAACCCTGGAACTCATCGCGCGCACGGCGGTGAGTCCACCGGACCGGGTCGGTCTGCATGACCGAAACCATCCTCAGCCACGTCCGGAGGACCGATGTCGCGCCTGATCTTCCTCCACCTGCCCGTGGCCAGCGTCGCGGAGTCGCGCAGGTTCTTCGGGGCCCTGGGCTTCACCTTCGACGAGGCGTTCAGCGACGCGCGGTGCGCGTGCGTGCAGATCGAGCGCAACTTCCACGTGATGCTCCTGGAGCGCGACTTCTTTGCGACCTTCATCCACGGAGAGGTCGCGGTCAGCCCCGCGACCACCGAGTCGATCATCTGCCTGTCGGCCGCCTCGCGCGAGGAGGTGGACGACACGGTGCGCCGGGCCGTCGCCGCAGGTGGCCACCCGTGGAAGGACAGCTTCTCGGAGGGCTCGATGTATGGCGGGAGCTTTGCCGACCCCGATGGCCACGTCTGGGAGCTGATGTTCAGCGAAGTTGGCTGAGACGGGCAGCCCCCGCTGGGTCATGGCTGACCCCTTCTCGGTGACGACGACGGTCCGTCCTTCCGGCCCGATGCCGACCTGGGCCGATCCGGTCGCGGGGCCGCCGAGGTCCCTGGTCGACCCGGACAGCGGGCGCAGCGCACCGTTGTGCCTTTGGGAACCGGAGAGGTTGCCGGCGCCACAGGCATTGAGGACCCGGGATCACCCTGCTTCTGGGCCCGGGGTCGCCTGGTCCGGACCCAGCCCGTAGCCATGCCCCGCCGCCCGATTTCAGGTGGGTCGCCGCCCTCGGGTAGCGTCGCCCGCGGAGGATTCGCATAGTGGCCTAGTGCGCACGCTTGGAAAGCGTGTTGAGTGAAAGCTCTCAGGGGTTCAAATCCCCTATCCTCCGCCAGCCGAGACGGCCCCGCGCGTGCGCGGGGCCGTTCTGGTTCTCCGTCGCTCCGGTGCGGCAGCCGGGGGTGTCCCGGGCTCGACCGGTGCGGTGTCGGCGCCCGTCGGGATGGGCCCCGCGGTGTCATACACTGGACTCCGGACCCCCCGTGCGGTGGTACCTTTCCGAACTCCCCCAGGGCAGGAATGCAGCAAGGGTAGGAGAGCTCTTCCAGGTGCGCGGGGGGTTCTTCGCGCACCTCGGCGGCTCAGCCAGGGACGCTACGGTCCGGCTCCTCAGTGGATGTCGAGGCGTCGGAACGCGAAGGTGGTCGCACCGACGAGCACCTGACGCAGCCTGGATTCTGGGTCGGGCACCGACCGGGTCCGGTGTCCGCCGAGACGGTTAGGGTTCGAGCGTGAGCACCGCCCTGTACCGCCGCTACCGGCCCGAGACGTTCGCCGACGTCATCGGGCAGGAGCATGTCACCGAGCCGCTCATGCAGGCACTGCGGACGGGGCGGGTCAACCACGCCTACCTCTTCTCGGGCCCGCGCGGGTGCGGCAAGACCTCCAGCGCCCGCATCCTGGCGAGGTGCCTCAACTGCGAGCAGGGGCCAACCCCCGAGCCCTGTGGCACGTGTGACTCGTGCGTCGCGCTCGCGCGCGGTGGGTCGGGCACGGTCGACGTCATCGAGATCGATGCCGCCAGCCATGGTGGTGTCGACGATGCCCGTGACCTGCGCGAACGCGCGTCCTACGGCCCCGCCCAGAGCCGGTTCAAGGTGTACATCATTGACGAGGCGCACATGGTGACGCCGCAGGGTTTCAACGCGTTGCTCAAGATCGTCGAGGAGCCGCCGGAGCACGTGAAGTTCATCTTCGCGACGACCGAGCCCGAGAAGGTCATCGGCACGATCCGCTCGCGCACCCACCACTACCCGTTCCGCCTCGTCCCGCCCGCGCGGCTGCAGGGCTACCTCGAGCAGCTGTGTGCCGCCGAGGATGTGGCGGTCGCGCCGGGGGTGCTCTCGTTCGTCGTCCGCGCGGGCGGCGGGTCGGTCCGGGACTCACTCTCGGTCCTTGACCAGCTGATCTCGGGGTCCGGCGCGGACGGCTTGACCTATGAGGGTGCCGCTGCCCTGCTCGGCTTCACCGGCGGCGAGCTGCTCGACGCCACGATCGACGCGTTCACCGCGGGCGACGCGGCCGGGGTGTTCCACCAGGTCGACCGCGTCATCGACACCGGGCTCGACCCGCGCCGGTTCGTCGAGGACCTCCTCGAACGGCTGCGCGACCTCATCGTCATCGCCGCTGTTCCCGATGGCGCCGCGTCGGTCCTCCGGTCGCTGCCGGTTGACCAGCTCGACCGGATGCGCCAGCAGGCGGCCGCTTTCGGCCAGGCGTCGCTGTCTCGTGCGGCCGACCTGGTCAACGCGGGCCTGACCGAGATGACCGGAGCCACCGCTCCGCGGCTCCAGCTCGAGCTGATCTGTGCGCGCGTGCTGCTGCCCGGGGTGTCAGGGGAGCAGGGGTACGCCGCCCGCCTGGACCGGCTCGAACGCCGCCTCGACGTGGGCGGGGTGCCGTCCCAGGCCCGCACGCCTGCGGGGGCAGCGCCTGCGGGGGCACCGCCTGCCGCTGCGCCGACTGCGGCTGCGCCGACGGCGGCGGGTCCGACGGCGGTGGGGCCGACGGCGGTGGATCAGCGCGGAATGGATCAGCGCGGGGTGGATCAGCGCGGCGTGGATCGGCCGACCGCCGAACGCAGCAAATCCACACCCCCGTCCGCGCCTGCCGTTCCGGCCGTGGTGGAGCCCGTCGAGGAGCCGCGATCTGATCGGCACGAGCCGCCACCGGAGGACCTCTGGCCGCCGGATGAGCAGGTCGAGGCCGCCCAGCTCGGGGACGTTGCGCCTGAGGTCGTTGCCCCGACGCCCCCGCCCGGTGGGGGGATCGACACCGCGGCGATCCGCCGCTCCTGGCCGGACGTGCTCGCCGCGATCTTCGGGCTCAAACGCGCGACCTGGACGTTCCTGTCCGAACACGCGCAGGTCCTGGACTACGACGGCCAGCGGTTGCTGCTCGGGATCTCCACCGTCGGGTTGGCCAACACGTTCCGTCGAGGTCAGCACGCAGAGCTGGTGCGCCAAGCCCTGGTCGACGTCCTCGGGGTGGACGTCCGGGTCGAGGGGGTTCCGACGACCGACGCCGGCCCGCGCGGTGGCCCGGAGGGCGGGTCTCGCGGGGGACCGGATTCCGGTTCCCGCGGTAGGTCGGGCGTAGGCCCCAGCGGTGGGCAGGGCGCAGGCCCCAGCGGTGGGACGGGCGCAGGCCCCAGCGGTGGGCAGGGCGCAGGCCCCAGCGGTGGGTCGGGTGCAGGCCCCAGCGTTAGGACGGGCGCCGGGCCCAGCGGTAGGACGGGCGGCGGTCCCGGTGGCGTCCCCTCCGAGTCTGCCCAGACCCGCGGGACGGCTGCGCCGACCCCTGCCGCGGCCGCTCCGGACCGTCGTGCGTTCGCGCCGGAGTCGACCTCGGACTGGGCCAGCGGCCCGGCCCATGATGCAGCGCCGTCCTGGGCCACCGACCCCGGGCGGGGGCGCGCCGGCGGGCCGTCCGCACCGGCGGGGGCCGAACACCAGAGGGCCGACGCCCCACGGGCCGACCCCCAGCAGGCCCACGGTCCGCAGACGGGCTCGCCCCTCGCTCGAGCCCGCGCCGAGGTCGCCGGCGAACGCCCCGTCGAGCCGGATGCCCCCCAGGTGGCCGACGACTCAGTCGTGAGCGTCGACGACGAGAACATCGAGGACGCCGGGGACGTGGGTCAGCCGGTCTTTGAGCGCCTGCTCGGCGGCCGGGTCATCGACGACGGCGCTTCCTGAGCGCACCGACGCGGGTGGGTCGGGCCGCCGCGAAGACTGCTGCCGGCCTGGGTGGGTGCAGACCGGCTGCCCCTTGCAGGGTGCGCGGAGAAGGCGTCGCCGTCGGAGGCTTGGTAGCGAGGACCAGCATGGCTGATATCGTGACTCGTCTGTGACGTACGGCGTTGTGTACCAGTAGGATTCGGCGGGTTGGTTGTCGGTGGTCGGGTCTAGGTTGAGGGGTATGGAAGCAGCCGTGACCGACCAGGAGGCGGTGGCCGCGATGGCCACGCTCCGGGCTTGGGCGGGCCGGCTTGCTGGGCGGGTCGGGTGGGTGCAGGAACCTGACGTCAGCGATCTGGTGGTGCAGCTCGGTTCGGTGCTGCGTTGCGCTGAGGGTGCGCGGGTGGCGTTGGTCGCTGAAGCGGCGCAGCGGGGGCTGGCTGCCAGTTCTGGCCCGTTCGGGTCCCTGGGCGGGGACCTGAAGGCGTGGGTCGGGCAGCGGTCACCTGGTGTGCCGGTGGGTGAGGTCGCCCGGGTGGTGCGGGTGGTCCAGGGTGGGCGGACCCGGACCCATGCACCGGTCCTTGCGGCGGTGACCTGGGGGCGGGTGGGTCTGGTCGCGGCGGACCTCGCGTTGGGGGAGATGACCCGGTTGAAGCCGCTGCTGAACCCTGACGTCGTTGAGGCGGTGTGGGAGTCCTACCTGATGCTGGCTGAGACTGGGGACCTGAAACTGGTCCGGGCCTTGCGGCCGGCGATGATCGCCCGGTTCGGGGGCGAGGGTGAGCTCCAGGACCGGCAGGACACCGCCAAGGCGCGGACCGGTCTGACCCGCCCCCGCCCGTTGGACGACAAGTCCGGGTGTGAGGGGCTGGTGGAGTACAGGCTGGTCACTGACGCCGAAGGCAGGGCCGTCATCGAAGCAGCGATCGGGCCGTTGTCGGCGCCGGTCCCCGGCCCGGACGGGGAACCCGACCCCCGCACCGCTACCCGCCGCCGGGCCGAGGCGCTGGTCGGGATGCTCCGCCGGGCGACCGAAGCCGGCGAGAAGGTCCCGTCGGTGGCCAAGACCCAGCTGATGCTCACGATCCGCGCGACCGACCTGGTCGCGGGCAGCAACGCGGCCGAGGTCCTCGGGTCGTTGGACACCGGGCTGCTGCTGGGGACGGAGACCGCCCGCAAACTTGCTTGTGACGCCGCGATCACCCCGGTGGTCCTGGACGAGGAGCAGAACCTGCTCCACCTCGGCCGCACCCGGCGCCTGTTCACCCCGACCCAGCTGAAAGCGCTGTGGTGCAGGGACCGGCACTGCACCTACCCCGGCTGCGACACCCCAGCCCACTGGTGCGACGCCCACCATGTGGTCCATTGGGTCGACGGCGGCCCCACCGACCTGGACAACGCGGCCCTGCTCTGTGGGTTCCACCACACCCTGGTCCACCAACGACGACTCACCGCAACCCTGACTAGATCCCGAGGTCGACCCGACTCGAGCGGCGGGGGTTCGGGGGGCAACGGGGGCGGAGCCCCCGTTGGTTGCGGCTCCTCGGGGGTGAACGGGGGCGGAGCCCCCGTCGGTTGGGACCTGACCCCCGGCTCCTACGACCGCGCCCTCGCTTCCGACCGGGACAGACCCAGAGACATCGGCAGCGACCCACCACCCTGCGTCGCCTGACCGGTGAAACTATGGCCCGCTGCATGGTTGGCGTCACGTCCGCCCTTGGCGTCGCGTCCCCCATTGCGACCCGCCGGGAATCCCTCCCGGTGAGGTCCCGGTGATGGTGGTCCGCCGGGCACCGGGGCCATCACCCTCGCCGCGAGCCCGGATGGAGCCCCGACTTGGGATGAGGTGTCAGCGACCCGCCAGCTGACTCGCCAGGCGGTCGAGATCCTTGGTCATGGCCCGCCTCATGGCTTTTGCCATCACGGGTGCAGCGACGGTCGAGAACCCACTTGGCGTTCCTCGGTTGCGCAACCTCATCAAGGTGCCACCCGGGACGTCCTCCCACGTGTACGTCGTCTCCATGGGGAACGGCCCGCTCGAAGTGCGCATGACAAGTCGACGGCCTGGCTCCAGTGCCTCCACCCGGTAGGTGTAGACCAACCGGCGACCGAGGAACTTGGCCGTGAAGTCGAGCAGCGACCCGACAGCGATCGGCGGCTGACTGCGCCAGCTCACGGACTGGATGTTGGTGTACCACTGGGGCGCGTTGGTCGGGTCGCCTGCGTAGGCGGCCACCTCCTCAGCTTGAAGCGGAAACAGCCTCTCGACCTCTACGTCGACCTGCATGGAACTCAGTATGGACGGCCGCTTGGCGCGCGAGGCAGAGATCAGGCTCGACCTGTGTGTCGGCACGACCTCGGGGATCACGCCAGTCCGGCGCCGCACCTCGTTCGCGAGGGAAACCCGACTTCAGTCCTCTTCCCGAGCCCTGCACCCGCCTGGGTCCGACCCGCCCGGCTCCGACCCGCCGTGCGCGCGGTGGAGACCGCCGTTCCGGCTCGTCGATGTGCGGCGACCGTGCGACCCGGTGGTCTGACCCACAGCCGGGCGGATCGCGTGGTCGAGGGTGCAACGGTGCGCACCCTCGACCACGCGATGACACGTCCTGGTCCACATGACCGTCGGCCGGTCAGCTGCAGCCGGTGCAGTAGACGTACCCGGTGCCGAGGTTGTACTGGAGGTTGCCGGGGCTGGCGTAGTAGGGCGTCGCGCCGAAGAAGAAGGCCGAGCCGACCCGCTCGGAGACGACCAGCTTGAGGTAGTACGGGCGGAGGCTGCTGCCGATGTTGAAGGCGGCGCAGCCGTTGCGGTCGATCGGGGTCGAGTAGCCGGTGAAGGCCCACTGGGCACCGTTCCAGTACTGCAGCTTTGCGGGCGTGCCCGTGAAGCCCATGCCGGGGGTCGGGGACCGGAAGCAGCCCGAGAGGTAGCTGGCGGCGTGGGCGGGGGTGGCCGTGGCGACACCGAGGCCGAGCGGCGCGGCGATCGCCAGCGCCAGGGCGGCGACGCGACGCATGACCCGGCTCCGGCCCGAGGAGCGGGCGGGGATGGGGATGGCGACCTCGGCCTCGACCGAGCTCTGCGGGGTGACGGTGGCGACGTGGTGAGACATGGGGCTCTCCTTCTGGGACTGATCGGACCTTGTTGTCTGACCGGTTGACGCCAGAGTGGGCGGGGTCGCTGAAGAGCCGCTTAAGGGCCACTGAGGACCTCGGTCGCTACGGGCCAGCGACAGAGTTCAGTCCAGGTGCCGGAACCGTGCCCACAGCCGCGACCACGGCTCACGCGGACCGCTGCAGACTGCGACGGGCAGTCCCTGTTCCTCGTTGTCGACGTCGACGCCGTTGTCGAGGCGGGTCACCACCTCGCACGTGGCGAACCCGTCGGACACGTGGTCGAGCTGGCCGCCGACGATGACGACCGTCGTGGTCGAGTCGGGCGGGCGCGCCACGGACCACAGGTGGTTCTGCCCGCTGTATGCACCGGGCAGCCCGTGATCGGGCCCGTACCTCGCCACGGCACCGGCCTCGCCGTAGTTCGACGTGACCACCGCCACCGTTCCCGCGCCGGGCCGGGTGGCCGCGACGACATACGCCTCGGTGATCTGGTCGACGTAGTCCGGCCAGCCGACCTGGTCGGCAACCAGCTGGCTGATGCCGGGGATCGGCGTGGAGCCCAGGCTCGTGACCGGGACGACGGGGAGCCCGAGCAGCACTGCGACCACCCCGTTGACCGCGACAGCCGCCACCGTGGCCCGACGCCTAAACCTATGTCCGACAAGCCATTTCGCGACGGGAACACAACCGGCCGCGTAGGCCACTACCAGCACCCCGACCGTGTAGTGCGGCTGAGCCCCGGCGACGAACGTGAAGGCGACGACCGCCACGAAGGCGACGGCCAGCGACCGCACGTCCCGCCCACCGCGTCCGCTCGCGAGCCACCACAGCCCCGTCACCCAGATCGGCACGAGCGGTGGTCCCAGCAGCACCAGCAGCAGGACCCACATCTGGACCCGAACCTCGGCGGCGTTGTTGGCCGACAAGGCGCCACCCATCGTGAGCTGTGGCCAGCCGTGGGTGGCCTGGTAGCCCAGCCCCGGCGCCGCCACCAGCAGCGCCACGACGGCACCGGCCCACAGGCACGGCGACCGCAGGGCGCTGCGCGGACCGGACGCCAGCAACCCGCCGGCCAGACCGAGCAGCAGGACCACGACCAGCCACCGGTTGGCTGTCGTGACACCGGCGACGAGCCCCACTGCCACCCACCACCTCGGGTCCCGGCGCAGGGCGCGCACCCAGCACAGCACCAGCCCGGTCCACAGGGGCAGGTCGACCGTCGAGGTGAGGAGCAGGTGCCCGAACATCATCGCTGAGGCGGACAGCCCCAAGCCGAAGGCGGACAGGACCTGCGCGCCCCTGCCGCCGCCCAGCTCGGCCGTGAGCAGCGCAGCGAGGAGGACGGTCACCACCAGGGCGACGAGCGGGACGAGGTGCATCACCCAGGCGTGGTCGGAGACGGCTGCGGCGAGTCGGGCCAGCGCCGGGGTGACCGGCGGTTGGTCGACATAGGCCCACGCCGGCGGCAGCATCCGGAAGTACAGCTCGTCCCGGTGGTACCCGTAGCCCCCTGCGCCGGCGCCGAGCAGCACCCCGGTGAGGGCAGCCGCGCCGGCCACCGGTCGCCACGAGACCTGCTGACGTGACGGCACTGGTCCCCCTCCCGCTCCGCGTGTAGGCCCGAGGGTGGCACGTCCGCGAGCTCGGTGGCACGTCCGCGGGCCCAGTGTCCCGCCCGCGCCCCGCCCGAACCCTGACCGCCGCGTGACCGCTCGGGGCCCGGCCGCTAGCGTTCGACCATGCTGTACCGCGTGGGCAATGCCGTACTCCGGCCGCTGACCCACGTCCTGTACCGGCCGACGATCACCGGCACCGACCGGGTTCCGCGTCGCGGAGGGGTCATCTTCGCCAGCAACCACCTGTCGTTCATCGACTCCTTCGCCATCCCGCTGGCCGCCCCTCGCAGGGTGCACTTCCTCGCCAAGTCCGACTACTTCACCGGGACGGGGATCGGCGGGGCGATCCGGCGGGAGATGTTCGAGACCATCGGGGCGATCCCCGTCGACCGCGACTCCCCGCGGGCCGCGCAGGAGTCGCTCGACGCAGGGCTGGCGGTGCTGACGGGTGGCGAGGCGTTCGGGATCTATCCGGAGGGGACCCGCTCGCGCGACGGCCGGCTGTATCGCGGGCGGACCGGCGTGGCCTGGCTGGCCCTCACCGCCGGCGTGCCCGTCGTCCCGGTGGGGCTGACGGGCACCCAGGACATCCAGCCGATCGGCGCCAGCTTGCCGCGCCTGGCCAAGGTCGGGGTCGCCTTCGGAGACCCGATCGACCCCACGACGCGGTACGCCGGTGTGCCGGCGGGGCGCGCGCGCCGGCAGCTGACCGACGACGTGATGGATGCGATCGCCACGCTGACCGGCCAGGAACGGGTCGACGAGTTCAACACGCCACCCGGCGGGGAGCAGGCGGGGGCGTGACCACGCCCGGTCCGGGCTAGGCTCGCCGGTGTGTACGAAGGCGTGGTCCAGGACCTGATCGACGAGCTCGGGCGGTTGCCCGGGGTCGGTCCCAAGAGCGCCCAGCGGATCGCCTTCCACCTGCTGCAGACCGAGGCCATCGACGTGCAGCGGCTGGTCGACGCGATCACCGAGGTCAAGGCCCGGATCCGGTTCTGCCTGACCTGCGGCAACGTGGCCGAGGGCGAGGTGTGCCGGATCTGCGCCGACACCCGCCGCGACACCAGCCTGATCTGTGTCGTCGAGGAGCCCAAGGACATCGTGGCCATCGAGCGCACCCGCGAGTTCCGGGGCCGCTACCACGTGCTGGGCGGCGCGATCAGCCCGATCGAGGGCATCGGCCCGGACGACCTGCGGTTCACCGAGCTGATGACCCGGTTGGCCTCCAGCGAGGTCACCGAGGTGATCATCGCGACCGACCCGAACCTCGAGGGCGAGGCCACCGCCGCCTACCTCGCGCGGTTCCTGCGGCCCCTGGGTCTGCGGGTCACCAGGCTGGCCTCCGGTCTGCCGGTCGGTGGCGACCTGGAGTATGCCGACGAGGTCACCCTCGGTCGTGCCTTCGAGGGACGGAGACTGCTGGATGCCTGAGGACCTGACCGCGCTGGCCGAGGACTGTGCCCAGGAGGCGCAGGCCTTCCTCGACACCATCACCGAGGTGGCCTCCGGATCCGCGCCGGACGCAGCGATCCCGATGTCCCTGCTCGCGGTGTCCCAGGTCCTGCTCATGGGTGCCCGGCTCGGCGCGATCCAGGACATCGTGCTGGAAGACCAGTTCGAGGCCGACCCCGGCCCCGAGCCCGAGGTGGACCCGCTGCTCTCCGGGCTGGCCAACCTGTTCGAGGGCGTGGACGACTACGCCCACCTGGTCGACCCGCTCGTCGACCTGGAACTCGTCCGCGGCGCGCTGTCCAACGACCTCGTCGAGATCGCCTCGGCGCTCTCGCACGGGTTGCGGCACCACCACGCCGGTCGGTTGAGCGAGGCTCTGTGGTGGTGGCAGTTCAGCTATCTGTCCGACTGGGGCGACTGCGGGTCACGAGCGCTGCGGGTGCTCCAGTCCCTGCTGAGCCACGTCCGCCTGGACGCCGACGAGGAGATCGTCTCCGAGGCCGAGTTCGACGCGCTCCACCCCTGAGGTCCGGCTCAGGCGATCCTGGTGCCGTTGGGCAGCCGGCGCACCGGTGTGCGCAGCCGCGCCCGTGCGACCGCCATCGCGCCCACGCCCACCAGGACGAGGAAGCTCAGGCCATAGGGCCAGACCGGTCCGGCGATGTCGGCGGGCCGCTCCTGGGCCGGGTCCCCCTGGGCGGTGTTCGGGTCGACGTAGCACTCGTCGCGCACGCTGCCGTCGTCCCCGGCCCGCGCCGACCGGACGCCGATGCTGATGTACCGCATCGGCGTGGGCCCGGCGTACCCCTGGCGGGTGTCGACCTCGGTCGGCGCCGCGTCGGCCACGACGACGAACGGGTTGACCGCCAGCAGCCACCAGATGCGTTCGGTGTGGTTGACGGTCTGGGTGCGGGTGTACATGACGCAGTCGGCGACCGTCGGCTCGCGGGGCTGGTCGATGTAGAACGACTCCGGGATCCCGCGCACCTGGACCTCCTCCGTGGTGTCGACCAGGAAGTAGGAGAGCCCGAACACGATGAGGGTGCCGAAGACCAGGGTCGAGGTGGCGAGATAGGTCAGCACGGCCGAGGCCACCGGCCGAGCCGCCAGCGTGGAGAACATCAGCCCGAGCGCGCAGACCACCGACAGGACGAGGACGAGCACCAGCATCGAGAGCAGGATCCGTCCGAAGGAGATCCCGCCCACCGCCCATGCCCACACCAGGAACGGCAGTGCCGTCACGAGGAACGCGGTGGCGATCCCGACCGAGGCGACCAGCTTGCCGAGCGCGATGTCACCGGCGGTGAGCAGCGTGGTCTGCAGGGTGGCCAGCACGCCGTGCTCGCGGTCGCCGTTGACCGAGGTGGCGGTCAGGCTGGGCATGATCAGCATGCCCAGCCCGAGCACGATGAACATGACGATGTCGTACTGCGCGGGGCCGGACCCGATGTCGGGGTCGTTGACCGTCTGGTGGGTCAGCACGCTGACACCGGCGATGACCAGGAACCAGACACCCAGCACGATCGGCCAGCGCGAGCTGCGGGTGCGCTGCTGGAGCTCGAGACGGGCGACCGTGCGGACGCCGGAGCCGGTCACTGGCGGTCCTCCGTCGCGGCGAGGTACGCCGTCTCCAAGGACCCCTGGGACGGGGTGAAGGCCGTGATCCGGACGCTCGCGCCGACCAGGTCGGTCAGCAGCCGGGCGGCCTGCTCCTCGCCGCCGACCTCGACCTCGGCGCCGCCCGCGAGCGGCCAGCTCGGCACGCCCACGCGGGTGAGGAACTCCTGCAGCGCTGCGGGGTCCAAGGTGGTGATCCGCCAGCGGGCCAGCGCGGTCGCCACCCCCTCGACGGCCTGGGTCTGGATGCTGCGTCCGCGGGCGACGATCACGGCGCGGTCGGCGATCTCCTGCAGCTCGGTGAGGATGTGGCTGGACACCAGCACGGTCTTGCCCTGCCCGGCCAGCGCCCGCAACAGGTCACGCAGCTCGATCCGGCTGCGGGGGTCCAGACCGGAGGCCGGCTCGTCGAGCAGCAGCACGCTCGGGTCGTTGACGAGGGCGCGGGCCAGGCCCAGACGCTGCTTCTGCCCCCGCGAGAGCACGCGGGCCCGCCGGTCGGCGAGGTCATCCAGGTGGACGGCCCGGAGGAGCTCGGCGACGCGAGGCACGGCCTCGGCAGTGGGGATGCGGTACGCCGCCGCGATGGTCAGCAGCACCTCGCGCACGGTCAGGGCGTCCCACGTCCCGAAGCCGTCGGGCATCCAGCCGATCCGCGCGCGGACCGCGGCCGCGTCGGTCACCGGGTCCAACCCGTCGATCGAGATGGTGCCCTGGTCGGGCACGAGCAAGGTCGAGAGCATGAGCAGCAGGGTGGTCTTGCCCGACCCGTTCGGGCCGATCAGCGCGGTCACCTCGCCGGGGCGGGCCACCAGGCTGATGTCGTCGACGGCCACCACCGAGCCGAAGCTGCGTCGGACGTGGTCGACGACCAGGCCCGCGTTCGCCTGGGCCACCCCTCCGGCTCCCCCCGGCTGCTCCGTTGCGGTCTCCACATGCGGAGCCTACGGGGTGGGGTAGGGCCAGGTCTTACGATACGGCCAGACCGAGGGGGCACCGAGGGCGTCTATATGCTGGCACCTGCGCAGCATCCCCACTTGCCTCGTCCTCCACCGGAGTAGTGCGTTGAGCCTGGTTGTCCAGAAGTACGGCGGGTCCTCCCTGGCCGACGCCGAGAGCATCAAGCGGGTGGCCGGACGGATCGTGGAGACCCGCAAGGCGGGCAACGACGTCTGCGTGGTCGTCTCGGCGATGGGTGACACCACCGACGAGCTGCTCGACCTCGCCCAGCAGGTCAGTCCGCTGCCGCCCGCGCGAGAGCTCGACATGCTGCTCACGGCGGGTGAGCGGATGTCGATGGCCCTGGTGGCCATGGCGATCGCCAACCTGGGACACACCGCGCGCTCGTTCACCGGCTCACAGGCCGGCGTGATCACCGACTCGACGCACGGCAAGGCGCGGATCATCGACGTCACCCCGGGCCGGATCACCGACGCACTCGGTGCCGGTCACATCGTGATCGTCGCGGGGTTCCAGGGCGTCAGCCAGGACAGCAAGGAGATCACCACCCTCGGGCGCGGCGGCTCCGACACGACCGCCGTCGCGCTTGCCGCTGCGCTGCACGCCGACGTGTGCGAGATCTACTCCGACGTCGACGGCGTGTTCACCGCCGACCCGCGCATCGTTCCCAGCGCCCGCAAGATCGAGCGACTCTCCAACGAGGAGATGCTCGAGATGGCAGCCTGTGGCTCCAAGATCCTGCACCTGCGCTGCGTCGAGTACGCCCGCCGCTTCGACATGCCGATCCATGTCCGGTCCTCGTTCTCCTACCACGAGGGCACCTGGATCACCCCCACCAGCAACGCCAGCTCTGCCGAAGGAGACAGTGTGGAAGCCCCGATCATCGCCGGCGTCGCGCACGACCGCAGCGAGGCCAAGATCACCGTCGTCGGCGTCCCCGACCACCCGGGCAAGGCTGCCGAGATCTTCCAGGCGTGCGCCGCCGCGCAGGTGAACATCGACATGATCGTCCAGAACGTCTCGGCGACCGCCACCGGGCTGACGGACATCTCCTTCACCCTGCCCAAGACCGACGGCGGGGCGGCGATGCAGTCGCTGAAGAACATCCAGGAGCACGTCGGGTTCGGCTCGATGCAGTACGACGACCAGATCGGCAAGCTCTCGCTGATCGGTGCGGGGATGCGGTCCCACCCCGGCGTCTCGGCCACGTTCTTCCAGGCCCTCGCCGACACGGGGGTCAACATCGAGATGATCTCGACCTCGGAGATCCGGATCTCGGTGGTGACCCGCGCCGACCGCCTCGACGAGGCCGTCCGGGCCGTGCACACGGCGTTCGGTCTCGACTCCGACGAGGGTGGCGCCGTGGTCTACGGCGGCAGCGGGCGGTGACCCTGCCGTGATCCGGTCAGTGCCGCGCGAGTCCATGCCCCGACTGGGCGTGGTCGGTGCGACGGGCACTGTCGGAGACGTCCTGCTGCGGCTGTTGCCCCTGCGGGCCGACTGTTGGGGAGAGGTGCGACTGATCGCCACCGGACGGTCCCAGGGTCAGGTCCGACGGGTCATCGGCACCGACGTACCCGTGGTGCAGCTCAGCCGCGAGTCGCTCGCCGGCCTCGACGTCGTGGTGTTCCTGACCCCGCCGGACGTCGTCCGCGAGTGGGCGGCGACTGCGGTCGAGCTGGGGGCCGTGGTCGTCGACAACAGCGGCGCGCACCGCCGTGACCACTCGGTCGCACTGATCGCCCCGCAGGTCAACCCGGCCCACCTGCGCGACCGGCCGACCGGGATGGTGGCGACACCCAGCGCGACGACGCTCACCCTGATCGACTCCCTCGGCGCGCTCCACGCCGGGTGGGAGCTCACCGACGTCGTGATCGCGACCTACCAGGCGGCCACGGGCACCGGGCGCGTCGGCGTCGAGCGCCTGCTCGACGAGGTCGAGGTCGTGGCGGCCAACCGCGGACTCGGTCGACTTGCGGGCGACGTGCGAGCCGTCGTCATGGACAAGCTCGGCGAGGACTCGCCGTTCCCAGCTCCCCTGGCCCTCAACGTGATTCCGTGGTCGGGGGTCGCAGAGGACGACGACGGGTGGACCAGCGAGGAGGTCGAGGTCCGTGAGGAGATCCGCCGGCTGCTGGGCCTGCCGGCCCTGAACGTCTCGGTCACGCTGGTCCAGGTCCCGGTGGTCGCGGCGCACTCCGCCGTCGTCCATGCCCGGTTCGCCCGCCCGGTCCCGGTCGCCGATGCCCGCCAGGCCCTGGTCGAGGCACCCTCGGTGGTGGTCATGGACGACGGTGAGCACGGCGAGATCCCCACCCCGGTCGACGCGGTCGGGTCCGACCCGGTCTTCGTCGGCCGGATGCGCCAGACCGTGGGCAACCCCCACGCCCTCGACTTCTTCGTCACCGGTGACAGCCTGCGCGCCGGATCTGCCCTCGCCGTGATCCGGGTGGCCGAGCTCATCGCGGCCGACCTCACGAACCACCGCCCCCCGCCGTCTTCCTCGTGAACGCCCACCCGCGTCCCTGAGGAGAGACATGAGCACCCGCCACGCCGTCGTGGACACCGCGATCGGACCGTTGACCGTGGTCCGAGACGACCACGGCCTGACCGGGATCTACTTCCCCGGCCACTGGACCCGCCCGGACGAGCTGGCCTGGGGCGACCGGGTCTCCGGCGGTGACGCCGATCTGCTCGACGCCGACCTGCTCGACGCCGATCTGCTCGACGCCGTCACGCAGGTGCACGAGTACCTCGCCGGTGCCCGCCGCGAATTCGACCTGACCCTCAACCCACACGGAACCGCGCGGGCCCGTCAGCTCTGGACGCTGCTCAGCCAGATCCCCTATGGCCGGACCACGACCTACGGGGCACTGGCAGCCGAGCTCGGTGGCGGCGTCAGCGCGCGTGCGGTCGGCGGTTTCGTCGGCCACAACCCGATCTCGATCGTGGTGCCGTGCCATCGCGTCGTCGGCGCGACGGGCAAGCTCACCGGGTACGCCGGCGGGTTGGAGCGCAAGGAGCACCTCCTCGCGCTGGAGGGCGCGGTGCCGGCCCCGACCCCCGCGCTGTTCTAGTCGTGGTGCCGCCCACCGCGCGGTCCACCTGGCCGGCGTCCAAGGAGCCGTTCGAGGCGGTGGTCACCCGGCACGGACCGATGGTGCTGCGCGTGGTGCGGGCGGTGCTCGGCCCGGACGAGGCCGACGACGCCTGGTCGGAGACCTTCCTCGCCGCGATGCGCGCCTATCCCGACCTGCCTGCCGATGCGAACGTCGCGGCCTGGCTGGTCACCATCGGCCACCGCAAAGCGGTCGATGTGGTCCGCGCCGCCGCCCGACGGGCCGCACCGGTCCAGGACGTTCCGGATTCCGTTGCCCCGCAACGGGCCGATGCGCGAGACCTCGACCTCGCGTCGGCGGTCGCCGCGCTGCCGCCCAAGCAGCGGCAGGCCGTGGCCTACCACTATCTCGCCGGGCTCCCGTATGCCGAGATCGGACCCCTGCTCGGCAGCAGCGAGGCGGCCGCGCGCCGGTCCGCCGCCGACGGGATCGCCGCGCTCCGGCGCACCCATCCGGACCTCACCGCCGCCGACGGCGGACCGAAGGAGAACCTGCCATGACCCCCACCGACCTGACGACGGCATACCCCGTGCCTGAGGTCGACCTGGCCCGGCTGCAGACCCGCCTCGCGGGCGCGGCCGACGCCGATGGACTGCTGGACGTCGGCTACCGCACGCTGGACACCCCGGTCGGCGCCCTCCTGTTGGCCGCCACCCCGGCAGGACTGGTGCGCGTCGCGTTCGCCGGCGAGGGCCACGACACCGTGCTGCAGACCCTGAGCGAGCAGATCAGCCCGCGGCTGCTGAACGCGCCTGCGCGCCTCGACGAGGTCGCCCGCCAGCTCGACGACTACTTCGCCGGCCGCCGCCAGCGGTTCGACCTGCCGCTGGACTGGCAGCTCTCCCGCGGCTTCCGCCGCACCGTCCTGGGTCACCTCGCGACCGACATCGGCTACGGCGCCACCGCCTCGTATGCCGTCCTGGCCAACCTCGCGGGGAGCCCGAACGCCGTGCGTGCGGTCGGGACCGCCTGCGCCACCAACCCGATCCCGGTCGTCGTCCCGTGTCATCGCGTGGTGCGCTCGGACGGCTCGATGGGTGGATACCGCGGGGGCCCGGATGCGAAGCGGGTGCTGCTCCACCTCGAGGGTCACGCGGCCTGACGTCTCAGCTGGCCAACGCGGCTCGTCGGGCGCCTAGCTAGCTGGACGGCGGACTCACGGGCTCGGGCTGCCACTCGCGCCGGAGCAGGCCGTACACCCAGGAGTCCGACACCTCGCCGCCCACGATGCAGTCCTCCCGCAGCGTCCCCTCGCGCTGGAACCCGAGCTTCTCCAGCACGCGGCCGCAGGGCAGGTTGCGGGTGTCGGCCTCGGCCTGCACCCGGTTCAGGTCGAGGGTGTCGTAGGCCCAGCCCAGCAGCGCGCGCCCGGCCTCCGTCGCGACGCCCTGCCCCCAGACCGCCTCGGCGAAGCAGAGGGTCAGGGTCGTGCTGCGGTACTCCGGGGTCCACCGCGACAGGGCGCACCAGCCGACGAACGCCCCGTCTGACGCCCGGTCGACGGCGAGGCGCAACCGGACACGGTCGGTGCGCATGGTCGGGGTCGGCAGCGGCATACGGGCCATCGTGCCGCAGCGTCCGCATGGCAGGCGGGCGCACCTGGCGCGCGCGGCGACCTCATAGGGTGGTGCCGATCACTTTTCGACCCCTGCTGGAGGTACTCCCATGACCGTTCGCACCGTGGCCATGCTGACCGCAGGCGGGCTCGCCCCCTGCCTGTCCTCGGCCGTCGGCGGCCTGATCGAGCGGTACACCGAGATCGCCCCTGACGTGCGGATCATCGCCTACCGCAACGGGTACGCCGGTCTGCTCACGGGCGACTCGGTCGAGGTCACCCCCGAGGTGCGCGAGAAGGCCGCGCTCCTGCACCGCTTCGGCGGCAGCCCCATCGGCAACAGCCGGGTCAAGCTGACCAACGTCAAGGACTGCGTGAAGCGTGGCCTGGTCAAGGAGGGGCAGGACCCGCTGCACGTTGCGGCCGAGCAGCTCACCCAGGACGGCGTCGACGTGCTGCACACGATCGGCGGGGACGACACCAACACCACTGCGGCCGACCTCGCGGCCTACCTCGGGTCGAACGACTACCCGCTCACCGTGGTCGGGCTGCCCAAGACCATCGACAACGACGTGGTCCCGATCCGTCAGTCCCTCGGCGCATGGACCGCGGCCGAGCAGGGTGCGATCTTCGCTCGCAACGTGATCGCCGAGCACACGTCCAACCCCCGCATGCTCGTCGTGCACGAGGTCATGGGTCGCAACTGCGGCTGGCTCACTGCCGCCACCGCCAAGGCGCACCACGACTGGGTGACCTCGACGGAGTTCTCCGGTTGGCTCGACAACGACTCACGCACCTGGGACGTGCACGGCGTGTACGTCCCCGAGCAGCCGTTCGACATCGCCGCCGAGGCCGCGCGTCTCCGAGCGGTGATGGACGAGTTCGACAACGTGACCATCTTCCTGTCCGAGGGCGCCGGCCTGAACGAGGTCGTCGCCGAGCTGGAGGCCAGCGGTGCGGACGTCCCCCGCGACCCGTTCGGCCACGTGCAGCTCGACAAGGTGAACCCGGGGGCGTGGTTCGCCAAGCAGTTCGCCAAGCAGCTCGGTGCGGACAAGGTCCTGGTCCAGAAGTCCGGATACTTCTCGCGGTCGGCGGCGGCCAACGACGCCGACCTCGCGCTGATCCGCGAGTGCACCGACAAGGCCGTCGACTGTGCCCTCGAGGGCGTGTCGGGTGTGGTCGGACACGACGAGGAGCGCGGTGACGAGCTGCGGGCGATCGAGTTCCCGCGCATCAAGGGCGGCAAGGAGTTCGACCCCCTCCACCGCGTGGTTCGCCGAGCTGCTCGCGGACATCGGTCAGGCCCAGAGCAGCGAGGCCGGCGGGCCTACAGCTTGAGGAGGGACTCGCGCATGCCCTGCTCCGCCTCGTCGCCCAGCTTCTTCAGCGGGATCACCATCAGCGGCGAGAGCAGGCTGGCGATCCCCTTGAAGGTGAAGTCGGCCAGATAGGTGACGGTCGTCCGGTTCGCGTCGCCGGAGAAGGTCATCGTGTCGACGGCCGTCACGGTCTTGTTGACCCCGCGAAGCTGGAACTTCTGTTCGGGCACCAGGTCGGTCACCGTGTACTCCAGGTCGGACTCCTTGCCCAGGAAGCTGCTGGTGTTGCTGTACACCGTGCCGACCTCACCTCCACCGGAGGCGCGCGTGGTCCGGACGGTGCCGGGGTCCCACTCGGTCGTGTTCGTGAAGTCGGACAGATAGGCCCAGACCGCGCTCAGGGGTCGGTCCACGGTCACGGTGCGTTCTACGCTCGGCATGCTGCTCCTCGGGGTTGATACCAGTGTCCCCCGCGATCGGCCGCGCGGCATCCCCGGCGGTCCGGTCGGCGCGGGTTCGGCGCGGGTTCGGCGCAGGTTCGGCGCAGGTTCGGCGCGGGTTCGGCCCGGCGTCAGACCGGGGTGGGCCAGCTGACCTGGGTGACCTCGCCGCCCACGACCGAGGCGGTCATCGCGATGTCGTCGCCCGGGATCGGCACCAGCTCGTACTCGCCCTCGACCACCGAGGGGTACACCAGGGTGTAGGCCGGGCCGTCCGGTCCGGGGCGACCGACGACGCCGACGTGCGGGTACGGCGAGGCCGGGTGGGCGTGACCGGTCGGCCCGTCGTGGTCGTGGCCGTGGTCGTGGCTGTGGCTGTGGCTGTGGTCGTGCTGGTGGTCGTGGCTGTGGTGGTGACTCTGGCCGTCATCGTGACCCTGTTGGTCAGTCGTGGCGCCGCCACCCTCAGCGGTCTTGGCGGCGGTCGCGCCCGCCGGACGGATCTCGACCTCGAGGTCCTCCAGCGAGGCAGGCATGGTGACGATGAGCGCACCGACGTCCCCGCCGATGTCGAGCATCACCGGCCCCTGACCGGCGTTCGGGTTCTCTGCAGTGGGCACGGCGGTACTCCTGGTGCGGTGGGTGCGGTGGGTGCGGTGGGTGCGGTGGTTGCGGTGGTTGGCTGGTGCGTGCGCAGACGCTGCGGAGCCAGCTCAGCAGGTCAGCCCAGGACGAACCTACGCCGCCCGCGAGGCGGACGGCGTAGGGAAGAGCAAGGTGGACCGGCCGGGACTGCCGGTAGCCCCGACCGGTCCGGTCTTGGTGAGGCCTAGTTCTTGGTGGCCTCGGGCGGCGACGTCATCGCCTGGTAGCCACCGGTCGGCACCCCGAGGTAGGGGAACACGTTCAGGGTCGGCGGGCGGGGGGTGTCAACCGTCCCGTCCTCCAACAGCGACGCGGCCCCATCGGGGGTGAACGACGGGTCGACCAGGGGGATGGTCGCGCCCGCGACGGCCTTGAGCTCGATCGCCGTCACGTCGTCGGTGACCCGACGTCCGTTCGGGAAGCCGGCCAGGTCGCCGCCCAGGATCCCGTTGGGGCTGGGGTTCCTGGTCGTCGGCGGGATGGCCACGTTCAGACGCAGCATGTCCGCCTGGACCGGTCCGGTGTAGTTCTGGAAGCCGTCGATGATCCCCTTCGGGATACCGGTGAGCAGGATCGCGAGCAGGTCGGCCCGGTCCTTGTCGTACCCGGCGAGGTTCGGGAACACGCCGGGGTACAGCACGGGCAGCAGCCCGGCCAGCTCCGGCTTGGCGACGTAGTTCGCGTACTGCTTGTCGTACTGGGGCTCCTTGGCGTTCCAGCGGTCCTTCTCGGCCATCGGGGTGATGACCTCGTTGAACAGCGGCATGCCCAGGCGGGAGACCTGCTTGAAGGCGCCCGTCGAGATGGTCTTGCCCGTCTCGTTGTCGAACACGCGGGTGCGCTGGCGGCTGGCGGTCGCCCAGACTCCGATGGTGGAGTTGGGGTCGTCGAAGGCCGTCGGCGTGACGCCGCCCTTGGTGAGGTCACTGATCGGCACCTGGATGGCGATCGAGTGGACGTTGAGGAAGGCCAGGCCGTTCTTGCCCTCCTGCGACGGGGTGGGGATGAGGTGCAGGTTCTGGAACGGACGCAGGACACCGAGGTCGAAGATGCTGCCGGTGTCGACGAAGAAGCCGTCGGCGCGCTGCCCGGCGAACACCTTGCGACCGCCCTTGATCGACTTGATCGCGTCCTGGGCGAGCGCCGCATAGTTCGGGGTGCTGCGCGGGCCGACGTTGACCGGCGGGCACGGCAGGTTCTTGGCCAGCGGCTTCCACCCGCCCGCGCGGTCGTAGCGGACCACCGAGTACGTCTGCGGGCGGTTCCAGCTCGGGCTGCTGAGCGAGGTGATCGGCCCGGTGTTGTACAGGAACGTGTTGTTGTTGCGGATCGCCGTGTCGAACCGGAACCGGAAGACGACGTCAGCCTCGGACGTGCCGCGGTTACTGATGTTGATCTCGTAGAGCACGTCGGTGCCGAACTCGTAGAAGTTCGGTCCGCCCTGCGGGTCCTGGAACGGGATGAAGTTGGCGATCAGGGTGACGGTGTCCGGCTTGTCGGGACTGACGAACGCATAGACGTCCGTGTTGTCGACGACCGGGTCCTTGGAGATCTCTGGGGCTTCGCGGTGTGAACTCATGTCAGCTCCTCGCAGCCTTGGTCAGGCGGCGCACCAGCGCCGGGTCGTGGATCTCAACCTCGTCCTCGCCCACCATGACGGTGACGACGCCGGACTTGGGGTTCTGGATGTAGGCGACGAGGGTGGCGCTGCTCAGTGCCTCGGCCGCTTCTGCTGCGGATGTGGGCGCCGCAAAGGCGCTCGGTGCAGCAGCAACGACGGCCACGGTGGCCGCCCCCGCTCCTGCTGCGGCGATGAAACCGCGTCGTGTGGCATCAGCCATCTGTGCTCAGTTCCCTTCAGGAACGCACCGGACCACGGTCCGGCGCAAGGGTTTCAGGTCGAAGGACGACCTGTGGTCAACGGTGACCGGCAGTGATTCGGAGACCTCGCCCGATCGGATGGGACCACCCCGGACATCCACCCGATCGCTGCCCGGCACCTCGGTCGGATGACCCTGTCGGACCGCGCGGCTATCATCGAAGGCGCTCCGCAGCGCCGCGTGAGCCCTCACCCCTGCGCCACCCCTGAGAGGTTCACCATGTCTGCCCCAGCCCAGCTGAAGTACCCCGACAAGATCGACGGCGCCGTCCTCAAGATCGCCGGGGTCGTCGTGCTCGGCGCGATCATGTCGATCCTGGACATCACCGTCGTCAACGTCGCCCTGCCGGTGTTCCAGCAGGTCTTCGCCGACGACCCGTCCAAGCCCCTGGCCTACTCCTCGGTCGCGTGGACGGTGACCGCATACACGCTCGCGCTGGCCACGGTGATCCCCCTGACCGGTTGGGCCGCCGACCGGTTCGGCACCAAGCGGCTCTACATCGCGGCCATCGTGATGTTCACCCTGGGCTCGGCCCTCTGCGCCTCCGCGAGCTCGATCGAGATGCTCATCTCCTTCCGTGTGCTCCAGGGCCTCGGCGGCGGCATGCTCATGCCGCTCGGCATGACGATCATGACCCGCGCGGCCGGTCCGGCCCGGATGGGGCGCCTCATGGCGATCCTGGGCGTACCGATGCTGCTCGGGCCGATCTTCGGTCCGATCCTGGGCGGCTGGCTCATCGAGGTGCGGAGCTGGCACTGGATCTTCCTGATCAACGTGCCGATCGGCGCGGTCGCGGTGGTCTACGCGCTGTGGGCACTGCCCAAGGACACCGCGAAGGCAGCGGAGAAGCTTGACGTCGTCGGCGTTGCGCTGATGTCACCCGGTCTGGCGCTCTTCCTGTACGGCATCTCCTCGATCCCAGCCAAGGGCACCATCCTGGATGCCGAGGTGCTGGTCACGATGATCATCGGACTCGCCCTGATCGCGGCCTTCGTCCGGCACTCCTTCCGCCCGGAGCACCCGTTGCTGGACCTGCGGCTGTTCAAGAACCGCAACCTCAGCGCGTCGAGCGCGACCATGTTCCTGTTCGCCGCGGCGTTCTTCGGCGGACTCCTGCTGATCCCGACCTACTACCAGTCGGTGCGCGGTGAGTCGACGATCGACGCCGGCTGGCTAGTGGCCCCGCAGGGCCTGGGCGCGATGCTCACCATGCCGATCGCCGGCGCGCTGGTCGACAAGTTCCCGGTGGGGCGGATCGTCCCGTTCGGACTGGTCCTGATCATCGGCGGCATGTCCGCTCTGACGACCCTGGCCTCCGACACGTCGTACTGGACGATCAGCATCATCCTGTTCGTCATGGGTCTGGGGATGGGCGGCACGATGATGCCGATCATGACCACCGCGCTGAAGACGCTGACCTCCCACGAGGTGGCGCGTGGCTCGACCCTGCTCAACATCGTCCAGCAGATCGCCAGCTCGATCGGCGTCGCGATCATGTCGGTCATCCTGACCAACAACCTCAAGGCGTCCGACATCGCGCAGCCGGCGATGGCGAGCCTGCGCGACCCGTCGCTGGTCGACCAGCTGGGTGGGCCCGCCGCGGTGGCCGCAGGCCTGAAGGAAGCCGCCGAGGCGTTTGCGAACACCTATGTCGTCGCAGCCATCCTGGTCACGCTGACGCTCATCCCGGCCTACTTCCTGCCGCGCAGGCGTGAGGTCTCGCACCTGCTCGACGACGTGCAGGGCGCCGAGGGCGTGCCTCCGGTGCTCATGCACTGACGTCCACGCACCGCAGCACTGGGCCGCCCGCAGATCTCTGCGGGCGGCCCGCCTGCATCGGAGCGGGGTGCCGGGCACACTGGAGCCATGGCGCAGGACATCGACATCCAGAAGCACATCACCGACCTCATCGAGCAGGAGCACTCCCTGCGCGACCAGATGAGTCGGCACGAGATCAACCCGGCGGAGGAGCGCGAGCGGCTGCGCAGGCTCGAGGTCGAGCTCGACCAGTGCTGGGACCTGTTGCGGCAGCGGCGGGCCAAGCGGGAGTTCGGCGAGAACCCCGACGCAGCCGAGGTGCGGTCAGAGGGCGTGGTCGAGGGCTACAGCGGGTGAGCCGCGCTGTCGGGCATCTGGACCTGCCGACGGTCGCCGAGGTGGCAGCGCTGGGTGGTGGGTATGAGCGAGCCGTGCCGCCGGAGTACACCGACGCGAACGGTCACCTGAACATCGCGCGCTACATGGACGTGCACAGCGATGGCGGGTGGCACTGGCTGGAGAGGTTCGGACTCGGCGAGGCCACCGCTCGGGCGGGCGGGGCCTCGACCTTCGACGTCGAGCACCATGTGCGGTATCTGCGCGAGGTCCACTCCGGCGACGTCCTCACTTTGCACGGTCGGCTGGTCGGCCGGTCGCCGCGCGCACTGCACTCGGTGCAGTTCCTCCTCAACCGGACCACCGTCGAGCTGGCCAACGTCATGGAGGTCATCGCCCTCAGCATCGACCTGACCGCGCGCCGCGCCGTGGCCTTCCCGCCGGAGGTGGCGGCCGCCCTCGACGCCCAGCTCGCGCTCGACCGGGGGCTGCCATGGGAGCCGCCGCTCTGCGGGTCGATGGGTGTCGGCTGAGCGCTGCGCTCACGCTCCGACCCTCACCGGGCGGTGATCGGTCAATCACCTCGTCGAGGGCGAATACCGCGCGATGGCACGGGGTAGACACCATGAGCCTGGATACGACGACGGCAGCGTCGGCGCCCGCGTCCGGGACCGCGCCGCAGGCTCCCAGCCGCGACGCAGAACGGCCTGGCGCACCCCGCGACCAGGCGCGACGAGAGGAGTCCGCATGGGACTGGCAGACAAGGCCAAGAATGCCGCTGAGGACATGGCCGGCAAGGCCAAGGAAGGCGTCGGCAAGGCGACCGACGACGAGCAGATGGAGGCCGAGGGACGGACCGACCAGTCCAAGGCCGACCTCAAGAACGCCGGCGAGAACGTCAAGGACGCTTTCAAGAACTGACGTACCCCAGCCGAGGACCTCGCGGTGCACGTCTTGACGTGTCACCCCGAGGTCTTCGGCTGTCCCGATGAGCAGCCGGTGCCCGGTCGCCGGCGCGGCCCGCTCACGCGATGGCGGTGCCGGTCAGGTCCGCGGAGTTCGCGGCCGCTTCACAGGGTGGCCAGGGAGTAGTCCGGGTCGCGGTCGGGGAGCAGTTGCCGGACGAGGTCGCGATCGACGAACGCCGCGGTGGCCCAGACGTCGGCCCAGAGCGCGCTCGGCCCCCACACCGTGCTCGACCCCTCCGCCACCACGGTGGCGCCGGTCCGAGGGTCGTGGACGTGGGCACCGCGTGCCGCGTTCCCGGAGGTGGCCACGGCGCCGCTGACGAGGTCGAGCACCCCCGCGATGCGCTCGGGGGTGCGGGGGTCCTGGATCCCGACGCGCCACGGCGGTCCTGGATCGGTCGCGACGCCAAGGCCGACCTGGAGGTCGCCACCGGCATTGAGGCAGTAGGCGACTGCGGGGGCGGCAGCGAGGTAGGCAGCCGCGCCGGCGATGGCCCACCCCTTGACCAGGCCGGTGGGGTCGTACCCCAGGGCGCCATCGGCACCAGGCAGGATCGCGGTGAACAGCCCGTCCGTGCGGCGGCCGGCCTCGGCGGCGAGCGCCTCGACCTCGACGTGCCAGGGGTGCGCCTCGGCGGCGGCGAGCGTGCCGGCGCGCAGCCGGAGGTGCTCGCTGTCGGTGCGCCAGGTGCTGAAGACGGCGTCGACCTTGCGGAGGTGTGCGAACGCCTGGGCGACGGCGACCTCAGCGTCCTCGGTGGGGGTGCCGGGACCACGCAGATGGATCGAGACGGGCATGCCCATCAGCTGCTCGACCCAGGCGCGGCGGCGCGGTGGCGCCTCGGCTGCGGCCGCCGGGTTGACGGTCGAGACGGTGGCCAGGACGGTGGAGGTCACAGGTGGGCCTGGTCGATCGCGGACTGGAGCGACTGGACGTATCCGTCGGAGGTGACGGTCGCGCCCGAGATCGTGTCGATGCCGGCGGACTGGGCCGTCACGACCTCCTGGTTCAGGATCGGAACGGCATAGGAGTTGATCTGCTCGTCGCGGTGGCTGCCCGACGGGATCTGCAGCACGTCGGCTGCGGTGATGGAGCCGTTCTCGACGGTGATCTGCACCTGCACCGGCCCCCACTGGGTCTGGGCCGTGTCGCCGGAGAAGGTTCCGCTCGAACCGCTGGTGGCGCTGCCGGTGGTCCCGCCCGAGGTGCCGGACGACCCGTTCGTGGTGCCGGGGACCGCCGCCGCGGCAACGACGGTCCCGCTGCTGCTGGTCGAGGTGTGATAGCTGAACAGCAGGACGAGGGTGGTGACGGTGGACAACATCCACAAGGTGATGCGGCGCATGAGAGCTCCTAGTACGCGAAGCGTTCGACGTGGACACATCCGGCGGGAACCCCGCCGGCGATGGCGGCTGCCCGAGCGGCGTCCATCCACGGGCCCGAGCCACAGAGGTACACCTCGCGGTCGGCCAGGTCGGGAACGAGGTGGCGCAGACCTTCGACATCGGTGAGGTGGGCGGCGGCGACCGGGAGCCAGCTGTCGCGGTCGGGGACCCGCGGGCCGTCGATGGCGACATAGCGAGCGCCGCGGGCCTGGGCGAGCGTGGCGAGCTCGTGCCCGAGGACGCGGTGGGCGGCCGAGGTGGCCCGGTGCAGGACCACGACGTCGCCCGGTCGCTGCTCCAGGCCCTCCATGAGCGAGCGGATCGGAGCGATGCCGATCCCTGCCCCCATCAGCAGGACCTTGCGCCGCGTCCGGACGCCGGGGTGCAGCCGGCCGTAGGGGCCCTCGACGAGGACGCGGGTCCCCGGGCGCACCCGAGCCAGTCGGGCGGTGTCCGGGCCGGTGTGGGCGACCGTGATGCGCAGGGTGCGGCCGTCGGGCGCGGTGGAGATCGAGTACGGGTGCGCGCGGGTCCAGCCCGGCCCGTCGACAAACCGCCACTGGAAGAACTGACCCGCCTGGACCCGGAGGCGGCCGACGCCGGGGCCTGCGACCGTCACCGAGGTCACCCCGGCACCCTCGGGGCGCACGTCGACGACGTGCATCGGGTGCCGCAGCATGCCCCACAGCGGGACACCGACGCGATACACCAGCACGGCGCCGGCGCACGCCGCATACAGCGACCACCAGAAGACGGTGACCGTGGTCGAGCGCAGGAACTCCTGCCCCGTCCAGAGCTGGTGGGGCAGCGCGAGCCCCGCCCCGAGATACCCGTAGAGGTGGATCAGGTGCCACGACGCGTACCGCATCCGGGCGCGCGCCGCCCGCACCGAGGTCACGACGACCAGGCACAGCGCAACCGTCCCCGCGACCGACAGGAGCACCCCGGGATAGTCGAGGACCAGATCGAGGATCGTGCCCCACAGACCGCGGGGCGACGACGCGGCATAGCCGAGGGTGATCAGGACGACGTGTCCGACCATGAGGTTGAACGACGTGAACCCGACGAGCCGGTGCAGGCGGGCCAATCCGTCCTGACCTAAGGCCTGCTCGACCCACGGCACCCGCGCCATGAGGAAGACCTGGACCAACAGGAGCGCCGAGGCGAGCAGGCCGGTGATCCGCCCGGTGCTGGTCAGGCCGGTCGCGGCGCTGCCGAGGTCCTGGACGCCGCCGCCCGCGACCCAGAGCGCGGTCACCGTCACCAGCAGGAGCCAGAGGGCCGCCAGCGACGCATCGCGCCACCAGCGAGGCACGGCGCGTGCCGGCTGCGGCACCGGAGGGAGTGGTGTTGCCGGGCGCATCGGGCGGGTCAGTTCTGCGGTCACAGGATCAGGGTGACGTCGCGGGCTGTGCAGACCCTGTGGAGTCCCTACGCGTTGGCTGCCGGCGCAGCCTCTCGCTAGTGCGGCAGCAGGGTCAGCAGACCGAGAACGGCACAACCCCCCAGCGTTCGTAGCGGACTCCACCTGAACCGCAGGATCAGGGCGAGCGCCACGACGGTGATGACGAAGGAGTCGGGGCGCCAGCTCGCCCAGATGGGCACGCTGAGCCCAAGTGGCCCAGCAGCCAGGAGCCGGGTGTCGCCGAACAACGTGTGGACCGCGAAGTACAGCGCGAGGTTCGCGATGACGCCGACGACCGCCGCGGTGATCCCTGCGAGGGCGCTGGTGAGCTGGCTGTTGCTGCGAAGCCGTTCCACGTATGGCGCCCCGAGGAACACGAAGAGGAAGCACGGCACGAAGGTGACCCAGACCGTGAGCAGCGAAGCGGTGACGCCGGCGACCCACGGGCTGAGGTTGCCCGGGTCGCGGTAGGCACCGACGAACGCGACGAACTGCACGACCATGATCAGGGGTCCGGGTGTGGTCTCTGCCAGGGCGAGGCCACGCACCATCTCACCCGGAGCGAGCCAGCCGTAGACGTGTACGGCCTGCTGGGCCACGTAGGCCAGGACCGCGTACGCGCCGCCGAAGGTCACGACCGCAGCGCCCGAGAAGAACAGCGACTGGTCGAGCAGGACCGAGGTGCCGAGGATCTCGGCACTGAGGGCCACGATCACGATCGGGACGGCCCACAGGGTCAGCCCGACGGCGGCGACGGTCGCGGTTCGACGAGGTGTCGGCAGGGCGAGGTGCAGGGCCTCGTCGCTGATCAGGGGGACGGGACCATGGGTCGCCCGCTGGGACCCGGCCCGCCCCAGGTGCGGGATGGATCGACCGAGGGCCCATCCGGCGAGGCCGGCGGACAACACGACCAGTGGGAACGGCACGCCGAACACGGTCAGCGCGATGAAGGCGGCGACCCCCACGCCGATGAGCGCACGATGGCTGAAGGCACGTGAGGCGACCCGGTGGACGGCACCGACCACGATCGCGATGACTGCCGCACCCAGCCCCGAGAACAGCGCCGTCACCAGTGCGGTGTCGCCGGCGGTGACGTACCCGGCTGAGAGGGCCAGGATGGCGAGCGACCCTGGCAGCACGAAGAGGCCACCGGCGACAAGCCCGCCGCGGGTGCCGTTGAGCAACCATCCCGCGTAGATCGCCAGCTGCTGAGCCTCCGGGCCCGGCAGGACCATGCAGTAGCTCAGCGCATGCAGAAAGCGCTCCTGACCGAGCCAACGACGCCTCTCCACCAGCTCGTGCTGCATCACCGCGATCTGGCCAGCCGGCCCACCGAAGGTCTGGAGGCTGATCGCGAACCAGGCGCGGGCGGCTTCGCGCAGCGGGATGACGTCACGGTCGTGGGTGGGCGTCGCAGGGCGGTGACGGTCCTCGGGGGGTCGGTCACCCTGCTGCCCGGCCCTGTCGGTCATGCGAGGTGATGCTCGGGGCGGGACAGGCTACGCACGGGTGTCCCCTCCCTTTGCGGGTCGACCGGATGAGGACGGACTCTAGCGGCGGCCGCGGCGGCCGCGGCGGCGGGCGACCAGCCCATGGGTCGCGAGCGGGCCCTGATCGGCTCACGCCGCGCAATGCCCAGCCGGACCGGACCCGGTGGCCCTGTTGACACCAGCGTCAGGATGAACCGATGGAACAGACGGTGACGGTCGACATCGCGGCACCGCCCGAGCAGGTGTGGGCGGTGTTGAGCGACGTGGAGTACTGGTCGGAGTGGACGCCGACGGTGACGTCGGTGCGCCGCCTCGACGAGGGGCCGCTACGCCCGGGGAGCCGAGCCAGGATCAGCCAGCCACGGGCTGACCGAGCGCTACCTCGCCAACGAAGCCGGGGGGCTCAAGGCCCAGTGCGAGGAGCCGCGTTGAGCGAGGGCCCGCGAGGGTGTCGTGTCCCGCCCGTACCGCAACTCTCGACCCGGTCGCGCTCCGGAGGCCCGCCCAGGGAGAAGGGCCCCGACCGCGGCTGTCGCAGATCAGGGCCCTTCCGCATGCTGGTCGGGGTGACAGGATTTGAACCTGCGGCCTCGTCGTCCCGAACGACGCGCGCTACCAAGCTGCGCCACACCCCGTGGCATACGTGTGCTGCCCGGAGGGGCAGCGACTAGTGAGAATAGCCCACCACTGCGGCCGTGACCCAATCGGTTCGGCGCGCTCGCGGTGAACGCGCGGGCGGACGTCAGGGTGCCCACCTCGAACCCGACCGCGCGAGGGTCAGGACGCCGTCCGGGGGTTCGACGAGGGCACTTCTTCGGGCTCAGCCTCCCGCGGCACCAGCGTGAGCAGGGTCGCCTCCGGGCGGCAGGCGAAGCGCACCGGCGCGTAGCGGGAGGTCCCGAGACCGGCCGAGACGTGCAGGTAGGCCGCACCCTGCGGAGCCGCCGAGGACGGCTGGTGATCGGCCCCGGCCCACCACCGTGACACGCCCTTGGCGCGGCTGCGGTCGAGGTCGCAGTTGGTGACCAGGGCGCCGTACAGCGGGACCGCGAGCTGGCCGCCGTGGGTGTGCCCCGCGAGCACCAGGCCCGCGCCGTCGCCGACGAGGGCGTCCAAGGCGCGCTGGTACGGCGCGTGCACCACGCCGATGGTCGCGGCGACTTCGGTGGAGGCAGGCCCCGCCACCTGCTCCGGGTGGTCGGCGTCCATGTGCGGGTCGCCGAGCCCGACGAACTCCAGCGGCACGCCGCAGACCCGCAGGATGGTGCGGGTGTTGTCGAGCTGATGCCAGCCCGTGCGGGCGAGCCCCGCGACCAGCTCGGCGGTGGGCAGGCGGGGGGTGGAGCCGAGGTGGCGACGATGGTGGCGGGTGAGGTACAGGGCGGGGTTCTTCGGCCTGGGAGCCCAGATGTCGTTGGAGCCCAGGACGAACAGGCCGGGATACTCCTGCAGCGGCTCCATCGCTGCCAGGACCCCCGGCACCGCCAACGGGTCGCTCAGGTTGTCACCACTGTTCACGACCAGGTCGGGCTCGAGCTCGGCGAGCCCACGCACCCAGGCGATCTTGCGGCGTTGTCCGGCGACCAGGTGCAGGTCGGACACCTGCAGCACCCGGACCGGTCGCGATCCCCGCGCCAGCACGGGCACCGCGAACTCGCGGACGACGAACGCGTTGCGCTCGACCAGCCCCGCATACGCGACGCCGACCACCCCGACCCCGGCGACACCGCCGGCCAGGCGAAGGGCAGTGCTCGCGGCGCTCACGGTCCCATCCTCGCAAACCCCGGTTGCGGGCCGGTGGGAGACTGGTCGACATGACCCAGACCTCGCTCAAGTCGACCGTGCAGGCCGACCTCACCGACGCCATGCGCGCTCGCGACACGATGCGCTCCGGCACCCTGCGGATGGTGCTGGCGGCGATCACGACCGAGGAGGTCGCCGGCGACCAGGCACGGGTGCTCAGCGACGACGACGTCCTGAAGGTGCTGGCCAAGGAGGCGAAGAAGCGCCGGGAGGCGTCGACGGCATACACCGAGGCGAACCGACCCGAGCTCGCCGAGCGCGAGGACGCCGAGCTGGCCATCCTGCAGACGTACCTGCCGGCCCAGCTCAGCGAGGTCGAGCTCCAGGCGCTGGTGGCGCAGGCGATCAGCGACTCGGGTGCGACGGGGATGCCTCAGATGGGTCTGGCCATGAAGGCCGCGCAGTCCGCGGTGGCCGGCCGGGCCGACGGCGGCCGGGTGGCCGCGCTCGTCAAGGCCCAGCTGGCCGGCGGCTAGCCGTTCCCGCGCCCGGACCGTCCACTGCCCGAGGTGTGGCCCGAGACCTTGGCCGGCTTGGGCGGTTTGGCCGGCTTGGTGGCCGGCTTGGGCGGTTTGGTCGGCTTGGTGGTCGGCTTGGGACCCGGCTGCGGGGCTGGCTGCGGAGCGGGCCTCGAACGGCCGGTGGAGACGTACAGCGTCACCGAGCTGCCCTTGACCGCTCGTCCGCTGGGTGAGGTGAACGCGACCAGGCCCGCCGACACGTTGCTATCGGCGTATCCACCGTTGTCGACCGAGAAGCCGGCCTCCTTGAGGCGCGCGGTCGCACCCGAGACGGTCATGCCCGAGACGTATGGCAGGTTGACGTAGTCGCCGTTGGTGATCTTGTCGGACGGCTTGCTGAAGTCCTTGCGGGGCAGGTCTGCCGTCGCCCGGCCCATGATCGAGCCCCACAACGGAGCGGCGATCGTGCCACCGAAGACGTTGGGGTAGTACTGCCCGCCGATGGTCACCCTGTTCATGTCCGTCTTCGAGCTGTTGCCGAGCGGGGTGCCAACCCACACGGCGAGGGCGCGCTGGGGGGTGAACCCGGTGAACCAGGACTCGTTGTGGTTCTCGTCGGTGCCGGTCTTGCCCGCGGCCGGTCGACCGTCGGCGAGCCGCGCGCCGGTGCCGGTGCCCCCGGTGATCACGCCCTGAAGGAGCTCGGTGACGCCCGCCGCGACCTGGGGGTCGACCACCTGCTTGCACGAGGACTTCGGCACCTTGATCGCCTTGCCGGCCAGCGTGGTGACCGAGGAGACCGGGATCGGCTGGCACAGCTTGCCGCCCGCGGCGAGCGTGGCGTACGACGTCGCCATGGTGATCGGCGCGACCGTCAGCGAGCCGAGGATCACGTCGGAGGGGTTGGAGGTCGGCGCCTTGCCGTCCCCGGTCCTGACCCCCATCGCCTTCATCATGTCGCGCACCTTGCAGATGCCGAGCTTGACGCCGAGGGAGGCGAACGCGGTGTTGATCGAGTTGGCCGTCGCGTTGCGCAGCGTGAGCGTGCCGCCGCTGGTGAAGTCGTTGCGGACCCGCCAGTCGGGGTACGGCTTGCACTCGTCGGTGAACTCGGACGGGAGGTAGATCGCGGGCGTGTTCGGCGTGGCCGACTTGGCCTTGATCGTGCCGTTCACCGGGGTCCCGGTGGACAGGGCCTGGACCAGCGAGTACACCTTGGCCGTCGATCCGATGGCGAAGCCGTAGGTGCTGCCGCCCATCGCCTGCGGGACGTTCCAGTTGACCTGCTGGTCCTTGAAGTTCGAGCTCTGGGCCATTGCCAGCACCTTGCCCGTGCCCGGCTCGACCATGGTCGCTGCGGCGCCGAACTTCTTGTAGTCGCTGGGGTACACCTTCTTGGCCAGCTGGTCGCGGGCGTACTTGGTGAGCGCCGGGTCCAGGGTGGTCTTGATGATGAGCCCACCGGTGTTGATCATGTTCAGGCGGTCGGCAGCGGTCTTGCCCAGCGCGGGCTGGTTCTTGAGCCACTCGATGACGTACTGGCAGAAGTACGGCTGGGTGGAGTTCGCGCAGTTGTTCTGCGCCTTCTTGACCTTGAGCATCTTGGCGACCTTGAGGGCCTTGGCGGCCTTCCAGTCCTTGGCCGAGACGATGCCCAGCTGGTACATGCGGTCGAGCACGACGTTGCGACGGGTCTGGGCGCACTTGGGGTTGTTGCGCGGGTCGCAGCCGCTGGGGTCCTGCACCGTCCCGGCGAGCAGCGCGGCCTGGGCGAGCGTGAGCTTGCTGGCGGGGATGCTGAAGTAGTGCTGCGCAGCTGCCTCGATGCCGTAGGCGCCGTCGCCGTAGAACACCAGGTTCAGGTAGTTCTCCAGGATCTCGTCCTTGGTGAGCTTCTTCTCGACCTGGACGGCGTACTTCACCTCCTGGAGCTTGCGGGTGTAGCTCTCGTCGATGGCCGCTGCCATCGCCTCCTTGTCCTGGGAGCGGGCGGCCTGCTCGAACAGCGTCACCTTGACGTACTGCTGGGTCAGCGTCGAGGCGCCCTCCTCGGTGCGGCCCGCCGCGGCGTTCTTCACCGCGGCGCGCGCGATGCCGCGCAGGTCGGCCCCACCGTGCTCGTAGAAGCGGTCGTCCTCGATCGCGACCTGCGCCTTGCGCATGATCGGGGAGACCTTCTCGATGGGGACGACCACCCGGTTCTCGGTGTAGGGCGTCGCGATCAGGTTGCCCTTGGCGTCATAGATCCGCGACGCCTGCGGCAGCGGGAGGGTGGTGAAGTCGCCGGGGAGACTGTCGAACAGGTCGACACCGGACTTGGCTGCTGACCCGGCCGCGCCGACCGCGGGGACGAAGATACCGGCAGTGAGGATGCCCAGGACGATGGCGGTGGCGACGAACGCGCCGAGCAGGCTGACGACGTTGACGAGCAGGCGGGTACGGCTGGGCATGGGGCCTAGGGTAACCCGGCGCACGCGTCCCCCGGCTCACTTCGACGCGCTGGACGAGGGCTGGATGTCCGCTGGGACGAGGGGTCCAGGACCCGTCCCGGGGTGACGCGGAGGGCCGTCGGAAACCTCCCTGAAACCAAAGAGCCGGACACTGACCGGCGGGGGCCGACGTATCAAACGAGGGCAAACGATCTCCTCCCGGCCGAAAGACCTAGTCAGTAGTTCGGGGTGACTAGTTACTCGGACCGCAACAACCCCACGGATGAGCCATATCGGCCGAACGGCTGAATTTTCTAACCTCAGAAGTGCCGGATCAACGGCAACCAAGCACCTTGGAGGGGAACCCAGAATGACCATCGCACCTGAGCGTCCTGTCGATACCACCGCCCGCCCCGTCTGGGTGGCCGACTGGGCCGCGCTGGGCAACTGCGCCAAGTCCGATCCCGATGCGTTGTTCGTCAAGGGTGCCGCGCAGCAGTCCGCGAAGATCGTCTGCCAGACCTGCCCCGTCGTCGCCGAGTGCCTCGCCGACGCGCTGGACAACCGCACCGAGTTCGGGGTCTGGGGCGGGCTGACCGAGCGTGAGCGCCGTGCGCTGCTCCGCCGCCGCCCCGACATCACCTCCTGGGCTGCGCTGTTCGAGCGCGCCCGCACCGACCAGGCGGACCAGGCGCTCGGCGCCTGATCCACCTCCGCCCCGACAGGGCGGGCGCACACTGCGCCCCCCGCCCAGCAGGATCCGTCCCCCAGGCCTGCCGGGTGGGGGGTGTTGCTGTGTCCACGCTCAGGCCGTGAGCGCCCGGGCGACCTCGCGCAGGCCGGCGAGGTCGTGGATGTCGGAGGCGGCAGCCGGGACCTGGACGACCGGGATCCCCGGGTGTCCGGCGGTGAACCGTCGGGCGACCGCTGCCTGGCGGGCAGCGAGCTGCTGGGCGCCGGCGTGCAGGCGCAGGATGCCGGCACTGGACCTGCTCGCCCCTGTCCCCTTGCCCTCCTCGACCTGCTCGGCGCTCGCCAGGGCCCGCGACGCGCTCAGCCCGGTCGCGCTGACCCGCTGGAGCCGGTTGAGGACCAGCCCGGCGAGCGGCATCCGCTCGTCCTCGAGGCGGTCCACGAAGTAGGCGGCCTCGCGCAGCGCGTCGCGCTCCGGGATGGCGACCACGACGAAGGCCGTCTCGGGGTCCTTGAGCAGGGCGTAGGTCTGGTCGGCTCGCTCGCGGAACCCGCCGAACATCGTGTCCAGGGCCGCGACGAAGGTCTGCAGGTCGGTGAGCAGGTCGCCGCCCAGGACCTTGGTCAGCGTCGAGGCGACGAGGTTGACGCCGGTGTTGAGCACCCGCAGATAGGCGCGGCTGCCCTTCTTCACCGGCGCGGTCAGGATGCGGATGAACCGGCCGTCGAGGAACGAGCCGAGCCGCTTCGGCGCGTCGAGGAAGTCCAGCGCCGACCGCGACGGAGGCGTGTCGACCACGACCAGGTCCCACCGGGCGCCGTCACCGTCCTCGGCGAGCGCAGCCCGCAGCTGGCCGAGCTTCTCCATCGCCATGTATTCCTGGGTCCCCGCGAACGAGCTGGAGAGCGCCTGGTAGAACGGGTTCGCCAGGATCTGGGCGACCTTCTCCGGAGCAGCGTGGGCCTCGACGACCTCATCGAAGGTGCGCTTCATGTCGAGCATCATGGCGTCGAGCGAGCCGCCTGCCGAGGTGTCGACACCGGCCACCGGCCGCGGCACGTTGTCGAGCTCGTTGAGCCCCAGGGACTGGGCCAGCCGCCGCGCCGGGTCGATGGTGAGCACCACGACCCGACGACCGCGCTCGGCAGCGTGCAGGCCGAGGGCAGCCGCGGTGGTGGTCTTGCCGACACCGCCCGATCCGCAGCAGACGACCACCCGTATGCCGCGGTCGGCGGTGAGCGCGAACAGGTCGAGCGCCGGCGCGGTCGGGGTCTGGGCCATCAGAAGGCTCCGTCCTGGCCGAGGACGTCGGCGAGTACTCGGATGCCGCCACCCTCGGTGCCGTCGGTCAGGGCGGGCAGGCGGACGACCGGCCGGCCCGCCGCGTCGATCTCGGCGCCCTCCGTCCGCTGCAGCGCGACGCGGTGTGCGTGCTCGGTGGCCTCGGCGAGCAGCCCGTCCGCCATCGCGTCGTCGACGGTCACGCCCGCGGACGCGAGGTCGGCCCTGAGCCGGGTTCGCAACCGGCCGGTCCGCCCGGAGGTGAGGGTGTCCAGCTCGCGGTCGGCCAGCAGCGGCTCGCTCACCTGGTTGACGACGACCACACCCAGCGGCACGTGGATGCCGCGCAGGTCGACCATCGCGTCCAGGGTCTCCTGCACCGGCATCTCCTCCAGCAGCGTCACCACGTGCACGGCCGTGGTGGTGGACTGGAGCATCCGGGTGATCGAGTCGGCCTGCCCCCGGATCGGGCCGACCTTCGCGACGTCGGCGACCTCTGCGTTGACGTTGAGGAACCGGACCACGCGCCCGGTGGGGGGAGCGTCCAGGACCACGGCGTCGTACACGAAGGCGCCACCCTTGCTGCGCCCTCCGACCCGGCGGCCGACCGCCTCGTAGACCTTGCCGATCAGCAGCACGTCGCGGACCCCCGGGGCGATGGTCGTGGCGAAGTCGATGGCGCCGACCTTCTCCAGCACCGACCCGGCCCGACCGAGCTTGTAGAACATCTGGAGGTACTCCAGCAGCGCGGTCTTGGCGTCCACCGACAGGCCCCAGAGCTGGCCGCCACTGCGGTCGGAGACGATCCGGACCTCCTCGCTCGGCAGTGGCGGGATGTCGAAGGTCTGGGAGATGCCCTGCCGCCCCTCGACCTCGACGAGCAGGACGCGACTGCCCCGGCGGGTCAGGGCGAGCGCGAGCGCGGCGGCCACGGTGGTCTTGCCCGTGCCCCCCTTGCCGGTGACGATGTGCAGCCGCGGCGGACTAGCCAACGGGACCTCCGGGCAGGCCCGCGGACTGCGACCGCACGTGGGCCAGCGACGCGGCCTCGGCAGCGTCGGGGTCACCCTCCCGGAGCGCTGACAGCAGGGCTTCGTGCTCGTCCACGACCGACTCCCACTTGGAGGTGTGCTTCGGGTCCACGATCCGATACCGCCGGACACTGCCGAGCAGCAGCTCGACCGTGTCGACGAACACCTGGTAGGTGCTCGCCCTGGCGATGCCGACGTGGAAGGCGCTGTTGAGCCTGCCCAGCCGGGGGACGTCCAGGGTCAGCAGCGCCTGGCGCATCTGGTGCTGCACCTCCGAGAGCGTCCCGAGCTGCCCCGGCACGATCCGCTCGGCGGCGAGCCGGGCGGCGAGCGGCTCGACGGCCAGCCTCGCGTAGTAGGTGCCCTCGAGCTGGTGCGGTTCGACCGGGGCCACGGTGGGACCGGCATGGGTGCGCTGGACGACCAGCCCCTCGGCGCAGAGCCGCTGGATCGCCTCCCGCACGGGGATCTTGCTCACCGACAGGTCACGGGCCACCGCGTCGATGGACAGCCGTTGCCCGGGGGTGAGGTCGCCACCCAGGATGCCCTCGCGCAGGTAGGTGTGCACGTACTCGCTCTTGGTCTGGGTCGCGAGGGGCGCAGGCACCGGCGGGTGGGGCATCTGACGATCGTAGGCGGTGGGTCGGCGGCGCGACCGGGGAGTGGTCGGCCGGTGACGCACCAGACCTCCGCCGCCCCGGCCGGCCGGCGCCGGCCGGGGGCTAGGCTTGAGGACATGACGCAGTGGGAGTACGCGACCGTGCCGCTCATCGTCCATGCCACCAAGCAGATCCTGGACCAGTGGGGTGAGGACGGCTGGGAGCTCGTGCAGGTCGTCCCGGGCCCCGACGGCACCAGCCTGGTGGCCTACCTCAAGCGCCCGAAGGCCTGACCCGTGAGCGCCGTGGAGGACCGTCTGTCCGCGATCGGGCTGAGCGTGCCCGACGTCGTCGCGCCCGTCGCGGCCTACATTCCCGCCGTGCAGCAGGGGAGCTTCGTGTACACCTCGGGCCAGCTTCCGATGGTCAGCGGCGTCATGCCGCAGACCGGCAAGGTCGGCGACGGCGACGGGCTGGTGTCGGCGGAGGACGCCAAGGCACTCGCGCAGGCCTGCGCGCTGAACGCGATCGCCGCGGTGAAGTCGGTCATCGGTGACCTCGACCGCGTCGAGCGCGTCGTCAAGGTCGTCGGGTTCGTCGCGAGCGACCCGTCCTTCACCGGCCAGCCCGGAGTCGTCAACGGGGCGAGCGAGCTCCTGGGCACTGCCTTCGGTGACGCCGGTGTCCATGCACGGTCGGCGGTCGGGGTCGCGGCACTGCCGCTGGACGCCCCGGTCGAGGTCGAGATCATCGTCGCCGTCCGCGCCTGACTCGCCGTGACGAGGGACCTCCCGATCCCCGGCAGCGCCTCGCTGCTCCAGCGGCTGCACGCGTTGGCCGCCGGCGAGATCGAGCCGGCCGCGCCCAGGCTCGCCTCGACCGTGATGCTCCTGCGTGATGTCGAGGGTGGTCCCGGGGTCGAGGTGTTCGTCCAGCGACGGGTCTCCACGATGGCGTTCGCGGCCAACATGGTCGTGTTCCCCGGCGGTGGGGTCGACCCGCGCGACGCCGACGAGGCGCTGCCCTGGGCGGGTCCGTCGTCGCTGGAGTGGGCCGAGCGGTTGCGCACCACCGACGCGGAGGCCCGGATGCTGGTGGCGGCCGCGGTGCGGGAGGTGTTCGAGGAGTGCGGGATCCTGCTCGCCGGTCCCGACCCCGACACCCTCGTGGGCGACGTGTCCGGTGACCCCTGGCCGGCCCGCCGCCAGGCCCTGCTCAGCCGCGAGCAGTCACTCTCGGAGGTGCTCACCCAGGCGGGGCTCTTCCTGCGCTCGGACCTGCTCTCCTACCGGGCGCACTGGATCACGCCGGCGGTGGAGCCGCGCCGTTATGACACCCGGTTCTTCGCCGCGCTCGCCCCGGTGGGCCAGCTGGCCGACGACCAGACCTCCGAGGCCGACCTCGCGGACTGGGTCACCCCCGCCCGGCTGCTCGGCCTCGCCGACGCGGGCGAGGCCAAGGTGATGCCGCCGACCCGGGTCAACCTCGAGGAGCTCGCGCTCGCGGCCGACGCGGCCACGCTGGTCGCCGAGGTGGTGACACCGGTCACGGTGGCTCCGGTCATGGTGGAGACCGAGGACGGCATCGTCATCCGCAACCCCTCGCCCTAGCCACGCAGCCACTGCAGCCAGCCGCTGCAGCGAGCCGCCCCGCGAGCACCGCAGCAAGCCACCGCCCCAAGCCACCAGCAAGCACCGCAGCAAGCTACCGCCGCACCGAGCCGGGAGGACCTCGTGACCGTCGCCGAGCCTCGTTCGTCCGTCCCGCCCGGTGAGTGGGACGGGGGGCCGGTGAGCGCGCGGGCGTTCTGCCTGCGTGAGCCGAACCCCGGACCGATGACCCTGGACGGCACCAACACCTGGGTGCTGTCCGAGCCCGGCGCGGACACGGTCGTCGTCGTGGACCCGGGTGAGGAGGACGAGCCCCACCTGCAGCGCGTGGCCGAGCACGTCCACGCCCGGGGAGCCCGGGTGGCCCTGACCCTGCTGACCCACGGTCACCACGACCATGCCGGCGGCGCCCGCCGGTTCGCCGAGATCACCGGCGCACCGACCCGGTCGATGATGCGCGGGGGCGACCTCGGCGACGGCGAGCAGCTGGTCGTCGGCGGACTGGCGCTGCGCGTCCTGGCCGCACCCGGCCACACCCTGGACTCGCTGTGCCTCGTCGTGCCGGCCGACGCGGCACTGCTCACGGGTGACACGGTGCTCGGCCGGGGGACCACGGTGGTGGCCCACCCCGACGGGGACCTCGCCGCCTACCTCGTGACGCTGGACCGCCTTGCCAAAGTGCTCGGCGAGGGCCCGCTCACCCGGATCCTGCCCGGCCACGGGCCCGTGGTCGAGGACCCCTCTGCGATGGTCGCCTTCTACCGCGCCCACCGACGCGACCGGCTGGAGCAGGTGCGCGGGGCGCTCGCCGACGGCGCGCGGGGGGTCGAGGAGGTCATGCAGCGCGTGTACGCCGACGTCCCGCGCGAGGTGTGGCCGGCGGCCCGGCAGAGCGTGGCGGCTCAGCTGGCCTACCTCGAGATGGACTGACCGGGGCGAGCACTCCCGGTCGGTGGCGGTCCGCGACGCCGGCGTCAGCGAGCGCGGCGCTTGAGCCGGTCGACGTCCATGAGAAGCACCGCGCGGGCCTCGAGGCGCAGCCAGCCGCGGCTGGCGAAGTCGGCCAGCGCCTTGTTGACGGTCTCGCGGGAGGCGCCGACCAGCTGGGCGAGCTCCTCCTGGGTGAGGTCGTGGGAGACGAGCACGCCCTCCTCGACCGGCCGGCCGAACCGGCTCGCCAGGTCGAGCAGGGCCTTGGCGACCCGGCCCGGGACGTCGGTGAAGACGAGGTCGGCCAGGCTCTCGTTGGTGCGCCGCAGCCGGCGGGCGAGGGCCGCGAGCAGGGTCGCGGCGACGTCGGGCCGGGCGGACAGGAGACGGTGCAGCGACTCGGTGCCGATGCCGATGAGCTGGGTCTCGGCGACGGCCGTCGCCGTCGCGGTGCGCGGGCCGGGGTCGAACAGGCTCAGCTCGCCGAACATCTCACCCGGACCGAGGATGGCCAGCAGGTTCTCGCGGCCGTCCGGGCTGGTCCGCCCGAGCTTGATCTTGCCCTCCCGGATGACGTAGAGCCGGTCACCAGGGTCGCCCTCGTGGAACATGACGTCACCACGCTCGAGCCGGCTGGTCGTCATCGACTGCAACATGGTCGCCGCGGCCGCGTCGTCGAGCGCAGCGAACAGCGGGGCCTTCCGCACCACGTCCTGGTCCACGGGCGACAGTGTGCCATGCCACCGTCAGACGCGCCCCGTACCCTGTGGTGGTGTCCAGCCAGACCGGCGTCCCCGCCGTCCGCCCGCCCCGTCGCCGGGCCGCCTCCTCGTTCCACGACGAGACCCCGGTGGCCCGCACCCGGCGCGCCCGCCGGATCTATCGCGAGCTGCATGACACCTATCCCTATGCCCATTGCGAGCTCGACTTCGACAACCCGCTCCAGCTGCTCGTGGCGACCATCCTGTCCGCGCAGACCACCGACGTGATGGTCAACAAGGTGACCCCGACGCTGTTCGCCACGTGTCCCACCGCCGAGGCTCTGGCTTCCGCCGACCGGGAGCAGCTGGAGCAGATCCTCAAGCCGACGGGCTTCTTCCGCGCCAAGACCAACTCGGTGATCAAGCTCGGCGCCGACCTGGTCGAGCGCTTCGACGGCGAGGTCCCGCCGCGGCTCACCGACCTGGTCACGCTCCCCGGTGTCGGTCGCAAGACCGCGAACGTCGTGCTGGGCAACGCCTTCGGCATCCCCGGGATCACCGTCGACACGCACGTCGGACGGCTGGTCCGGCGGTGGGCCTGGACCGAGGAGGAGGACCCCGTCAAGGTCGAGCACGCCGTCGGCGCGCTCATCCCGCGCAAGGAGTGGACCATGCTGTCCCACGTCGTGATCTTCCACGGCCGGCGCATGTGCCACGCCCGCCGCCCCGCCTGTGGCGTGTGCCCGATCGCCCGGCTGTGCCCTGCGTACGGCGTGGGGGAGACCGACCCGGTCAAGGCGCGTGCGCTGCTCAAGTACGAGCTGGCCCCCGGGGCTCAGACCGCATGACGGACCGGACGCCGGACGCCGGCGCCCGGGCCGAGATGCAGGCCTCGGCCCGACCGTCGTGGATGGACGCCGTGGTCGCGCGGCTCGCCGACGACCCCGACGCGATCGGTCGCCTCGCCGTGCCGCCCGAGGGCGCGCGCGAGTCGGCCGTGCTGATGTTGTTCGGGCCCCACGCCGCTGGTGGCGAGGACGTCCTGCTCACCGAGCGCGCCCACGACATGCGCTCGCACCCCGGCCAGGTGTCGTTCCCCGGCGGTGCGCTCGAGCCCGGGGACGACGGTCCGGTCGGCGCGGCGCTGCGTGAGGCCAGCGAGGAGGTCGGTCTGGACCCCGCGAGCGTCGAGGTCGTCGCGACCTTCCCCGCGCTCTTCCTGCCGCCGAGCGGATTCCTCGTGACGCCCGTACTCGCCTGGTGGACCGCGCCCCACCCGCTCACCGTGATCGACCGGCGCGAGGTCGAGCGGGTGGCCCGGGTGCCCATCGCGGCGCTGCGTGACCAGGGGAGCCGGTTCACCGTGACCCACCCCAGCGGCTATACCGGCGGCGCGTTCGACGCCGAGGACCTGTTCGTCTGGGGATTCACCGCGATGGTGCTGGACGGCGTGCTCGACCTGGCCGGGTTGTCGGTGCCGTGGGACCGCGCGGTGCATCGCCCGCTGCCGGAGCGGTTCCTGCGCGCCTCGGTGCCGAGGCGCGGGGTGACGCCGTGACGTTCTCCTTCCTCGACGTGGGGCTCCTCCTGGCCTTCGTCGGCTACGCCTGGACGGGATACCGAAGGGGGCTGCTCACCAGTGTGCTCAGCCTCGGGGGGTTCCTGGTGGGCGGAGCGGTGGCCATGCTGCTCCTGCCCCACCTCGTCGGGTCCTGGCCGGCCCTCGCGGACGCCCAGGTCCTGCGCAGCGTCGTCCTCGTGCTCGGGGTGTTCGCGCTGGCCTCGATCGGCCAGACCCTCGCGAGCCGCGTCGGGTCCCACCTGCGCACCGGGCTGCGGTTCGGCCCGGCTCAGCTGGTCGACTCCGTCCTCGGCGCCGCCGTCGTCGTGGCCTCGGTCGCCGTGCTCGTCTGGTTCGTGGCCGGGGCGCTGCGAGGCGGTGCGCCCGCTCCGGTGACCAAGGCCATCGGCGAGTCCCGTGTGCTGCGGGTCATCGACGCCGTCGTGCCGCCCCAGACCTCGCGCCTGTTCGCCGGGTTCCGCCAGGTCCTGGACCGCGAGGGCCTGCCACGCGTCTTCGACTCCCTGCGCGCCGAGCCGATCCGCCCCGTAGAACCGCCGGACCCGAACGTCGCCAGGACCCAGGGCGTCGTGGACGCGGCCGGCTCGATCGTCAAGATCACCGGGGTCGCGCAGAGCTGCCACCAGGGGCAGGAGGGCACCGGCTGGGTGGTGTCCCCCGGGCGGGTCGTCACCAATGCCCACGTGGTTGCCGGCATCAAGCGCGCCACCGTGCGGGTCCGCGGGACGGGCCGGTCCTACACCGGTCAGGTGGTGGTGTTCGACCCCCAGCGCGACCTCGCCGTCCTGTTCGTGCCGAACCTGCCCGCCGAGCCGCTGCCGCTGGGGTCAGACCTCGAGCGTGGCGACGGGGGCGTGGTCGCGGGCTTCCCGCTGGACGGGCCGTACCGCCTCGACGCGGCGCGGGTTCGCCAGGTCCTCAACGCCCGGGGCGCGGACATCTACGGCAAGCCCGGCACGCTGCGACAGGTGTACTCCCTGTACGCACGGGTCCAGCCGGGCAACTCCGGCGGTCCCCTGCTGTCCACCGAGGGTGAGGTGGTCGGCGTGATCTTCGCGAAGTCCCTCGATGACGACTTCACCGGCTATGCCCTCACGCTGGACGAGGCGGCGCCCGTCCTGCGCGCGGCGGCGGGTGCGACGGCCCGGGTCGGCACGGGCGGGTGCCTGAGCCGCTGAGCGCTGCAGCCGAACCGCCGAACCGCTGAACCGCCGAAGTGCCGGACCGCTGAACCGCCGAACCGCTGAACGGCTGAACCGCGAGGACGGGGCAATCCCGATCGCCGAGCGGTCCGAATACCAGACATGTTCCTTCGGTCACCCGGTCCCGCGCCCCGCCGCGACCTGACCTACCAGCTGGTCGTCCGCGCCCTGCGCGGGCTGTTCCGCCTGCTCGGACTGCGGATCACGATCGAGGGACTGCACCACGTGCCCGCCACCGGCCCGGCGATCCTCGCCGCCAACCACACCGGGTACCTCGACTTCACCTTCGTCGGTCTGCTCGGCACGGCGCGGGGGCGCCTGGTGCGGTTCCTGGCCAAGCAGTCGACCTTCGACAACCCCGTCTCCGGGCCCGCCATGCGGGCCATGGGACACATCCCGGTGCTACGACCCGACGGCACCGTCGCCGCCCTGCGCGCCTCACGCGCGCTGGGGCGTGGGGAGATGATCGGTATCTTCCCCGAGGCGACGATCAGCCGGTCGTTCACCCTCAAGCAGCTGCGGCGAGGTCCGGCGTATCTCGCCGCAGCACATCGTGCACCGTTGGTTCCGGTGGTGACCTGGGGAGGGCACCGCCTGTTGACGGTCGGAGGCCGGTTCGGCCTTCGACGTGGAACCGCGGTCACTCTGTTGGTCGGTGAGCCCATCCAGCCCGGGCCCGCCGACACGGTCACCGAGCTCGAGCAGCGGCTGCAGGTCGCCCTCACCGAGCTCTACGACCGGGCCCAGCGGGAGTACCCGCAGCGGCCACGCGGCCGGCGCGACCGCTGGTGGGTCCCGGCCCACCTCGGTGGCACCGCTCCGACCCCGGCCCGCGCGGCCGAGCTCGAGATCAGGCTCGCGCCGAGGTCCGCAACCACGTGATGAGGTGCCGGTTCACGATCTCTGGTGCCTCCTCGGGCAGGAAGTGCCCGTGGTCGCGCACCAGGTACTTCTCGAACGAGCCGGACACGAAGGCCCCCGACCCCACGGCCGTCCCGGCCAGCACGGCCCCGTCGCGCTCCCCGTGCAGGTGCAGGACCGGCACCGAGATCTGCTCCCGCAGGCGTGCGGCATAGCGCCAGCCGTCCGGCCGCACCTGGCTGCGCACCAACCACCGCGAGTACTCGGCGGCCGAGTGGGCGACGAACGGCATCGCCATCGCGTCCGTGTACCGCTGCGCCTCCTCCAGGCTGGGCCAGATCCCCTCCGGGGAGGCCCACTCGCGCAGCAGGCGCGAGACCTGCCCGGTCTCACCCGACAGTTGGCGCTCGGGGACGAACGGGCGTTGGAGCCCGACCAGATAGCTGTTGGCCCGGATCTGCGCGAGGCTGTGCGTCGAGGCACGCCTGAAGACCAGCGGGTGCGGCATCGACAGGCTGGCGACGGCGGTGGTGACGCCCGGCTGGAACACCGGCATGCTCCACGCGATCCACCCTCCCCACGCGTGGCCGACCACCACGGCCGTGCTCTCGCCCAGGCTGCGAATGAGGCTCGCGACGTCTGCGGTGGAGGTGACGGTGTCATAGCCGCGCGGCGGCTTGTCCGACGCACCGTATCCGCGGAGGTCGACGGCGACTGCCCGATAGCCTTGTGCCGCAAGGGCTTCCAGCTGATGACGCCAGGCCCACCAGAACTGCGGGAATCCGTGGAGCAGCAGCACGAGCGGGCCCTCGCCCAGCTCGGCGACGTGGAACCGGGCGCCGTTCGCCGCCACGAAACGGTGCTCCCAGGGGCCGTCGACCAGGACGGAGGCGACGTCGGGCGTCACCGGATCAGTCGGCCGAACCGGACTTGAGGGTCGCGATCGTCTCCTGGGCGTTGCGGATCGTCTTCTCCGGTTTGGGCTGGAGGTGCTGGAGCGCGGAGCGGCCGGCCAGCGCCAGGCCGCCGGCGACCAGCAGCAGCAGACCGGTCACGATGAGGTAGCCCGCCCACTCCGGGAGCCAGATCGCCACCACCAGCGCGAGGGTGTGGAACAGGAAGATCAGCCCGAGCAGCGCCACGAAGCCGGCCACGGCGAACATCGCCACGCCCTTGCCGGCCGTCTTGGCCTGGACCGCCATCTCGGCCTTGGCCAGGGCGATCTCGCTGCGCACGATGCTGGACACGTCGTGGGTCGCGTCGGCCACCAGCTGACCCAGGGTGCGCTCGGTGTCGTTCGGCGTCGCCATGACTTCCCTTCGTAGGCAGCGTGCGGTTCGTCGCGCTCCGACCCTACCGGGGGTGGGCGCGCCCGCGTCCGACATCGCCGCTCCTAGACTCGACCCGCGGCCTGTGCGCACCCGGTCACCCGCCCTGCCCACAGATGCGCCCGCCCACCACCGGTCAACAGAGGAGAGAGCCATGCGTGCCCGAGACCTGGCCCAGGAGTTCCCCTTCACGACGCTGGAGACCACGGCCTACGACGCGGCCCGGATGATGGCCGACGCGGGGCGACCCGGCCTCATCGTCTGCGACGGTCGGGGCGTGCCGCTGACCGTGCTGCCCGGGTCGCAGGTCCTCCGGTTCGCGATCCCGACCTATGTCCAGGAGGACCCGCATCTCGCCCGGGTCTATGGCGAGAAGGCCTCCGACGAGCTGTTCTCGACCCTCGCCGCCAGGACGGTGCACGACATGGTGCCCGGTCACAGCGACCGTGACGACCTGCCCATCGTGGACCCCGACGCGACGTCGTTGGAGGTCGCGGCGGTCATGGCGCGGATGCGCAGCCCCCTGGCGGTCGTCATGGACGGCGACGAGGTGATCGGCGTCATCACGGTCAGCCGGCTGCTCGCGGCGATGCTGCACCAGGGCCCCTCGGCACCGGAAGCAGCGGCTGCTCCGTGATCACGGCCTTGGTCCTGGTCGCGTTCGCCGCGGCCTACGTCCTGATCGCGACCGAGCGGATCCACCGGGTCGCGGCAGCCCTCTGGGGTGCGGCGGCGATGGTGCTGCTCGGCGTCGTCGATGCGCACGTCGCGTTCTTCAGCGAGGACACCGGTGTCGACTGGAACGTCATCTTCCTGCTGTTCGGGATGATGGTGATCGTCGGCGTCATGCGCCAGACGGGGATCTTCGAGTACCTCGCGATCTGGTCGGCCAAGCGCGCCCACGGACGTCCGTTCGCGGTGATGGTGATGCTGGTGCTGATCACCGCCGTCGCCTCGGCGCTGCTGGACAACGTCACGACGGTGCTGCTGATCGCGCCGGTGACGCTGTTGGTCTGCGACCGCCTGGGCCTCGACCCCGTGCCGTTCCTCATCGCCGAGGCGATGGGGTCCAACATCGGCGGCACCGCAACCCTGGTCGGCGACCCGCCCAACATCATCATCGCCAGCCGCTCCGGCCTGTCCTTCAACGACTTCGTGGTCAACCTCGGCCCGATCGTGATCGTGCTGCTGGCGGTGTTCATCGGGTTGTGCTGGCTGTTCTGGGGTCGCGGGTTCAAGGTCGACCCCGAGCGGGCCGAAGCCGTGATGCAGCTCGACGAGCGGGAGGCGATCCACAACCGGCCCCTGCTCGTCCGGTCGCTGGTCATCCTGGGCATGGTCCTGGTCGCGTTCGTCGCCCACGGCGTCGTGGACATCGAGCCCTCGATCGTCGCGCTGCTCGGCGCCGGCGCCCTCGTCGCCGTCTCGCGGCTGGACCCCCGCGAGTACCTCTCGGAGGTCGAGTGGCCCACCCTGGTCTTCTTCGGCGGGTTGTTCGTGATGGTCGGCGCTCTGGTCGAGGTCGGCATCGTCGGTGCCATCGGCACCGCGCTCACCGACTTCGTCGGCGACCGCTATCTCCTGGCGGGCTCGGTGGTGCTGTGGGCCTCGGCGGTGTTGTCCGCCATCGTCGACAACATCCCGTACGTCGCCACGATGGCTCCGATCGTGAACGACCTCATCAGCGGCGCGGCCGACAACCCGCAGGCCCGCGCGCTCTGGTGGGCGCTGGCCCTGGGCGCGGACCTGGGCGGCAACGCCACCGCGGTGGGTGCCAGCGCGAACGTGGTGGTGCTCGGCATCGCCGCCCGCAACGGGCACCCCATCAGCTTCTGGCAGTTCACCAAGTACGGGCTGTTGGTCGCGCTGGTGACGGTCGCGGTGAGCTGGGGGTACTTCCTGCTTCGCTACTTCGCGTTCGCCTGACCACCACGGTCACCGGCCGCGGAGGCGACCGGTTCGAAGCAGTCGGGCACACCGTCGCCGTCCAGGTCCTCGGTCTCGATCACCTCGATCCTGCGGTACTCGGCGTTGCGTCGCCGAAGCACGACCGCAGCCAGCGCCGCAGAGAGCAGCGAGCCGATCAGCACGGCGAGCTTGGCCGGCCCGAGCAGGCTCTCGTCGGGGAAGGCGAGCTCGCTGATGAGCAGGGAGACGGTGAACCCGATGCCGGCGAGGAGCGAGAGGCCGAGCACGTCCGCCCAGGCCAGGTCCTCGTCGAGCTCGGCGCGGGTGAAGCGGGCGAACACCCAGGTGCCACCGAAGACCCCGAGCAGCTTGCCCAGGACCAGGGCGGCGACGATGCCCAACGCGAGCGGGTTGGTGAGGGCCTCGACGAACCCGGTCTCGGCGCCCTCACCGACGACCGAGACGCCGGCGGCGAAGAAGGCGAAGACCGGGACGGCCAGACCTGCCGACAGGGGGCGTACCCGGTGCTCCAGTCGGTGGGCGACGTCGGTGTCGGCGTCGTGCGTGCTCAGGCTCGGGACGCCACGCTGTCGTGGGCGGACCGGGACCGTGAGACCGAGCAGGACGCCGGCGACCGTGGCGTGCACACCAGAGGCGTGGACCAGGGCCCAGGTCGCCAGCGCGAGCGGGATCAGCGCCCACCACCAGACCAGGCGCCGCTGCACCAGCGCGGCGAAGGCGAGCAGCGGCAGCAGGGCCAGGGCGAGCATGCCGACCGACAGGTCGGAGGTGTAGAAGATCGCGATGATGGTGATGGCGACGAGGTCGTCGACCACGGCGAGCGTCAGCAGGAACGAGCGCAGGGCCGACGGGAGATGGCTGCCGAGCAGGGCCAGGACGGCCAGGGCGAACGCGATGTCGGTCGCGGTCGGGATCGCCCACCCACCGAGCAGCTCGGTGGATCCTGAAGCCAGCACGACCAGGGCGTAGACCAGCGCCGGGAGTGCTACACCGCACAGTGCGGCCGCGATCGGCACGGCGGCCTTGGCTGGGTCGCGCAGGTCTCCGACGAGGAACTCTCGCTTGAGCTCCAGGCCGGCGACGAAGAAGAAGATCGCCAGGAGGCCGTCGCCCGCCCAGGTGTTCAGGGTGAGGTCCAGGTGCAGGACGTGCGGGCCGACCACGGTGTCTCGGAGGGTGAAGTAGGCCTCCTGTGCGGGCGTGTTCGCCCAGATGAGGGCGATCGCGGCGGCCGCCAGGAGCAGGGCGCCACCGACGGTCTCGGTGCGCAGGAGCGCGGTCACGTGCTGAGCCTCGGGCCAGCTCGACCTGCTGAACACGCGTCTCGGAAGGCTGGGTGTCGTCATAGGCGATGGGCTCCCCAAGGGGTCGGCTGGTCGGGTCACCCCTGGTCCGGGGCGGCCGACCAGGCTTCCCGGCACTCCGGTCCCCACAGTACCGGCGCCACCCCCGCCCGGCCGACTCGTCCGGGAGGTGGGCGACCGCTCGGCGCCGGTCAACGACGGCGGCGGAAAACTGAGGGGTTCCCTTCCGACAGATAGAAGATATTATCCGCCATACGGAAACACGACATCAGCGTCGACGTCGCCGCAGACCAGGAAGGCATCACCATGTCCGCACCCTCCCCGGGTTACTCCATCACGGTGCGGGCCGAGGCTCCCGCTGCCATCGACACGACCGGAGTGCTCGCCGCCGCGGTGGCCGAGGCCGGCGGTGCCCTCACCGCCCTGGACGTCGTCGAGTCGCACACGAACAGCCTCGTCATCGACGTGACCTGCAACGCCTCGGACGCCGACCACGCGGACCGGATCACCGCCCAGATCGCGGCGGTCGAGGGCGTGACCGTCCGCAAGGTGAGCGACCGGACCTTCCTGCTCCACCTCGGCGGCAAGCTCGAGGTGGTCCCCAAGGTGCCGTTGAAGCACCGCGACGACCTGTCCCGCGCCTACACCCCGGGTGTCGCCCGGGTCTGCCTGGCCATCGCCAAGAACCCGGACGACGCCCGCCGCCTGACCATCAAGCGCAACACGGTCGCCGTGGTGACCGACGGGTCGGCGGTCCTCGGGCTCGGCAACATCGGTCCCGCCGCGGCCCTGCCGGTGATGGAGGGCAAGGCCGCGCTGTTCAAGCAGTTCGCCGGGGTCGACGCCTGGCCGGTCTGCCTGGACACCCAGGACACCGAGGAGATCATCCGCACCGTGAAGATCCTGGCGCCGGTGTACGGCGGGGTGAACCTGGAGGACATCTCGGCGCCGCGTTGCTTCGAGATCGAGAAGCGACTTCGCGCAGAGCTCGACATCCCGGTGTTCCACGACGACCAGCACGGCACGGCGATCGTGGTGATGGCGGCGCTGACCAACGCGCTGCGCGTGGTGGACAAACGGATCGAGGACGTCCGGATCGTGGTGTCCGGGGTCGGGGCCGCCGGCCACGCGATCGTCCGGTTGCTCGACGCGCAGGGGGCCACCGACATCATCGGCTGCGACCGCCACGGCGCGCTCGACCCCGACGCCGAGCACCGCGACGAGTTCCGCGGCTGGATCGCCAAGAACACCAACCCCGGCCGGGTCCGTGGCACGCTCAAGGAGGTGCTCGCGGGCGCGGACATCTTCGTCGGCGTCTCGGCGCCGAACCTGTTGGATGCCAGCGACATCGCCACGATGGCCGACCGAGCCGTGGTGTTCGCGCTCGCGAACCCGGACCCGGAGGTGGACCCGATCGCGGCGAGCAAGCACGCGGCCGTGGTCGCCACCGGGCGCTCGGACTACGCCAACCAGATCAACAACGTGCTCGCCTTCCCCGGGTTCTTCCGCGGGCTGCTCGACGCCGGCGTCAGCGACATCACCGACCCGATGATGATCGCCGCGGCCACCGCGATCGCCGACTGCGTCCATCCGGACTCGCTCAACGCGAGCTACATCGTGCCCAGCGTGTTCGACCCCGAGGTGGCTCCGGCCGTGGCCGCAGCGGTTCGAGCGGCTGCAGGAAGAGCGCCTGCTCGCAGTGGACAGGAGCGTGCATGATGCCTGAGCTCTCCTACGCCGCAACGGCCCTCGCCGGGCTGACCGACGATCTCGATGCCCATCTGGCGAGTGCCGATGCGGCGCTCGCTGCGCAGTTCCCCGGCGAGCGGGCCGCCCGCCAACCGGTGCACACCGTCTATGTCCCCGCCGACCGATACGACGCAGGGCTCGCGCCCCGGTGGGGCCAGGAGGCGCTCGCCGCCCTGGATGCCGACGGTGGGACGCCGGCCGAGTTCGCCGCCGTCCTCGGGCTGGCTCCGGACCTCGCCGACGAGGTGGTGGCCCGGGTGCGCGCCAAGCTCGCCCGCGAGCCCATCGAGGACCTGCGGGTGGACTTCGAGGACGGGTTCGGCAACCGGTCGGACCCGGTTGAGGACGCGGCCGTCGTGGCGGCGTCGGACGCCTTGCGGGAGGCGATCGCCGACGGCCGGGCGACGCCGTTCCACGGCATCCGGTTCAAGAGCTTCGAGGCGCCCACCCGGGCACGCGGACTGCGCACCCTGGCCGGGTTCCTCGCCGGTCTCGTCGGCCCGGACAGCGTGACAGGTGCCGAGGGCGGCCGGCTGCCCGACGGGTTCGTGGTCACCCTGCCCAAGGTCACCTCGGTCGACCAGGTCGAGGCGATGGTCCTCGCGTGCGCACGGATCGAGGGCGAGCTCGGGCTGGCGCCGAACGCGATCGGCTTCGAGATCCAGGTCGAGACGCCGCAGTCGATCCTCGGCCCGGACGGCACGGCATTGGTGGCCCGCATGGTGCACGCCGCAGCCGGTCGGTGCACCGGCCTGCACTACGGCACCTACGACTACTCCGCGTCGTGCGGGATCGCAGCGAACTACCAGAGCATGGAGCATCCCGCCGCCGACCACGCGAAGGCGGTCATGCAGGCAGCAGCCGCCGGCACCGGCGTACGTCTCTCGGACGGCTCGACGAACATCCTGCCCGTCGGCGACCGCGAGGCGGTCCACCACGCCTGGGCCCTGCACGCCCGGCTCATCCGTCGCTCGCTGGAACGCGGCTACTACCAGGGGTGGGACCTGCACCCGGCGCAGCTGCCCAGTCGCTATGCCGCCACCTACGCCTTCTATCGCGAAGGTCTGCCCGCGGCGGCGCTGCGATTGAAGAACTATGTGGGACAGGTGGATTCGGGAGTGATGGACGAGCCGGCCACCGCCCGAGCGCTCGCGGACTTCATCGTCCGCGGCCTGGACTGCGGCGCGATCGACGACGACGAGGTGCTCGAGACGACCGGAATCGACCGGCCTCGAATCAACCACCTCGCGCGCCGCACCTGACGCCACGGCTGGGTGAAAGATGACCCTTGACCGGGTCGGCCCGTCGCCCTACTATTCCGTCAGACGTAATTTGTTTTCCGCATCACGGAAACCGCCTCACTGCCGAGGTTCTCGAGAGGGACCGGCCGGGCGCCAGCAGATCGACGCGCAAAGGAGCACAGCCCCATGGGCTACATCCTCGGACCCAACCAGTACGGCAAGGCGGAGAACCGGGTCGTCCGCATCTATCGCGACACCGACCGGCACGAGATCCGCGACCTCAACGTCTCCACCTCGCTGCGGGGCGACTTCCGCGCCGCGCACGAGACCGGTGACCAGGCCGACGTCCTGCCGACCGACACCCAGAAGAACACCGCGTTCGCGTTCGCCAAGGAGCACGGGATCACCTCCCCGGAGGACTACGCTCTCGCCCTCGGTGCGCGGTTCCTCGAGGCGACGCCCAAGGCGACGGCCTCGCGGATCGAGGTCGAGGAGTACACGTGGGAACGCATCCCGGTCGGCGGCGCCGGGCACGACCACGCGTTCGTGCGGGGTGGCACCGAGGTGCGCACCACCGTGGTCACCTCGGACCGCAGCGGCGACCAGCCTCGCGCCTGGGTCGTCTCGGGGCTTCAGGACCTCGTGGTGCTGAAGTCGACCGGCTCGGAGTTCAAGGGGTTCCTGAAGGACGAGTACACCACCCTGCCGGAGGTCGACGACCGCATCCTCGCGACCTCGCTGGTCGCCCGGTGGCGCTACGAGGGCACTGACCCCTCGGCCACGATCGACTGGAACGCCTCGTTCGAGGGCATCCGCGCGGTGATGCTGGAGGCATTCGCGACGACCTACAGCCGAGCCCTCCAGGAGTCGCTCTATGCGATGGGCGGCGCCGTCCTGGAGGCCCATCCCGAGGTTGCCGAGATCAAGTTCTCCGCGCCGAACAAGCACCACTTCCTGGTCGACTTCTCGGCCTTCGCCAGCGAGAACAACGGTGAGGTGTTCGTCGCCGCCGACCGTCCCTACGGCCTCATCGAGGCGTCGGTCCAGCGTGAGGACCCGACCGACCCGGGCGACGCATGGCTGACCGTCCCGGGCTTCTGCTGAGTACCGCGCCATGACCACCACGGCACACACCCGGCCCGAGGACGAGCGGCTCCCGCTCCCGGCAACCTTCGCCTACGGCGTGCAACACATCCTGACCATGTACGGCGGGGTCATCGCCCCGCCACTGATCGTCGGAGGGGCGGCCGGTCTCACCGGTCCCCAGATCGGGCTCCTGGTCTCCGCGGCCCTGCTCGTCAGCGGGCTGGCCACCATCCTGCAGAGCGTCGGCGTCCCCTTCTTCGGCTCGCAGCTCCCGCTCGTGCAGGGGATCTCGTTCGCCAGCGTCTCGACCATGACCACGATCGCCTCCGGTGACGGCGGCCTCCCCGTCGTCTTCGGCTCGATCATGGTGGCGGGCGTCATCGGCCTGGCGATCAGCCCGTTCTTCTCCCAGGTGGTCCGGTTCTTCCCACCGGTGGTGAACGGCACCATCATCACGGTCATCGGGATCTCGCTGTTCCCGGTCGCCGTCCGGTGGGCGATGGGTGGCAACGCCCAGGCGCCGGAGTACGGCTCGGTGGGCAACATCGCGCTGGCGGGCTTCACCCTGCTGGTGATCCTGCTGCTGAGCCGGCTCGTGCAGGGTCCGGTCAGCCGGCTGTCGATCCTGCTCGGCATCGTGATCGGCACCGTCGGTGCGCTCGCCGTCGGCAAGGCCGACTTCTCCGGCGTGGGCGAGGGTGCGGTCGCGGCCTTCCCGACGCCGTTCGCGTTCGGCGCTCCGGCCTTCGAGGTCGGCGCCATCGTCTCGATGACCATCGTGATCCTGGTGATCATGACCGAGACCACCGCCGACATCCTGGCGGTGGGTCAGATCGTCGACACCGAGGTCACCCCCCGGCGTGTCGGCGACGGGCTGCGAGCGGACATGCTCGCGACCGCGATCGCCCCCGTGTTCAACTCCTTCCCGGCGAGCGCCTTCGCGCAGAACGTCGGCGTCGTGGCGATCACGGGCATCAAGAGCCGGTGGGTCGTCACGGCCGGCGGCTCGGTGCTGGTCCTGCTCGGGCTGCTTCCGCTGCTCGGTCGGGTCATCGCGGCCGTCCCCCAGCCCGTTCTGGGTGGCGCGGGCATCGTGCTCTTCGGGTCCGTGGCAGCGAGCGGGATCCGCACGCTGTCCAAGGTCGAGTACGACGGGAACCTCAACCTGGTCCTCGTCGCGACTGCCCTGGGCTTCGGGATCATCCCGATCGCCGTCCCGGTCTTCTGGGACCGGTTCCCCGAGTGGTTCGCCACCATCTTCCACTCCGGCATCAGTGCTGCGAGCATCGTCGCCATCCTGCTCAACCTCTTCTTCAACGAGTTCCGCTGGGGCCTGAAGCCCGCTCCCTCCGTCTTCGCGGCCGGTCCGGCCCGCGCCGTCACCGAGGAGCAGGCCGCAGGTCTTCGCCGAGAGGACACCACGCCATGACCGCACCAGCCATCACCCCGTCTCGAAAGACCGTCCACCCCGTCGATGAGATCCTGCCGCTGCCCAAGCTGGCGATCTATGGGTTCCAGCACGTCCTCGCGTTCTATGCGGGTGCGGTCATCGTGCCGATCCTGCTGGCCAACTCGATCGGGCTGAGCCAGCAGGAGCTCATCCACCTGATCAACGCCGATCTGTTCACCTGCGGGATCGCCTCGATCATCCAGTCCGTCGGGTTCTGGAAGATCGGCGTGAAACTGCCTCTGCTGCAAGGGGTCACCTTCACAGCGGTGTCACCGATGATCGCCATCGGCCTCGCGGCCGGGGGAGGCACCGACGGCCTGCTCGTGATCTATGGCGCGGTGATCGTGGCCGGCCTGTTCACCTTCTTCCTCGCGCCGTACTTCTCTCGCCTGATCCGGTTCTTCCCTCCCGTGGTCACCGGCTCGGTCATCACCATCATCGGCATCGCGCTGCTGCCGGTCGCTGCGGCTGACGCCGTCGGCGGCGCCGGTCCGGACGCCGACCCGAGCAGCGGCAAGAACATGGCGTATGCCCTTGGCACCCTCGCGATCATCGTCATCATCCAGCGGGTCTTCCGCGGGTTCATGGCCACGGTCGCCGTGCTGGCGGGCCTGCTGATCGGCACCCTGGTCGCGTGGGCGCTCGGTGACGCCAGCTTCGACGCCGTGTCCGGCTCGGACTGGGTCGGGGTCACCACACCGTTCTTCTTCGGCCTCCCGAAGTTCTCGGCCGCGGCGATCATCTCGATGATCGTGGTCATGCTGATCACCGCGGTGGAGACCACCGGTGACGTCTTCGCCACCGGTGAGATCGTCGAGAAGCGGATCGTCCAGGACGACATCGCCCGGGCCCTGCGCGCCGACGGCGTCGCCACCACCCTCGGCGGCATCTTCAACTCCTTCCCCTACACCTGCTTCGCCGAGAACGTCGGGCTCGTGCGCCTCACCCAGGTGCGCAGCCGCTACGTCGTGGCCGCCGCGGGCGCGATCATGATCGTCATCGGTCTCATCCCGAAGGCGGGCGCCATCGTCGCCGGCATACCGCATCCCGTGCTGGGTGGGGCCGCGATCGCGATGTTCGCCACCGTGGCCGTGGTGGGCTTCCAGACGCTGTCGCGGGTCGACTTCAACGACCACCGCAACGTGGTCATCGTCGCCACCGCCGTCGGGTTGGCGGTGTACGTCACCGTGCAGCCCGATGTCGCCAAGGCCGTGCCGGACTGGGCCCAGATCATCCTGGGCTCGGGCATCACCCTCGGCTCGATCACCGCCATCGTTCTCAACCTCGTCTTCCACCACGTGGGCGGCAGCCGGGGACCGGCCGTGGCCGGTGCGCCGGGCAGCCTGGTCCGACTCAGCGAGGTCAACGAGATGAGCCGCGAGGAGTTCGGACAGACCTTCGGCAGCCTCTTCCAGGGTCCGCGCTGGGCGGTCGAGCAGGCCTACGACCGGCGCCCGTTCACGGACACCGGTGACCTGCGCGCCGCGTTCCAGGAGGCCCTGTTCTCGGCCAGCACCACCGAGCAGACCCAGCTGATCAACGCCTACCCGCAGCTCGGCGCGGCCAGCGTGGCTGACGGCGGCGAGGGAGAGGCCTCGCGCACCGACCAGACCTTCCTCGGCATCACCCGCCTGGCCGACGAGGAGCACCGTGAGCTCGGCGACCTGACCACGGCCTATCTCGACAAGTTCGGCTTCCCGCTCGTGATCTCGATCCGCGACGAGGCGTCCTTCGCGACCGTCCTTCGCCACGGCTGGCAGCGACTGGGCAACTCCCAGCGCCAGGAACACGCGACGGCGCTCGTGGAGGTCGCGAAGATCGCCGGATATCGCTTCGACGACCTGGTGGCTGAGGCGAACCCGATCCACGCGGCGCGCATCCGGGAGATCCGGGGCGGTGGGGATGGGCACTGACGCCACGGTGGTCGGTCGGTCCGTCGAGGGCTTCAACGCCCTCGACGGACCGGAGGCCGCGGCTCGCGCCGCGTCGTGTCTGTCCGTGCCCAGGTGGGTCGAGGCCGTCGTGTCCGGTCGCCCGTACTCAGGCTGGGCGGCGCTGTCCGAGAAGGCAACTGCCGCAGCCACAGACCTGACTGACGCCGAGCTCGAGGGTGCGCTGGCGCGCCACCCTCGGATCGGGGAGCGGGCTGGCGGGCAGCACGACGCCGCGTTCTCGGCGCAGGAGCAGTCCGGGGTGGACCCCGCGGACACCGGAACGACCGCGCGGCTCGCGGCGGGCAACGTGGCCTACGAACAGCGGTTCGACCGGGTGTTCCTGATCCGCGCGGCGGGACGGTCCAGCGAGGAGATCCTCGCCGAGCTCGAACGCCGGCTCGCCAACGACGACCGCACCGAGCGTGGTGAGACGGTGACCCAGCTGCGCGAGATCGCGCTGCGACGACTGCGAGAGGTGGCGACCTGATGGGGACGCTGAGCACCCACGTCCTGGACACGAGCCGGGGACGGCCGGCCGAAGGCATCCGGATCACCCTGGAGGCGACCGACGGTGCGTCCCTCGGAGAGGGCGTGACCGACACCGACGGCCGGGTCGGCAGCATCGGCCCGGAGCGGATGGACGCCGGTGACTACCGGCTGCGGTTCGCCTCGGGCGACTACTTCACCGCGCAGGGCGAGGCCGGGTTCTATCCCGAGGTGGTCATCGTCTTCACGATCACCGACGGTGACCAGCACTACCACGTGCCCGTGCTGCTCAACCCGTTCGGCTACTCGACCTATCGCGGGAGCTGAACGTGGCCACGACGACGGTCCTGGACGGCTGCACCGTGGTCACCATGGATGCCGCACGGACCGAGCACCGCATCGGCCACGTCGTCATCGAGGGCACGCGGATCCGATCGACGGGGACCGGCCGGTATGCCGGACCCACCGAGGGCGTGACCGTCGTGGACGAGACCGGCTGCGTTGCCACCCCGGGGCTGGTCAACACCCACCACCACCTGTACCAGTGGGCGACCCGTGGTCTGGCCGTCGACTCGACGTTGTTCGGCTGGCTGACCGAGCTGTACCCGATCTGGGGGCGGATCGACGAGGACATCGTCGGTGCTGCCGCGGCCGCCGGGCTGGGCTGGCTGGCGCGGACCGGCTGCACGACCGCGATGGACCACCACTACGTCTTCCCGCGCGATGGCGGTGACGTCCTCGGGGCCGAGATCGAGGCAGCTCGCCGGATCGGGTTGCGGTTCATGGCAACTCGCGGGTCGATGGACCTCGGCCAGAGCCAGGGCGGTCTGCCGCCCGACCACGTGGTCGAGCGGCTCGAGGACATCCTCCGCGCAACGGCCACGGCTGTCGACACGCACCACGACGGGTCGGCGGACTCGATGCTGCGCATCGGGGTGGCGCCGTGCTCACCGTTCTCGGTGACGGGCGACCTTCTGCGCGAGGCAGCGGTGCTGGCTCGGGACAAGGGGGTTCGGCTGCACACCCACCTCGCCGAGACGCTGGATGAGGAGGAATTCTGTCGGGAGCGGTTCGGCCAGACTCCCGTCGAGTACATGGAGTCGGTGGGGTGGCTCGGACCCGACGTCTGGTATGCCCACGGGATCCACTTCGACGACCCCGGCATCGCTCGCCTGGCGGCGACCGGCACCGGTGTTGCGCACTGTCCCTCGTCCAACGCCCGCCTCGGGGCGGGCATCTGCCGGACTCGCGACCTGCGGGACGCCGGTGTCCCGGTGGGCCTGGGCGTGGACGGGGCCGCCTCCAACGAGGCGACCTCGCTGATCGAGGAGGCCCGCCACGCACTGTTGTTCGCGCGCGCCCGGGGTGGCCCGGAGGCTCTGGGCGTCCGAGACGCGCTGGAGCTGGCGACCATCGGCGGGGCGAGGGTGCTCGGCTGGGAGGACCAGATCGGTTCGCTGGAGGCCGGCAAGCTGGCCGACCTCGCGCTGTGGCGGATGGACACCCTCGCTCACGCAGGGATCGCCGACCCGGTGGCGGGGCTGATGCTCGGCGACCGACCGCCGCTGGAGCTGCTTCTGGTGGGTGGCCGTCCGGTCGTGGAGCGCGACCGCCTCAGCACGGTGGACGAGGAGACTCTCGCGGTCGACGCCACGCGGGCTGCCACGCGAATCCTGGCTCGGCAGTAGCCGGACCGGAGGTGGGTCGGGGATTGACGACCGACCGGGGTTCGTTCTATTCTATCGCCAAGCGGAAACTAGATTCCACAATACGGAAAAGCAAGGAAGGGCGACGATGACGACCGAGAACTCCCAGGACCACGGCCTGCGCTACCTCGTGAACTGCTCCATCCTGTTCTCCGAGCGGCCCCTGCTCGAGCGTCCGGCCGCCGCTCGCGACGCCGGCTTCGACGCCGTCGAGTTCTGGTGGCCCTGGCCGGACCAGCCGGTACCCGCCGATCGTGACGTCGACGCCTTCGTCACCGCGGTGCAGGACGCCGGTGTGCAGCTGGTCGGCCTCAACTTCTTCGCCGGCGACCTGGCCGGCCCCGACTGCGGGGTGCTGTCGATCCCCGCCCGGGCCCAGCAGTTCCGCGACAACGTCGAGGTCACCGTGGGCATCGGTCAGCGGCTGGGTGCCTCGGCCTTCAACGCGCTGTACGGCAACCGGGTCGAAGGCGTCTCACCGCAGGAGCAGGACGAGCTGGGCCAGGAGAGCCTGAGCCTGGCCGCGAAGGCCGCGGACCAGGTCGGAGCAACGGTGCTGGTCGAGTCGGTCAGCGGTCCGAAGCCCTATCCGCTGCGCACCGCGGCTGACGGCGTCGCGGTCGTGGAGGCCGCGCGCGCCGCCGGGTCCGCCAACGTCGCCTACCTCATGGATCTCTACCACCTCGCCGCGAACGGCGACGACGTGGCCGCGGCCATCGCCGCCCACACGGGCGTCACCGCCCACGTCCAGATCGCCGATGCCCCCGGTCGCGGCGAGCCCGGCACGGGCGACCTCGACCTCCAGGGCCACCTGGGCGCGCTGGCTTCGGCCGGGTACGCCGGATGGGTCGGGCTGGAGTACAAACCCACCACCGCGACCACTCCCGAGAGCTTCGCCTGGCTGCCGCGCGAGCGCCGCGGCGCCCGGGCCTGACCCACCGACCGACGGCACCAACCCCCACCGCCGAACTTGGGTGCGTGAACGCTCGCGATTCCGAGCATCTGGACACCCAAAGCTGCCGGTAACCACCGCCATCCCCCACGCAGGAGCACATCATGACCAGCATCGCCTTCATCGGACTCGGCATCATGGGCAGCCCGATGGCCATCCACCTCGCCGAGGCCGGGTTCGACGTGGTCGGCTACAACCCGAGCCCGGAGCGCACCAAGGCCCTGGTCGCTGCCGGTGGCCGCGCCGCCGCGACCACCGCCGAGGCAGTGAAGGACGTCGACGTCGTCGCCGTGATGGTGCCGGACTCCCCGGACGTCCAGGACGTCCTCGCCGGTGAGGGCGGCGTCTTCGCCAGCGCCCGCCCCGGCACCCTGGTGATCGACTTCTCCAGCATCCGCCCGGACATCACCGTCGCCCTCGCGGCCCAGGCGCGCGAGCGCGGCTTCCGGCTGCTCGACGCCCCGGTCTCCGGTGGTGAGGCCGGCGCGAAGAACGCGGCCCTGTCGATCATGGTCGGCGGCGAGCCCACCGACTACGCCCAGGCCCTGCCGGTGTTCGAGGCCGTGGGCAGGACCATCGTCCACGTCGGCGCCAGCGGTGCCGGGCAGACCGTGAAGGCCGCCAACCAGCTGATCGTCGCCGCCAACATCCAGGCGCTCGCCGAGGCCGTGGTGTTCCTCGAGGCCTACGACGTCGACCTCGGTCCCGCCCTCGACGTGCTCGGCGGCGGACTGGCGGGCTCCAAGGTCCTGGAGCAGAAGCGGGGCAACATGGCCGGCCACACCTTCGAGCCCGGGTTCCGGATCGACCTGCACCACAAGGACATGGGCATCGTCACCGCGGCCGCCCGCGAAGCCGGGGTCGTCATACCCCTGGGTGGGCTGGTCGCCCAGCTGATGGCCTCCGCCCGCGCCAACGGCGACGGGGGGCTCGACCACTCGGGCCTGCTGCGCGGCGTCGAGCGGCTCTCCGGCCGCCTCACCTGAGCCCCGACCACCCCTACCCCCGCTGACCTTCCCCAGCCCCCGCCCCGCCCCGCCCCCACGGGTTTGGGTGCCTGAACGCTCGGAATTCCGAGCGTCTGGGCACCCAATCCCGCCTGAAACCTTCGCCACCTCGAGCAAACAGGAGCACGACCATGGCACGTATGACGGCCGCCCAGGCTGCAGTGGAGATCCTCAAGAAGGAGGGGGTGACGCACCTGTTCGGCCTGCCGGGCGCGGCGATCAACCCGTTCTACAAGGCGATGCAGACGGGCGGCGGGCTGCACCACACGCTCGCCCGGCACGTCGAGGGCGCCTCGCACATGGCCGAGGGCTACACCCGCACCAAGGCGGGCAACATCGGTGTCTGCATCGGGACGAGCGGACCTGCGGGCACGGACATGATCACCGGCCTGTACTCGGCGAGCGCGGACTCGATCCCGATCCTGTGCATCACCGGCCAGGCGCCGGTCGCCAAGCTGCACAAGGAGGACTTCCAGGCGGTTGACATCGCCTCCATCGCCAAGCCGCTGACCAAGATGGCGGTGACCGTGCTGGAGGCCGCGCAGGTGCCCGGCACCTTCGCGCAGGCGTTCCACCTGATGCGGTCCGGCCGTCCGGGTCCGGTCCTGATCGACCTGCCGATCGACGTCCAGATGACCGAGATCGAGTTCGACATCGACACCTATGAACCCCTACCCGTGTATCGGTCGCTCGCCACCCGCGCCCAGGTCGACAAGGCGCTGGACCTGTTGTGCCGCAGCGAGCGTCCGCTCATCGTGTCCGGCGGTGGCGTGATCAACGCCGACGCGGCGGACCTGCTGGTCGAGCTCGCCGAGCTGACCGGGACGCCCGTCGTGCCCACCCTGATGGGTTGGGGCACGATCCCCGACGACCACGACCTCAACGCCGGCATGGTCGGCCTGCAGACCAGCCACCGTTATGGCAACGCGACGATGCTCGAGTCCGACTTCGTCCTCGGCATCGGCAACCGCTGGGCCAACCGCCACACCGGCGACCTGGAGACCTACACCCGCGGTCGCACCTTCGTCCACGTCGACATCGAGCCGACCCAGGTCGGTCGCGTGTTCGCCCCCGACTACAGCATCGTCTCCGACGCCAAGGTGGCCCTGGAGCTGTTCGTCGAGGCCGCTCGCGAGCGCAAGGCGGCCGGCACCCTGCCCGACCGCAGCACCTGGTCAGCCTCCTGCCAGGAGCGCAAGCGCACGCTGTGGCGCAAGACCAACTTCGACGCGATCCCGATCAAGCCGCAGCGCGCCTACCAGGAGATGAACAAGGCGTTCGGCAAGGACGTCCGCTATGTCTCGACCATCGGGCTCTCGCAGATCCAGGCAGCCCAGCTGCTCCACGTGTACCAGCCCCGGCACTGGATCAACGCCGGTCAGGCCGGACCCCTGGGCTGGACCGTGCCTGCGGCTCTCGGTGTCGCCACGGCCGACCCGGACTGCACGGTCGTCGCGCTGTCCGGTGACTACGACTTCCAGTTCATGATGGAGGAGCTGGCGGTCGGGGCGCAGTTCAACATCCCCTACATCCACGTCCTGGTGAACAATGCCTACCTCGGTCTGATCCGTCAGTCCCAGCGCGGCTTCGACATGGACTTCCACGTGCAGCTGTCCTTCGAGAACATCAACTCTCCCGAGGTCAACGGGTACGGCGTGGACCACGTCAAGGTCGCAGAAGGCCTGGGCTGCAAGGCGATCCGTGTCACCGACCCCGACGAGATCCTGCCCGCGCTGGAGCAGGCGAAGAAGCTGATCGTCGAGCACCGGGTGCCGGTCATCGTCGAGATCATCCTCGAGCGCGTCACCAACGTCTCGATGGGACAGTCGATCGAGAGCGTGACCGAGTTCGAGGAGCTCGCCGACTCCGGGCTGGATGCCCCCACCGCGTTGTACGCCAACCTCGACTAGAGACGTATGTCATGACCCGTGTCGTGTTCGCCCCGGACAAGTTCAAGGGGACGTTGACCGCCGCTGAAGTGGCGGCGCACGCCTCCACCGGCCTCCTGCGCGTCCGCCCGGACGCGGAGGTGGTCGTGGTGGCCGTCGCTGACGGCGGGGACGGGACGCTCGCCGCTGCGGAGGCGGCCGGGTTCGCGCGGGTGACCCTCACCGCCGCGGGGCCGACGGGTGAGCCGTGCCCGACGGCCTACGGTCGGCGAGGTGAGGAGGCGGTCGTCGAGCTCGCCGAGATCTCCGGTCTGGGGCAGCTGCCCGGCGGCACCCTGGCGCCACTCACGGCCACCAGCCGGGGCACCGGCGAGCTGATCGCAGCCGCAGTGGCTGCGGGCTGCCGCCGGATCGTGGTGGGGATCGGCGGCAGCGCCTGCACCGACGGGGGTGCCGGCCTCGTCGTCGGCCTCGGCGGTCGGGTGCTGGACGCCGCGGGCGAGCCGGTGGCCGACGGCGGCGCTGCGCTCGCCTCGGCGAGCACCCTCGACCTGACCGGGCTCCCGGCTGCGCTCGCCGCGGTCGAGCTGGTCATCGCCAGCGATGTCGACAACCCGCTCACCGGGTTGCGCGGGGCGGCCGCGGTGTACGGCCCGCAGAAGGGCGCGTCCGGTGAGCAGGTCGCGGTGCTCGACGCCGCGCTCGCGCACTGGGCGGACCTGGTCGACCGGGCCACCGGCACCGACCTGCGCGACCAGCCGGGTGCTGGGGCCGCCGGCGGGGTCGGGTATGCCTTGGCCGCCTTGGGCGCCCACGCGCGCCCGGGCGCCGAGGTCGTCTTCGAGCTGACCGGGCTGCACGACGCCCTGGTCGGCGCCGACCTGGTCGTCACGGGGGAAGGATCCCTGGACGCCCAGACGCTGAACGGCAAGGCGCCGGCGGCGGTCGCCGCCGCCGCGCGGGTGGCGGGCGTGCCGGTGGTGGCGCTGGCCGGTCAGGTCGCGCTGTCGACCGCCGAGCTGGAACGCGCGGGGTTCAGCGCGGCCTACGCCCTGGTCGACGTGGCCAGCACCCCCGACGAGAGCTTCACCAGCCCGGGTCCGCTGCTGGAACGCCTCGGTGAGCGGATCGCCCACGAACACCTCGAGGAGCAGTCATGAGGTTCGCCCGGCTGGGTCCGATCGGGTCGGAGCGACCCGTGGTCGAGGGTCCGGACGGCACGCTGCTCGACCTCACACCGCTGACGTCCGACCTGGACGGCGACTTCCTCCGAGGGGGTATCGGTCGAGTCGCCTCCGACCTGCACCTGCTCGAACCCGTTGCCGCCCAGGGACGTTGGGGGTCGCCACTGACCAGGCCGGGCAAGGTCGTGGGGATCGGGCTCAACTACACCTGCCACGCAGCCGAGGCGGGCGTCACACCTCCGGACGAACCTGTGGTGTTCCTCAAGGCCACCACCTCGGTGTGCGGGCCGCACGACGAGATCCGGATCCGGTCCGGTGCGACGCGGACCGACTACGAGGTCGAGCTCGGGGTGGTGATCGGCCGTGAGCTGCGTGGCCAGGTGAGCCCTGAAGCGGCGCTGACGGCCGTCGCGGGATATGTGCTGGCACATGACGTGTCCGACCGTGAGCTCCAGCTCGAGCGGGGCGGCACCTGGACCAAGGGCAAGTCCGCCGACACCTTCTGCCCGCTGGGGCCGTGGCTGGTGACCCCGGACGAGCTCGACCCGGCGCACCACGCACTCTCGTTGTCGGTCAACGGTCGCCCGGCGCAGCAGGGTGACACCAGCGGGATGATCTTCGGCGTCGCGCACATACTCGGATACCTCAGCACGCTGATGACCCTGGAGCCGGGCGACGTGGTGATCACGGGAACTCCCGCGGGGGTCGCGATCTCCCAGCCCGAGCCCCGCCCCTACCTCCGGCACGGTGACGTGGTGGAGCTCGACGGTGGTGTGCTCGGTCGCCAACGCAGCCGCGTGGTCGACCCCTCTGTCGTGCGGGAGCGGTCGGGGGCACGATGATCAGAGCGCAGCGAACCCGGCCGGCACGACCTGACCAGAAGGAGATCTCCGTGGACAGCGAGGTCCTGATCCGCGCACAACGAGCCGTGGTCGCCGGTCGTGAGACCAGCGCGGGGGTCCGGGTGCGTGACGGGCGGGTGGTCGCCATCGAGGATCTCGATGCCACGGCCGGTGATGCGCGCGTGGTGGAGCTCGCGGCCGACGAGGTGCTGCTTCCCGGTCTCGTCGACTCCCACGTGCACGTCAACGAGCCGGGCCGCACCGAGTGGGAGGGGTTCGCCAGCGCCACCCGGGCCGCGGCGAGTGGCGGGGTGACCACGATCATCGACATGCCCCTCAACAGCATTCCGCCGACGACCTCGGTGGGGGCCCTGGAGGAGAAGCGCGCGGTCGCGCGCGACCAGGCCTACGTCGACGTGGGGTTCTGGGGGGGTGCGGTGCCCGGCAACGTGCCCGACCTGCGCGAGCTCCATGACGCCGGGGTGTTCGGGTTCAAGTGCTTCCTGCTGCCCTCGGGCGTGGACGAGTTCCCCCACCTCGACGCCGATGGCTTCGAGGCCGCGATGCGCGAGACCGCGCGGCTGGACGCCCTGATGATCGTCCATGCCGAGGACTCGCACGCGATCGACCATGCCGCTCCGCCCGACGGCGCCGGCTATGAACGGTTCCTGCACTCGCGCCCCCGGGGGGCCGAGAACCTCGCCATCGCGCGGGTCATCGAGGTCGCCCGCTGGCTCGACGCCCGCGCGCACGTGCTGCACCTGTCGAGCTCGGACGCGCTGCCGATGATCCGCTCGGCCCGCACCGACGGAGTACGCCTGTCGGTGGAGACGTGCCCGCACTACCTGACCTTCTCAGCCGAGGAGATCCCTGACGGTGCAACGGAGTTCAAGTGCTGCCCGCCGATCCGTGAGACGGACAACCGCGACCTGCTCTGGCGGGGGCTGGTCGAGGGCGACATCGACCTCGTCGTGACCGACCACTCACCGAGCACGGTCGAGCTCAAGCGCGCCGGTGACGGCGACTTCGGTCTCGCCTGGGGTGGTATCGCCGGTCTGCAGGTCGGGCTGCCCGCAGTCTGGACCGGAGCCCGGACACGCGGGTACGCGTTGTCCGACGTGGTCCGCTGGATGGCGCTCAACCCCGCCGAGCAGACCGGTCTGCACGACCGCGGACGGATCGAGGTGGGCGCTCGCGCGGACTTCGCCGTCTTCGCCCCGGACGAGGAGTTCACCGTCGACGTCGCGGCCCTGCGGCACAAGAATCCCGTGTCGGCCTATGCCGGCCGAACCCTGACGGGTGTCGTGCGCCAGACCTGGCTGCACGGAGCACCCGTCGACCTGCAGGCGTCCCCCCGGGGCCGCCTCCTGACCCGAGGAGACGCATGACCGCCCCCACCTACTACGCGCCGAGCGGCGGCCTGCCCGCCCAGACCGACCTGACCACCGACAGAGCGGTGTTCACCGAGGCCTACGCCGTGCTGCCGCGCGGCACGATGCGCGACATCGTCACCAGCAACCTGCCGTTCTGGGAGCAGACCCGCCTGTGGGTCATCGCCCGGCCGCTGTCCGGGTTCGCAGAGACGTTCTCCCAGTACATCGTCGAGGTCTCGCCCGGAGGTGGCAGCGACCGGCCCGAGCTCGACGCCTCCGCCGAGGGCGTGGTCTTCGTGGTCAGCGGCGGACTCACCCTGAGGCTTTCGGGCGAGACCCACGAGCTGCGGGCCGGCGGCTACGCCTACGTCCCGCCCGGGTCGGACTGGTCCCTGCGCAACACGACCGGGGCGACGGCGACGTTCCACTGGGTGCGCAAGGCCTACGAGCGCGTCGACGGTATCGACGTGCCTCCGCCGATGGTCACCCACGAGTCCGACGTCGAGGCCGGCGCCATGCCCGACACCGACGGGCGTTGGCGCACCCAGCGTTTCGTCGACCCCACCGACATCCGCCACGACATGCACGTCAACATCGTGAGCTTCGAGCCGGGTGGCGTGATCCCGTTCCCCGAGACCCACGTGATGGAGCACGGCCTGTACGTCCTGGAGGGCAAGGCGGTGTACCTGCTCAACAAGGACTGGGTCGAGGTGCAGGAGGGCGACTTCATGTGGCTGCGGGCGTTCTGTCCGCAGGCCTGCTATGCCGGCGGCCCGGGACGGTTCCGATACCTGTTGTACAAGGACGTCAACCGGCACGCGAAGCTGTCGCGCCAGTTCGTCTGACAGGGGGAGAGGCTGGAGAGCACGGGAAGTATCCACGATACGAAAAAAGTATTCCGAAAAGGCTTCCGCTACCGAAGGGCTGCGCCTAGACTCGCGGCAGTCGTTCGCCCGCTGTTCGCATGGACAATTAGCGGGGCACTGAAGCCCAACCATGCGCCAGACCCAGCGGGTCCGGTGGAGGATGTCCCCACCGGGTGACAGGAGGCAAGCGGTGAGTGTGCAGGAGTCGAGCCCGAACTTTCGGGCCCCCCGAGCCGGGACCGAGGTCACGGTCAACGGTGTGTCGTGCACGCTGCGCGGCACCGATCCGAGCGTGTCGGCGCTCGACTGGCTGCGCGGTCAGGGGTTGACCGGGGCCAAGGAGGGCTGCGCCGAGGGCGAGTGCGGTGCCTGCTCGGTCATGGTCGCGCGGCCCGACGGGCCGGCCGCCACCCAGTGGACCGCCATCAACGCCTGCCTGATCCCGGCCGCGTCCCTCGAGGGCCAGGAGGTCGTCACCTCCGAGGGGCTCGGCACACCGGGAGCCCTCCACCCGGTGCAGGAGGAGATGGCCGTGCGGGGCGGCTCCCAGTGCGGGTACTGCACCCCCGGGTTCGTCTGCAGCATGGCCTCGGAGTTCTACCGCGCGGACCGCGCGCCGGCCGCGGGCCAGAACGGGTCGGCGGCACCGCCGGCGGACGACGACCACGAGCACGGTCCCAATGGCTTCGACCTGCACGCGCTCAGCGGCAACCTCTGCCGGTGCACCGGCTACCGCCCGATCCGCGATGCGGCGTACGCGTTGGGCCAGCCGGGCGCGGGCGACACTTTGGCCGCGCGCCGCACCCGACCCGCGCCCGAGGCGAGGGCGAGCCGGCTCGTGGGGCCGTCGGGGGTGTACGAGCGACCGGCTGACCTGGCCGGTGTGCTCGAGCTGATGGCTGCCCATCCCGATGCGAGACTCGTTGCGGGCTCGACGGACTGGGGTGTCGAGGTCAACCTCCGCGGCGTCCGTGCCCCCTTCGTCATCGGCATCGACCGCATCCCCGAGCTCCGCGAGCTGCACGTGGGTGACGACCTCGTCGAGATCGGCGCCGCCCTGTCCCTGACCGAGCTCGAGCGGGGGCTGGACGGGCGGGTCCCGCTGCTGACCCAGATGCTCCCGCAGTTCGCGTCGCGCCTGATCCGCAACGGCGGGACGTTGGGTGGCAACCTGGGGACGGGGTCTCCCATCGGCGACACTCCTCCAGCGCTCCTGGCGCTGGAGGCGTCGCTGGTCCTCACCAGTGTCGAGGGCGACCGCGAGGTGCCGCTGGCTGACTACTTCACCGGATACCGCCAGAGCGTGCGGCGAGTCGACGAGATCATCCGGGCCGTGCGGATCCCGTTGCCCGCCAGTCCCATCAGCGCGTTCCACAAGATCGCCAAACGGCGCTTCGACGACATCTCCAGTGTTGCCGTGGGCTTCGCGCTCCACGTCGAGGGTGGGGTGGTTCGCAAGGCGCGCATCGGACTCGGCGGAGTGGCCGCGACCCCGATCCGGGCGTTGGCCACCGAGGCTGCCCTTGAGGGGCGTCCGTGGACCACCGACACGATCACCACGGCCGCTGAGGTGATGCGCAGCGAGGGAACGCCACTGGACGACCACCGGGCCAGCGCCGCCTACCGCACCGCCACCCTGGGCACGGCCCTCCACCGCCTGTACGCCGACAACGCGACTCCCGAGGAGGTGGGTGCATGAGCGCCCTGTCCGAACGTCCCGCGAACCCTGTTGTCGGGCAGGCGATCCCGCACGAGAGCGCACAGCTCCACGTCACCGGTCAGGCGCTGTACACCGACGACCTGGTCGACCGCACGCCCCACGCGCTGCACGCCTATCCCGTCCAGTCCCCGCACGCGCACGCGCGCATCACCGGACTGCGCACCGAGCCGGCCCTCGCGGTGCCCGGTGTCGTCCGGGTGCTCACGGCGGCCGACGTCCCGGGGGTGAACGACGCCGGGGTGAAGCACGACGAGCCCCTGTTCCCCGACGAGGCCATGTTCTTCGGTCACGCTGTCTGCTGGGTGCTGGGCGAGACGCTGGAGGCAGCCCGCCTCGGTGCAGTTGCGGTCGAGGTCGACTGGCACCCGCTGCCATCCCTCGTCACGGTCAAGGAGGCCATCGCCGCGCAGAGCTTCCAGGGCGCGCAACCCCACCTGGAGCGCGGTGACGTCGACGCAGGCTTCGCGGCGGCGGCCCACGTCTTCAGCGGCGAGTTCGAGTTCGGGGGTCAGGAGCACTTCTACCTCGAGACCAACGCGGCGCTGGCGCTGGTCGACGAGGGCGGCCAGGTCTTCGTGCAGAGCAGCACCCAGCACCCCACGGAGACCCAGGAGATCGTCGCCCACGTCCTCGGGTTGGCGAGCCACGAGGTCACTGTGCAGTGCCTGCGGATGGGTGGCGGGTTCGGGGGCAAGGAGATGCAGCCGCATGGTTTCGCGGCGATCGCGGCGCTCGGCGCGACCCTGACCGGGCGCCCGGTTCGCTTGCGGCTCAACCGAACCCAGGATATGACCATGACGGGCAAGCGCCACGGGTTCCACTCCCAGTGGCGGGTCGGGTTCGACACCGAGGGCCGTCTCGTCGCGCTCGACGCGACGCTCACGGCCGACGGCGGGTGGAGCCTCGACCTGTCCGAACCGGTGCAGGCACGCGCGCTCTGTCACATCGACAACGCGTACTGGATCCCCAACATCCGGGTGAACGGGCGGATCTCCAGGACCAACAAGACCTCGCAGACGGCGTACCGCGGGTTCGGCGGCCCCCAGGGGATGATCGTCATCGAGGACATCCTCGGGCGATGTGCCCCGCTCCTCGGTATCGCGGCAGCAGACCTGCGCCGCCGCAACTTCTATGCGCCGGGTCAGGCCACGCCCTACGGCCAGGACGTCAAGGACGCCGACCGCATCGGCAAGTGCTGGGACGGGGTGCTCGCCGGCGGCGACGTCGTGGCACGGCAGGCCGAGATCGCAGACTTCAACGCGGCGCACGAGCACGTGAAGCGAGGGCTCGCGATCACCCCGGTGAAGTTCGGCATCTCGTTCAACCTCACCGCGTTCAACCAGGCGGGTGCCCTCGTGCACGTCTATAAGGACGGGTCGGTGCTCATCAACCACGGTGGAACCGAGATGGGGCAGGGCCTGCACACCAAGATGCTCCAGGTCGCGGCCACCACGCTCGGCATCCCGCTGTCCCGTGTGCGCCTGGCCCCGACCCGCACGGACAAGGTGCCCAACACCTCGGCCACCGCAGCCAGCTCCGGTGCCGACCTGAACGGTGGCGCGGTCAAGAACGCCTGCGAGCAGATCCTCGAGCGGCTGCGCGGTGTCGCGGCCTCGGAGTTCTCCATCCACCCCCACGACGTGCGCTTCGCCGACGGCGAGGTGACGACGGTCGGCGGCAAGGTGACCGTCACCTGGGAGACCCTGGTGACCAAGGCCTACTTCCAGCGGGTGCAGCTGTGGGCGGCCGGCTTCTATCGCACGGAGGGGCTGCACTGGGACTCCTCGGTCATGCAGGGCTCGCCGTTCAAGTACTTCGCCTACGGCGCGGCGGCTGCCGAGGTCGAGGTCGACGGCTTCACCGGCGCCTACCGCACCCGCAGGGTCGACATCGTCCACGACGTCGGCGACAGCCTCTCGCCGTTGGTCGACATCGGCCAGATCGAGGGCGGATACGTCCAGGGGGCGGGCTGGCTGACCCTCGAGGAGCTCGTGTGGGACACCAGCGACCGCCCGACCCGCGGCCGGCTCGCCACTCAGGCGGCCAGCACCTACAAGCTGCCGAGCTTCTCGGAGATGCCCGAGGTCTTCAACGTGGCGCTGCTCCAGCGCGCGCACGAGGAGGGCGTCGTCTACGGCTCCAAGGCGGTCGGCGAGCCACCCTTCATGCTGGCGTTCTCGGTGCGGGAGGCGTTGCGCGAGGCGGCGGCAGCCTTCGGTCCCGAGGGCACGTGCATCGACCTCGCATCGCCGGCGACGCCGGAAGCCGTGTACTGGGCAGTCGAGGCGGCCCGTGCCGGGCACGATCGCGGCCACCTGTCCGAGGGTGGGGTCGGGGTCGTGCCCGAGCAGCCCGGCGCCGACGCCCGCCCGATGCAGCCGAGGTCCGAACAGGTCAACCGCCCGCAGCCGGCGAGGTTGTGAGATGGACTGGCTCCGGGCGGTCGAACGCCTACGGGTGCAACGACATCCCGGCGTCCTCGTCACGCTGACCGACGTGCGCGGTCACTCCCCGCGCGAGGCCGGTGCCAAGCTGGTCGTGTCGGCTGACGGCACGTGGGGGAGCGTCGGTGGGGGCAACCTCGAGGAGACCGCGGTGGCCCGCGCGCGCGCCATGCTGCACGAGGCGGCGCGCGCTCCCGAGAGCCAGACCTTCGAGCTCAACGAGCGCGCCCCCGTGGCCTACGGCGTGCAGTGCTGCGGCGGCACGGTCACGGTGCTGTTCGAACCCCTCGCCGTGGTGCCGTCGGTCGCTGTCTTCGGGATGGGCCACGTGGGTCTCGAGCTCGCGCGGGTGCTGTCCCGCCACGACATCGAGCTGCACCTGGTGGACTCGCGGGCCGCGCAGCTGACCGCCGACCGCCTGCGGGTGCTCGACGACGCGGCGGCGCGGGTGCACACCCACCATTCGCCCGTCCCCGAGCTGGTCCTCGGCGAGGTCCCCCGGGGCACCCACGTCCTGGTCATGACGCACGACCACGCGGAGGACATCGCGCTGTGCGACGCCGCACTCCGCTGCGGCCACCTCGGCAGCATCGGGCTGATCGGCTCCACGGCGAAGTGGCGCAGGTTCGAGAAGCGCCTGCTGACCGAGGGCCACTCGCCCGCGGACCTGGCGCGGATCACCACACCGATCGGGGTGCCCGACATCATCGGCAAGGCGCCGGCCACCATCGCCGTGAGCGTGGCCGCCCACCTGGTCCAGGTGTTCGAGTCCGAGACCGCACCGCGCAGGGTCAGCCCGTGACGATCTATCGCGCGCGGGTGCTCGACACACCCGACAACCCGTTCGAGGGCGGCCGGCTCCGGTCGGACGAGGACACCGCGCTCATCGTGCGCGAGGGCGTGATCGTGGCGCGCGGCGCGTTCGCCGACCTCCACCGCCAGCACCCGAGCGAGATCGTCCTGGACCTGCGCAAGGGGATGCTGCTGCCCGGGCTGGTCGACACCCACGTCCACTTCCCCCAGGTGCGGGTCATCGGCGGGCTCGGCATGCCGCTGCTCGACTGGCTCGACCAGTGCGCACTTCCCGAGGAGGCGCGGCTGGCCGACGTCGAGATGGCTCGCGGTGTCGCCGGTGACTTCGTCAACGGTCTGGTCGATGCGGGCACCACCACCGCGCTGGTCTTCGGTTCGCACTTCGCCTCGGCGGTCGACCTGATGTTCGAGGCTGCTGACCGGTGGGGACTGCGTGTCACCACCGGTCTGGTCGTCTCCGACCGGCTGCTGCCCGCTCAGCTGCTCACCACACCTGAGCGCGCCCACGAGGAGAGCCTCGACCTGGCCACCCGCTGGCACGGCAAGGGTCGGCTGCGATATGCCGTCACCCCTCGGTTCTCGTTCTCCGCCAGCGACGAGATGCTCGCGTCCTGCGCCCAGACCCTCGGCGAGATCGAGGGCGGATGGTTCACCTCGCACGTCAACGAGAACACCGCCGAGGTCGCCGAGGTCGCGCGGCTGTTCGACGGTGCCGCCTACGTCGACACCTATGCCAAGCACGGCCTGGTCAACCGGCGCTCGGTGCTTGCCCACAACGTGCACCCGACCGACCCCGAGCTCGAGCTCCTTGCTGCACAGTCGAGCTCGGTCGCGCACTGCCCGACCAGCAACTCAGCCCTCGGCAGCGGGTTGTTCCCGATGCGACGTCACCTCGAGGCCGGCGTACGCGTCGCGCTGGGCTCTGACGTGGGCGCCGGCACGGGCTTCCTCATGCTCAAGGAGGGGCTGCAGGCCTACTTCATGCAGCAGCTGCTGGGTGCCGAGGGAACGCCGCTCACCTCGGCCCACCTGCTCCACCTCTGCACGGCCGCGGGCGCTGACGCGCTCGGTCTCGGCGAGGTGACCGGCGACCTCTCGGTGGGCAAGCAGTTCGACGCGGTGTGGCTGGTTCCCGAGGCGGGGGACCCCCTGGCCGTGGGGCTCGGCAACGCGACCTCGCCGGAGGATGCGCTCGCCAAGGTGTTCGCGCTCGGGACGACCTCCGACATCGCCGGAGTCTGGGTCGGCGGCGACCAGATCTCGGCCGGTCGCTGGCGGATGCCGAGGTCGTCCTAGCCATGACCCAACCGCGACGTCCGTCCCAGATCGTCGCGCTCTTGGCACGGCCGGAGGGATACTCCTCGGGGCCGGCGGTCCTGGCCGAGCTGCGCCGGGTCATCGCCTCGGGCGCGGTTCCGCCCGGTAGCCCGATCCCTCTGGACGACGTCGCGGCGTTCTTCGGCGTCAGCCTGATCCCCGTGCGCGAGGCGTTGAAGACCCTTCTGGGGGAAGGCCTCCTCGAGCACCAGCCCCGCCTGGGATACCTCGTCACCGCCCTGTCACCGGCCGAGCTGGACGAGCTGTATCTCGTGCGCGGCGCGCTGGAGTCAGCTGCGTTGGAGGCTGCGGTGCGGAACGCCACCCCGGACGACCACGCCGGCGCGATGAACGCCCACGCCGAGATGGGTGAGGCGGTCCGGGACCGGGACCCCCGCGCGTTCCAGCGGGCGAGCCGGGAGTTTCACGAGGCGCTCCTGGTCTCCAGCCGAATGCCGCGGCTGCTGCACATGATCGAGATCGCCTGGAACCTGACCGAACCCGCCCAGACCATGATGCGGGTGACCGACGAGGAGCGCGTCGGTCTTGCTGAGGACCACGAGGAGATGCTCGAGGCGTTCATCGTGGGCGACGCGGACCGGCTCCGCGACTCCGCGGCCGCCCACCACGTGCGGCTCACGGCGTGTGTGGCGCGGGGCGTCGGGTCCCGCTCGGACGCGGGCAAGAATTAACCTGCCTGTCTCACATATACCCAGATATACGGTTCCAGACATATCCCGGAAACGCCGCTCTCCCTAGTGTCGGATCACATTCGCACCCAGGAGGACAGCATGACCGAGCTGAAGCAGCCGCTGACCGAGGACGCCGCCGCCGCGGCGGGGTTCATGACGCACACGGGGGAGCACGACCACGGCGCGGGTGCCGGCCTCATCAAGGCGGACTACGACCCGCGCCTGACCAACGAGGACCTCGCTCCGCTCGCCGAGCAGAACTGGTCCTGGTACAACATCTTCGCGTTCTGGATGTCCGATGTGCACAGCGTCGGCGGCTACATCACCGCCGGCAGCCTGTTCGCGCTCGGGCTGACCTCCTGGCAGGTCTTCGTCTGCCTCATCGTCGGCATCACCATCGTGCTCTTCTTCTGCAACCTGGTGGCCAAGCCGAGCCAGAGAACGGGCGTTCCGTTCCCCGTGATCTGCCGCTCGGTGTTCGGCGTCCTGGGCGCAAACATCCCCGCGATCATCCGCGGGCTGATCGCGGTCGCGTGGTACGGCATCCAGACCTATCTCGCCTCCGCGTCCCTCGACATCCTGCTGGTCCGGATGTTCCCCTCCCTGACCCCGTACGCCGACCTCAGCCAACACGGCTTCCTCGGCTTGTCGACGTTGGGCTACGGCACCTTTGCGCTCCTCTGGGTCGCGCAGGCCGCGGTGTTCTGGACCGGGATGGGCACCATCCGCAAGTTCATCGACTTCGCCGGTCCCGCCGTGTACGTCGTGATGACCGCGCTCTGCGTCTACCTGCTGGCCAAGGCCGGCTGGAACGTCAACCTCAACCTGGCCGGCACCGAGCTGTCGGGCATGCAGGTCTTCACCACCATGCTCGCCGCCACCGCCCTCGTGGTGTCCTACTTCTCCGGACCGATGCTGAACTTCGGTGACTTCTCGAGGTACGGCGAGTCGTTCGAGGCGGTCAAGAAGGGCAACTTCTGGGGTCTGCCGGTCAACTTCCTCTTCTTCTCGGTGCTGACCGTGCTGACCGCTGCCGCAACGCTGCCCGTGTACGGCGAGCTCATCACCGACCCGGTGGCGACGGTCGGCCGGATCGACAACACCTTCGCCCTGGTGCTGGCCGCACTGACCTTCACCACCGCCACCATCGGCATCAACATCGTCGCCAACTTCGTGTCCCCCGCGTTCGACTTCTCCAACGTCAACCCGCAGAAGATCAGCTGGCGCACCGGCGGGATGATCGCGGCTGTCGGCTCGGTGCTGCTCACCCCGTGGAACCTGTACAACAACCCCGAGACCATCCACTACACGCTGGACACCCTCGGCGCCTTCATCGGCCCGCTCTTCGGTGTGCTGATCGCGCACTACTACGTCGTGCACCAGCAGCAGGTGGTGGTCGACGACCTGTTCACCCTCGACACCAAGGGCGCCTACCACTACCACGGGGGCTACAACCCCTCGGCGATCTGGGCCACGGCCATCGCTGCCGTGTGCGCAGCATCAACGGTGTTCGTCCCCGGCATCAAGGTGATCGACGACTACAGCTGGTTCGTCGGCTGCGGTGTCGGCTTCCTCGCCTACAGCCTCATCGCTCCTCGCCTCGGCGTCGGGATGAGCCAGCTCGCGGGCAAGAAGACGGTCAAGTGAGGACCGGGTCATGACGATCCACCTGACCGTGGTGAACCCGAACACCACCGTGTCGATGACGACCTTGATCGAGGCCAGCGCGCGGGAGGTGGCCGGTCCGGACACCGTGGTGACCGGCCGTACCCCCTCGATGGGACCGGCCTCGATCGAGAGCCACTACGACGAGGCCCTGGCCGTGCCCGGTCTGCTTCGGGTGATCGCCGAGGACCCCACGGCGGACGCCTTCGTCATCGCCTGCTTCGGTGACCCGGGACTGGATGCCGCCCGCGAGGCGACGTCGGTGCCGGTGGTCGGGATCGCCGAGGCGGCCATGAAGACAGCCTCGCTGCTCGGGCGGACCTTCAGCGTGGTGACCACGCTCGGCCGGACCACCGGCCGGGCGTGGGACCTCGCCCGGATCTACGGGCTGGAGCGGCAGTGCGCCGGCGTCCACGCCTGCGAGATCCCGGTGCTCGCACTGGAGGAGGACCAGCACGCGACCTATGCCGCGATCCTGGGCGAGGCCAAGGCGGCCCTCGCCGAGGACCACTGCGACGCGATCGTCCTCGGGTGCGCAGGCATGGCCGGCCTCCCTGAGCTGCTCACCTCCCAGCTCGGCGTGCCCGTCGTCGACGGCGTGGCCGCGGCGACGGTACTGGCCGAGGGCCTGGTGCGCCTGGGTCTGCGCCCGAGCACCCAGGGCGAGCTGGCCCCGCCGCCCGCCAAGGCGTACACGGGCCTCCTGGGGTCGTTCGGGAGCTGAGCCGGGAACGCGGTCAAACGGTCTCGCTCCGGAGTACCTCGACGTAGGCCGGCAGGGTGAGGAAGTCGGGGAAGCTGGGGTCGAGCGCGCACTGGACGAACAGCCGCCGTGCGGCCTCCCAGGCGCCGGCGGCGAACGCCTCCTCGCCGACCGCCTCACGCAGCGCGGCGTACTCCTCGTCCACCACACGCTCGACGAGCTCGCGGGTCACCGTCTCACCGCTGTCCAGGGTCGCCTCGTTGTGCAGCCACTGCCAGATCTGCGACCGTGAGATCTCAGCCGTCGCAGCGTCTTCCATCAGGTTGTTGATGCCGACCGCACCGTTGCCGCGCAGCCAGGACTGGAGGTACTGGATACCGACCGAGACGTTCTCGCGCAGCCCGTGCTCGGTCCGGCCGCCGGGGGTAGAGGCCGCATCGAGCAGGTCGTCGGCGGTGACCGAGACGTCATCCCGTTGGCGGACAACTTGGTTCGGCTGGTCGCCCAGAACGGCGGTGAAGAGCTCGGCGCACAGGCCGACGAGATCGGGATGGGCCACCCAGGATCCGTCGAAACCGGCGTTGGCCTCGCGGGTCTTGTCCTCGCGGACCTTGGCGAACGCACGCTCGTTGGCTTCAGCGTCCCGGCGGCTCGGGATGAACGCGGCCATCCCCCCGATGGCGAAGGCGCCACGGCGATGGCAGGTGGCGACGAGCAGGTCGCTGTAGGCCTTCATCATCGGCGCGTTCATGGTCACGGCCGCGCGGTCCGGAAGCGTGAACGCCGGGCCGGAGTCGCGGAAGTACTTGATGATGCTGAACAGGTAGTCCCAACGTCCCGCGTTGAGCCCCGACGCGTGGTCCCGCAGCTCGTACAGGATCTCCTCCATCTCCAGGGCGGCGGGGATGGTCTCGATGAGGACGGTCGCGCGCACGGTGCCGTGCGCGATCCCGAGCCGTTCCTGGCTGAAGGTGAAGACGTCGTTCCAGAGGCGCGCCTCCAGGTGGGACTCCATCTTGGGGAGGTAGAAGTACGGACCGCTGCCGCGCGCGACGAGCTCGGCGGCGTTGTGGAAGAAGTACAGCCCGAAGTCGACCAGCGCGGCGACCACCGGGGTGCCGTCGACCTGGATGTGCGCCTCGTCGAAGTGCCAGCCCCGCGGGCGGGGGAGGATCACCGGCACGTGGTCCGGGTCCTTCAACGCATACTCCTTGCCCTCCGGGGAGGTGAACGCGATGGTCCGGCGCACCGCGTCGTACAGGTTCACCTGGCCACCGATCACGTTCTGCCAGTGAGGAGTGTTGGCATCCTCCAGATCGGCGAGCCAGACCTTGGCGCCGGAGTTCAGCGCGTTGATCGCCATCTTGCGCTCGGTCGGACCGGTGATCTCGACACGCCGGTCGCGGAGGTCGGCCGGAGCCGGGGCGACCTGCCAGTCACCTGCGCGCACCGACGCCGTCTCGGACAGGAAGTCCAGGCGTCCGGACGCCGAGACGGCGGCTCGACGGGCTTGCCGGGCCTGGAGCAGCCCGTCGCGCCGCCCGCCGAAGCGGCTCTGCAGCTCGGCGAGGAAGGCCAGGGCGTCCGGGGTGAGGATGCGCTCGGCGTGCTCGACCGGACCGCCGGTCACCGTGATCTCCGACATGGCCGCTGTTCCTCCGTGGGTTCGTGGTGTTCCTGGGCATTCTGGCGTACGGGCTGTGCTGGGGCCGGCCGGTCGATCCGTCGCGGCCGGACGCGTTCACGCACCCGGCCGCAAAGCCGGGACGCGTCTACACTGCTTCCATGATACGGAACTATCTTCTCGCAATGCGACCTGCGGCGAGAGCGGGATGAGCACCGTCGCGTCGGCCACCCCAGCGGCCAAGGAGCCACGGGCCGGCGGGGTCCAGTCGCTCGAGCGCGGCTTCCTCATCCTGGAGACGATGGCCGACGCGGGGGGCGTCATCACCTTGTCACAGCTGTCCGGCGACACGGGGCTGCCGCTGCCGACCATCCACCGGCTCGTCCGCACCCTGGTCGACCAGGGGTACGTCCGGCAGGAGGCCTCGCGCGAGTACTCGCTCGGGCCGCGGCTGATCCGGCTGGGCGAGACCACCTCGCGGATGCTGGGTCGCTGGGCCCGCCCGCACATGGCCGAGGTCGTCGCCGAGATGGGGGAGTCGGTCAACCTGGCCATGCTCGACGGTGACCAGATCGTCTATGTCGGCCAGGTCGTGGCCGCCCAGAAGTCGATGCGGATGTTCACCGAGGTCGGTCGCCGGGTGCTCCCGCACTGCACCGCCGTCGGCAAAGCGATCATGGCCGAGATGGACCCCGGTGAGGTACGGGCCATCGTGCAGCGCACCGGCATGCCGCGGTTCACACCGCACACCATCACCACGCCCGGGGAGCTCGCGAGCGAGCTCGATGCAGTCCGTGAGCGCGGGTACGCCATCGACGAGGAGGAGCAGGAGGTCGGCGTCCGTTGCGTCGCGGTGGTCGTCCCCGACGCACCGCAACAGATCGGCCTGTCGATGTCCGGTCCGCTGTCGCGCATGACCGACGACGTGGTGGAGAAGGCCGCTGGTCCGCTGCATGCGGCGGCTGCGGCGATCGCGGCCGAGCTCACCCGCACCTGACCGCAGCGCGCGCGGTGGAGGAACGTCGGCCGCCGGTCTGCCGGCGCCGGCCCGAACTCTGGATGAACAACGGGCCGGTGAGCCTTTTCGGGTGATGCCCGCCGGTCGGGGGTGCCTCACGCTGGAGCCATGTACGGTCGCGACACCGGAACGCTGGCCCTCGCCCACCGCGGGGGAGCCGGGCTCGCGCCCGAGAACACGCTCGCCGCGTTCTCGCTCGCGACCGCGCTCGGGTTCCGCTATCTGGAGACCGACGTCCGGCTGACCCGCGACGACCGTCTGGTCTGCTTCCACGACGCGCGGCTGGAGCGGGTCACCAACGGCGCTGGTCCGGTGCGCCGGCAGACCCTGGCGGCGCTGTCCGCCAGCCGGGTCGAGGGCGTCGAGCCGATCCCGACCCTCGCCGACGCGCTGGAGGCCTTCCCCGAGGCCCGGTTCACCGTGGACCTCAAGGAGCGCGGCGCCATCGCGCCGCTCGCCGACCTGCTCCGCCACCGCCCCTACGCCGAGCGCGTCTGCGTGGCCGGTGCGTGGGACGGCTGGCTGACCGAGTTCCGGATGCGGGCTCCCCACGCCCACACCGCCCTCGGTTGGCGCGCCCTCGCTGCCCTCGTGTCGTGCTCGCGCACCGGGATGCGTCCCCCGCGCTCGGTCGCGACCGGCGGCTTCGTCCACGTCCCCCTCCGCCTCGGCCGGGTCCCCGTCTTCGCCGAGCGGCTGGTCCAGATGGCCCACGATCTCGGGCTCCGCGTCGTCGTCTGGACCGTCGACGACCCCACTGAGATGCGCGCCCTGATCGATGTCGGCGTGGACGGCGTCATCACCGACCGTCCCGACCTGCTGCGCGAGGTGCTGATCAGCCGCGGTGAGTGGTCGCCCATGGGTGGCCCGGTCCCCGTCCCGGCCCCGTAGTCCGCGTCCCCCACCTCGCCCTCACCGGCGTACCGACGACCATTGCTCCGCGTCGACGCCCGCTCCCAGCACAACCGGGCCCGCCCACCCCGACCAACGGTCGTCGTACCGCGCCTGTGGATAACCGCGCGGGCCGATCCGGCAAACCGGCCACGCTGGTGCCATGGTCCCGACCGTGCTCGTCCTGGAGCAGCTGGGTGGTGTCGCGACCTGGACGCAGCTGGTGCGAGCGTCGTCGCGGTGGCAGCTGGAGCGGGCTGTCGCGGCGGACGCGGTGGTCCGGGTCGCCCGCGGCCGGTATGCGTTGCCGACCGCCCGGGAGGCGCGGGTCGCTGCTCACCGCATCACCGGGATCGCGGTGCTGCAGAGCGCTGCTGCGCACTGGGGTTGGGGAATGAAGTGGCAGCCGCGTCGGCCGCAGGTCGCGGTAGGACGGGGTCGCAGGATCACCGCTGAGGTGCAGGCGGCGTACGCGGTGCAGTGGCGCTCGCTTCCCGCTTCGGACGTCGTCGACGGCTGGGTCACCAGCCCGCTGCGGACGGTGGTCGACTGCGCGGCGGTGCTGCCGTTCGACGAGGCGCTGGCGATCGCCGACTCCGCACTGCGCAGCCGTCTCGTCACGCGGGCCCAGCTCCTGGCGGCGGCCGCCCAGGGGCCCGGACGCGGACGGGCCAGGGTGCTGCGGGTTGCCCGGCTGGCTGATCCCCGCGCGGCGAACGCCTTTGAGTCGGTGCTGCGGGCGATCGTGCTCGACATCCCGGGCATCACCGTCGTGCCCCAGGTCCGGATCGAGGACGGCGGCCGGTTCCTCGGGCGGGTCGACCTCGCCGATCGTCGGCTCGGGATCGTCCTGGAGGCCGAGGGGTTCGAGTTCCACGGCGAGTCCGAGATGCTGGACCGCGACTGCGCGCGATACGACGAGCTCGTGGTCCGCGACTGGCTGGTGCTGCGGTTCTCCTGGCTCCAGGTCATGAGGAGGCCGGGGTGGGTGCGCGAGATGGTCAGCGCAGGGGTCGCGCTCCGCGTCGCCCGGCTCCGCGCAGCGTAGCGACGACCATTGGTCGGTCGACGACAAGGTCGACGAGCACGCCACACGCCGGCCGGGCAGACCAATGGTCGTCGGTCCGCGGCGGCGGTACGCGGCAGCTACCCGAGCGTCCGCCGCACCCACGCCGCGCGGGTCGCGCTCGCCGCCATCGACAGCGCGGCTGTCGGCGCGAGCAGCTCGAAGCCGTGGAAGCCGCCGGGCCAGACGTGGAGCTCGGTCGACACCCCGGCTTGGGACAGGCGCGTGGCGTAGTCGACATCCTCGTCGCGGAACGTCTCGACCGAGCCCACGTCCACGAACGCGGGCGGTAGGCCGGTGAGGTCGCTCGCGCGGGCCGGAGCCGCGTACACGCTGACGTCGTCCCCACCGCACCTCTCTCCGAGCAGGGCGGTCCAGCCGGTGGTGTTGGAGACGCTGTCCCAGACGCCTTCGCCGACCAGCTCACCGCTGGACGGCGTCACGAACCGGTCGTCGAGCATCGGGCAGACGAGCAGCTGGGCGACCAACGGCGGCCCCTCACGGTCGCGGGCCAGCAGCGCGACACCGGCCGCGAGCCCGCCTCCCGCACTGACCCCGCCGACCATGATCCGGTCGGGGTCGATGCCGAGGCGGTCGGCGTTCGCGTGGGTCCAGACCAGCCCGGCGTAGCAGTCCTCGACCGGTGCGGGGTCGGGGTGCTCGGGCGCCAGGCGGTACTCGACCGACACCACCACGGCGCCGATCTCGACCGCCGTGTCGAGGATGTACTCGAGGTGGGACTGGTTGTTCCCCGCGACCATCCCGCCACCGTGGATGAAGTACACGGCCGGCCCGCCCGCGACGGCCGACCCCGGGCGCATCACGAGCAGCGAGACGTCGGGCGCACCCTCCGGCCCGGGCACGTCCAGCTCCTCCAGCCCGACCAGCCCATCCCGCGTCAGGTCCACCGTCAGCGCGGTGACCCCGTCGCCCTCCCGGATCGCGGGGATCAGCTCGGCAGTCACCGACGGCGGCAGCAGCTCACGGACCGAGGCGAGCACCGCGCCGAGCTCGGAGTCGAACGGCGGTCGGGTTGGTCCGGTCACGGCTCAGTCCTCGCTCGAGCTCGTCATCCCGGTCTTGATCAGGTCCATCACCGCGGAGTCGGCCAGGGTGGTGACGTCGCCCACCTCGCGGTTCTCGGCGACGTCGCGCAGCAGCCGGCGCATGATCTTGCCCGAGCGCGTCTTGGGCAGCTCGGACACGATCATGATCTGGCGGGGCTTGGCGATCGGCCCGATCTGCTTGGCGACGTGGTTGCGCAGCTCCTGCACGGTCGCGTCGCCCTCGTCGGTGTGCCCACCGCGCAGGATCACGAACGCGCACACGGCCTGACCGGTCATCTCGTCGGTCGCGCCGACCACCGCGGCTTCGGCGACGCTCGGGTGCGACACGAGGGCCGACTCGATCTCCGCCGTGGAGAGCCGGTGCCCCGACACGTTCATCACGTCGTCGACCCGGCCGAGCAGCCAGATGTTGCCGTCCGCGTCGTACTTGGCGCCGTCGCCCGCGAAGTAGTACTCGGGCCCGAACCGGCTCCAGTACGTCTCCCGGTAACGCTCCGGGTCGCCCCAGATCCCACGCAGCATCGCCGGCCACGGCTTGGTGAGGACGAGGTAGCCGACCGCTTCGGGGTCGGTCAGCACGTGGCCCTCGTCGTCCAGGATCTCTGCGCTGATCCCGGGGATCGGCTTCTGCGCCGAGCCGGGCTCGAGGGTCGTGACCCCGGGCAGCGGGCTGATCATGATGGCGCCGGTCTCGGTCTGCCACCAGGTGTCGACGATCGGGGCCTTCCCGCCACCGATGTTCTTGCGGTACCACAACCAGGCCTCGGGGTTGATCGGCTCACCGACCGACCCGAGCAGCCGCAGCGAGGACAGGTCGAACTTCGCGGGGATGTCGTCGCCCCACTTCATGCACGCGCGCACCGCGGTGGGGGCGGTGTACAGGATCGTCACGCCGTACTTCTGGACGATCTCCCACCACCGGCCCTGGTGCGGGGAGTCCGGTGTGCCTTCGTACATCACCTGCGTCGCACCGTTGGCGAGCGGACCGTAGACGACGTAGGAGTGTCCGGTCACCCAGCCCACATCCGCTGTGCACCAGTACACGTCGGTCTCGGGGTGGACGTCGTGGACGATCGCGCTGGTGTATGCCGCCTGGGTCAGGAAACCGCCGCTGGTGTGCAGGATGCCCTTCGGCTTGCCGGTGGTGCCCGAGGTGTAGAGGATGAAGAGCGGGTGCTCGGAGTCATGGGGCGGCGGGTCATGGGAGTCGCTCGAGCTGTCGACCAGGTCGTGCCACCAGACGTCACGACCCTCGGTCCAGTCGACGTCACCCTCGGTGCGTCGGACGACCAGGACCTTCTCGACGGTGGTCTCGCCCTTGATCGCCTCGTCGACCGCGGGCTTCAGCGGTGCGGGCTTGCCGCGCCGGAACTGGCCGTCGGTGGTGATGACCACCTTGGCCTCGGCATCGGCGATGCGAGCCTTGAGCGCGTCGGAGGAGAACCCACCGAACACCACCGAGTGCGGCGCCCCGATGCGGGCGCACGCGAGCAGCGCGATGGCGGTCTCGGGGATCATCGGCATGTAGATCGCGACGCGGTCGCCCTTGCTCACGCCGAGCGACTCGAGCGCGTTCGCCGCCTTGCTCACCTCGCCGCTGGAGGTCGGCATAGGTCAGGGTGCGGGTGTCACCGCCGTCGCCCTCGAAGTGGATCGCCACCCGGTCTCCGTTGCCGGCCTCGACGTGCCGGTCGACGCAGTTGTAGGCGACGTTGAGCTCACCGCCGACGAACCACTTGGCGAACGGGGCGCCGCTCCAGTCCAGCGTCTCGGTGAAGTCGGTGGCCCAGCTGATCCGGCTGCGGGCCTGCTCGGCCCAGAAGCCCTCGTGGTCCTCCGCAGCCCGGTCATACAGGTCGGCGGTGCCGTTGGCCTGCTCCGCAAAGGCAGGGTCGGGGGCGAAGGTGCGGTGCTCGCTGGACAGGCTCGTCTCGGACACGGGACTCCTTGGGCGTGCGTCAGTGGCGCGACAGTGCGCCAGCTCCCACCCAACTCTGTCCTGGCCGCCCTTTCAACTCCCCGCCCGGAGGGGTTCGGCGGGTGGACGAACGAGGCGCTGGACGGTGGTCGGCAGACGGCGGGCCCGCGACCAGCGGTCATCACCGCGTGACGCGGGTCACCGCCAGTGAGTGAGGCGATGACCCGCGGTCCGCGGTGTGGGCTACCAGCGGTGGGCGACGTCCACGACCAGCCGGCTGGTCGCCCCGTCGTCGATGGTGAAGACACGGAACGGCAGCCGGGCCCGGACGCCGAGCGCGAGGGTCGTGTACCCCTCGAACGACTCGCCCCAGGAGACCTGGCGGAAGGTGCTGTACCCGGTGACGTCGACGACCTCGGTGCGCCGGCTCGGGACGAACCCGGCGGGAGCCTTGAGGTGGACGGCGAGCCGCGCACCACCCCGCACCGGGACCGGGTCCCCGGACCCCTCGGCGTACACGGTGGCGACGTACCCGACCCTGTACCCGGCAGGCACCGGGCCCAGGTCGAGGACCAGCCGGTCGTAGCAGGCGTGCCGACCGGCGCGAACAGCTCGCAGCGGTGCGGTGACCAGGGTGCCGGCGCTCTTGTCGAGCGAGCCCCAGACGATGCCGCACGCGGACGCGCTGGCCGCCTGGGGGGAACCCGCAGCGGGCTGTGAAGCCACGGCGGGGAGCGCAACGGACCCGGCGGCTACGGCCGCGACCAGGCCCACCGCTGCGGTGAGACGAGATGCCCTGCCGCGCAGGGGAAAAGCTGATGACGACGATGTCATGGTGTCCTCCTTCCGGACACGACATTGACGGCCATCCGGGAGATCTGGTTGACACGCGGGAGGAAGCAGCTTGGCCCGGCGCGCCCGGAACAGACAGGTGCCCCGTCCGGAGGTCCGGACGGGGCACCTGGGTCAGTCGGGTGAGGTCAGTGCGAGCTGGCCTTCTCCGCACCGTGACCGGTGAGTGAGCGGACCTCCATCTCCGCATACTTCGCGGCGTTGTGCTCCTTGCTGGTCACGGTCCCGAGCCAACCCAGGAGGAAGGCCAGCGGGATCGAGATGATGCCAGGGTTGTCCAGCGGGAACCAGTGGAAGTCGATGCTGGGGTCGGTGAACATCGAGGCGCTGGTCGTCGCCGGGGCGACCGGCGCCTTGCCGGAGACGACCGGGCTGAAGACGATCAGCACCAGAGCGGTGGTCAGGCCGCCATAGATCGACCAGAGCGCACCACGGGTGTTGAACCGCTTCCAGAACAACGAGTACAGGATCGTCGGCAGGTTGGCGCTCGCGGCGATCGCGAAGGCCAGGGCCACGAGGAACGCGATGTTCTGGCCGTTGGCCAGGATGCCGCCCGCGATCGCGACCAGGCCGATGACCACAGCGGTGATCCGGGCGACCTTGACCTCCTCGTCCTGGGTGGCCTTGCCCTCCTTGATGACCGAGTTGTAGATGTCGTGCGACAGGCTCGCGCTCGCCGTGATCGTGAGCCCGGCGACGACCGCGAGGATGGTCGCGAACGCCACCGCCGAGATGAGTCCGAGCAGCACCTCTCCACCGAGCGCGAACGCGAGCAGCGGTGCGGCCGAGTTCGCCTTGCCGGGTGCGGCCAGGATCTTCTCGGGTCCGACCAGGGCCGCGGCGCCGTAGCCGAGGACGAGGGTGAACAGGTAGAAGATGCCGATCAGCCAGATCGCCCAGACCACGGAGCGACGGGCCTCCTTGCTGTTCGGAACGGTGTAGAACCGCATGAGCACGTGGGGGAGTCCTGCGGTTCCGAGGACCAGGGCCAGCGCTAGGGAGATGAAGTCGATCTTGGTGGTGGTCGACTTGCCGTACTGGAGCCCGGGGCTGAGCACGTCCTTGCCGGAGGCCGAGACGGCGTCGCCGAGCAGGCTGGACAGGTTGACGCCGAACTTGCTCAGCACCCAGACCGTCATGACGCCCGCGCCGATGATGAGCAGGACCGCCTTGATGATCTGCACCCACGTGGTGCCCTTCATGCCACCGATCAGCACGTAGGCGATCATCAGCACGCCGACGATCGCGATGACCAGCGACTGGCCGGCCTTGTCGTCGATCCCGAGCAGCAGCGCGACCAGACCGCCGGCGCCGGCCATCTGGGCCAGCAGGTAGAAGAAGCACACTGCAAGCGTGGAGATCGCGGCGGCCATCCGGACCGGCCGCTGCCTCAACCGGAACGACAGCACGTCGGCCATCGTGAACTTGCCGGTGTTGCGGAGCAGCTCGGCGACGAGCAGCAGCGCGACGAGCCAGGCGACGAGGAAGCCGATGGAGTACAGGAAGCCGTCGTAGCCGTTGATCGCGATCGCCCCGGCGATGCCGAGGAAGCTCGCCGCTGACAGGTAGTCACCGGCGATGGCGATGCCGTTCTGGCGACCGTCGAAGCCGCGGCCACCGGTGTAGAAGTCGGCCGCGCTGCCCTTGCGGGAGGACACCCGGATGACGATGGTCAGGGTGACCGCGACGAACAGGGCGAAGATGACGATGTTCAGCGTCGGGTTGCCGACGTCGGTGCCGGCAGCGTCTGCCGCGACCACGGTGGCGGGGCTCATGAGGTGCGCTCCGCAATCGTCGCGGCCAGGGCCTCGGCCCGCGGGTCGAACTCACGGTCGGCCCATCGGGCGTACATCATGGTGATGACGAAGGTCGTGACGAACTGGAGCAGTCCGAAGATCAGCCCGACGGTGATGTTGCCGAACACCTTGGTGGCCATGAAGTCGTGGGCGAAGACCGAGAGCAGCACGTAGAGCGCGTACCAGGCCAGGAAGAAGGCGAGGGCGGGGAAGACGAACCGGCGGAACCGGCTCTTGAGCTCGACGAACTCCGGCGACTGCTGGAGCTCGGTGAACGCCTCTGCGTTGGTGCGAGCGTCGTTGCTCACGTGGGCACCTCCGTGGTGTCCCGCGGGCGGGTCCCGCGTGGTGCGGCCAGCGTGGCGCGCCGGGCCATCGGCGTGAAGGTGCGCCGCGCGGCTCGGCGTCCGGTGGGTGCAGGGGTCGCCGTACGGTGGCGCACCCTGCGGTGAGCGGTCAGCCGACGCGGTGAGCGGCACCCGTGTCGCTGCGTGGCCGGCCGGCCGGTGTCGGCGCCGCGTTCCCGGGCAGGTCCGGTGGCCGCGTCCGAAGGTCCGGCGCTTCGCCGAATTTCCGGACGGCGGGGCGGGTGCGCGGTTAGCATCGCCGAGCGACCATCTTCATGGCCGCGGGCCGAGACGTTCCGGTCGTGTGTCGAGCTGAGGTGGATGACGGGTGAAGCACCGCTGGGCCGTGTGGCTGACGATCGGTCTCGGGGCTCTTGTCGGCGCCGCGGGCGCGCCTGCTCGCGCCGTGGAGCCCGGCGCCGGGTCGCGCGCGGCCGCGATGCGGGAGATCGGACGGTGGACCCTGGACGAGACCGGTCGGACGTTCAGCAACACCGCGGTGACCCCGGCCGTCGCCGACGGCTCGTTCCCCGCCCGGTCCGCCCACGTGCCCCTGACGGTGCGCCGTGGCCGGCCCCCCGTCCTGGGGACGACCGGCACCTCGTTCTACTTCCCCGGCTGGAAGGACAAGGTGCGCAGCGCGTGCCCCGGCCAGCCGGCCGGCGGTGAGCAGTGCGACACCGTGTCCGTGAGATCGAGCCTGGCCACGATCGCCGGTTCCGGCAAGACGCCGGGGACGGTGGGCTCGACCGGCACCGATGAGCCGTGGTGGTCGGTGTCCCTGGACCTGCGGGCCGATCGCCTGGCGCTGGAGGCCACCGTCGCCGACCGGAGGGTCTGGAACAACCTGGACGGCGCGTTCGGTCGCGCCTCCCCCAACCTCCTCCAGCAGGGGCTGGCCGCGGCGAAGGGGCAGTGGAAGGTCTCCCAGGAACCGGTGAGCACCTTCCGCGACCCGCGTGGCTACCCAGGCAAGTTCTATCTCGGGTGCACGTTCCAGGGGTACGTCGACGGCAACACGAACGTTCTGGTGACGCGGTCGGCGAAGACGAGTACGGCACTGAAGGTGAACACCGGCTACCGGGCGGTCTGCGAGCTGCTCGATGGCGCACGTCCGCGCATCACGGTGTACGGCTCGGCCGCGGCCGGTGCCCAGCCCGTTGCGGTGAGCCCCCTGGACGACCGTCTCGGCGTGGGACATACCTATCGCGTCGCCCCGGACGACGTGATCGCGATCGGCAAGAAGTATGGCGCGCGCGGCAAGGACAGCGTGATGAACCACGCCAACGACGCCTTCGCCGGGTCGATCGACACGATCGTGATCAGCAGTCGCTCCTGAGCCGCCTGATCCTGAGCCGTCTGCTCGGGTCGCTTCTGCCTCGACCGGTGGTCAGCGTTCGAGGGCCAGGTCCTCGGGGGAGTGCAGCCGCACCATGGTCCGCGCCGTGCCTCGCGGGATGCGTCCAGGCGTCGCGAGCGACACGAGGACCGCCGTGGCGAAGGCGATCGGGATGCTCCACGCCGCCGGTTGGGCCATGAGCGCCCCCCGCCAGCCGTCGAGCTGACCCAGCACGATGGTGGCCAGCCCGGCGGACGCCGACAGGGTGCCTCCGACCACCAGACCCGCGGCGGCACCGACGGTGCTCAGTCCGCGCCACCACGCACCCAGGACGAGCAGCGGACAGAACGTCGATGCCGCCAGCGCGAAGGCGAGACCGACCGTGGTGGCGATCCCGATCGGCTCGGCGAGGCGCGCACCCGCATAGGGCACGACCATGGCGATGACCGTGGCGATCCGGAAGCCGGGCACGAAGGACGCGTCGTCGCCGGTGAGCCGCGTGATCCGGCGACGGAGCAGGTCCTGGTCGAGGACGCCCGCCACCGACATCGTCAGACCCGAGGCCGTCGAGAGGAACGCCGCGAACGCCCCGCCGGCCAGGATCGCTGACAGCAGCTCACCCAGGGTCCCCGGAACGACGGCCTCGGGCAGGGCGAGCACGATCGAGTCGGGTCGTAGCCCGGCGGGCAGCTCCGGCAGGTAGACGCGGCCGAGCACGCCGTAGACGGGCGTGAAGAGATAGAAGATCCCGAGCAGCCCGACCACGGTGAGCGTGGTGCGACGCGCGGCTCGGCCGTCGGGGTTGGTGTAGAAGCGGACCAGTACGTGGGGCAGCCCCATGGTGCCGAGAGCGAGCGCAAGCATGATGCTGTAGGTCGCGTAGACGGGGTGGTCCTGGCCGCCGAACCCACTGAGCGGCACCGCCCACCCGCCACCGGACTCCTGGAGGACAGCCGCAGCCGGCTGCCCGTCACCTAGCCAGGCGGCGAGCATCACGAACGCCGGCACCGAGATCGCGGTGAGCTTCAACCAGTACTGCACCGCCTGGACCAAGGTGATCGAGCGCATCCCGCCGGACGCGACGTTGACGATCACGACCACCACGACGATGAGCGAGCCGACCCAGGTGGGCGCCCCGGTCACCACCTTCAGTGAGAGCCCGGCTCCCTGGAGCTGGGGCAGCAGATAGAGCCAGCCGATCCCGACGACCAGGACCGAGCAGAGCCTGCGTATGGTCCGGCTCTCGAGCCGGGCCTCGGCGAAGTCGGGCAGCGTGTAGGCGCCGCTCCGCCGCAACGGTGCCGCGATGAGGACGAGCAGGACCAGATAGCCCACCGTGTAGCCGACCGGAAACCAGAGCATGTCGACGCCGAGTGAGTAGACGAGTCCAGCGACACCGAGAAAGGATGCGGCAGAGAGGTATTCGCCACCGATGGCACTGGCGTTGCGATATGGCGTGACGGTTCGGCCAGCGACGTAGAAGTCGCTCGTCGTGCGGGACAGGCGCAGCCCGAAGGCCCCGACCGCGAGCGTGACGAGGCAGACGAGGGCGATCGCGGTGACGCCGTAGGCCGTCCTCACCGACTCGTCCCGACGCCGGTCACCGGCGGGCCACCACGTCGCTGAACTGCTCCTCGATCCGCTCGGCCGCGCGCACGTAGTAGCGCGCGACCAGGACCGAGGCCGGGTACACGAGGACGCCCAGGACCAGCCACGGGAAGGGCAGTGGACCCACGGCCATGGTCCGGGTGGCAGGCACCACGAGGAAGAGCGCCGGCAGGCCACCCAGGGCGACGGCACCGAAGGCCAGTACCCGGGCCGCGAGCACCAGCTGGGCCCGCATCAGCCCCTGGAGATAGACCTCACCCAGCGGGGTCTGCTCGTCGAGGTCGTGGGTCAGCGGGCGCTGGTCGGTGCGGCGCGCGGCCTCCCGACGGGTGCTGGTGATGCGGACCCGCTCGGGGCGGGGCGGATCGGTGGGGTTGCTCATGGGTCGGCCCGTCAGTCGATCAGGCCAGCGACCGGCGGTCGCGCAGGAGCCGGTCGCGCAGCTCGCGGGTGTGCCGACGGCTCACCTGCAGCTCGGTGCCGTCCAGGACCACGGTGCATCGTCCCTGTTCCATCCGGACCTCGAGGACATGGCGGAGCGCAACCAGCGTGCTGCGGTGGATCCGCGCGAATCCGGCTGCGCTCCAACGCTCCTCGAGCGTCGACAGCGGGATGCGAACGAGGTGCGAGCCGTCGACGGTGTGCAGACGCGCGTAGTCACCCTGGGCCTGCGCATAACGGACCTGGCTGCGGGAGATGAACCGGGTGACGCCTCCGAGCTCCACGGCGATGGTCTCGTCCTCGAGGAGGTCGGGGACGACGTCGGAGACGGGGGCTGACCCCGCCGACCCGGCCACGACCCGGCGCACGGCCTCGGAGAGTCGCTCCTCCCGGACCGGTTTCATCACGTAGTCGGTCGCGTCGAGCGCGAACGCGTCGACGGCGTGCCGGTCATGGGCGGTGACGAAGACTACTTGGGGGCGGTCGGCGAACCGGCTGATGACCCGCGCGAGGTCCATCCCGTCCAGACCCGGCATGTTGATGTCGCAGAACACCACGTCGACGTCGGCCGACTCGAGCGCGCGCAGGGCGTCGGTGCCGCTGGCGGCGGTGCGGACCAGACCGATCCGCTCGTCCTGCTGGAGCAGCCAGGCCAGCTCCTCCAGCGCCGGCGGCTCGTCGTCGACGACGAGTGCACGCAGTCCGCGGCCGTCCCCGACGGTCGCGTCGTCGACCCTGCCCTCGGTGGCCATGGATAGAGGCTACGGCGTGGCGTGCACGCCGGGCGCGTACTTGGGCACACGGAAGGTCACCTTGGTGCCTGCCCCGGGCGCGGTCTCCACCACGAGGCCGAAGTCGTCGCCGTACACCTGCCGGAGGCGGGCGTCGACGTTGCCCAGCCCCACGCTGTCGGCCTCGTGCTGTCCGTCCAGGATGCGACGGATGACCTCTGGTAGCGCGCCGACACCGTCGTCCTCGACACAGATCTCGGCCTCGGCACCGTGGTCGGTGGCCACGATGGTGATGTGCCCGACGCCCTCCTTGCCGGACAGTCCGTGACGAACAGCGTTCTCCACCAGGGGTTGTATCGCGAGATAGGGCACGGTGACGGGCAACACCTCTGGCGCGATCAGCAGGGAGATCTGTAGCCGGTCGCCGAAGCGGGCCTGCTCCAGCACCAGGTATCGCTCCACGTTGCGGAGCTCCTCGGACAGCGTGGTGAACGGTCCACCGCGACGCATCGCATAGCGGGTGAAGTCGGCGAACTCCAGCAACAGCTCGCGAGCCCGTGGCGGGTCGGTGCGGACGAACGAGGCAATGGCCGCGAGAGAGTTGTAGATGAAGTGCGGGCTGATCTGGGCGCGCAGGGCGCGCAGCTCCGCCTCCATGACCCGGGTGCGCTGGCGACCGAGCTCCGCGAGCTCGGCCTGGGTCGAGACCCACCGCGCGACCTCCTCGGCTGCGCGCGCCAGCCCGGCGGTCGCCTGCGGACCGTAGGCGGCCAGCGCCGCCACCACGCGCTCGTCGGCCACCACGGGGGTGATGACCGCGGTCCGAAGGGTGCAGTCGGGGTCGGCACAGGCGACGTCATCCGGGCCGAGCACGATGGTCCTCCCGGTGCGGAGCACCTCCGCGGCGTGGCCGGCGGCTTCTGGTCGGTGGTGCTCCGCCGCACCGTCCCAGGCCAGGACCCCGCTGCGGTCCGTGAGGGCGACAGCCGGCGTGCCCAGCATCGCGCGCAGGTGCCGGGCGGCACGCGTACTGCCATCAGGGGTCAGCCCGTCTCGCAGGTGCCGGGACGCGAGGGAGGCGGTGTGCAGCGTCGTGTAGGTCGCCTGGTCGACGGCCGACACGAAGCCGCGACTGGCCCGGCGGGAGCGAGATCCCAGCTGGTAGAGCCCGAACAACAGCGCGACGGTCCCGAGCACCACGATCGCGGTGGGGAGGTGGAAGCTGCCGGACACAGCCCGAACTCTAGGCTGCGGTCCATGGCTCGACCCTCCGACATCGCCCTCTCCCTGGCTGCGCTCACCCAGCTGCCGGGGGTGGCGGACCAGGTGGAGGCAGCCCGTCAGGCCTGCACGCAGCTGCGGTGGCACCAGGCGCTTCGTCGGCGCATCCCTGAGGCGTCGGCGGAGTCGCGGGTGCGGGGCGCCCACGCCAGCGCGGGTCTGGAGGGATCCTCGATCCCGGTCGACGTGATTCGCGACGTGATGCGCGGCGCGCTGGCCTGGCCGGCTCAACCCGATCCGGTGGAGCTGGTGACGCGAGGTGTCGTGCAGGCGACGGCGGAGACCGAGGCCATCGCGGGTCTGGTGCTGACCGCACCGCGCCAGGCGCTGGCCCGGCTGCACGCCGCGGCCGCAGCCGGGCTGGTCGGGACCGACCAGGTCGGGCGCCCGCGGATCGAGGGAGAGGTCTGTCGGGAGTTCACCGACCTGGGCGAGGCTCCGCGGGCGGACGTGGTGCAGGAGCGTCTCGCCGGGATCGCGGACCTCGTGCTCGCCGGCTCGTCGGCGCCCGCGGTCGTCGTGGCTGCCGTCGTCCACGCCGAGATCGCGACGGTACGCCCGTTCGTGCGAGGCAACGGCGTGGTCGCTCGAGCGATGGAGCGAGCTGTGGTCCGCGCCACCGGACTGGACCCGACCGGCGTCGCGGTCATCGAGGCCGGGCACAGCGCCCAGGGCGGTCCCGCCTACCTCGGTGCGCTCGCGGCCTACGCGTCCGGTCGCCCGGAGGGTGTCGCGCTGTGGCTGGGGCACTGCTGCGAGGCGATGGTCGCCGCGGCAGCCGAGGGCAGCAGGGTGGCCGATGCCGTGCTGGCCGGGCGGCTGGGGTGACGGCGGGGTTGACACCACGCCACGCCCGGAGTGCAACCGGCCGCAAAGTCAAGACTTCCGCTGGGTCGCGGACCGGAGTACACAGGTGGGAAGTCGACGAACGAGAGTTGCGACGACGTCCGTGAGAACACCGGGTACCCACGCGGGCACCCACCTAGGGACTGATCGGCCGGGCCTTGCCCCGGACCGGGACACGTTGCACGCCTGGTAGCCCAGGTGCCCTCACGGCGGATGGCACCCCGCCCCGGCGGGGTGCCATCGCTTCGTGGCCCCTGGTGACGCCGTCGTGCCACGGGCCGGTGAGTCAGGCCGGTGGATCGGGCCGGTGAGTCAGGCCGGTGGATCGGGCCGGTGCCGCGGCCCTGCCCGATGACGTCGACCTATGACGCCGACTGAGCCACGCGCAAGCAACTGCGGGATAACAGCCGATCCGGGTGACGCATCTGCGCCTGCGGACGGCCGATTCCGCCGTTCGGCTTGCGATTGAACAATAAACGGGACACGATGAACCCGCCTGCTCCCCCTCGGGGTCGAGCAGGTCGGCGTACCCGCTCCTCCCCCCCGGAGCGTGGCACGTCGACGGCCCCGGTTGTCCCCCCGACCGGGGCCGTCCCCTTTCCACAAGCAGGTCGCGTGGCCCGCGCGTCGGGGCTGTCCACAGGGCCGGTCTCCTGGGTGGTCCTGTCCACAAGGGTGCGGATCCGGGTGGTCCGGCCTGCCGCGAACGGCTGGGATCGGTCCATGGGACAGGTCATCGCGATCCACGGCGCATCAGGTGGGCTGGGCGTCTCCACGCTCTCCGTCGCGGTGGCGGTTGCGGCAGTCCGCGCCGGCCGACCCGCCTGCCTCGTGGACGGGGTGTTCGACAGCGGCGGGCTCGACGTGACCGCCTGCGTCGAGCACGTCCCGGGCCTTCGCTGGCCCGACCTCGCCGAGGCCCGGGGCTCGGTCGACGGGTCGGCGCTGGTCGCGGCGCTGCCGTTCGTGACGCTGCCGTTCGTGACGCTGCCGTTCGTGACGCTGCCAGCCAGTGCGGACACCAGCGCGTTGCCGGTTCTTGCGTCGGGCGGTGGAGGGCAGTGTCCGCCGCCGCCGGTCCAGCAGGCGGTGATGGCGGGTCTGCTCGCGGCGGGGTTCCTCGTCGTCCTGGACCAGGGCGTCGGCCGCGGATCCGTTCGGCCGCCTGGAGGGTCTGGAGCGGTTCTCGTCGCGACGACGTCCGTGCGAGGGCTGGCCGACGCCCGTGCCGCGCGGACGAGGTGGGGTGGGGACCCAGGGCTCGACCTGCTCGTCCGCGGCGACGCCGACCTCGCGGAGTCGCTCGCCGACCACCTGGGACTGCCGTTGCTCGGGTGGTGGCCGGAGGAGAACCGGGTGGTGTCCGACGCGACCCGCGGGCGAACTCCGGGTGCCCGACGCAGCCACCTGTCGGAGGTCGCTCGGCTGGTGCTGGGCGGGCTGGCGTCGGTGACCCCCACCTCGGCAGTGGGCACCAGGTGAGCGGGCTGCATACCCGGATCCGGGGAGAGATCGCCCGTGGGCGCGAGCCGGCTCCGGGGGCGATCACGACCCTCACCGAGCCAGACGCCCCCCGCCTCGGCGCCGTGGGCCTCGCCGAGATCCGGGAGCGGCTCGGCGCGGAGCTGCTCGGACTCGGCCCGCTCGAACCCTTGCTCGCCGACGTGCGGGTCACCGACATCCTGGTCAACGGTGGGGGTGAGGTCTGGGTCGACCGCGGCGAAGGCGTCGTCCGGGCCGCGTGCCGGGTCGAGGGTGAGTCGGGCACACGACGACTCGCGGTGCGTCTGGCCGGGCTCGCGGGTCGTCGGCTGGATGACGCCCAGCCGTGGGTCGACGGCTTGCTCCCCGGCGGGATCCGGCTGCACGCGATCCTCCCGCCGCTGGTCGAGGCGGGCGCCCATGTGAGTCTGCGGGTGCCTCGGCGGATGCGGTCGGGGCTGGACGAGCTCGCGTCGGTCGGAATGGTGGACCCGACCGTTCGTCAGGTGCTGCGCGGCCTGGTCCGGCGCCGGGTGTCCTACGTGGTCACCGGCGGCACGGGCAGCGGCAAGACCACCCTGCTCGGCGCGCTGCTGGCCGAGGTGCCGGGTCACGAGCGCATCGTGCTGGTCGAGGACGTCCGCGAGCTGTCGGTCGACCACCCGCACCTCATCCGTCTGCAGGGTCGCCCGCCGAACCTGGAGGGGCAGGGCGAGGTCAGGCTGGAGCACGTCGTGCGTCAGGCCCTGCGCATGCGCCCGGACCGGCTGGCGGTGGGGGAGGTCCGGGGGGCCGAGGTGCGCGAGATGCTGGCGGCGCTGAACACCGGGCATGAGGGCGGCTGCGGCACGGTGCATGCCAACCGGCCCGAGGACCTGCCGGCGCGGTTCGAAGCGCTGGGTGCCCTCGCCGGGCTGTCCCGCGAGGCCGTCCAGGTGCAGCTGGCGAGCGCGGTACGCGTGGTGGTCCACGTGGGCCGCGGCCCGGACGGGCGCCGGGTGCAGTCCGTGTCCGTCCTGAGCGAGCAGGACCGCCGCGTGGTCGTGCGACCGGTGTTGACGGCAACCGGCTGGGCTGACGGCGCCGAGTCCGACTGGCTCCGCGAGGTGGTGGCGTCGTGACGACCGAGGTCGAGGCCGGGTGCGTCGTCGCGGTGCTCCTCGCGGCCATAGCGGTGTGGCCGGGCCCCCGTGCATCCGTGAGGTCGCAGGACCTGCGCAGCGGGTGGGGCGACGATGGTCGCCGTCGTGGGGCTGGCGGCGGCTCACGAGAAAAAACTCGCGCCGCGACCGACGGTGGACGGCGGACGGGTCGGCTGTTCACCCTGCAACGTCGACCACGACCGGTCCCCTCCGAGGTCGCCGAGCTCGTCGAGGCCCTGGGCCCAGCGCTCGCCGCGGGCTTGGATCCGGCTCGTGCGCTGCGGGAGACCGTGCTCACCCTGACCTCGCGGCCACTCGCCGCTGTGGTCGAGGAGGCCGGGAGCGCCGCTGCCGCCGGAGGTTCCGCAGGGGTGGTGTTCATGGACGCAGGTGATCGGCTCGGACTGCATGAGCTGGTCGCGCTCGGCCGGATCTGGGTGTTGGCCGAGGAGAGCGGGGTGTCGATGGGCTCGTCGGTCACCGTGGTCGGTCACCAGGTCAGAGCCGCCGAGACCGCGGCCCAGCAGCTTGCGGCCGGCGCAGCAGGTGCCCGGGCGTCGGCTCGGATCCTCATGACCCTGCCGCTGGCTGGGCCACTCGTCGGGCTCACGTTCGGGCTCGACCCCGTTCGGCTCTATGCCTCCTCACCGCTTGCCCTGTTCGCCCTCGTTCTCGGTGCTGGGCTCGCATCGGCGGGGGCGGTGTGGAGCAGACTCCTGCTGCGGCGGGCTCTGAGACCGACCCCACTCGCATCGGTCGACGGCCACCCGAGCGAGCCGGCGACCGAGCGACGAGCCCGGCTCGACGCCGCGGGCCGTGCTGCGGTCACCGCACCCGTCGTGGCGCTGACCGGTCACCCCTCAGCCCGGCTCGAGCTCGGCGACCCAGCCGCGCTTCTCCTGGTGCTGGTGGTGGCCGCGGTCCTGGCCTGGCCGCCACATCGGCCCGCCAGGGCCCAAACCACGGACCCGCGCGGCAACCCTGCTGGCCCCCGGGCACCGACCGTCGTGCGGACGGCCCCGGTGGACCAGGCGCCAGCCCGCAGGCAAGCCCCGCGGGCGGGGAGCGGTCACCTCATTCCGCACGGAGCCGTAGGGCGTCCGGTCAGAGGCAGGCTCGTCGACGTGGCTGAGGCCATGGCGCTGCTCTGTGTCGTCCTGCAGTCCGGAGCCGGTCAGCTGCAGGCGCTCGACCGGGTCGAGAGGGTGATGTCCGAGCCGGTCGCCGGACACCTGCGATCCGTTGCCGCCGCCCTGCGCTGGGGCCTCACTCCCGAGGAGGCCTGGCGCTGCGTTCCCGCGGTGTGGGCTCCCGCCTCGCGAGCGTGGTCGCTGGCCGCCACCACCGGATCCGCCCTCGCGGCGTCCCTCGACTCAGCCGCAACACGCCTGCGTGAGAGCGAAGCCCGTCGGGTCGAGGGCGCCGTGGCGAGGGCGGGAACGCTGCTCGTCCTGCCTCTCGGCCTGTGCTTCTTGCCGGCGTTCGCCTGCACGACAGTCATCCCTGTCGTCCTGGCGCTGGTCGGTGACGTCGTGAGATGAACGGTGGCGTTGTCGGACGATGTGTGTCGTCGTGGGGTCGTTGCTCGGCTCAGGAGCCGCCGCCGAGCGACCCGATGGCCCGGGCGATCACCATCAGCGAGGTGACCATGGCCGCCGTCGCCTGGACACCCATGAGGACCTTGGCGCGTGAGGACAGTGGCATCGTGTCGGTCGGGCTGAACGCGCTGGAGTTGGTCAGCGACAGATAGAGGTAGTCCACGAAGACCGGGACCCAGCCGGCGGCGCTGGCGGTCGCGGACACCTCGGTGATCGCGTCGTCGTTCTCGTCTTGGGAGAACCGCCAGTCCGCTGCCTGCATCTGCTCGCGTGGGAGTCGGAGGCGTGCGACCGGCCCGCCGCGATCGAGCTCCCAGTACAGGAGCGCGAAGCCGATCACGTTCGTCAGCCATACCTGCATCGCAGCCACCAACAGCCCGGAGGGGTCGGAACCAGAGTTGGCCAGCGTCGCGATCAGTCCGACCAGTGCGGCGAGGTTGGCGACGATGACCACGCCCGAGAGCACGATCGACACCTCACGGGACCAGCGTGACTGGCGCACGAGCCGCACCGGGTTGGTCACGACGAGGGCGACGAGCAGGCCCATCTCCAGGGCCGGGATCACCACGCGCGGGAGGACCAGGACCGAGTCCGGCAGCAGCGTGTACACGATGACGGCGGTGAGGACGGCCAGCGCCGGAGGAACGCGGTGCTCACCCTCGACCATCCCGCGTCGACTCGGCTCACCGTCTCCGCGGCGCCCGAGGCGATCGGTTGCGTCCTTCGATGCCATCGGGCTCGACCCTAGCGCGGGGTCACCTCCGACGAACTGCGGCCGCGAGGACCACCATCGTCTCGCAGCCACTCCCGCACCTGCGTGTTGTGCTCACCGAGGCCGGGCGGGGGGCCATAGGACGTGACCGGCGTGGCCGAGTACCTCACCGGGTTGCGCACCTGGGGCGGCGCGCCCTCGCCGACCTCCACGGCCGGCTCCAGGCCCAGCTCCTCGGCCAGAGCGAAGGCGTCCGCGAGGTTGCCCACCTGACCGGCCGGTACGCCGACCGCACCCAGCCGGGTCACCCACGCCGCGCCGTCGTCGCGGGCCAGGCCCTCCTCGAGCAAGGGGATCAGCTCGTCGCGGTGGGCGACCCGGACGCCGTTCGTCCCGAAGCGGGGACTCTCGGCCAGCTCAGGGCTGCCGAGAGCTGTTGCGAGGCGAGCGAACTGGGCGTCGTTCCCGCAGCACACCGCGATCATCCCGTCGCGACAGCGCAAGGTCTCATAAGGAGCCACCGAGGGATGACGGTTGCCCATCCGGTGCGGCGGTGTGCCTGTCGCGAGGTAGCCCGAGGCCTGGTTCGCGAATGACCCCAGCAGGCTGCTGAGCAGGTTCACCTCCACGAGCTGACCCACCCCGCTGGTCTCGCGCGCACGGAGGGCGGCGAGGATCCCGACCAGGGCGTCCTTGGAGGTGAGCACATCGACCAGGGCGACCCCGACCTTCGAGGGTTCGCCGTCGGCGGGACCGGTGATGCTCATCAGGCCGCCGACGGCCTGGACCAGGAAGTCATACCCGGGCAGGGTTGCACCGGCCCCGCTCCCGAATCCCGTGATCGAGCAGTAGACCGCGCGCGGGTTGGCGGCTCGGACCTGTTCCCAGCCCAGCCCGTAGGCCGCAAGGGTGCCGCTGCGAAAGTTCTCGATCACCACGTCCGCCCTTCGCGCCAGCTCGCGGGCGAGCGCGTTATCGGCCGGGTCGGCAAGGTCGAGCTCGACCGACCGCTTCGAGCGGTTGGCGCTCGCGAAATAGGTCGCCGTCCCGTCGGACCACGGAGGGCCCCAGTGGCGCGTGTCGTCGCCCAGCCCCGGCCGCTCGACCTTGATGACATCGGCTCCGAGGTCGGCGAGGCCGACGGCGGCCAACGGACCAGCCAGGACGCGGCTGAAGTCGGCGACCAGCAGTCCAGCCATCGGCGGTGCTGTCGTCGGCTGGGGTTCGAGCCGGTCCGGAACCTGCGATGCGTCGGTCACGGGTGCCACCGTAGGCCCGTGGGTAGCACGCCTCGGACTGTCGCCCGTCACCTGTCCCTTCGACCAGTACCAGGCGGGGCAGCGGCCGGCCCGGCTGGGACGGACGTTCTGCCTGAGAGCCGAAGGTGCCCTGCAGGCTCTGCTCGCGCGGCCTGACCGGCTCACGCTACGCCCAGGTCGACGAGGCGCCCGGCGTCGACCTCGGCGACTACGAGGCGCGTGCCGACGCAGCGCATGCGGCGCCGCGTCCGCGCCCGGCTCGACACCCTCCTCGCCGACCCGGCATCGGGCCCCGAGCAGCTCGGCGACAGGCTGCGTGCGGCGACCGACTTCGGGGTCGCGGCTTCGACCCAGCTGGCGTCGGTGCCACCGCTCGTTCAGGCGGTGATCTCTGAGCTCGACCGTCGACTGGTGGTCGCCGAGGCGGCCGCCGCCCCGATGGACAGGGAGTCCGATGCGGACCGCCGCGCGCGGACCGTGCGACCCGCCCTGGCCCAGCCCGACCTCGTGCTGAGCGAGTCCGAGACGCTCGTGATGGGGGTGGGCGCCGGGGGGCCGGGGGAGGTACCGGGGTGGCCAGTGGTGGCGCTGGGGGTGGCTGCGCGGGGCCGTGCTCAGTGTCGCCCAGCTCCCGCACGTGGCGGGTCAGCGGTGGGTGGTCCTGTCGCTGGATGGTGACTTGCGCGAGGGCGTCGTCTCCCTTGCCCTGCTTGGCCGTTCGCTGGCCCGCCCCGACCGGCTCGTCCGACCGCTGGCCGGCCTGCTGGTCGACGAGTGGAACGAGGTCATCCCGCACCGGGATGAGACCACCGGGATCGCGCTCCGCCACGACCCGCAGAATGCCGCTCCGCCTCAGGCGATCCCGCTCGCCGTCCCACCGCTCGAGGGCGAGCCATCGACCGTCGGCAGGCTGGACCATGTTCGTTGGAGCTCCTCGACTTCAACCCACTGACGACGAGCGAGGCGTGATGGGCTTGATCACGCCCTGGGCCGCTTCGAGACGCCCACCGTCGCCGAAAACGTGGCGGTCGGGTTGGCTGCGCGACTGCAGGACTCCCTGGCATTCGCGGAATGTCGGCGGCCGAGCGTCAGTGGCGGATCGTGGGTTGCGGATCGTCAGCTGCGGACCGTCACGGTGAACTCGTGGCGGTCGGGATCAGCCGCGGTGATGCCCCGGTCGTGGTGGTCCACCAGCGTGGCGCCCGCGGCGACGAGGCGCGCCACCTCGTTGCCGAGCTCGTCGGCGGGGACGGTCAACGCCAGCCGCACCGGGTCCGGTCCAGTCCTGGCCGCGACCGGACCGGCCCGAGGCGACCTTGGTGCCACCCAGCGGTGACTGGATCGCCGTCTCCTCGTCCTGGTCCCAGACCAACGGCCAGCCCAGCGCGACACTCCAGAACATCCCGGTGTCATGGCTCCCGTCGCAGGCGAGCTCGGCGCGGAACCCGCACCCCGCCAGGAAGGAGCTGTGCGGCTCGATCACGCAGGACGGGTTTCCCTCGGGGTCACCCAGCACGGCAACCAGGGCGCCGCCGGCATCCAGGCGCAGCTCCCGGCCCAACAGCTCGGACCAGAAGCGGGCCAGCTGCTCCGGGTGCTGGCAGTCGAAGGCTGCCGACTCGGGGCTCCACGGGCACCGCGCAGCGTAGGACGCTTCGCCCGAGGCTCGCAACGGCATTGGCCGGGCTCGCCCCCATCTCGCTGCCGAACTGCGCCAGGGTCACTCACCCAGGGTGAACCGCTGCGTCAGCCCGGTCGGACGCGTGACACTCGACGTCGGCAGTGGGCGGAGCGCTTCGTCGATATCCACAGGCACGCCGCTACCGGGCGCCCGTCCACAGCTCCGGATCCGGGCCTTGAGCAGCGCACCCAGCGTCGATGGGATGGCTCCACGCGGGAACGTCCCGCAGGAGAGGTGGAGCGATGCGTCGAGTGATTCGACTGCGATGGACGGCCCTGCGGGAGAACGGAGTCCGGGAGGCAGCGATGGCTACGGCCGAATATGCCGTCTGCTGCCTGGCGGCTTGCGCCTTCGCGGCCGTGCTGATGCTGGTGGTCAGGTCGGGAGCCGTCAAGTCTGCGCTGGCAAAGGTCATCACCGATGCGCTCACGATCGGGACCTGATCAGGTCGATGGTGAGGCGGCCGAGGTTCTCCGATGTCGCACAACGACTTCGGCCGTCGGCCAGGATGAGACCGGCACGGTGACGGCTGAGCTGGCCGTCGCGCTGCCCTTGGCCGTGTTCGTCGCCGCGCTGTTGCTGTCAGCGGTGTCGATGGGCGTCGACCAGATTCGCTGTGTCAACGCAGCCCGCGCAGGTTCACGCGAGCTCGCGCGCGGCGAGGATCTCGAGGTCGCGAAGCGAGCAGCGACGACTGCTGCCCCGCGCGGGGCACGCGTCAGCCTCGGTTCGGCGGCAGACCTGGTGAGCGTCACGGTGGCCGTTCGACCCCCTCCGCTGCTGAGCTGGATGGGAGTCAGCGTCGGGCCCCACGCTGAGGCATCGGCCAGACCCGAGTCAGTGCCACCGTGACAGGGCCGTGGCGACGGCACCCGTCGCGGCGCCCGCGGGCGGAGTGGCGCACGCCGGCGGACCGAGGTTCTGGGACCGTCATGGTCGTGGCGGTGATCGGCGTGCTGGTCATGGCGGCGACCGGTGCTCTGGCGGTAGTAGCGGCGGTGCACGCGAGCCACCGCGCTGCGACAGCGGCGGACCTCGGCGCGCTGGCCGGCGCGCAGAGGTGGGCGGATTTCGGCGACGCCGCCCAGGCCTGCGCCGAGGCTGGGCTCATCGCTCGGGCAAACGGTGCCACGGTGACCTCCTGCCTGCCACGCCGAGGCCCCAGTGGCGCCGTGGTCGACCTGACCGTCGTCGTGCCTGTTGCCTCGGGCCTCCCGTGGATCTCCGGTCGGGCAGCCACGGCCACCTCGAGGGCGGGTGAGCCTCCGTGACATCGGCGTCGTCCGACGTCAGGTGGCTGTGGCTGTGGCTGTGGCTGTGGCTGTGGCTGTGGCTGTGGCTGTCGCAGACGTGGTCGCCGCGAGCTCGGGCGGTCGAGGTCAGCCCGGGCGGGGCACCTTCTCGGCGAGCGCCGCGGGTGCCTGGAGGCAGTACGAGTCGGTGAGCATCTCGGCGAGCTCGCCCCAGTCGGTGTCGTCATCGAGGAGAATCCCGACGACGTTGCCTCCCCAGCCCGCGCGGAAGTACGGCGGGCCCAGGTTCTCGAACGCCATCAGCTCCTCGGGCTCGGCGCGGAAGATGATCCGGAACAGCTGATCCTCCCCGCCGAAGACGTGGGCGACCGTGGCGCGGCCGACCTGCCACCTCACACCAACCCAGGCATCGTCGGCTCGACACTGCGGGAATCGCTCCATGATCGCGCTGACTCGCTGCAGCACGAGCTCGGGCACCGCAGGACGCTGCGCGTTGGCCATGTCCTGAGCCTGTCACGGCGCGCAGACAGTGGTGGGGGAGCCGGAAGCCGGCAGCGGACGTCAGCCAGAGGGTGGACCAGCCAATAGACCAAGCACGCGGCCGAGGGAGCTTGGGGCTATCCGCGGGGCGGGGGAGGCGGCGGGACCTCTGAGGACTCGCTCGGACCCTTCACCGGGGGGAGGGTCGCAGTGGCTCCTGAGGTTCCCGGTGCAGCCGGGTCGCCGAAGGACCGGCCCCGCTGCTCCGCGAGGGCGCGTTGGGCGGCTCCTCGCTCTGCGGCCTGTTGCACTTCCTCGGCTTTGTCGGCCGCGGCGCGAGCCTGAGCCGCGCGAGCAGACTCATCGCGCTTGCGCTTGCGCCGGACGGCGAGGCGCAGGCACACCAGACCGAGCCAGAGGAGCAACATCACCAGAGCGCCGGCCATCACCAGGGCCAGCGGCTGGAAGCCGACGTCGGTGCCCAGCAGGCTCAGGGTGATCTGGTCGGTGATGTCGACGCTGCCGAGATACAGCAGCGTGCCGAGCCCGACGCCCAGCAGCAACAGGATGATTCCGAGGGCGACCACGGTCAACGCCTTTCGTGCGTGGGCACCGCTCGCGCCCGTCAACGGCGACCCTACCCGCGCCGATCCGCGCGCATGCGCCCCGATCGCGGCGCGCCGTCAGGCCGAGGTCCGGCCAGGCCTGCCGTGTGGCTACCCGGCCTGCCCGGCCTGTCCCGCCTGCCCTGCCTGCCGCCCGCTGGGCCCGTGGAGCACGTCGTGCAACGGATCACGCTGACCCCCGGCGAGGTCGAGCTCGTCGGCGCCAGTGGGCAGGGCAGCACCGGTGGGCAGGGCGGCGGTGGGCAGGGCGGCGCGGGTGGGCAGGGCGGCGCGCAGGGCCACGTCGAGCACGCCGGTGGAACCTGCCTGGGGGGCGTGGCGCAGCACGAGGTCCAGCAACGCCACCGCGCCAGCCTTGTCGAGCGGGTTGTTGCCGTTGCCGCACTTGGGTGACTGCACGCACGCGGGGCAGCCCGAGAGGCAGGCGCAGCGGGCGATGGTCTCCCTCGTGGCGGTCAGCCAGGTCTCGAACGCGTCGTAGGCCCGCTCGGCGAAACCGGCCCCGCCGCGGTGCCCGTCATAGACCAGGATCGTCGGCAGCCCCGTATCCGGGTGGAGAGCGGTGGAGACGCCTCCGATGTCCCAGCGGTCGGAGGTGGCGACCAGGGGCAGCAGCCCGATGGCTGCGTGCTCGGCGGCGTGCGCCGCGCCCGGAATGTCGGTCTCGGCGATCCCGACGCTCGCCAGCACGTCCTCGGGGATCGTCCACCACACGGCCTTGGTCGGCAGCGTTCGGCGCGGCAGGTCGAGCGGGTGCATGCCGAGCACTTCGCCACTGGGCAGGCGACGGAGGAACGACGTCACCTGCGCGTGGACCCGCACGGGTCCGAACGACACCTGGACCGGGCCCCAGCAGAAGCTCCGCTCCGCCCCCACGATGTCGAACGCGCTCGCGACCTGCGCGTGCGTGGTCCACCCGGGGTCGCCCCGCACCACCATGGCGGTCCCGGCGTCGAGGTCGAGATCGGTGACGACATAGGTCTCGCCCTGGTGCACGTGGACGGCGCCCGCGTGCACCTGGACCAGGGACGACGACTCGTCGATGGTCCCGAGTACGCGTCCGGTGTCGCGCTCGGCGATGCTCACCACTCCTCCGCTGCCGCGCAGCGCGACGTGGTCCGCGGCACGGTCGGGGCGAGCCCAGAACCACCCCGACGGGCGCCGGCGCAGCACCCGCGCGGTGACAAGCGCATCCAGGAGCCCACGCGCCCCAGGTCCGAACATCGGCAGGTCCGCCTCGGTCAAGGGCAGCTCGGCCGCCGCCGCGGCGAGCTGCGGCGCGAGCAGGTGTGGGTTCTCCGGGTCCATCACGGTCGCCTCGACGGGCAGACCGAGGAGCGCCTCCGGGTGGTCCAGCAGGTAGGAGTCGAGCGGGTCGTCGGCGGCCACGAACACCGCGAGCGACTCCGAGCCGGACCGACCGGCGCGTCCGGCCTGCTGCCACAACGACGCCCGCGTGCCGGGCCAGCCCGCGAGCAGCACCGCGTCGAGTCCGCTGACGTCCACCCCCAGCTCGAGGGCGTTGGTGGCGGCCAGGCCGCACAGCGCACCGGACCGCAGCCCGCGCTCGATCGCGCGGCGCTCCTCGGGCAGGTACCCGCCCCGGTACGCAGCGATCGACGCCTCCAGCCCGGGTGCGTCCGCGGCCACGCGCCGCCGCGCCGCACTCGCCAGCGCCTCGACGCCCGCCCTCGACCGCGCAAAGGCCACCGTCTGCACCCCGCCGCGCACCAGGTCTGCCAGGAGGTCGGCGGCCTCGGTGGATGCGCTGCGCCGGGCCGGCCGCTCACCCGATCCCCCGTCGGCGTAGGCCTGCGCAGTGGCGCCGGGCAGCGCCCCGGGCTCCCACAACGCAAAGGTCATGGCCGCGCGAGGCGACCCGTCCTCGGTCACCTCGGCGACCGGCATCCCGACGAGCCGGCTCGCGTGCTCCGCCGGCGCGGAGACCGTGGCCGACGCCAGGACGAAGGTCGGGTGGGCGCCGTACCGTGCGCAGACCCGCCGCAGCCGGCGGACCAGAGCGGCGACGTTCGAGCCGAACACGCCGCGGTACACGTGGCACTCGTCGATCACGACGAACCGCAGGGCGCGCAGGAAGGCCGACCACTGCCGGTGCCCGGGGAGCAGCGAGTGGTGCACCAGGTCGGGGTTGGTCAGCACCAGCTGGGCGTGATCGCGGATCCAGCGCCGTTCCTCGGGCGGCGTGTCGCCGTCATAGGTTGCGGCCCGCAGACCGGGCAGCGACAACGCCTCCAGCCGTGCGAGCTGGTCACCGGCCAACGCCTTGGTGGGGGAGAGGTACAGCGCGGTCGCCCCGCGACCGGTGGGCGCTGTCGAACCATCGAGCACGGCGGAGAGCACCGGCGCCTGGTATCCCAGCGACTTCCCCGAGGCCGTTCCGGTCGCCATGACCAGGTGCTCCCCGGCCCACGCCAGGTCCGCGGCCGCGCGCTGGTGGGCCCACAGGGAGCTGACCCCCGCGCCGGTGAAGGCGGCGTACACGGTCGGGTTGACCCAGTCGGGCCAGGGGACCGCGCGACCCTCGCGGGCCGGTATGACCGCCGTGTGTCGCAGCCGTCCGGCGCGCTCGCCGGACGCCAGCGAGGCCAGGGCGGACGCGGGGTCGAACCCGGCATCGCCCGGCTGCTGTCGTGCGGTCGTGGCCATTGCCGCTACCGTAAACCGCACGGACGACGGTGGCTGCGCTCACGCGGCCGCCCGGGAGCCAACAGGTGAGCAGAGGGATCAGCAGTGGACCTGGCCGTCAGCAGCACGCCCCACGGGGCCGTCACCGTGGTCGAGGTCGGCGGGGAGATCGACGTGTACACCGCGCCGATGCTTCGCGACGCGCTCGACAAGGTGATCTCCGAGGGTCGGGTCGACATCGTCGTGAACCTCGAGAACGTCACCTTCATGGACTCGACCGGGCTGGGTGTTCTCGTCGGACGCCTCAAGGCGGTCCGCGTCCACGGCGGCATGCTCCGCATCGTCTGCACCCAGGACCGGATCCTGAAGATCTTCAAGATCACCGGTCTGGACAAGGTGTTCCACCTGCACGACAGCGTCCAGGACGCGACTGCCGCGGCCACGGCGCCAACCCCCGCGCCCACCCCCGCGCCCACCCCCGCGTCGAGCGCGGCACCGACCGACTGAGGTCCCGTCCAGCGACCCCGAGGTGCGGCTCCGGCCGGCGTCGTGACACCATTCACACGGGCAACGGTAGGTCCGTGACGTGTATCACCGGTACTGTCTGCCCCGTTGTCCACAGGCGAGTGCCCAGATACCAACTTGGTCCAATGCGCCGTCCGAACCTGTCCAGTGCACCCCATCAAGGAGGATGGAATGTTGGCGCTCGCGCCCTCAGCCGCCTCAGATCTGCCCCTCGAGGGCACCAATCTGACTCTTGTCATCGTCGTCGCCGTCATCGCGGTCGTCGCCCTGTTCATGGGCCTGTTCTTCCGAACGCAGGTCCTCGCCGCCGACCCCGGCACCGAGAAGATGCAGGAGATCGGCGCGGCCGTCGAGGAGGGTGCCCGCGCCTTCCTGACCCGCCAGTTCAAGACCCTCAGCATCTTCGTGGTGCTGGTGTTCTTCCTGTTGTTCCTGCTTCCCGCCGACGGCGACATCAAGATCGGTCGCTCGATCTTCTTCATCGTCGGTGCCCTGTTCTCGGCGTCGATCGGCTTCCTCGGCATGCTCCTGGCCGTCAAGGCCAACGTTCGCGTCGCCTCGGCCGCCCGCGACGGCGACCGCGACCTCGGCATGCGGATCGCGTTCCGCACCGGTGGCGTGGTCGGTATGGCCACCGTCGGCCTCGGCCTGCTCGGCGCCTCGGTCGTCGTCCTGCTGTACAAGGGTGACGCCCCCAAGGTGCTCGAGGGCTTCGGCTTCGGCGCGGCCCTGCTCGCGATGTTCATGCGGGTCGGAGGTGGCATCTTCACCAAGGCCGCCGACGTGGGCGCCGACCTGGTCGGCAAGGTCGAGGCCGGCATCCCCGAGGACGACCCGCGCAACGCCGCGACCATCGCCGACAACGTCGGCGACAACGTGGGTGACTGCGCCGGTATGGCCGCGGACCTCTTCGAGTCCTACGCCGTCATGCTCGTCGCGGCCCTCATCCTGGGCTCGCTCGCGTTCGGGTCCTACGGGCTCGTCTTCCCGCTGATCGTCCCGGCCATCGGCGCGGTCACCGCGCTGCTCGGGGTGTTCATCACCAAGGTCCGCCCAGGAGAGAACGCGCTCGCGGCGATCAACCGGGGGTTCTACATCTCGGCGGTCATCTCGGCCGTCCTCTGCGCGGTCGCGTCCTACGTGTACCTGCCCGACACCTTCGCCAAGCTGGAGTCCGGTGACGAGCAGATCGCCGCGCTCGACGGGGACCCGCGGCTCATCGCGATCCTTGCGGTCATCATCGGGATCGTGCTGGCCGCGGTCATCCTGTGGCTGACCGGCTACTTCACCGGCACGGACAAGCGTCCGACCAAGGACGTCGCCCGCACCTCCCTGACCGGTGCGGCGACCGTCGTGCTCTCGGGCATCGGCGTCGGTCTGGAGTCCGCCGTGTACACGGCGACGATCATCGGGGCCGCGGTGTATGCCGCGTTCCTGCTCGGTGGGGGTTCGGTGGCGCTGTCGCTGTTCCTCATCGCGCTCGCGGGCTGCGGTCTGCTGACCACGGTCGGCGTCATCGTCGCGATGGACACCTTCGGCCCGGTCTCGGACAACGCCCAGGGCATCGCCGAGATGTCCGGTGACGTGGATGGCGAGGGCGCGCGGATCCTGACCGATCTTGACGCCGTCGGCAACACCACCAAGGCGATCACCAAGGGCATCGCGATCGCGACCGCCGTGCTGGCGGCCACTGCGCTGTTCGGCTCCTACGGTGACGCCTGGCGCTCGACGCTCGACCCGATCCTGGCGAACCTCAACGCCCAGGCCCAGAGTGGCGCCATCGACCAGGCCGAGATCGACGCGATCAGCGAGCGGCTCGGCACCATGTTCGACCTGCAGGTCGTGACCCCGAGCGTCCTGGTCGGTCTGCTCCTCGGCGCAGCCGTGGTGTTCCTGTTCTCCGGCCTGGCGATCAACGCGGTGACCCGGGCTGCCGGCGCGATCGTGTTCGAGGTGCGTCGCCAGTTCCGCGAGCACCCCGGGATCATGGACTACACCGAGAAGCCGGACTACGCCAAGGTCGTCGACATCTGCACCAAGGACTCGCTGCGTGAGCTGGCGACTCCCGGTCTGCTGGCCGCACTGACTCCGGTCGCGGTCGGCTTCGGTCTCGGCATCGGCCCGCTCGCCGGGTTCCTCGCCGGTGCGATCGGCACGGGCTGCCTGATGGCGGTGTTCCTGGCCAACTCCGGTGGCTCCTGGGACAACGCGAAGAAGATCGTCGAGGACGGCACGCACGGCGGCAAGGGCACCGCCGCCCACGAGGCCACCGTCATCGGAGACACCGTCGGCGACCCGTTCAAGGACACCGCCGGCCCGGCCATCAACCCGCTGATCAAGGTCATGAACCTGGTGTCGGTGCTCATCGCGCCGGCCATCGTGACCCTGAGCATCGGTTCCGACGAGAACGCCACCCTGCGATATGGCATCGCCGCCGCCGCGCTGGTCATCATCGTCGCTGCGGTCGCGGTCTCCAAGAACCGTGACCTCGCGATCGGTGGCGATGACGACGACGAGAGCGAGCTGCTCTCCGAGACCCCTGATGCCGGTCCGGCCAGCGACGAGAACGACGGCCCGGACCACACGCCGGGCGAGGTGCTGACCCCCGCCGTGGGTGACGGACTGCCGGAGGACACCAGGGTCTCGATCTCCAAGAACGGCTAGCGGGTGCGGTGTCCTGACGCCGCACCGACCAGCACGAGACAGGCAGCCAGCCAGAACTGAACGGCCACGGCAGCCAGAACAACAGATCGCCAGCCACCACGGGGCCGGTCCGCCAACGCGGACCGGCCCCGCTCGCGCTCCGCTGCCATCACTATCGCTATTTTTTTGCCACCGCCACCGCCACCGACGGCCGGTTCGGCGGCTGCTGCCACCCTGGGGCGTGGACGCCTAGGCTGGTGGCCATGCAGAGCACACTCTTCGAGCAGGGGAACCTCGAGGTCCAGGCGGAGCAGAGGTTCGCCCTCCAGAATCCCCAGATGCTGCGCGTCCATCTCGGCGGGGACGTGCTGGCGGTCAAGGGCGCCATGGTGGCCTACCAGGGCGCGATCCGCTTCGACCACGAGAAGGCCGGCAGCGTGGGCAAGCTGTTCAAGAAGGTCATCACCGGCGAGGACGTCTCGCTGATGCGGGTCTCGGGTGACGGTGATGTCTTCTTCGCCTCCGAGGCCGGCTTCGTCTTCCTCATCGACCTGGCGGGTGACGCACTGTCCATCAACGCTCGCAACCTGTTGGCCTTCGACTCCTCGATCGCCTGGGACATCAAGCGCGTCCAGGGCGCCGGGATGATGAGTGGCGGCCTGTTCAACACCACCCTGCAGGGTCACGGCCAGGTCGCGATCCACACGGTCGGCCAGCCGGTCATCCTGGACTGCACGCAGCAGGCGACCTATGTCGACGTCCAGGCGTGCGTCGGCTGGTCGGCCAACCTGGTCCCACAGGTGGTGTCGAGCATGAACGTGCGCTCGATGCTGCGTGGCGGCTCGGGCGAGGCCTTCCAGTACTCGTTCAGCGGGCCGGGGTTCGTCATCGTCCAGCCCAGTGAGTGGACCCCGGCCGCGGACGGCGGCGGGGGAGGCGGTGGCGGGTTGAACGTGGGCGGCCTGTTCAACTAGTGGGTACCCACGCGGCCCCCCTGGCCGACGTCGGTCTGGTCGCGCGGTTGCGCGCCGACCTCGTGTCCGCGGACTACACCGTGGAGGCGGTCTCCGCGCTGCTCGGCCCACTGGCCGGCAACGCGCTGACCCGTGAGCAGCCCCTGCCCGCCCAGCGCGTCACGGCGGCCGACCGGTCGCCCCTCGCCGTCCTGGTGAGGCTGTTCGGCCTCGGTGACGCCATCGACGTCGACGACACGCAGCACGCGCTGCCGACCCTCGGGCTCGACGGCGCCACCGCGCTGGGTGTCGTGGTCCAGGAGGGGCCCGGGGTGGTCGCCACCTGCGACCTGCGCCCGTATGCCACTGACGGCCAACGCTGGTGGGTCGCCTCTGACCTGTCGGAGCTGGCCACTCGTCGCCCGCTGCGCGAGGACCACGTGCTCGGCCTCGGCGGCGCCTCGACCACGCTGGCGTCGTGGACGCCGCGGTTTCCGGTCGAGCGAGCCCTGGACCTCGGGACAGGTTGTGGAGTCCAGGCTCTCCACCTCGGCGACCACGCGCAGTCGATCACCGCGACCGACATCTCCGGGCGCGCACTCGCCTACGCCGCCTTCAATGCTGAGCTCAACGGCGCCGACTGGGACCTGCGCCGGGGGTCCATGCTCGAACCCGTTGCCGCGGAACGGTTCGGGCTGATCGTGAGCAACCCACCGTTCGTCATCACTCCACGGGGCGCTGGGGTGCCCCTGTTCGAGTACCGTGACGGCGGTGTCGACGGTGACAGCCTCGTCGCCGACCTCGTCCGCGGCATCGCCGGGCACCTCGAGCCGGGCGGGATCGCGCAGTTCCTCGGCAACTGGGAGATCACCGCGGGGGAGGGCTGGGCGACGCGGGTGGGCTCGTGGCTCGCGGGCACCGGCCTGGATGCGTGGGTCGTGCAGCGCGAGACCCAGGACCCCGCCGAGTATGCCGAGACCTGGGCCCGCGACGGCGGGCACCACACGGCCACACCGGAGTTCGCTGGGATGTATGCGGCCTGGCTCGACGACTTCGCCGCTCGCGGAGTCGAGTCCGTCGGGTTCGGGGTGATCACGCTGCAGCGGCCGAGCACTGAACGTCCGCCGTTCGTCGAGCTGGTCGAGTCGTTCGGGCCGGTCGAGTCGCCCATGGGCGCGCGGGTGCTGGCCGCCCTGCGCGCCCACACGTGGCTCGCCGAGCACGACGACGACGCACTGCTCGACCAGGCCTGGGTCGTGGCGGCGGACGTCACCGAGGAGCGGCACCTCCGGCCCGGTGAGGAGGATCCTTCGGTCATCCTGCTGCGCCAGGGCGGCGGGCTCCGGCGCGCGGTCACCATCGACACGGCGCTCTCGGCCCTGGTGAGCGTGTGCGACGGCGGCCTGACCGCTCGCGCAGCGCTGGCGGCGATCGCCCAGCTGCTCGAGGAGGACCTGGCCGAGCTCACCCTGCGCGCCCTGCCGGTGCTGCGCGAGCTCGTGGGCCACGGCTTCGTGGCGCTCCCGGCCTGACCGCTCAGCCGAGGAGCTCGACGGCTGAGCGCACTCCTGGCAGGCGCACTCCCGGCCGGGGAACCGGGCCGGGGAACCGGGCCGTGGATGCGCTTCGCCGCCCTGGAAGGATGGGCTCGTGGACTACGGGCATGACGTGCTGTTCGGCAGGGTTCCTGGACGGGCCACCCGCCGCGTGGGTCGAGCAGCTGGCCGGCCAGGCGCTGGACGAGGGGATGAGCTCGTTCATCCTCGCCTCCGACGACCCCGACATGATCCGACGCTTCGCTGCGGAGGTCGCGCCCGGAGTGCAGGAGCTGGTCGCCGCAGAGCGGGTCGGACAGTCGTTGGATCACGCGGTGGCAGAGACTGTTCGGCGGTCTGATGTGACTGCCGTGCCGGGGCTGGGCTACGGACCCACGCCGGATACCGGTGTGCGGCTGAGCAGCGAGCGGGTGTGGGACGAGGCGCTGCGTCCGACCGGACCTGCGCCGCAGGCGGGCCGCATCTACACGGCCCACGAACAGGCGACCGGGCACCACCTCATCGACGTGCACGACGGTCTGCGTGGGGAGCTCGAGCAGCTGCGCGAGCTGATCAGGCAGGTCGCTGAGGGCGTCGTGGGCGTGGGCACGGCGAGGTCGGCCATCAGCCAGATGACGTTGCGGCAGAACGCCTGGACGCTCGGTGTCTACTGCGCGCAGTACTGCCGCGTCGTGACGACCCACCACTCCATCGAGGACCAGAGCACCTTCCCCTTCCTGCGCTCGTCCGACCCCGCGCTGGTGCCCGTGCTCGACCGCCTGGCCGAGGAGCACCACGTCATCCACGACCTGCTCGACCGCGTCGACCGGGCACTGGTCGACATGGTCGAGGCAGACCTTGCCGACCCGTCGCCGGTGCAGGCCGCGGTCGACCTGATGACCGATGCGCTCCTGTCGCACCTGTCCTACGAGGAGCGCGAGCTGGTCGAGCCGCTGGCGCGGCTCGGCTTCGCCTGACGCCAAGAGCGGCGGAGTACTCGGTTGTGAGTGAGCGCTCACTCATATAGGGTGGGCGACTGTGTCACCTCGAGCCGCCTCGCTGCCCCCGGACCAGCGCCGCGCTGCCCTGATCGAGGCGACGATCCCGTTGCTGAGGGAGAAGGGGCGTGCGGTCAGCACCCGCGAGATCGCTGCGGCCGCGGGTGTCGCCGAAGGCACGATCTTTCGGGTCTTCGACTCCAAGGACGACCTGCTCGAAGCGTGCCTGCGGGATGCCTTCGACCCGCTGCCGCTGCTCGCCAAGCTCGAAGGTGTCGACCGTGACCAGCCCCTGCGCACCCGCGCGCTGGAGGTGACCGCCCTCGTCCAGGGCCGGTTCATGGAGGTCTTCTCGTTGATGATCGCGCTCGGATACACCTCGCCACCGGAGCACCTGCACGACCACGACGCCGGCACCGCTCGGTCGTGGGAGGCGCGCACCCTCGCCATCACCGAGCAACTGCTGGCCGACCCCCACGGTGAGCTCACGGTGAGCCCGCACGAGTTCATGCGTTATCTGCGGCTGCTCACCTTCTCGGGCAGCCATCCGCTGATCACCCACCACCAGCCCCTGACCCCGGAGCAGATCGTCGACACGATCCTCTTCGGTCTGTCCACCGCGACCCGGGAGACCTGATGCTCGTCCGCCTGCTGCGAACCCATCTGCGGCCGTACTCGGGGCTGGTCGCCGGGCTGGTCGTGCTCCAGCTCATCGGCACCATCGCCTCGCTCTATCTGCCCAGTCTCAACGCGCGCATCATCGACGAAGGTGTTGCGGTGGGCGACACCGGATACATCGTGCACGCCGGCATGCTGATGCTCGGTGTCTCCATGATCCAGATCGTGGCGACCGTCTCGGGCGTCTTCCTCGGCGCTCGCGCCTCGATGGCGGTGGGCCGCGACCTTCGAGCCGGTGTCTTCCACCAGGTCGGCGCGTTCTCGGCGCAGGAGGTCGCGCGCTTCGGCGCGCCGACCCTGATCTCGCGCAACACCAACGACGTCAACCAGATCCAGATGGTGGTCTTCATGGGCACCACCATGTTGGTGTCCGCCCCGATCACCATGGTCGGGGGCGTGTTCATGGCACTGAGGGAGGACGTCGGCCTGTCCTGGCTGTTGTTGGTGGTGGTGCCGTTGCTCGCACTGACCGTCGGGCTGGTCATCCGCCAGATGATCCCGCAGTTCCAGCTGATGCAGACCTCGATCGACGACGTGAACCGCATCCTGCGCGAGCAGATCACCGGTGTTCGTGTGGTGCGCGCGTTCGTCCGCGAGGGCCAGGAGCGCCAGCGTTTCGACGGTGCCAACCTGACCTACACCGGGACCGCGCTCGCGGTCGGCCGGTTGCAGGCGCTCATCTTCCCGATCGTGATGTTCATCTTCAACCTGTCCTCGGTGGCCGTGCTCTGGTTCGGCGGCCATCGGGTCGACAGCGGTCAGATGCAGATCGGGTCCTTGACGGCCTTCCTGGCCTATCTCGTGCAGATCCTGATCTCGGTGATGATGGCGACCTTCATGATGATGATGATCCCGCGCGCCGCGGTGTCGTCCAACCGCATCGCCGAGGTCCTGGACACCGACTCCACCGTCGTCGACACGGGCGCGGGCGCACCGGCGATCGCCACCCCGGCGAGCGTCGAGCTCAGGAACGTCAGCTTCAACTATCCCGGCGCGGAGGCGCCCGTCCTGGACGGGGTGTCCTTCACCGCCCGACCCGGTCAGACCACGGCGATCATCGGCTCGACCGGCTCGGGCAAGACCACCCTGGTCAACCTCATACCCCGGCTCTTCGACGTCACCGGTGGTTCACTGCTGCTCGGCGGGGTGGACGTGCGGGAGGCCGGGCTGGACAACCTCTGGTCGCACCTGGGGTTGGTGCCCCAGAAGCCGTACCTGTTCGGGGGCACGGTGGCCAGCAACCTGCGCTACGGCGACCCGGACGCCACGGAGGCCCAGCTCTGGGAGGCGCTGCGCATCGCCCAGGCGTCGGACTTCGTCCAGGACATGCCCGGTGGGCTCGACGCTCCGATCGCGCAGGGAGGCACCAACGTCTCCGGTGGCCAGCGACAGCGACTCTCGATCGCGCGCGCGCTGGTACGCCGACCCGACGTGTACCTGTTCGACGACTCGTTCTCCGCGCTGGACCTCACCACCGACGTCGAGCTGCGCGCGGCACTGCGTTCGGTGACCCTCGAAGCCACCGTGATCATCGTCGCGCAACGGGTCTCCACGATCCTGGACGCCGACCAGATCATCGTCCTGGAGGACGGGAAGGTGGTAGGGGTCGGCACCCACGACCAGCTCCTCGAAACCTGCCCGACCTATCAGGAGATCGTCGAGTCCCAGCGCAGCGCAGAGGAGGTGGCGGCATGAGCGAAGGTGTGAAGAGCGAGGAGGAGAAGGCCGCCGAGCAGCGTCGGGGACCTGCCGCCGGCGCGGCTCGGCGGGGTCCCGGGATGAACCTGGGGGTGCCGGTGGAGAAGTCCAAGAACTTCGGACCGTCCGCGAAGCGACTACTCGGGCTGCTGCGGCCGCACCGCGCCGGGTTGGCGCTGGTCGTGGCCCTCGCAGTGGTCAGCGTCGTGCTCTCCGCGCTCGGTCCCAAGATCCTGGGGCGGGTGACCGACCTCATCTTCGCGGGGTACTTCGGTCGCCAGCTGCCCTCGGGGGTCAGCAAGGACCAGGCCGTCGCGGGGCTGCGTCAGGGAGGCAACGACACCCTCGCCGACATGCTCTCGCGCATGGACGTCGTGCCCGGCGAGGGCATCGACTTCACCGCGGTCGGCGAGGTGGTCCTGTGGGTCATCGCCCTGTACGCGGTGGCCTCGATGCTGATGTGGGTGCAGGGCTATCTGCTCAACGGCATCGTGCAGGGCACGATCTTCGGGCTCCGCCGCCAGGTCGAGGAGAAGCTGCACCGCCTGCCACTGCCCTATTTCGACCAGCAGCCGCGTGGCGAGCTGCTGAGCCGCGTCACCAACGACATCGACAACGTCGCCCAGTCGCTCCAGCAGACCCTCAGCCAGCTGCTGACCTCGTTGCTGACCGTGGTCGCGATGGTCGTGATGATGTTCGTGATCTCGCCGCTGCTGGCCCTCATCGCACTGGTCACGATCCCGATCTCGATGGCGCTCACCGTGACGATCGCGAAGCGCTCCCAGAGCCGTTTCGTGCAGCAGTGGAAGAGCACCGGCGAGCTGAACGGCATCGTCGAGGAGACCTTCACCGGCCACGCGCTGGTCAAGGTGTTCGGCCGCCAGAAGGAGGCCGAGCAGGCATTCGCCACCAAGAACGAGGAGCTGTTCGGCGCCGCGTTCGGTGCGCAGTTCATCAGCGGCATCATCATGCCGACGATGATGTTCATCGGGAACCTCAACTACGTCGCGGTCGCGGTCGTCGGCGGTCTGCGAGTGGCCTCCGGCCAGATGAGTCTGGGCGACGTGCAGGCGTTCATCCAGTACTCGCGCCAGTTCACCCAGCCGCTCACCCAGCTGGCCTCGATGGCCAACCTGCTGCAGTCCGGTGTCGCCTCGGCGGAACGCGTGTTCGAGGTGCTGGACGCGCCGGAGCAGGAGCCCGAACGTCGTGGCGTGGTCGCCGGTGAGGCCCACGGCCGGGTCGCGTTCGAGGACGTGTCGTTCTCCTACGTCCCCGAGCAGCCGCTCATCCAGCACCTCGACCTGGCCGTCGACCCGGGCCAGACGGTGGCGATCGTGGGCCCGACCGGCGCCGGGAAGACCACGTTGGTCAACCTCATCATGCGGTTCTATGAGCTCGATGGGGGTCGGATCACGTTGGACGGCAACGACATCACCGACCTGACTCGCGACGCCCTGCGGTCACAGATCGGCATGGTGCTCCAGGACACCTGGCTGTTCGGCGGCACGATCGGGGACAACATCGCCTATGGCCGCCCCAGCGCTTCACACGAGGAGGTCGTCGCGGCGGCCCAGGCCACCTATGTCGACAGGTTCGTGCACTCCTTGCCCGACGGATACGACACCGTCCTGGACGCCGAGGCCGGCAACATCAGCGCCGGCGAGAAGCAGCTGATCACCATCGCTCGGGCCTTCCTCGCCGACCCGGCGCTGCTCATCCTCGACGAGGCCACCAGCTCGGTCGACACCCGCACCGAGCTGCTGGTCCAGCAGGCCATGTCAGCACTGCGCCAGGACCGCACCAGCTTCGTGATCGCGCACCGGCTCTCCACCATCCGCGACGCCGACGTGATCCTGGTGATGCGTGACGGGCAGATCGTCGAGCAGGGATCGCACGCCACGCTGCTCGCCGCGGGTGGGGCCTATGCGACCTTGTACGCCGCGCAGTTCCGGGGCGCGGCGGTCGACGTCGACGAGACGACCCCAGCTCCGGCTTCGCCCGAGATGGCGATGGCCGGCGGCGTCCCCCTCGAGGTCGCAGCCGAGGAGGCCGGACCTCCCGCGGTGCTGGTGCACCCCGAACCGCGGGAGCCCTGACCCGGCGGCGTTCGGGGACGCCGCCACGGGACGCGAACACAGGTGCGTCCCGCGGCAGCTCCGGTTTCTCCGATCAGTCCCTCGCGCGAGTCAGCAGCTGGCGACCGGGTCCGCCTCGGCGATGCGGTACTCCGAGCGCTGGTCCAGCAGCAGCGGGATCAGCGGCTGGTCCTCCTGCGCCATGGACACGAAGGCGCCCTGCGGGTTGTTCCTCCACGAGATCCCGTGCAGCCGCAGCACCGGCGCGAGCTCGGTCCGCTGGGCCGCGGTGAGCTGATAGCCGCACATCGGCTCGGGCTCGACCTCGCTGGAGCTGGTCGGCAGCATGTTGTCCTGGCCGGCGAAGTAGACGACGCCCGACTGGTCGGCGCCCTGCTGCGCGACCCGCTCGGCCGCGGCCGCGGTCTCCCGGCTGATCTCGGCGCGGTGCTCCAGGATCATCTGCGCACTGCCGACGGCGCTGGCGTAGTTGACCTCGACCCGGCGCCGGTTGAGCAGCGACTCGTCGGCCTCCTCGGCGGCGTTCAACGGCTCGTTCGCGGTCTCGCTCAGCATGCCGACCACGTTCTCGAGCCCCGCGTAGTTGCGGAGGATCCGTCCCTGGCCATCCCCCGCGACCTGCAGGAACGGCTCGCCGTCCTTGAGGAACACGCCGTACTCCCCTGAGGTGTAACCGGCGCTGACGACCTGGGCGCCGGAGTAGTCCTCGCTCATCTGCTTGCTGAGCCGGTAGACCTCCGGGTCGACCTGCCGGTTGCGGGGCCAGAGCTGGAGCAGGTCGGTGTTGTAGTACTCATTGGGGCCGTACTCGTGCAGGTCGTTCAGGACGTCCGGCTTCCAGTCGCGGATCACCTTGACGACAGCGCGGGCCTCCGGTGAGGCCAGGGCCATGTAGTCACGGTTGACGTCCAGGCCCTGCGCGTTCTCGCGCGTGTCTGCGGCCCAGCCGTCGGGGTTGACGTTGAGGAACAGCACGGTCGTGTTGGTGAGTAGCCGTTGCCAGGCGGCGTCGGTCGTGGTCGCCAGGTCGCGAGCCAGCTTCATGCAGGCCTCGCGGCCGGAGTTCTCGTTGCCGTGCACGGAGCAGACATTCATCAGGACCGACCCGCGCGCGGCCTCCGAAGGGGACTTCGGCGCAGGGTTGCCGATCTGGACCAGCTGCAACGGCCGACCCTGGGTGGACTTGCCGACCTGGGTCACGCGCACTCGGTCTGAGCTCGCGTCCAGTGCCTTCCAGAAGCGTTGCGACTGCGGCACGGTCGTCCACCGGGCGCCGTTGCTCCGCTCGAACGGCGTCTGCAGGCCGGCGGGTGCAGGCGCGGCCTGGATGGCCTCCCGCAGCTGGCTTCGCTGGTCACCGGACGCCGGAGACGCCGCGGTGAGGACGCCGGTGACGGCGAGACCGAGTGCTGCGACAAGGGCCGTCCGCCGAGTGCGACGCGACGATCGGGGCCTGGTTGACAAGGGTGCTCCTCCGGTCGAGCCGTCGGCTCACCCCCGGCGTCGGTCGCCCGGTCCCACGGCACTGTGTGCGCCTACCCTCGCCCGAAATGTCATTTTTGTCGACCCATGATGGTCGTCGGGCTGGTCCCCGGTTCCCGGGCGAAACCGCGTCGGGGAGCCGAATCATCGGTTCCCTCTGGCGGCTTCGCCCGGCAAACCGTGGGGTCAGGGGCGGGCCGGGAGGCGGGTGACGGAGTACGTCGCCGCTGCGGGGTCCGGGGTGCCGAAACGGGCGTTGACGGCCCAGAGTGACCCGCCGGCGAAGGTTGCGGTGGCGGGGACGTCCAGTCGTGGGTCGGTCAGGGTGCCGAGGCCGGTGGCCGTCCAGCTGCCGCCGGACCGACGCAGCTGGAGGACCGAGACGTCCGACAGGCCTGTGCCGCGGACGTCGTACAGGACCAGGCCGTGCCGCTCCAGGCCGTCGCCGCTGACGATCGACGCGCCGCTGACCGGGATCTCGGTCGTGTTACCAGTGGTGGGGGACACCCGCCAGAGCCCGCCGACCCGGCTGTTGTTCAGCACCAGGCTGCCGTCGGGCAGCTCGCGGATCCCGTTGGCGTTGATGGCGGATCCGTCGAAGGCCGGCCAGTCGCCGCCGAGCTCGACGAAGGCCGGGGTCGGCGCGGGTGGCACCCAGCCGGCTCGGGTCAGCGAGATGCTCGTCAGCCGGTCCACCATGCTGTCGGTGACCCAGACCTTGCCGTCGGTGATGACGACGTCGTTGAGGAACACGGCCCCGGGCACCACGACGTCAGCCCGGATGCGCCCAGTGCTCGCGTTGACGGCGTACACGTGGGCCACGGAGCCGACGTTGCCGGCGGCCCACAGCAGGTTGGTGCGGGAGTCCCACTGCATGCCGCGGAGCTGCCGACCGGCCGATCCCGGCAGGAGGACGGCAGACGTGCCCTTGCCCAGGTCGCCGGTGATGATGCGCCCGTCGTTCAGCGAGCCCGCGTAGTAGGTCGTTCCGGGGCCCGAGGTGATGCCCTCGGGCTGCAGACCGTCCGGGAGCGGGACCGAGGTCCGGGCCTTCCCGACCGAGCTGTCCGGGCTGGCCCCGGCCGGCGCACCGCCCAGCAGGCCGAGGGCGAGCGTGAGGGGGAGGAGGGCGATCGCGAGGACTCCACGACGCCGTGGGCGAGACTTTTCGGGGTTTGTTGAAGGATCCATCACCCATGGTGGTCGGACAGGTCCTCGATGCGCAACTGCCGCGTGGCGGACCGACGGTCACCTGCTGGTCCGCTTCGGCAGGAGAAGGTCATCTGTTCGGCCACGAGTCGCTCGGCGGCGGGCGCGGGCGGGCGGCCCACACCTACCCTTCCGAGGTGGACGTAGGGGAACAGCTGCACGCGCGCCTGTGGGCGACCGACTGGCGAGCGATGGACGAGTTCCTGCAGGGCCTGCACGCCGAGGCGCTCGCCCAGGCTCGCGAGGCCTTTCCGGAGCCGCCGCACCAGCGCGGCTGGGAGGAGGTGAAGGCCCACCTGCCCGACCAGGGCAGGCACGAGGAGTACCACCGCTGCGTGCTGTTGGTCGCCGTGGCGTTGGCTGAGACGCCGAAGCTCGCGCTGCAGTGGGGGTACTGGTTCTACACCTGGCGCTGGAACGACGACTGGCGGTTCGACGCCGTCCTCCTGGAGCGGATCTCCGCTCGTGGCCAGCGGTGGGCCTCCGGGTTCGTGACCGAGGCCTCCCGGGGCCGCGTTCCCGGCGTGAGCGAGCTCTACCAGTACTCGCGTGCGCTGGTCGTCCACTTCGACCTGCCCCACCCGGCCGGCCGCGGATATCGCGAGGTGTGGTCCGGTCAGCTCACCCTGCGCGACCAGGGGTCGGCGGAGCGCTGGCGGGAGATCCGGTCCCAGCAGCGCGAGTGGGACCTCGGCACCGACGGCGAGGCCGTGCCGTGCCCACCGACGCGCGACCTGTCGACACTGGAGAGGATGCGCCGAGAGCCGCACCTCCAGCAGCTCGTGCGGGAGTCCTTCGCCGCCAAGAAGGGCATCCACGACTGGGACCCCGCCCTCCCCGACCCCGTGCAGGGCGCGCTGGTCGAGCTGGCCGCTGCGGGCGAGCTGTCGCGTGACGACCTGGTCGAGGACGCCTGGGCGGTGCTCGGGCGGCTGGACTCCCCGAAGACGCACCGGGCCGCAGCCGACCTGTTGCTGCGGCTCGTCGACACCGAGGAGCTGGCCCGGTCGTTCCCGATGCTGCTGGGCTGCCTGAGCGCGGTGCACGGGAGTGTGACGACCGTCCTGCTGCCAGCGGCGATCACGGCGGCCGCCGCCGACGAGGACATCCTGGCGCTGAGCGAGGTGATCTTCGCGCGGCCGGAGAAGCGTCAGCGCACGGACCTGCTGGCCGCTCTGACCGGCGAGCCGGCCGCCGCTCGGTGGTCCACGACGACGCTGGTCACCTGCCTCCAGCTGGCCGCAGCCGTCGACGACCTCGCCCTGTCCGGTGCGGCGACCCGGGCGCTCGAACGCCTTCTGGATGCCGCGGTGGCCGGAACGACCGACCCCGGGACCGCCCTTGCGCGGGACGAGCCCGACCCAGGACTCTGTGGCCTGTGGCGCGAGGACGAGCCGGTCGAGCCGGTGCCGGCGCGCTTCGCGGCGATCGACGGCGGAGAGGCGATCCGCGACGCGTTCACGTCCCTGGACGGCGCTCGCGCGGTCGATACGCCGGTCCTGGACCTCCTGGTGCGCTGGGCGGGGTCGGACCGCGACGGCCTCGTCAGCTGGCTGCGCTCGTTCCGTCGACCGCCGGACCCCGAGACCGAGTCGTTCTCGTTCACCTCCCTGGTCAGCCGGTGGGCCTGGGACGGGCTGACGCCAGCCTGGCGGTCCACGATGATCGACCGGGTCCACCACTACTTCGACGCCCTGCACCCGCAGTTCGGGAACGGTCACTCCGACCAGTTCGGCGATGACACCTATGCCGTCGCCTACCACCGCACCCCGGTGGACGGCTTCCAGGCGATGCTCGCGCAGGAGGCGCTCGCGCGGGCGGGCACGGTGCCCTACCTGCTCAGCCGACCCAGCCTGGCCGACGGCACGGTGCTCTTCGACGACCTGGTGGCCCGGCTCCGCGGGTACGGCGCGGTGGAGTGCGGAGCGGTGGACCTGGTGCAGGCGCTGTTCCGGCTGGAGCCGGTCGGGACCGACCGGCTGGCCGAGCTCGAGGGGCTGTCGTTGCAGGTGTGGGCGGACCCGGAGACGACGGGTGAGAGCCCGCCCGCCCGCGACGCTGTCGCGCTGGTTCGCAGCTGGGTCACCGGCGGCGGCCTGCCGCCGCTGCGGATCGACTTCGAGTCCGGCCGGCCGCGGGTGGCTCCGGTGGCCTGGCCCGCCGCGGTCAAGGTCGTCGACCGCATACCGGCGTCACTGCTCGACCTGGCGCAGTGGCTCGAGCCGGACGCGCTGGAGTCCCAGCGGTGGTGGCGGTCGAACTGGGGTGGCAACGAGCTGCACGAGATGGCGCTGATGTTCCCCCGCTGGCCCGCCCTCATAGCCGTCGTCGCCGAGCCGACCATGGCGCCGGAGAACGCCAGGAGCACGAACACGCGGGACCTCCTGTCGACCTCCGGTCGGGCCGATGCCGGAGTGCACCACGCGATCGTGCTGGGGCTCAATGCCAAGAGCCTGGAGCTGCGGCTGGAGGGTGTGGACGTGGCGATCGCGTTGGTCGCGTCCGGACGATGGGACGCAGCCGTGCACGCCGAGGTGACCCTGGCCTACCTGCGCGCGGGCTGTCTCGGCGTGGCGCGCAGCGTCGCGTCGTGGGAGCAGCTCGCGCTGGCGGGTGAGCTGCGGGCGATCTGGCCGACGGTGCTGGCCGTGGTCGAGGCGGGAGCGGCGATGCCGCGCAAGCCGGCCGGATACGCCGAGGTGCTGAGCCTGGTCCGCCGGTTCCTCCCGGCCGTTCCCGACCCGGTGGTGCCCGCCGCGCTGCAGCGTCTGGCCGCCTCCAAGGGGAGCACACGCAGCCATCTGGAGGCCCGGGCGCTGGTCGAGGCGGCGCGATGAGTGCACCGTCGACCTATCTCGCACCGTCCGCGGTCCGGCCCTGGCCCGGGGGGACGGCGGTCGGCCTGGAGACGGCTCGTGGCCTGACGCCCGGCGGAGTCGTGGACCACCCGGAGTTCTTCAGCGGGTTGTTGTCCCGTCCGGACGTCGTCGCGGTGGGGCTGCTCGCGGTGGCGCGGGTAGCCGGCACGAGGTACTCGATCGACCTGGCCGAGCTCCGGCGCAACCTCGACCCGATCGTGACGGCCGGCGGTGACCGCCTGCGCTTCGAGTCCTTCTCCGAGTGCAACGGGGTGCATGCGCGGCTGGACGTGCTGGGCGACGGCCTGGTGACCGGCGACATGTCGTTCGGGACCACCAACGTCGACATCAACCAGCCACTGCGCTCGGCGCTCGGCACGATGCGCTCATCCGACCTGGTGCACATCGGCGTGGGGGCCGAGGCGCTGCGGGTCTCCACGCCCGACCAGAGCCACGAGGAGCGACAGGTGGCCATGCCGGACCGGTGGGTTCGGGGTCTGGCCGCGACACCCTGGCTGGCTCACGGCATGGAGCACCGGGCGCGCCTGGACAAGGCTGCCCTGATGCGGCTGCTCAACGGGCTGCCCCGCACGGGTGCGGGCCAGACCTACCATCTGGTGCCCACGCCCAACGGACTTCGGATGTCGGCCTCTGCTGTGCCACAGTCGATCTCGCTTGCCGGGACGGGCCGGCTCGCTGTGCTGGCGTCGGTGGCGCGGTTCGCGACCCGGCTCGACGTGTTCGCCCACCCGGGGGGCTCGAGCGGGTGGGTGGTGCACCTGCCCCACGCCCGGTTGACCCTGCTCCTGTCGCCGGGAGCCCACCGGGGGTTCTCCGGGGAGGGCGCCCTGCTCGTCCCGCTGACGTTCCGCGGTGGCGAGCTCGCCGCGCAGGCCCTGCATCCGCACCTGCAGTGGCAGGCCGTGATCGACCCGACCCGTCTGGCTCGGTCGACCGGGCTGACGGATCCCGAGGTCGCCGCCGGCCTCGCGCACCTCGCCGTATCCGGCCGGGTCGGCTTCGACCTCGCCGAGCAGGCCTGGTTCCACCGCGAGCTGCCGCTCGACCCCGACCGGGTCGTGCGCGACAACCCACGGCTGGTCTCCGCGCGAAAGCTCGTGGCCGGTCGCGGCGTGACGGCGGCAGAGACCGGCTGGGAGGTGGTCGGGACCCATGGTCCGAGGCAGGTGCGCCGCGCCGGTGACGGCTTCGTCTGTACCTGCGAGTGGCAGTTCGAGCATGCCGGCACGCGGGGGCCGTGCAAGCACGTCCTCGCGGTGATGCTCACCCTGCAGGCCCAGCTGGGCTGAGGGTCGGCCAGGCGTAGCATCCGGGCGTCGGCGGGCGCGCGTCGGCCGGGCGTCGGCCGGGCGCGTCGGCCGGGCGTCAGCCGGGCGCGTCAGCCGGGTGCATCTGCCGGGCGCGCGTCAGCCCCGGGCGGCGGCGGCGTATGCGGCCGGCGGCACCCCCACCACATCACCGAAGTCGCGGGTGAAATGGGACTGGTCGTACCAGCCGAGGTCGGCGGCCAGCACGGCCAGGTCCGGGGCCTCGCCGGCGTCGATGAGACGGGCGGCGTCCTGGAGCCGGAACCGCTGCAGCACCCACTTGGGGCTGACGCCGACGTAGCGCCGGAAGAGCCTCTGCACCGCGCGCACCGAGGTGTCGTGGCGCTCGGCGACCGCCTCGACGGTGATCAGCGAACGATCGGCGGTCAGGTCGGCGACGATCGCCAGCAGCTGGTCGTAGCGGGGGTCCGGCTCGGGAAGCCGCTCCAGGAGGAAGGCACCCATCACCTCGACGCGATCGGAATCGGTTGCGAGGGAGAGGATCTCGCGCTGTAGTTCGTCAGCTCCCGGCCCGAGACTGGAGCCGAGGGCGCGCGCCGTGTCGGTCGTGCCGACGACCTCGTCGCCGAGGAACGCGGCGTAACCTCCCGGTCTGAACTTCACACCGAAGACCTGCCCGCGACCCGTCAGGGTGACGTCGAACCTTCGGGTCACCACGCCGTGCACGAGGGTCGCGGGCATCGGGTGGCCATGACGCGGCCCGTGGCCGGACTCGACGGTGAGGTGCACTGCGGGGTGGGACAGGACGGCCGAGTCATACGTCGTCCCGGCCGGCAGGTCCCAGCTCACGCTCCAGTAGCGCTCGACCCAGTGGTCGAGCTCGGGCTGGGCGGGCGAGGTGTCGAGGTCGAAGTACTGCTGGCCGACCGCCGGCCGGAGCGGGCCACCCGGCCGGGCGGTCGGTGGCCTATGGGGCGGGCGCGGGAGATCCGGTGGCAGCTGTCGCGTTCGTCCAAGACCCACGACGCCAGCCTAGGCAGGCTTGCCGACATGGACGAGACCCACAGCACCCAGGCCACCGCAGTCAGCCCTGTTCCCGCGGGCTACACGACCCTCACTCCCTTCTTCTGCTGCGACGGCGCCGCGGCGGCGATCGACTTCTACACCAGCGTCCTCGGTGCCACCGTGGTCACGCGCAACGACCTTCCTGACGGCAGAGTCGCGCACTGTGAGCTCGAGCTGCCCAGCGGCCGGATGCAGCTCAGCGACCCAGCACCTGACGACCACCTGGTCGCCAAGGCCAAGGGCGTGAAGGACGTGAGCAACTCCACCGTCGTCTACCTCCCCGACGTGGACGCTGTGTACGCAGCCGCCACCGCCGCGGGGGCCACCGGCTGTGGCGAGCCGAGCACCTTCGTCACCGGCGACCGTTATGCCGCGCTGCTGGATCCGTGGGGCCACCGATGGGCCGTGATGACCCGGGTCGAGGACGTCGACCCCGAGGAGGCAGAGCGGCGCGTCAACGCCTGGCTCGCGGAGCAGGCCCGGGACTAGGCGGACCAGCGGACTCGGCGCCGTCGAGTCAACGCGAACTTGGGTGCGCAAGCGCTCGGATTCGCGAGCGTTCACGCACCCAATCTCCCCGGCCCGCCAGATTGGGTGCCCAACCGCTCGGATTCGCGAGCGTTCACGCACCCAATCTCCCCAGCCCTCCAGATTGGGTGCCCAATCGCTCGGATTCGCGAGCGTTCACGCACCCAAAGTCGAGCGCAGGCCGGCGAGACGGCGCGTTGTCCACAGCTCAGTCGGCCGAGAACTACTGTCCACAGCCGGGGGGCTCGGCCGGCCGGAGGCGCCGGCGGTGCAGGCAGGGTGCCGTCATGGGTGGGGAGCAGCGGATACGGCGGCGTCGGGTCGCGGCTCTGGCGGCACGGTCCGGCGGGGTGGTGTCCAGGGACCAGCTGAGGCAGGTGGGGGTCGACCGCAACGTCATCGGCCGCGAGGTGCGGGCCGATCGCTGGCAGCTCCACGGGCTGCAGACGGTGGCGGTACACACCGCGCCCCTCGCCGGATCTGCTCTGCTCTGGCGAGCCGTGTGGGAGGTCGGCCGTGGCGCGGCGCTCGACGGCGTGTCAGCGCTCCAGGCCGTGGGGCTCGAGCAGTTCGAGTCCTCGGTCGTCCATGTGTCGATCCAGCACGATCTCGTCGCCCCCGAGGTGCCCGGCGTGCGCGTCCACCGGGTGCGTGACGTCCAGCTCGCCGACACCACGGGTGCGGGTATCCCTCGCGTTCGCCCTCAGGTCGCAACGGTTCGCGGCGCGCAGTGGGCCGCCTCGCACCGACAGGCAGCCCTGGTGCTCTGCCTCGCAGTGCAGCAGCGGCTGGTCCGGCCCGCTGACCTCGTCGACGTGAGGTGGCCCGGCGCGCACTACGGCCGGACCCAGTTCGTGCGGCAGGTGATCACCGACGTCCGGGACGGCGCGCACTCTCTCGGGGAGCTCGACTTCGCCGCGATGTGCCGGGCGCGCGGCATACCTGCTCCCAGTCGGCAGGTCGTCAGACACGGGCCGCGTGGCCGCATCTATCTCGACGTGCGCTGGGACCACGTCGGTGTGGTCGTCGAGATCGATGGCGCGCAGCACCGCCAGGGTCTCGCCATCGTGTCCGACCACCTGCGCCGCAACGACCTCGCGCTCGCGGATGACGTCGTGCTCACGATCGACCTGGTGGGTCTTCGCCTGGAGGCCGATGCGTTCCTCGATCAGGTCGAGGCCGCGATCCGCATCCGCTCGGCCCGCCGCTGATCCACGGCGCGGGGTGGGCGAGTCGACCCACCCCTCCCGCCCGCCGACCACCTCTCGCCCGCCGACCACCTCTCGCCCGCCGACCACCTCTCGCCGGCCGGCGACATTGGGTGCGTGGACGCTCGTGATCGCGAGCGTTGACGCACCCAATCCCGCCGTAGCCGAGGAGAGCGCCCTCACGCGCCGGCTCGGTCAGGCGAACTGCCAGGAGCGCTTGCTCAGCCCGAACCAGAAGCCGTCGATGACGCTCCGGTTGTCGATCGAGCCCGACTCGTAGGCCGCGCCGAGCGACACGTACAGCGGAGCCCAGTGCTCGGTGCGAGGGTGGGCCTCGCGGGCGGCCGGTGCGCGGTGCTCGAAGTCGAGGACGGCATCGACATCGCCCTGGGCCAGGGCCTCGGCGGCCCAGTGGTCGAACTCCGAGGACGCGGCCGGTGGCAGGGCGTCGGGCCCGCCGGCGGGGTCGAACCACCGCAGGTTGTGCGTGGTGAACCCCGACCCGACGATCAGCGTGCCCTCGTCGCGCAACGGCGCTAGCCTCCGGCCGAGGTCGAACAGCAGCTGAGGGTCCAGGGTGGGCAGCGACATCTGCAGCACGGGGACGTCAGCGTCGGGGAACATCTCGACCAGCGGCACGTAGGCGCCGTGGTCCAGCCCGCGGCCCTGGTCCCGGTGCACCGGGGTCGAGGCGGAGTGCACCAGCCGCTCGACCGACTCGGCCAGCTCGGGCGCGCCGGGTGCGGCGTACGTCACGTCGTAGTAGCGCTGCGGGAACCCCCAGAAGTCGTACACGAGCGGCGAGTCACCCAGGGTGGAGGACAGGGCGAGCGGCGCCTCCTCCCAGTGGGCCGAGACCATCAGGATGCTGCTCGGACGAGCGGCCTGCGCGGCCAGATCGGCCGACCACGAGGCGAGTTCGGCGGTCCATCGCTCGTCGTCAGCGAGCGGTGGCGCACCGTGACTGAGGTACAGCACGGGCTGGCGCGTGGGGAGCGCGGTGGTCGTCACAGGCCCAGTGTAGGCGAGGTTAGTAGAAGATTCAACTACACGTGGACCTGCCGTTCTCTGGATGTCGGGTGCACTGACCTGCGGACGCGTTGTACCGTCAGCCGCGTTGCCACGTCCATGCAGCGACGAATCCGCTGCACGTGGGAACAGGACTGAGGGTCTGACACGCATGAGCGAGACCACCGGGCGCAAGCTCGTCATCGTCGAGTCGCCGGCCAAGGCGAAGACCATCGCCGGCTACCTGGGCAAGGACTGGGCCGTGGAGGCGTCGGTCGGGCACATCCGCGACCTGCCCACTCCGTCCGAGCTCCCACCGGACATGAAGAAGGGGCCGTTCGGCAAGTTCGGCGTCGACGTCGACCACGGCTTCGAGGCCTACTACGTCGTCGACTCCGACAAGAAGAAGAAGGTCGCCGAGCTCAAGCGTCAGCTGAAGGACGCCAGCGAGCTCTACCTCGCCACCGATGAGGACCGCGAGGGCGAGGCCATCGCGTGGCACCTGCTCGAGGAGCTCAAGCCCAAGGTCCCGGTCAAGCGGATGGTGTTCCACGAGATCACCCGCGAAGCCATCCAGCGCGCGGCCAACGACACCCGCGAGCTCGACACCCGGCTCGTCGACGCCCAGGAGACCCGGCGCATCCTCGACCGGCTGTACGGCTATGAGGTCAGCCCGGTCCTGTGGCGCAAGGTCAAGGCCGGTCTGTCCGCCGGCCGCGTCCAGTCGGTCGCCACCCGGATCGTGGTCGAGCGCGAACGCGAGCGGATGGCCTTCGTGCGGGCGTCCTACTGGGACGTCGAGGGTGACTTCACCCCGGACAGCCAGTCCAACCAGTTCACGGCGCGTCTGGTGCAGGTGGACGGCTCGCGGGTCGCCACCGGTCGCGACTTCGCCGACGATGGAAGCCTCACGGCCAAGAACGTCGTCCACATCGATGAGGCCACCGCGCGGAGCATCGCCGAGGCCGTGCCTCAGGCGCAGGTCGCGGTCACCAGCGTCCAGGAGAAGCCGTACACGCGGCGCCCCTCCGCGCCGTTCACGACGTCCACCCTCCAGCAGGAGGCCTCGCGCAAGCTGCGGCTCTCCTCCAAGAACGCGATGAGGGTCGCGCAGCGGCTCTACGAGAACGGCTACATCACCTACATGCGCACCGACAGCACCACGCTGTCGGAGGCCGCCCTCACCGCGGCCCGGGGACAGGCCCGCGACCTGTACGGCGCCGAGTACGTTCCCGACGCTCCCCGCCGCTACGAGAAGAAGGTCAAGAACGCCCAGGAGGCGCACGAGGCGATCCGCCCCGCGGGTGACCGCTTCCGGACCCCGGCGCAGGTCGCCGGCGACCTGCGCGGCGACGAGTTCGCGCTGTACGAGCTGATCTGGAAGCGCACCGTCGCCTCGCAGATGTCCGACGCCCGTGGCTCCACCGCGACGGTCCGGCTCGGCGGCACGCTCGCGGGTGGTCGCACAGTCGAGTTCTCGGCGAGTGGCACGGTCATCACGTTCCGCGGCTTCCTCGCGGCGTACGAGGAGGGGCGCGACGAGGAGCAGACCTCGCGCGCGCTCGCCACCGAGGAGGAGCGTCGCCTCCCGCGCCTGAGCGAAGGCGTTTTGCTCGTCACCACGCGCACCGAGGCCGACGGCCACGAGACCAGCCCACCCCCCCGCTACACCGAGGCCACGCTGGTCAAGGCGATGGAGGAGAAGGGGATCGGTCGTCCGAGCACCTATGCGTCCACCGTGGGCACGATCCAGGACCGCGGGTACGTCGCGACGCGCGGCACCGCGCTGATCCCGACCTGGCTCGCGTTCGCGGTCACCCGGCTGCTCGAGGAGCACTTCCCCCGTCTCGTCGACTACGACTTCACCGCCTCGATGGAGGAGGACCTCGACCGCATCGCCAACGGCGAGGAGCAGCGGGTCGAGTGGCTCACCCAGTTCTACTTCGGCGGCGGCGCCCGGGACGGCGAAGGGCTCAAGCAGCTCGTCGACGACCTCGGGGACATCGACGCCCGCGCCATCTCCACGATCGAGATCGGCGACGGGATCGTCGTGCGCGTGGGGCGCTACGGCCCCTACATCGAGGAGACGGTGCCGGTCGGCGTCGACCCCGCCACCGGTGAGGTGGCCGAGGGAGCGAACCCCGACGGGACCGCCACCCCGCGCCGCGCGACGATCAACGACGACATCGCCCCCGACGAGATGACACCGGAGAAGGCGCGGGAGATCCTCGAGCAGGCGGCTGACGACGGGCGCGTACTCGGGCAGGACCCCACGACCGGTCGTGACATCGTCGCCAAGGCCGGCCGGTACGGACCGTATGTCACCGAGGTCATCCCCGACGACGACGAGAGCCCGGCGGACGCCGGCTCCGCGTCGACCACCGCGAAGGCCAAGCCGAAGAAGAAGGTCAAGGCCAAGCCGAGGACCGCGTCGATCTTCAAGGACATGGACCTGGCCACGATCGACATCGACACTGCCCTCAAGCTGCTGTCGCTGCCCCGTGTCGTCGGGACCTCGACCGAGGAGGACGGCGCCGCGGTCGAGATCACCGCGCAGAACGGCCGCTACGGCCCGTACCTGAAGAAGGGCACGGACTCTCGCTCCCTGGTCAGCGAGCAGCAGCTGTTCGACATCACCCTCGAGGAGGCGCTGGCGATCTATGCCCAGCCCAAGCAGCGGGGACGCGCCGCCGCCGCGCCGCTCAAGGAGCTCGGTGACGACCCGGTGTCGGGCAAGCCGATGGTGGTCAAGGACGGCCGCTTCGGGGCCTACGTCACCGACGGGGAGACCAACGCAACGCTCCGCAAGGACGACGAACCCGAGACGATCACGCCCGAGCGGGGAGCCGAGCTGCTCGCCGAGAAGCGCGCCAAGGGCCCGACCACGCGCAAGCGCGCGGTGAAGAAGACGACCACCAAGACGGCCGCCAAGAAGCCGGCGAAGAAGACCGCCAAGAAGGCCACCAGCAAGGCGGCGGCAAAGGCTGCGTCCTGATGGGCGAGGTGGTTGCGTCGTTGAATCCGGCTGCGGCACAGGCGCTTTCGCGGCGATTGGCCGAGGAGCAGTCCGAACGGCGGATGCCGTCGATCGCGGCGGGTCTGGTCCGCGGCGGCGAGCTGGTCTGGTCCGACGCCTACGGCACGCTCGACGGTCGCAAGGGCGGAGAGCCCGCGACGTCGGGCACGCAGTACCGCATCGGGTCCATCACCAAGCCGTTCGTCGCAGTCGAGGTCCTGCGCCTGCGTGACGAGGGCCGATTGGACCTGGGGGACACGATCGGCACCCACCTGCCCGAAGTCGGGTTCGGCGCGGTCACCATCGCCCAGCTGCTCAGCCACACCTCGGGTCTGCAGGCCGAGTCCAATGCGGAGTGGTGGGAGCGCGTCCCCGGCGGCGACTGGGCTGCGCTGGTCGCCTCGAAGCCGACGCAGGTGTTCACTCCCGGCACGACGTTCCACTACTCCAACACCGGATTCGGCGTCCTGGGCGAGCTGGTCGCACGCCTGCGCGGTGTGCCCTGGCACGAGGCCGTTCGCGAGGGGATCCTGGCTCCGCTGGGCATGGACCGGACCACCACCCGCCCGCAGGCGCCCTCCGCCGTGGGTCTGGGGGTCCACCCACTGGCCGACGTCGCCGAGCCGGAGCCGGAGCACGAAGCCGGAGCGCTCGCCCCGGCCGGACAGCTCTGGTCGACTGTCCAGGACCTCGCTCGGTTCGCCGGTCTCGTGGCCGGCCACACACGCGGTGTTCTGTCGGACACCACCCTGGCCGAGATGCTCCGCCCCGTCGCGGTCAACGACGTGCCCGGCCAGGCCTGGAACGGCGCCCACGCGATGGGACTGCAGGTGTGGAACGTCGAGGGCCGGCGATACGCCGGTCATGGCGGGTCGATGCCCGGCTTCCTCGCCGGGCTCCGGGTCGACCTCACCAGCGGCGACGGCATCGTGGTGTTCGCCAACGCCACGTCCGGGATGGGGCGGGTGGACCTCGACCTGTTCGCCATCCTCGCCGAACGCGACCCGGTGCGACCCGAGCCGTGGAGCCTGGACGGCGAGCAGCTCGACCGGCTCGACATCGTCGGCGGCTGGTACTGGGGCACGAACCTGTTCACCCTCAAGGCCGGTCGCGACGGCGAGCTCACGCTGGGCACGCCGGGTGTGGGCCGCGGCGCGCGGTTCCGGCGCGAGGGCGACGGCTGGGTCGGCATGGAGGCGTACTTCGACGGCGAGCCGCTGCGGGTCGGTCGCGACGCCGAGGGGCGCCCCACGCACCTGGACCTGGGCTCGTTCATCTTCACCCGGACCCCGTACGACCCCGCGGCGCCGGTCCCCGGTGGGGTCCTCGGGTTCTCCTGACCTTGACCCTCCCGCGGCGGGAGGCCCCACAGTGGAGCCATGACCGACCGCACCTCGAGCACCGAGACCACCGCGAGCACCAGGACCGAGGACTCCCTGCTGACCGTGGGCCAGGTGGCCGAGCAGTTCGGCGTCACGGTGCGCACTCTGCACCACTACGACGAGGTCGGGCTGCTCATCCCGGTCGAGCGGAGCGCGGCGGGCTATCGCCTGTATGCGCCGTCGGACATCACGACGCTGCAGCACATCGTGGTGTACCGCCGCCTCGGGTTCGGGCTGGAGGAGATCGCCGTCCTGCTGGACCGGCCCGAGACCGTCGAGCACCATCTCCGCCGCCAGCGGTCGGCGGTCCTGAACCGGCTCGAGGAGATGCGTGACCTCGTCGCCGCGATCGACAACGCACTGGAGAGGGAGGGGTCAGGGATGAAACTGACCAAGCAGGAGCAGAAGGAGCTGTTCGGCGACGGCTACTCCGAGGAGTACGCCGCAGAGGCGCAGGAGCGCTGGGGGGACACCGACGCCTGGACGCAGTCGAAGCAGCGCACTGCCCAGTACTCCGCGGAGGACTGGCTCGCGATCAAGGCCGAGCAGGACGTGATCAACCAGGCGCTCGCCGCGGCCCTGCGCGCCGGCCTGCCCGCGGGCTCGGACGAGGCGATGCGCGCGGCGGAGGCTCATCGGGCGCACATCGAGCGGTGGTACTACGACCTGTCGCACGAGCTCCATCGCAACCTCGGCGACATGTACGTCGCCGACCCGCGCTTCACCCAGAGCTATGACGACCTGGAGCCCGGGTTGGCCCAGTTCGTCCGTGACGCGATCCACGCGAACGCGGACCGGCGAGCGGAGTAGCCCGCGGTCACTGCGCGCTGGCTGCGCCAGTGGGTGCCTCGGCGGGCAGTCACCCGGTGGGGTTGGATGGAGCGCATGCGAAGAGGTGGGGTGGTCGCGCCGGTACTGGTCGCGGTCCTGCTGGTCGCGGGGGGCGGGGTCTTCTACCTGCGCGACCGGTCCGAGCGGGCCGCCGACGCCGCGGCGACCGCGGCGGGTGAGCGGTTGGCTGACGGGTGGGCCAGACGCGACCTGAGCGGGCTGAGCTTCGCCGAGCCCGCTGACGGCACGTCGTTCATCCCCGCCATCAGCGGGCTCGGTGACTCCCGGGTGTCGGTCACCAACGGCCCGGTCACCCGCACCGGCGACCGCGCGACCACCCAGCTCGCGGTGACCTGGACGCTGCCCGGCGACGTCCCGTGGTCCTACGACGTGGACGTGGTGCTCGACCGCCGGGACAACGGCTGGACGATCGCGTCGCCCGACGGCGCTGCGTCACTCTGGGCGCCGGGGCTGCAGGTCGGCCAGCTGCTGGAGGTCGACCAGACCGCCCCGACCCGTGGCGACCTGCTGGACCGGTCGGGTCACCCGCTCATGCCGCTCGGCACCGTGTACCCGGTCCAGCTCGACCCCGCGCGGGCCACCCCCGCGGTCGCGTCCGCGCTGGAGACCCTGGTCGGGGAGAAGGCGGGCACGCTCGTCGCCAGGCTGGCGGCAGCCAAGCGCAGCGGCAGCCTGGCTCCGATCCCGGTCATCACCTACCGGCAGGGCGACTTCGAGCAGAGGCAGGCCCGGCTCGACGCCCTCGCCGGTGTGGTCTATCCCCGGACGACCCAGCCGCTGGCGCGCAGCCGCACGTTCGGGCAGCCGATGCTGGGGTCGTTCGGTGAGGTCACCGCGGAGATCGTGCAGGCCAGCGACGGCCGCTACGTCGCCGGGGACCGGGCCGGCCTCAGTGGCCTGCAGCGCCAGTACGACGGCGTCCTGTCGGGCACCCCGGGCGTCAGCGTCTCGACCGACACCGGAGCCGGCCTGTTCGACAAGCCACCCGTGGACGGTGAGGACGTCGAGCTCACGGTCTCCCCTGACATCCAGCAGGCGGCCGAGAAGGCTCTCGCCGCAACGGGTTCGGTGCCGTCGGGGCTGGTGGCGATCGACGTGGAGTCCGGCGACATCCTCGCCTCGGCCAACAGCCCGGCCCTCGGGTTCGACCGTGCGCTCACCGGGCAGTTCCCGCCAGGTTCGGCGTTCAAGGTGGCGACGACCTATGCGCTGCTCACCGGCGACAGCGGCGTCACGCCGCAGACGCCCGTGGCCTGCCCGGGCACGATCACCGTCGACGGCCGGCGGTACAAGAACTTCGCTGGTGAGTCGGCGGCCGGCTCGCCCACCTTCTTGCAGGACTTCGCCCGGTCGTGCAACACCGCGTTCATCTCCCTCGCCGACCGGGTGGCGGCGGGGGACCTCAAGAAGTCCGCCGCGGCGCTCGGTGTGGGCGCCGGGTGGGGTGGCGCGCTCGGGGTCAACGATGCCTTTGCCGGGTCGGTGCCGAACACCAACGGGGCGACCGACGAGGCGTCGGCGATGATCGGCCAGGGTCGCAACCTCGCCTCGCCCGCTGCGCTCGCGGTGATGGCAGCGACCGTCGCCAGGGGGTCCTACATCCAGCCGGCGCTGGTCACCTCGCCCACGCCGGACGGGGTGGACCGCACGCCGCGACCGATCGACCCCGAGGCGGCCGCGACGTTGCGCGCCCTGATGGGCGCCGTGGTCAGCCAGGGGAGCGGTGTCGTCCTGCAGGGGACGCCGGGTGGCAGCGTCTCGGGCAAGAGCGGCACGGCCGAGTACGGCAACGCCGACCCGCCGAAGACCCACGCATGGTTCATCGGGTTCCAGGGTGACGTCGCGTTCGCGGTGATCGTGGAGCAGGGTCGCAGCGGCGGCACGGTGGCGGCCCCGATCGCCAAGGCGTTCCTCACCGCGCTCGCTGGCAGCTGAGGCTGCGGGTCAGCTGCCTGCGGGGCGGTCGCCACTCTCCTCGCCGCGGCTCGGGGTACTAAGACCATTGCCTCATGGTGCCTGCCCGCGTTGCCGGCCCATGGTGGTCCCACGGGGTCGGACAGGCCGGCTCCGAAGCAAGGGAGTACGACATGGTCACCACCGGTCTCGTCCGCACCACCGCCGCCGCGAGCGTCCTCGCGCTGAGCATGCTCACACTCGGCGCCACCGGCGCCCAGGCCAAGGGCGGCGACGACGTCCGCCGTTCCGGCAGCTGCTCGGGGTCCACCGACTGGAAGCTCAAGGTCAAGCCCGACAACGGCCGCCTCCAGGTCGAGTACGAGGTCGACTCCAACGTCGCCGGTCAGACCTGGTCGGTGCGCATCACCGACAACGGCACCAAGGTCTTCGCCGGCCAGCGCATGACCGCCGGCCGCAGCGGCTCGTTCACGGTCCAGCGCAGGACCGCCAACCGCGCCGGTGCGGACAAGCTCGTCGCCACCGCGACCAACGCCGCCACCGGCGAGACCTGCCGCGGCACGCTCACCTATCCCGCCTCCGCCTGACCCCGTCGCTCGTGGCCTCTGACGGGCATTCCCCGCCGGACCGCCCGAGTGGTCCACACTTGTAGGAGATTCCCATGAAGCGCTTATACCTCTATCTCGCGGCCGTGCTGGTCGCCCTCATCCCGGCGGCCATCGGGCTGGTCGGCAATGCCACCTTCTCCGAGGCCGTACCCCTCCGGGTGCCCGCGAGCGCCCAGGTGGCCGACGCGAGCGCCGGCAGCTCGTCCACGAGCACCCGCTCGTCCTCGCCCACGAGTACCCGCACGTCCTCACCATCAGCAGGCACAGACGACCAGGGAGGCGCCGCCGACCGTGCCTGCCGGGTCGAGGCCGGCGACGACCGCGACGTGAACGGCGACTGCGCCGCGGGGTCGCCCAGCTCGGGGTCGCCCAGCTCGGGGTCGAGCTCTTCCAACTCGGGGTCGTCCGGTTCGGGATCGCCCAGCTCGGGATCGCCCAGCTCGGGGTCGTCCGGTTCAAGCTCTTCCAACTCGGGGTCGTCCGGTTCGGGGTCGCCCAGCTCGGGGTCGTCCGGTTCGAGCTCTTCCAACTCGGGGTCGTCCGGTTCGGGGTCCTCGGGTTCGGGGTCGTCGGGCTCGGGTTCGTCCAGCTCGGGGTCGTCCAGCTCGGGATCCGGTTCTGGCGGGCACGCTGCTGATGACAGCCCTTCGGATGACCATGGCTCTGGTGGCCACGGGTCCGACGACTGATGAGCGCTCCTCCGCCGACCGCCCCGACCGAGCCCACTTCGGTCGGGGCGCCGGCACGCTGGGTGCGCGTGTCTCGCGACCGCACGAGCGACCCCGGCACGCGGCCACTGAAGCCGCGGAAAATCGTGCTTCAGCTGGTTGCAGGGCTGGTGCTGGTGCTGGGGACGGTGGGGGTCCTCGGCACGCTGGCCGCGCAACGTCTCGCCGAGCGCGAGGCGGTCAACGATGCCGCCAACACCGCCGACGTCCTCGCTCGGGCGGTCGTCCAGCCGGCGATGGACCGCCGACTGCTGGACGGTGAACCCGCGTCGATCGCCGCCATGGACAAGGTCATCCGCGAGCGGGTCATGGGGCCGGACGTCGTTCGGGTGAAGCTCTGGGGGACCGACGGCACAGTGCTGTACGCCGACGAGCCGCAGCTCATTGGCCGCACCTTCACCCTCAGCGACGCCCAGCAAGAGGTGCTGTCCTCGCCGAAGACCCTCGCCGAAGTGTCCACACTGGAGGAGGCGGAGAACGAGTTCGAGCCCGGGGACCGGCTCGTCGAGGTGTACCGACCGGTGTGGACCGCGGACGGGACTGAGGTGCTCTTCGAGATGTACAGCGCCTACGGTCCGGTCCGGGAGCGGGCCAACCAGCTCAACCGCGGCTTCGCCGGCGTCATGCTGAGCAGCCTCCTGCTCCTGATCGTGCTGATGTCGCCGATCCTCTGGGGGCTTCTGGCCCGCGTGCGCAGCGCACAGCAGCAGCGCGAGCTCCTGCTCGAGCAGGCCGTCGACGCCTCCAGGGATGAGCGACGCCGAATCGCCGCGAGCCTGCACGACGGACCTGTTCAGGACCTGGTCGCGACGTCCTTCGCTGTCGCCGGAGCCGCCGCACGGGCAGAGGCGGCGCGCAACCATGCCCTCGCCGAGGAGCTGTCCGGCCTGTCGGGCACCGTGCGCGGGAGCATCCGCGTGCTGCGGACTCTGCTGGTCGACATCTATCCCCCGAGCCTGGTGGGGTCGGGCCTGACCAGCGCGTTCGTCGACCTCCGCCAGACCCTCGAGCCCAAGGGCATCAGCATCCACATCGACGTGGATGAGGTTGCGGCACAGGCGTTGTCGGCCGACCAGCAGCGACTGGTGTACCGCGTCGCCCAGGAGGGCCTGCGCAACGTCGCCGAGCACGCGGCCCCCTGCGCGGCCACCCTGCGCCTCGCTCGAGCCGGCACCGACATCGTCCTCGACCTCGTCGACGACGGGCCAGGCTTCGACCCGGCGCTGCTGACTCGCCCACGCGCGGGCCACTTCGGACTGCGGGTCCTCGCCGACCTCGCCACTGATGCAGGAGCCGTGCTTGAGGTGGCCTCGGCGCCGGGCCAGGGCACCCGCTGGAGACTCGCGCTCGGGCCCTTGACAGCGGTGCGACCAGACCACCTCTACGCGGCACCCCGCTCTGGCGAAGGGAGGCACCCATGATCACCGTCCTGCTCGTCGACGACCACCAGATGGTGCGCACCGGACTGGCCGCTCTGCTCGGCGCGGCCGAGGGCATCGAGGTCGTGGGGCAGGCAGCGAACGGCGAGGAGGCGCTCTCCGCGGCCGCCGTCACGCTTCCTGACGTCGTCCTCATGGACCTCTCGATGCCGGTGATGGACGGGGTCGAGGCGACCCGGCGGCTGGTCGCCAGCGTGCCCGACGCCAAAGTCGTCGTCCTCACCTCGTTCTCCGACCGCGACCGGGTGAGCGAAGCACTCGCAGCCGGGGCGATCGGATACCTCCTCAAGGACGCCGAGCCGACCGACCTCATCAACGCCGTAAGCTCGGCGGCGTCCGGACACGTGCCGATCGATCCCCGCGTCGCCGCTGTGCTGCTGCCGCGTCCAGGAACGGCACCCGGCGCCGGGCTGAGCGTCCGCGAGCGTGAGGTGCTCCAGCTGGTCGCCACGGGGATGGCCAACAAGCAGGTCGGACGGGCCCTCGGGATCAGCGAGCGCACCGTCAAGGCGCACCTGGGACGGGTCTTCCGCGAGATCGGGGTCGCAGACCGCACCAGTGCAGCCCTCTGGGCTCGGGAGCACCTGCCGGCGTAGAGGTCCGCGGCGCCCGCCCGCCTGCCAGCCCGGTCGCGACCCGCGCCACCAGCCCACGCGACGGCTGGCCGGCCCCGGACGCGCGCCGGTCCCCACATGTCCCTTGGTCCATGCCTACCCACACCCTGTCCGCCCGCTCACCTAGGCTCGGCACGTGACCGACGGACTCTTCATCGCCTTCGAGGGTGGCGACGGGGCCGGCAAGTCGACCCAGGTCGGGCTGCTGCGAGAGGCCCTCGAGGGCGAGGGCAGGGTCGTCGTCGTCACCCGGCAGCCCGGCGGCACAGCGCTGGGACAGCAGATCCGCGACCTGGTCCTGCACGGCGACCACGTCGCACCGCGAGCTGAGGCGCTGCTGTTCGCGGCGGACAAGGCCCATCACGTTGAGGAGCTGATCCTGCCCGCACTGGCACGGGGTGACGTGGTGCTCACCGACCGGTACACCGACTCCTCCGTCGCCTACCAGGGGGCCGGGCGCGACCTCGGGGCGGTCGAGGTCCACGACCTGCAGATGTGGGCGGTCCAGGACCTCGTGCCCGACCTGACGGTGGTCGTCGACGTGTCTGCGGCGGAGGGTCGCCGGCGCCGTGGCGCGGTCCAGGACCGCCTCGAGTCCGAGCAGGACATCTTCCACGACGCCGTCCGGGCCCACTTCCTGGCCATGGCCGAGGGCAACCCGCAGCGCTATCTCGTGGTCGACGGGACCCAGCCACCGCAGGACGTCCACGCCACCGTGGTCGGGCGGTTGAGGACCATGGGGGTCATCACGTGACGGTATGGGACGACGTGATCGGCCAGGAGGCGGCGATCGCCATCTTGGACCGGGCCGTCCGCGAACCGGCCGCCATGACGCACGCGTGGCTGGTCACCGGTCCGCCCGGGTCGGGCCGGTCCACGGCCGCCCGGGCGTTCGCGGCCGCCCTCCAGTGCCCGGCCCACGGGTGCGGCACGTGCCGCGAGTGCCGCACGGCACGAGAGGGTTCGCACGCCGATGTGGACGTCATCGCGACCGAGGGCCTGTCGATCAAGGTCGAGCAGGCTCGCGACCTGGTTGCGCTCGCCCAGCACCGGCCATCGGTCGGGCCGTGGCGGGTGCTCATCGTCGAGGACGCCGACCGGCTGACCGAGCGGGCGGCCGACGCGCTGCTCAAGGCGCTCGAGGAACCCGTGGCCCGCACGGTCTGGATGCTGTGCGCGCCGTCGCTCGAGGACGTCATCATCACCATCCGCTCGCGCTCCCGTCACGTGCGACTGCGGACCCCGCCGGTCGAGGCCGTGGCCGAGCTGCTCACCCGGCGCGACGGGGTGGAGCCGGCCATGGCGATGTATGCGGCTCGCGCCGCCCAGTCGCACGTCGGACTGGCCCGCCGGCTGGCCCGGGACGAGGGTGCCCGGGTCCGCCGCCGTGACGTGGTCGGTCTGGCCGGGAGCATCCACGGCGTCGGGCAGGCCCTCGCGGCCGCCGCTGACCTGGCCAGGATCGCCGAGGAGGAGAGCCACGCTGCCTCGGCGGAGCGCGATGCGTCCGAGCGCACCCGGCTGATGGAGACGCTCGGCGCCGACTCCTCGGCCCGCACCCAGCCTCCCCACGTGCGAGCCCAGATCACGGCTCTGGAGAAGGAGCAGAAGGTCCGGGCCACGCGCTTCGGCCGCGACGTGGTCGACCGCGCGCTCGTGGACCTGCTGTCGGTCTATCGCGACGCGCTGGTGGTGCACGCCGGCGCCGATGTCGGGCTGGTGAACCAGGACGTGCTGCCCGCGGTGAGGCAGGTCGCCGCCCAGCTCGGGCCGGTGCAGCTGCTGCAGGCGATGGACGCCATCGGGACCGCTCGCGAACGCATCGGCGCCAACGTGCCGCCCCTGCTGGCCCTGGAGGCGATGGCGATCTCGTTGCAGGTCAAGGCCTGACCCACCCAGCCGGACGCCAGCCGGTCTAGCCCACCAGGTACAGCGCCCTGCCGGAGTAGTTGATGCCGTCCACGGTCGGGCCGCCGATGACCACCGGCGTGCCACTGACCGAGGCGCCCGAGAAGGTCAGGCGCAGCAGCTGACCGCTGGTGTTGCTGTAGTACACCCGGTTGCCGCTCACGAACATGCCGGTCACCGTGCTGGGTGACATGGCGCCCGCGGGGAGCGTCCGCACGGTCTCGTCCATCGCGCCGCTGTCCGGTGCGAACCAGCGCGAGTACAGGATCGAGCTTCCGGCGAGGGTGTACAGGACGCGCCCACCGGCGTAGCTCGCGCTGGTCACCGAGGCCCACTGGGCGTTGATCGTCGGGTCGGCACCGTCATAGGTCCCACCCGAGCCGTTGGCGATGTTCTTCCAGTACGGGTCGTGGTAGGGGTCCAGGACGACCTCGGCCCCGAGCGTCGCGCCCGAGACCGAGCGCTTGACCATCTTGCCCCGCGCCAAGTCGCCGTAGAACAGGGTGCCGCCGACCACGAAGGCCCCTCGGGCGGTGGCGGGCAGGGTCAGGCCGCTGGCGGTGACTCCTCCTTGGGACTTACCACCGCTGCCGAGCGTGACCGCGTCGACGGGCGCCGGTGATCCTGAGGGGGCTGCGCGGACGATGTACGCCGTGCCCGGCAGCCTGCTCGCCACCGTGGACGCCAGAGGAACACCACCGTTGGGGAAGAACGCGATCCGGGGGCGGTAGTAGTCACGGTTGCCGATGTAGGCGGTGTCGGAGGCGACGTAGATGCCCCGGGACGTGTGCAGGATCTGGTAGACCGTGACCCCGCGAGGGTTGCGCCCGGGGTTCCAGGTCAGGGGCCGGCCGCTGGCCGGGTCGAGGGCCATCAGACCGGGTCGGGCGATGGCGCCGGGCATGGCCAACCCCTTGCCGAGGGGGTTGTTGATCCACTTGTTGTGGCCGCCCACGAAGACGGCGTTGCCGGTGATGGTGACGGCCCAGACGGTGTCACCGCCGGTCTCCACCTGCCAGGTCGGCTGCACGTCGCTGGAGCTGAGGTTGACCTCGAAGCGAGCGGCGGCGTCACACAGCGAGTCGGGGTGCTGTCCGCCGCCCTTGGCCGCGACCACGATGAACGAGCCGTCGGTGGAGAAGTCCACGCCACGGATGTAGCTGTCGCTGGCCTTCTTGTTGCAGTAGTCGGCATAGGCCGACGTGGCCCAGGTCTGGCTGACGGTGGCGCTGCTCGACCCGAGGTTGAGCATGGCGATCTGGTCGCGGGTCTGTCCGTTGGCGGTCTTGAAGTTGCCGATCGCGACGAGGCGGGTGCCGTCGGGGCTGATCTCGATCTCGCGGAGCCCGGTGCGGCCCTGCGCGCCGGTCCCGGAGTCGTTGTGGTGGCCCTCGAACTGGACGCTCGCATAGGAGTCGAGCGCGCCGGTGCTCGTGGAGGCGGTGGCGAGCCCGGCACGCGCCAGACGGCTGGCCTTGCGGAACGTCCCGGCGATGTACAGCCGCGAGCCGGCGACCTCCAGGTCCTCCACATAACCCTGCTCGAGGGCCGGTGGTGTCCACCCGGAGACCGGCTTGCCGGTGGCCAGGTCGACCAGGGACAGGTCGCGTGCCGCGACCCCGCCCACGGTCGTGAAGTCCCCACCGATGAATGCGGTGCCCGGCAGCACGCCGGTGGCCACGGCATACACCGGACCGTTCACGTCGAAGACGACGCTGCTCAGGTCACCGGTGGCGGAGTTGAACGCCGCCAGGTGGTTGCGGGTCACGCCGTCGACCCCGGAGAACGTGCCGCCGATCACGACGCTGTTGCCGACCTCGGCCAGTGCGTGGACGGCGCCGTCGGCGACCTCCGGAGTGGCCGTCGAGGGTACGGCACTGACCATGCCGAGGTCGGCGGCCAAGGCCACGGCGGCCGCGGTGCTGCGCTGGGCAGCGGGGGCCGAGCTCGCGGGGGCTGCCGTGGCGAGCGCGAGACCAGAGGTCAGCAGGATCGCCGTCGTGGCGGCAGCACGCGTGGGGCGCAGTCGGATGTTCATGGGGGTCACCTTGGTCGGTTCGGGGCTCGGGGGCTCGGGGTTGGCAGTGGCGAGTCGGGAGTCGGGAGTCGGGAGTCGGGAGTCGGGAGTCGGGAGTCGGGAGTCGGGAGTCGGGAGTGAAGCGGGCAGAGGGAGAAGCGGGGTGGACTGTGGGGTGGACAGGAGCGTCGCGGCACCTGCCCGGTCGGACGGGTGGATCAGTCGGCAGGGGCGCCGAGGAAGTACAGGAAGGTGCCGCTGTAGTCCACACCGTCGACCGTCGGACCGCCCAGCACCACGGGGGCCGCACGGATGAAGCGCCCGTTGAACTTGACCTTCAGCAGCTGGCCGGAGGTGTTGGTGAAATACAGCGTGCGTCCGGAGACGAACATTCCGGTGAACGTGCTCGGGTCCACCGACGAGGTGTCCAGGACCATCACGTTCTCGTCCATCACCCCGCTGTCGGGGGCGAACAGCCTGGAGCGCAGCGCGGTGTCACCGCTTCTGGAGTAGTAGACCCGGCCGTTCGCATAGGTGGCGCTGGTCACCGAGCCCCAGTCCGCGTTCAGCGTCGGGTCGGCTCCGTCGTAGGTGCCACCCGAGCCGTTGCGGACGTCCTTCCAGTACCGGTCGTGGTACGGGTCGAGGACCGTCTGGGCGCCGACGGACGTCGCCGAGACCGGGCGCCGCACCATCTTGGCTCGCGTCGAGTCGCCATAGAACAGGTATCCGCCGGCGACGAAGGTGCCCCGGGCCGCCTGCGGAAGGGTGATCGAGGTCCGCGTCGCGGGTCCGCGCGACCGGCCGCCGCTGGCGAGGACCACCGCGTCTACCGGCGACCTGCTACGGGTCGAGGCCCGGCCGATGTACACGGTGCCCGGCAGCACCGTGGGTGCGGTCGAGACCAGGGGTCTGCCGCCGTTGGGGAAGAACGCGATGCGCGGACGGTAGTAGAGCCGGTCGCCGATGTAGCCGGTGTCCGACGCGACATAGATCCCGCGGCGCGTGGCCAGGATCTGGTAGACCGTCACCCCGCGCGGGTTGCGACCGGGGTTCCAGCTCAGTGGGCGACCGCTCTGCGGGTCCAGCGCCATCAGCCCGGGACGGGGCACGGCTCCCGGTCCGGCCACACCGCCCTTGCCGATCGGGTTGTTCGTCCACTTGTTGTGCCCGCCGACGAACACCGCGCCAGCGGTGATCGTGGTCGCCCAGACGGTGTCGCCACCGGTCTCGGCCACCCAGGTGGGCCGCACGTCGGCGGCGGCGACGAACACCTCGAACCGTGCGGACGCGTCGCACACGGTGTTGCGGTGGTAGCCACCCTTGGAGCTCACCACGATGAAGCTGCCATCGGGGGAGAAGTCGACGCCACGCACGTAGCTGTCGATCGCGTTCCGGTTGCAGTACGGCTTGAGGGAGGTGGTGGACCAGTCGGGGGTGACGATGGCGCGGCTGGCGCCGAGGTTGAGCATCACGATCTGGTCGCGCGACATGCCGTCCACCGTCTTGAAGTTGCCGATGCCGACCAGGCGCCGGCCGTCCGGGCTGATCTCGATCTCGCGCAGCCCGGTGCGGCCCTGCGCGCCGGTCCCGGAGTCGTTGTGGTGACCCAGGAACTGGCTCCGGACGTAGCTGTCGACCGCGCCGGTGGCCGCCGAGACCGTCGCTAGTCCGGCATGCGGCCGGCCTCCCGCCCGAACGAAGGTCCCGGCAAGGAAGACGCGGTCGCCGAGCACCTCGATGTCCTCGACGTAGCCCTGAGCCAGGTCGGGGGACTTCCACGACCTGACCGGCTTTCCGGTGGAGAGGTTGACCAGGGCCACGTTCTTGGCCGGGACGCCTCCCACCGTGGTGAAGTCACCGCCGATGAACGCGGTGCCGCCGCGCACCCCGGCCGCGACCGCATACACCGGACCGTTGACGTCGAAGGCGACGCTGCTCAGGTCGCCGCTCGCGCGATGGAATGCCGCGAGGTGGTTGCGGACCTCGCCGTCGACAGTGCTGAAGGTGCCGCCGATGACCATGTCGGGGCCGACCTCGTCCAGCGCGTGCACCGCGCCGTCGGCCACCTCGGGTGTCGCCGTCGAGGGCACGGCCTTGACCATCGCGAGGTCGGGAGCAGTGGCGGTGACAGCGGGAGCAGCGGCACTGGCAGTGGCAGCGAGTGCAGGGGCGGGCGCCGACACCGGGCTGGCGACCGCCTGGGTTCCGAGGGCGAGTCCGCTGCTGAGCAGTGCGGCGACAGCGCCTGCCGTCACTGTCGGTCGAAGTCCACTACTCATGGCTGTACGGTCCCACCTGGTTCAGAGTTGGACAAATGCCAAGTTTTCGCCCGCCCCGAAGCGACACCAGATGGGGCTGCTTGCCCTCGATGCTGTCGGTTCGCAGCCATCACGACGGACCAAGCCGACCCCCGTCAGGGATCGGTGCCGGAGGACGGTCAGGGGCCAAGGAACAGGGTCGAACCGGTGTAGTCGACGCCGTCGATGCCGGGTCCGCCCACCTGGGTCGCCGGGCCGACCACGGCGCTGCCGGTCCAGCTCACCGAGTACAACGCGCCCTTGCTCTTGGTGACATAGAACAGCTTGTTCCCGACGACGAACATGCCGGTCGTGCCGGTGAAGCTGACACTGGTGGGGACGATGTCGTAGCGCTCGTCCATGATCCCGCTGTCGGGTGAGAACAGCTTGGAGAAGAGCTTCTTGGAGTTGGAGCGCGTATAGAGCATCCGACCACCGGTGTAGGCGGCGGAACCGACGGTGGCGTACTGCGAGTAGAGGGTCGGGTCCACGCCGTCGAACGTGCCGCCCGAGCCGTTGGGCACGTTGACCCACTCCGCCTCGTGGTAAGGCGAGACGACCTGGCGCGGTCCGAGGACGGTCCCGTCGAAGAACTGCTGGTACATCGTCAGGTCGGTCGCGTGGCCGGTGAACAGCCTGTTCCCGACGAGGAAGGCAGCGCGACTCTGGAGGTCGAACGGGAACGTGGTCACCGTCTTGGGGGAGACCGGGCGCCCGGTCGCGTCGAGGGTGGTGGCGTAGAGGTGCGGGTCGCTGCCGTTGGACCGCGGCGCGGCGACGTACATCGTGCCGGGCAGCTGCTGGGTGGTGGTCGCCGCGAGCGTGTCGCCGGTGTAGGGGAAGAAGGCCACCCTCGGGCGGTAGTAGTCGTGCGTGCCGATCCACGCGGTGTTGGACCCGATGTAGATGCCGGTCTCCAGCGGGTAGATCACGAAGACGGCCACGCCGCGGGGGTCCCGGCCGGGGTTCCAGGCGAGCGGGCGACCGGAGATCGGGTCCAGCGCGACCAGGCCGGGTCGTGGCACGGCACCCGGGCCGGCGACCACCCGGGCCTTGGGGTTGTTGAGCCACTTCTGGTGCCCGCCGACGTACACCGCGTTGTCGGTGATGGCGATGCCCCAGAGGGTGTCGCCCCCGGTCTCGATCCGCCAGGTCGGCTGCGCATCCAGACTCAGGTTGGCGGTCTCGTAGCGCAGCGCGGCGTCGCAGCCGGTGCCCGGGTGGAACCCGCCCTTGGCCGAGATGACGAAGTAGCTGCCGTCGGGGGAGAAGGACACCCCGCGGACATAGCTGTCGACGGCGAAGTTGTTGCAGTAGTCGGTGTACCAGTCGGTGGCCCAGCTCGGGTTCACCGTGGCGACCGAGGACGCGACGTCGAGAAGGGCGACCTGGTCGCGGAGCAGACCGTCGGCCCTGCGGAAGTTGCCGATCGCGATCAGCGTGGTGCCGTCCGGGGTGATGTCGATCTGGTCGACGCCGACCCGACCCTGCGCGCCCGTGCCCGTGTTGTTGTGGTGCTCGGTGAAGTTGACCGAGACCTTCGGGTCGAGCTGTCCGGTCACCGCCACGACGCTGGCGAGGCCGCCGTGCGCGATGTTGTTGAGCTTGGTGAAGGTGCCGGACACGTAGAGCGTGTCGCCGACGGTCTTGAGGTCGGTGACCCCACCGAAGTTGAGCACCGGTGGCTGCCAGGTCGGCACGGGCTGGCCGGTGGTGACGTTCACCAGTGCCAGCTGCTTGCGGGCCACCCCGTTGACCGTGGTGAAGTCGCCGCCGACGAAGACGGTGTTCGCGAGCGGGCCGAGCTCCAGCGCGTACACCGGGAGGTCCGTGTCCAGGTTGACCGGCAGCAGGTCCCCGGTCGAGATGTCGAACGCCACGAGGTTGTGACGGGTCGTGCCGTCGACCTGGGAGAATTCGCCGCCCATGATCATGGTCGTGCCCACCCGGACGAAGGCGCGCACGGCGCCGTTCTCGACCGCCGGGGTCGCCACCGACGGCACCTTGCTCACCATCGAGTCCGGGGTCGGCGGGGTGGTCGGGTTGTAGTCGAACGCGCTGCGGGGCGTGGTCGGTTTCGCGGCGGTCGCGGCGGTCGCGGCGAGCGGTGCGGTGGCCAGCGCGGGCCCCGAGAGCTGGACGGCGACGACCGCCTGCGCGCCCAGGGCAGCGGCGACGAGCAGGGGGGTGAGCAGGCGGTAGTGAACCATGACCCATGATCGCCCGGCACCCGCGCGCGGCGCGGACGAATCCCAGAAATGAGCAGTAGTGGCGGGTTGCCGCTCGGAAGACGCGTGATGTCTGCGTCGGCGACGGGGGTTACGGTCGTCCCATGACGTCTCGATGCCGCCGGGGCGCCGGCCGGCACCGTCCGCTCGCGTCGACCACCCTCGCTGTCGTAGGCCTGCTGCTCGGTGGTTGCTCGCTCGTGGGAGCGCCGCCGACGGTGGTTCCGCAGGACGCAGCGGCCCGCACCGGCGTCCAGCCGCTGCCGCCCCCTCCGGGTCTGGAGGCTCTCGCCGGGTTCTACGGTCAGCAGCTGGCCTGGTCGGGCTGCGGGGTCGGTGAGTGCGCCGACCTGCGGGTGCCGCTGGACTATGCGCGGCCCGGGGGCGGGAGCATCGCGATCAAGGTGCTGCGCGTCCGCGCGACGAGCGAGGCGAGCCGGGTGGGGTCGCTCGTGGTGAACCCCGGAGGACCGGGCGGCTCGGGGGTCGACTATGCGCGGCAGGCCTCGCTGATCGTGTCCCGGACGGTGCGCGCCCGTTATGACGTGGTCGGTTTCGACCCTCGCGGCGTCGGGCGGTCGGCGCCCGTCGACTGCCTGTCCGACCCCGACCTGGACCGCTTCCTGGGCTCCGGGGCCGACCTGACCCCTGACACACCGGCGGAGGTGCAGGCGTGGCTCACCGAGTCGCGCACCTTCGCCGAGGGCTGTCAGCGGCTCAGCGGCGACCGGCTGGGTCACGTCTCGTCGGTCGAGGCGGCCCGCGACATGGACGTGCTGCGCGCGGCGTTGGGCGATGACCGCCTGAACTACCTCGGCAAGTCCTACGGCACCTATCTCGGCGCGGTGTACGCCGACCTGTTCCCTTCGCTGGTCGGCCGGTTCGTGCTCGATGGCGTGGTGCCCCCCGACCTGACCTCCGAGGAGGTGAGCCTGGGGCAGGCGAAGGGCTTCGACCTGGCCACGCGCGCGTGGGCCACCGACTGCGTACGCCGCGGCTGCGCGCTGGGTGACAGCGCGGACGCGGTCATCGGCTGGCTCACCGGGTTCCTCCACGGCTTGGACCAGGCACCGCTGCCGGTGACCAGGGACGCCCGGATCACGAAGCTGACCGAGTCGTGGGGCGCGGTGGCCGTCGCCGGGGCGATGTACGAGGAGGCGTTCTGGCCGACCCTGACCGACGCGCTCGTGGCGGGCCGTGACGGCGACGGCGACCCGCTGATGCGGTTGGCCGACAGCTATGCCCGGCGCCGCGCGGACGGGGCCTACCAGGGCAACATCATGGAGGTCATCTACGCCGTCAACTGCCTCGACAAGCCGGTCGTCACCGAGGTCGCCGACTACGAACGGATGGACCGCGAGTTCGCTGCCGCCTCACCGATATTCGGCCGGTTCCTGGCCTGGTCCGGCCTCCCGTGCGCGGTCTGGCCGGTCCCACCGACGGGCACGGCGAGGAGGATCACCGCCGAGGGCAGCGGCCCGATCGTCGTGGTGGGCACGACCCGCGACCCCGCCACACCGTACGAGTGGGCGGTGCGCCTCGACGGCCAGCTGTCCAACAGCTCGCTGGTCACCTTCGACGGCGACGGTCACACGGCCTACAAGCGCGGGAGCTCGTGCGTGGACGCCGCCGTCGACGGCTACTACATCCGCGGCACCGTCCCGCCCGCGGGGCTGAAGTGCTGACCTGCTGAGCCCTCCGGCCGGGGTCCGCCCAGCCGCCGGGCTCGGTTCGGAGTTTGGGGCCACTCTCCGTATACTCGTGGCTCGCGCCTCGGCCTCAGCCGCGGAGCATGCCGCCTTAGCTCAGTCGGCCAGAGCGATTCACTCGTAATGAATAGGTCATCGGTTCGATTCCGATAGGCGGCTCCACGCAGTACCGCAGGAAAGGCCCCTCGACGCCCGTCGAGGGGCCTTTCCGCTGCGCAGGGCGCCTTCCGTCGTTGTGTCCGTCGGCGCTGTCGAGTCACTTGCGGGTCGGTTCCGCAAGGGTCGGCGAGTGGTCGGAGCGGGGCAGAGCAGTCACTGGCCGCGGTGGGACGTCAGGCGGTCTCAGGCTCGTGCCTCGAATCCGGTGCGCAGGGCGAAGATGGCGGCTTGGACCCGGTCCCGGCAGCCAAGCTTGCTCAGGACTCGTGCGACATGGGTCTTGACCGTGGACTCGCTGAGGAAGATCGCTCGACCGGGCTCGGCGTTCGACAGCCCCTGCGCGACAAGGCCAAGGACTTCCCCCTCGCGGTCGGTGAGCCGACCGAGGAGCGCAGCGTCCGCCTCCGTAGGCGCGGGGTGGCCCATTCGTCCTCATGATCCCCGCCATCCAGTTCGAAGCCTTCCTTCTTCCACTGTTCGGCTGGTGGCTGCGGCCTGCCATGATCAGCAGCGCATCGGCCGTCCGCTGGTGGAGAAGCCGGCAACCAGCAGTGTGACGCGGTCACCGAACGCACTGGGGTCGACTGGCAGTGGAAGGACGCACACCCGGGAGCGCCGGCATGAGCGCGCTTCGATCGGGCTGGTGTGGGACCAGCCCGCACTGTGCCGGACCGTCGAGGTCTGCGATGAGACGTTGAGTGGCGAAGGTCAGGGGTGGTCAGGACGGTTCGCATCCCCCAGCGATGTGTCGCAGATGGCAACGTTGCGCGAGTCCGGACGCCGCGACCGCCGGTCCACCCGGCCTCGGTGAGCGAGACTGCCGGACTCGATCCTGGAAAGGGACGGGTTGCGCTCAGAGTCAGGCACGCTCGTGACACCGCTGCTCAGTCACGGTTAAGGTCAGATTCTGTTGGGGGCTTTTCGGGGCGGAACGGGGCGGAAAGGCGCATTCATGACGGAGACATACGACGAGGATGCGCCGTCACCGGAGGCGGGCCCGTCCGACCCGCGGGCCCGGTTCATGTCCCCGCGAGCCGCTGCCGACGAGCTCGGGGTGACCGAGGCGCAGGTCATGTCCCTGCTGCGCTCCGGGGTGCTGCGCGCGATCAAGGTCGGGGGTCGGGGGTTCTGGCGGATCGAGCGCAGCGTGCTGGAGGAGTACATCGCCGAGTCGTACTCCTCGACCCAGGAGTACGTCCGACAGCAGACGTGGCGCTATGTCCCCCCGCCGTCCGAGGAGTCCTGAGGGCCGTCTGCCAGCCCTGCACCCCTTGCCGAGCGTTCGATCATGGCTGTGGCCTCGGCGAAGGTGTGGACGGCGACCACGTCCACCACCCCGTACCGGTCGGGTAGCCCGCCGGGCCACCCCGGCCCGCCGATGACCACCTTCAACGGTCGGGTGAGTCGGGTCAGCTGCGCGAACAGCGGGTCATGCTCATCGCGTTCGAGCGACGCCCAGATGAACGCGACCGGCGCCTGGCTCCGCCGCAGGACGGTCAGGAGCGCCTCGGCCGGGAGCTGGGCGCCGAGCAGGAGCGCTGAGACGTGCTTGTCGGCAAGGTCGGCCTCGAGGGCGAGCAGCGGCAGGAAGTGCGGTTCGCGGTCGGCACTGGCCAGGACCACATCGGGCCGTGCTGACCGCGCCGGCTGGTTGCTGTGCCGGGCTCGCTCGGTGTGGCCCCGCAGCTCGCCCACGAGGACCTCACTGGCCAGGTGCTCGACGTCGATGCCCAGCGCCCCCGCGGACCAGAGCATCCCGATCTTCTGCAGCGTCGGGGCCAGGACCGTCGCCCAAGCATCGGCGACCGGCATCCGGGACAGCAGCGCGCGGTACTGGCCGCGCAGGGCCGCGGCGTCGAGCGCCTGGGCGGCGAAGACGAGTGCGTCGACCTCGGTGAGCGCGGCCGGACTCGGGGTGGGCGTCACGGGTTGGCTCAGCGCGCTCACGAGGTCGGCGGGTGACAACGCGAGCACGACCTTGGCCGCCGTCGCCGCCGGCACGCCACGAGAGGTCATCCGCGCCATCACGCCCAGGCGTTGGATGTCGGCAGCGACATAGCGTCGGTGCCCACCTTCGCTGTGCTGGGTCGGACCCAGGCCGTAGCGCCGGTCCCAGGACCGGAGCGTGTTCGCGGCGATGCCGCTACGGCGGGCCACCGCACCGATGCCCCAGGCCTCCGCCGAGGGGTCAAAAGTCGTGGGTGCACCAGCGTTTGTTGGCCCATCGGGTAGGGCAGTGACGTGGACAACAGGCGCGTTGCTGTCGAACACTCGGTGCCTCCCTGTGCTGGAGCGGCGACGCTGATGAGCCTCAGTCTGCCACAGAAACAGAAAAACCTGTGCAGGGCTTGCGTTCATGCATAGGTTATGAATAAGTTTGTGCACAAGTTCCTACGCGCGAGAGAGAGGCAGCACCTCATGGCCGTCATCAGCCGACTTCCCCGTCCGATCTATGAGAACTACGCGTGGCAGGAGGAGGGTGCGTGCCGCACCGCACCGAGCGGGATCTTCTTCTCGACCGACAAGGAGCTGCCGACGGCTCGGGCCAAGCGCGAGATCATGGCCAAGGGGATCTGTGGACACTGTCCGGTGATCCAGACCTGCCTGCTGCACGCACTGTCCGCGGGCGAGGCCCAGGGAGTCTGGGGTGGGCTCACCGAGCGCGAGCGTGCAGCCCTGTCGACCGTGCAGCGCGAGGCCATCGCCGGCTGAGTACTGCCTTGGCCGTCGCGGACCGAGGCGTGGCTGTTCTGAGGTTTCCCTGGGTTCGGACGGGGTAGGCACCCATCACGGCGGTCTCCCGAGCCGGCTCGTGTCCCTCCGAGATCCCTGTGGTCCAACCAAGTGGCCATGGGGATCGCAGTGGTCGGTTGCGTCGCTGGGCTGGGGGAGGCGCATCCGGACGGGTCAGTCGGTGCCGTGCGGAGCGGGCTCGTCCGGGTCGATGTCGCCAGGTGTTCTCGGCCGGGCCACCTCGTGGACCGGTCCGCGCAGGCCCCACTCGTTGCCGCCGAGCCTCGACACGGTGTCAAGCAGGTCATACGCTGGCGCGCCGTCGCGAATCACCGTCTCCGACACTGTGATCCACTCCACCCGTCCGAGGATGAGCACCGACGTGGCGAGGTCGACCGTCGAGTGCAGCGAACACTCCAGCGACGCGGGAGACGCAGCCACCGACGGCGGGCCGACCTGCCGGCTGGGAGCCATCGCGATCCCCAACGCCGTCGACTCGTCCGCCTCGGGGTCGAACTGCGCACTCGACTGGTTCACCTGGGGGAGCAGGGTCCGCGTGGCCAGGCTCACCGTGAACTCGCGCGTCTCCAGGACGTTGCGCAGCGTGTCCTTGCGGCCGATCGAGGCGAACGCCACGATCGGAGGTTCGGCGCAGGCGACAGTGAAGAAGGAGTGCGGGGCGAGGTTGCCGATCCCGTGCGCCGACAAGGTGCTGACCCACGCGATCGCCCGCGGGACGACGAGGGCGGTCAGGAGGCGATAGGCGTTGACGTCCTCGGCCCGCGGGTCGAACTCGGTGCGCATGGGGTCCTCTGCTGGCCGGGGTGTGGGGCGGGTCTGGTGAGGTGTGGTCTGGTCCGATGTGGTCCGGTCCGGCCCGGTGGTCGGCAAACCTAGCGGGCGCTGGTCACCTGCTCCTTGAGCTTGGCGATCGCGAAGCCCCAGCCCTCGGCCGCCGTGACCTTCGGCGGCACCGATACCTCGTCGGGGTTGGTGAGGACATCCAGCAGCACCGGTCCCGGCTGGGCCAGTGCCCACGCCACCGCGCCGTCCAGGTCCTCCGAGGCCTCGACCCGTCGTGCCGAGAGCCCCATGGCCGTGCCGACCGCGGCCAGGTCGGGGTTGTCCAGCACGGTGCCGAACTCGGGCAGGCCCCCTTGCTCCTGCTCCAGCTTGACCATCCCGAGGCGACCGTTGTCGAAGACGACGAAGGTCGCCGGCAGGTCATAGGTCACCGCGGTCCGCAGATCGCCGAGCAGCATCATCAGCCCTCCGTCACCGCACAGGGCGATCACCTGTCGTGATCGGTCCAGTGCGCTGGCCCCCAACGCCTGCGGCATGGCGTTGGCCATCGACCCGAGGTTGTAGGAGCCGACGAGCCGACGCTGGTCGCTCATCGGGATCAGCCGCGAGAGCCAGACCGTGGACATCCCGGTGTCGGAGGTGAAGATCGCGTCGGGGGCCGCGTGTCGGTCCAGGGCCACGGCGACCGCCTCCGGCCGGATCCGATGGTCCGGGTTGTCCCCCACGGAGCGGAGGCGACCGAGCAGCGAGCGGTCGTGGTCCGGCTCGGCCAGCTTCTGCTGCCCCGCCCTCCAGGCCGAGTACGCCGAGGTGGCCGTGTCGAGGTGGCTCCGGTCCTCGTGGCGCCCGAGCAGCGGGACGAGCTCGCGCAGGGTGGCAGCACAGTCGCCGACCAGGCTCGTCCGGACGCTGACCCGGCGGCCGATGTGCTCGGCCGAGCGGTCGAGCTGGATCACGTGCTTGTCGCTCGGATACCAGTCGCGATAGGGGAAGTCGGTGCCGAGCATGAGCAGCACCTCGCCGTCGTCCAGGGCCCCCGCTGCCGCGGGGTTGCCGATCAGCCCCGTCTGTCCGACCTCATACGGGTTGTCGCCCTCGAACCCCTCCTTGGCCTTCAGCGTCAGCACCATCGGGGCTCCGAGCAGGTCGGCCACGGCCAGGACCTCCTGGCGCGCCTCACGCGCCCCGCACCCGACCAACAGGGTCACGGCGCCGGCGGCGTTGAGAGCCTGGGCGGCCTCGCGCAGCTGCTCAACGGCCGCCGGCTGCACCGCGGCCGGGGGAGCGAAGTGCGGTGTGGGCGTGTGCTTCGGGAGCTCGAGCCCGCCGACATCGCCGGGCAGGCTCAGGACGGCGACCCCCCGCCGGGCGGTCGCGGCGTTCACCGCCTGCTCGAGGGACTGCGGCATCTGGGCGACGTTCGTGACCGTGTGGCTGTACACCGCGACGTCGGCGAACAGCGCGTCGTTGTCGACCTCCTGGAAGAAGTCGGTGCCGATCTCGGCGAGCGGCACCTGCCCACAGATCGCCAGCACCGGCGCGTGGGACTTCTTGGCGTCATAGAGCCCGTTCAGCAGATGGATCGACCCCGGTCCGACCGTTCCCATGCACACGGCCAGCTCACCTGTGAGCTGGGCCTGCGCCGACGCAGCGAACGCGGCGGCCTCCTCGTGGCGCACGCCGATCCACTCGATGCGGTCCTCGCGGCGGATCGCGTCGGTGACCGGGTTGAGGGCATCGCCGACCACACCCCAGATGGTGCGGACGCCGTGGTCGGCCAGCGCGGCGATGATCTGCTCGGCAACGGTGGTGGCCATGGGGGCTCCTCGGTGGGGTGGGTATGCCGCTCTGCTCCTGCCCGCGGTGCTGCGGACTCAACCCGGCCCGACGTCCACAGCGGAACCTCAGCCAACACCCAGTCGTCGTCGTGGTGTGGACTTCTTCTCAAGCCCCGACCTCTGGATCGCCTTCCTCACCCTCTTCGCCCTGGAGCTGGTGCTCGGCATCGACAACGTCGTGTTCATCTCGATCCTCACCCAGCGGCTGCCCGCGGAGGTGCGGCAGCGTGCCCGCATCATCGGGCTGTCCCTGGCGATGGTCATGCGGATCGTCCTGCTCTTCTTCGCCTCCTGGATCGTGGGGCTCACCGACCCGCTGTTCTCGGTCGGCAGTGCCGAGGTGCTGGAGTTCTCCGGGCGCGACCTGATCCTGCTCGCCGGTGGTCTGTTCCTGGTCTACAAGGCGGTCAACGAGATCCACGACAAGCTCGAGGGCGAGGAGCACCACCAGAGCGCCGGGTCGGCCGCGACGTCGACCTTTGGTGCGGTGCTGGTCCAGATCATGCTGATCGACATGGTGTTCTCCCTCGACTCGGTGATCACCGCCGTCGGCATGGTCGACGAGATCTCGATCATGATCGCGGCGGTCGTCATCTCGATCGGTCTGATGATGTTCCTCGCTGGCCGGATCAGCGAGTTCGTCAACCAGCACCCGACGGTGAAGATGCTCGCGCTCAGCTTCCTCATCCTGATCGGTGGGTCGCTGATCGCCGAGGGCTTCGACGTCCACCTGCAGAAGGCCGTCATCTATGGTCCGATCGCCTTCGCGATCGGGGTCGAGGCGCTCAACCTGACCTATCGCGACCGGGCGGCGAAGCGGCGTGCGGCAGCGGCCGCTGCTGCTCAGGACCCGGTGCACCTGAGGCTGGGTCGCCGGGAGCCGGACCCGACGACCGAGGCGTCCTCCTCCGCCCCGGGGTGAGGACCGGCGCTAGACGCTCCGGATCCGGGCGATGATCGCCTCCGCGACCTGCTCGGGGTGGGTCTCGGGCAGCCAGTGGTTGGCGTCGAGCTCGGTGAAGGTGTAGTCGCCGTCGACGTACCGCCCGGTCCGCTCCGCTGCCGCACGACCCAGGGCGAGGTCGTCGCGGCCCCAGACCAGGGCAGCGGGTGCGACGACCCGCCGGCGAGTCCTGATCTCGCGCGGGGTGGCGTCGCGAACGCCCAGCGCGCGGTACCAGCCCAGCATCGCCCGGGCGGTGGGCACGTCGTCGATCAGCCGCCGGTACCGGCGCAGGTCGTCCTCGGGAAGGCCGCTCCGCCGCAACGCTCGTGGCATCACCCGCCCGATCAGACGTTCGGGCAGCCAGGGGATCTGGAACGCACCCATGTACCAGCTCTTGCGCCACTGCCCGGCGTGCCGGGTGGCCCACGCGAGGGCGCGCGGATGGGGAGTCGAGAGCACGGTCACCGACGCCACCCGCTCCGGTGCCCTCTCGGCCACCGCCCAGGCCACCGCGCCGCCCCAGTCGTGACCGACGACGTGCAGGCGGTCGGCGCCGGCCGCGTCCGCCAGCGCGACGACGTCGCCCACCAGCTCATCGATCGAGTACGCCCCGGCGCCGGCCGAGGTGGGCGGCCGCGAGGACGGCGCGTACCCGCGTTGGAGCGGCGCCAGCGTCCTCAGCCCTGCCGCGTGCAGCAGCGGCGCGACGCGGTCGAACGCGTGGTGGTCCTGCGGGAACCCGTGCAGCAGCACGACCACCGGCCCGTCGGCCGGCCCGCCGTCCAGGACATCGAAGGTCAGCGGTCCGCGCGAGTACGACTTCACCCCGTGACCGTAGCCCGAGGTCCCGACGCGGCCGACCGGGCGGACCCGGTTCGCCGGACCACGTCCCACCGCGAGACCATGAGGTACGTGACCCCCGTCGAGCCTTCCTACGCGCTGGGTGGACGGCGAGCCTGGCTGGTCTGGGGCTGCGCGATCGCGGTGTACCTGCTCGCGGTCTTCCACCGCAGCAGCCTCGGCGTCGCCGGTCTGCTCGCCGCCGAGCGGTTCCACATCGCCTCGGCCGAGCTCGCGACCTTCACGATGGTCCAGCTGTTCGTGTACGCCGCCATGCAGATCCCCGTCGGTGCACTGCTCGACCGCTTCGGCACGCGCCGGCTCATGCTGGTCGGGCTCACGCTGATGACCCTCGCCCAGCTCGCGTTCTCGATGGTCGACTCGTTCGGGGCGGCGCTGACGGCCCGGGTCTTCGTGGGGATGGGTGACGCGATGATCTTCGCGCCGCTGCTGCGGCTGGTGAACCTCTGGTTCCCGCCGGTCCGGATCCCGCTCATCACCCAGGTCACCGGCGTGTGCGGTCAGGTCGGTGCGCTGGCGGCCGCCTCGCCGCTGGTCTTCCTGCTGCACGCGTGGGGCTGGACCCCGACCTTCCGGGCCGCCGCGTTGCTCGGGATCCCCCTCGGGGTCCTGTTGGTGTTCGTCGTGCGGGACTCGCCGTGGCCGGACCACGACCTCGACCGGATCAAGCTGCGAGCGATCGCACGCACCGTCCGCGACGCGTGGGACACCCCGGGCACTCGCCTCGGCCTGTGGTCGCACTTCACCGCCCAGTTCGGCGCCACGGTGTTCGCGCTGCTCTGGGGATATCCGTTCCTGGTGGCCGGACAGGGACTCTCGCCGGGCACCGCCGGCATACTGCTCATGCTGATGACGGTGACGGCGGTCTGTTCGAGCCCGGTCATCGGCGGGATCGTCACGCGGTACCCGTTCTCCCGCTCGACCCTGGTGCTGTGGATCGTTGCCGCCATCGCCACGGTCTGGGGAGTGGTGCTGCTGTGGCCGGGGCGGTCGCCGCTGTGGTTGCTGGTAGCCCTCGTCGTCGTCACCGCCGTCGGCGGGCCCGGCTCGATGGTCGGCTTCGACGTCGCCCGCACCTTCAACCCGCCGACCCGGCTCGGCAGTGCGACCGGCATCGTCAACGTCGGCGGTTTCCTCGCCTCGCTGTCCACGGTGGCCCTGATCGGCATCGTGCTCGACCAGGTCGCCCCAGGTGGGCCGACGACCTACACCGTCGACTCGTTCCGCGTCGCGATGACGGTCCAGTACCTCGTCTGGGCACTGGGGGTCACCATGATCGTGCGGTACCGCCGCCAGACCCGCCGTGCGCTGCTGGCCGAGGACCCGGACGGGTACGCCGCGATGCGCGCAGGACGGGCCGTGCCGCCCACCGACTGAGGATTTCGTGACCTACCTGTGACCTGGGTGGACAGGTGATCGAAGCGAATCTCCCACCTGCTGAAAGACATCCGTGTGACTCGCGAACTACAGCAGTGTCATTCCCCGGACCGCCTGTGGTTGCTGTGACTGCTGTTTCGAGTGGGGCGGAACGCGCCTACCCTCGGTCGGCAGGAAGGTCCCCCTGTCCTTCCGCTCACTGGCGACATCGGTCGCCCACGCCGACAGCCCGCGGGTCGTCGACCCCTGAGAGGCAGCCTTGACCACTGCAGTTCCCGTGCGCCGCCGCCGTCGTGCGGCACGTCTGGCGCTGGTCGGCGCCGCTGTCGTGGGTCTGGTGGTCCCGACCGGCGTGGCCGCGCTCGCGGACCCCGTGTATCCCTCGCAGGACCAGGTCGACCAGGCCCGGCAGGCGGCCGGGTCGGCAGCCCAGCAGGTGGCCGCCCTCGATGCCGCGTTCGCAGCGGCCTCCGCCCGGCTCGAGTCGGCGCAGGAGAAGGCCGCGGCGGCCGCCGAGGAGTACAACGGCGCGAAACTGCTGCTTGCCCGCAAGGTCGCCGAGGCCACGACCGCAGCCCGCCAAGCAGCGGCTGCCGCCAGCACGGCGGAGGACGCGGCCCGCAAGGTCCGGCAGTACGCCGCTGCCGTCTACCAGCAGAACGGCAGCCTCGGTGACCTGGGCGCGTTCATGAGCAGCGACGGACCGCAGGAGCTGGTCGACCGCCTCAGCGCGATGGAAACCGTCGGCGAGGCCCGCAACCGCACCCTCAAGCAGGCCTCGTCGACCTCGCAGGTCGCCGTGAGCCTGCAGGCCCGGGCCGCCCAGGCGCGGGGTCAGCAGCAGGCCGCCGCGGACCGCGCCGAGAAGTCTCGCCGGGCTGCGGAGCAGCAGCAGGCCGCCGCTGCCGCGATGGCCACCCAGGTCAAGCAGGCGCAGCAGTCGATGGTCGTCCAGCTCGCGCACCTCCAGAAGACCTCGGTCAAGCTCGAGCAGGACCGCCAGGTCGGGCTCAGGGCCGAGGCCGAGCGCAGGGCCCGCGCTGCGGCCGCGGTCCGCGCCCGCGCCGCCGCAGCCGAGGCTGCCCGTCGCTCGGCCGCCGACCGTGAGCGAGCGCGTCAGGACCGGGCGCGTGCCGACCGCGACAACCGGCCCAGCTCTCCCAAACCAGCAAACGAGCCGAGCTCCCCCAAGCCGCCGACCCCGCCGTCGACGCCCACCGTCCCGGTTCCGCCCCCGCCGCCCCCGCCGCCGAGCGGCGGCGTGTCCGCGGTGCTCGCCTACGCCCGCGCCCAGCTCGGCAAGCCCTATCTGTGGGGCGGCTCGGGCCCCAACTCCTTCGACTGCTCCGGGCTCACCCTGATGGCCTGGCGCCGCGCCGGCGTGTACCTCTCGCACTACACCGGGGCCCAGTGGGCGGAGACGGCGCGCGTGCCGATCTCGGACCTGCGCCCCGGAGACCTGGTGTTCTACGGCACCTCCGGTCCGACCAGTCACCACATGGGCCTATACGTCGGCGGCGGCCAGATGATCGAGGCCCCGCACAGCGGCGCGGTCGTCCGGTACGCCTCGATCTACCGTTCGGACCTGCTGCCCTACGGCGGCCGCCCCTCCTGACCCGTCGGGGGCAGCAGCGAGGCGACGCATCCACGGTCGGGCGACCCGCACCGACGCCTACCGACGACCATTGCTCCGCGGGCCGACCCGGCGTCGTGCTGACGACCACGGGCTCAGGCGGACCAATGGTCGTCAGAGCGCGGTTCAGTCGCTGAGCGGCCTGTCCTTGGTGGCCAGCTCCTCGCGGGCCTTGGCGGCGGCCTCGGCCTGCTCCTCGGCGGTGTGGCTGGCGGGCTGCTTGGGCTTCAGGGCCGCGGTGGCATCGGGGACCGGCGGGGCGACGGGGTGCGCGGGCATGCGCCAGCGGGCGGTGCTCATCCCGGCGGCCTTGGCCCGGGCCCAGGCCTCCTCGATGACCTGCTCCGCCTCGGCGCGGCCGCCCCAGTGGGCACCCTCGACCGACTTGCCGGGCTCGAGGTCCTTGTAGGTCTCGAAGAAGTGCTGGATCTCGAGCCGGTCGAACTCGTTGATGTCCTCGAGCTCCTTGATGTGGCTCTTGCGCGGGTCACCGGCGGGGATGCAGAGGATCTTGTCGTCGCCGCCCGCCTCGTCGCGCATGTGGAAGAAGCCGATGGGGCGGGCCCGCACCAGGCAGCCCGGCCAGGTCGGCTCGTCGAGCAGCACCAGCGCGTCCAGCGGGTCGCTGTCCTCGCCGAGGCTCTCCTCGATGTACCCGTAGTCCGAGGGATAGGCCATCGCCGTGAACAGCATCCGGTCCAGCCGGATCCGCCCCGTCTCGTGGTCGACCTCGTACTTGTTGCGGGCACCCTTCGGGATCTCGATCGTGACGTCGAACTCCACGTGAGCTTCCCCTCTCATGTCGTCGCGCGCGGGCGGCCCGGCGGGATGACCTAGGCTCGCGGGTGCCAGTGTCCCGCATCCAGCGCCTGGTTCGTGAGGGGGTTCGTGTGCGACGCGCAGCGGCGTTGGCCACGACCCCGTTGCTGGTCGCGCTGCTCGTGGCGACCTACCTGTGGCTCGACCTGCAGGGGCTCGCACCCGGCGTCCTGGTCCGCGCGTCGTCGGCCCCCGGTCTGACCGGCGCGCCGCTGCCCCACGCGACCTCCACGGCCCCCCCGCTCGCCGCCGCGGGCACGAGGGCCACGGCGCCCAGCGGCCCGGGTCTGCGCAGAGCCGTCGCCGCTGCGCTGGCCGACCCCGCGCTCGGGACCTCACTCGGGGTCAGCATCGGCGACGGGCTCACCGGTGAGGTGCTGTTCCAGCGCGATGCCGCGGACCCGCGAACACCCGCCTCGACCACCAAGCTGCTCACCGCCGCAGCCGTCGGCGCGACGTTGGACGGAACCGCCCGGATGACCACCCGGGTGGTCCGGGGGACCGGGCCGTCCGACCTTGTCCTGGTCGCGGGCGGTGACACCCTGCTGGGTACTGGCACGGGCGACCCCGACGCCGTGGCCGGGCACGCCGGGGTGGGCGACCTGGCCCGTCAGGTCGCCGGCGCCCTGTCCGCCACCGGCATCACTGCGGTACGCCTGCGGCTGGACGCGTCGTACGCGCCGGGCCCCCAGTACCCCGCGACGTGGGTGATGGCCGACGTCGACGCGGGCTACACCCAGGGCGTCTCGATGATCGGCCTGGAGAGCCAGCGGCCCCGCGTGGGCCACCCCTCGCCCCGCGACCCCGGCCGCCAGGTCCTGCGCGTGCTGGCCAGGGAGCTGGGCGCCGAGGGGATCTCCGTGACGCTGCCTGCGGGAGCCGGTGACGCCTCGGCCCAGACCGGACCGGCACCGGAGGACTCGGCCGACGCCCTCGGGGAGGTCGAGTCCGCCCCGATCGCCGACGTCCTCGCCGCTGCGCTCGTCACGAGCGACAACGCGCTGACCGAGGGCCTGGCCCGCCAGGCCGCCGCGCAGGCGGGCGCTGACACCTCGACGACGGCAGCGACCGCCGCGTGGGTGGTGCAGACCGTCGCCGACCTCGGCATCGACGCGACCGGGGTGGAGCTGGTCGACGCCTCGGGCCTGTCGCCGGGGCAGGCGATCCCGGCTCGTGCCCTCGCCGAGGTCCTGGCGCTCTCGATCGGCGGCACCGTCCCCGCGCTGTCCAGCACGGTCGCCCACCTTCCCGTGGGCGGGGTCGACGGCACGCTCGCGACCCGGTTCGCCGGGAGCCGCGCCCACCCGGCGGCGGGACTGGCCCGGGCCAAGTCCGGAACGCTCACCGGAGCCAGCGCGCTCGCGGGCACGGTGGTCGACCGCGACGGCCGTCTGCTGACCTTCGTACTGCTCGCCGACGAGGTTCCGGCGTCGACCGGAACGCTCGCCGCGCAAGGCGCGTTGGACCGGTTCGTGGCTACTCTCGCGACGTGCGGCTGCCGCTGACCTACGGTGAGGGGATGAGCGTGCCCGAGACTGCGACCCAGCCTGCGCCCACCCCTGTCGACTGGGGGTTCGCCAAGGCAGCCGGAGCCCGACTGGTCTCCGCCGGTCCCACCGTCACCCCCGCCGAGGCGGCCGAGGTCGTCGCCTCGATCCGAGCGGCCGCGCGCGCGGCCCGCGACCCGATCGCGCAGACCACCGGACTGCACACCCCGGACGGTGCCCCCGAGGCCCTCGTGGTCGACCGGCCCGGCTGGATCGCGGCCAATGCCGACTCGATGGCCTCGCTGATCAGCCCGCTGTACGACGCGCTCGCCGCCCGCCGGACCGACAGGCCCACCTCCTCGCACGCGGGTTCGGCCGCGGTGTCGGCGATCGGGGCCAAGGTCGCCGCGAGCGAGGCCGGCGGGCTCCTGGCGTTCATGGCCAGCAAGGTCCTCGGCCAGTACGACCTCGCACCCCAGGGCACGCCTCGCCTGCTGCTCGTCGCGCCCAACATGGTGCACGTCGAGCGTGAGCTCAAGGTCGACCCGCACGACTTCCGCCTCTGGGTCTGCATGCACGAGGAGACCCACCGAGTGCAGTTCACCGCGGTGCCGTGGCTGCGTCAGCACCTCATCGAGAGCGCCCGGACCCTCGCCGGTGAGATGGTGCCCGACGGCGACAGCCTCGCCGAGACGATCGGCCGGATCACCTCACGGCTGCCCGACCTCGCGCGGGGCGAGGGGAGCGTCATCGACCTGGTCACCACCCCGGAGCAGAAGGAGCGGATCGCCGAGCTGACCGCGGTGATGTCGCTGCTCGAGGGTCACGCCGACGTGATGATGGACGAGGTCGGGCCGGCGCACATCCCGTCGGTGTCGACCATCCGGACCCGGTTCACCGAACGCCGCAAGGGCGGTGGGTCGGTCGACCGGGTGCTGCGCCGGCTGTTGGGGCTGGAGGCCAAGATGCGGCAGTACCGCGACGGGGCCACCTTCGTCCGCGGCGCCATCGACCAGGTGGGGTTGGACGGCTTCAACGCGGTCTGGACCTCGGCCGACACCCTGCCCCGCCCGGCTGAGATCGAGGACCCCTCGCTCTGGGTCGCCCGCGTGCACGGCTGAGCCGGCGTCGATGCCCGGGCCGCACCCTTCCGTGGCGGCCGTCCGCCATGCCGTACGCCGCTCGCTGGCGGAGTGCGCACCCGGGGACCTCGTGCTGGTCGCCCTCAGCGGTGGTGTCGACTCGATGGCGCTGGCCGCGGCGACCGCGTTCGAGGCGCCCCGAGCCGGGGTGCGCGGCGGTGCCGTGGTCGTGGACCACGGCCTGCAGCAGCAGTCGTGGCAGGTGGCGGCCCGAGCGGCCGGCGCGGCTGGTGAGCTGGGGCTGGAGCCGGCCGAGATCGCAGCCGTCACCGTCACCGCAACGGGCGAGGGTCTGGAGGCCGCCGCGCGAACCGCCCGGCTCGACGCGCTCGCCGAGGCCACCGCTCGGCTCGGCGCGCGCTTCGTCCTGCTCGGCCACACCCTGGACGACCAGGCCGAGCAGGTGCTGCTCGGCCTGGCCCGCGGCGCCGGGGCCCGCTCGCTGTCCGGAATGCCGTCCGCGCGCGGGGTCCTGCGCCGGCCGCTGTTGGGGCTGACCCGGCGTCAGACCCAGGAGGCCTGTCTGGCCGACGGCCTGCAGTGGTGGGAGGACCCGATGAACGGTGACCGCTCGTTCGCGCGGGTCCGCGCCCGCCGCGCCCTCGGGGCGCTCGAGGATGACCTTGGCCCGGGCCTCCCGGCCGCCTTGGCCCGTTCTGCGACGCAGCTCCGCGTGGACGCCGACCACCTGGACGCCGAGGCCGCCGCGGCGGTCGCCGGCCTGGGGGACGAGCCGTGGACCGCCGACGAGCTGGCGGGGCTGCCGACCGCGATCCGCACCCGGGTCTGGCGCCGTCTGCTGGTGGCCTCCGGGGCGCCCGCCGGGCAGCTGGGCTCGCGGCACACCGATGCCTGCGACGCGCTGCTCACCGACTGGCACGGGCAGGGCCCGGTCCATGCGCCGGGCGACCTGCGGGTGCTCCGTGCCGGCGGCCGGGTATCCATCCGCCCCGCCGCTCGGGTTGAATAGCCCCACGGCTGGTGCTGCTGCCGTCCTCACCCACCGTCCCCGACCAAGGAGTGAACCCGTGGACTCAGCCCACATGGGAGCAGACCTCGAGCGTGTCCTGCTCACCGAGCAGGAGATCCACGACCGGCTCGACGTGCTGGCGGCCGAGGTGTGGGAGGCCTACCAGGGCAAGGACCTGCTGCTCGTCGGCGTGCTCAAGGGCGCGGTGATGGTGATGGCCGACTTCATGCGGGCGCTGCCCGGGACCGCACCGATCGACTGGATGGCGGTCAGCTCCTACGGGTCGGGCACCAAGTCCTCCGGCGTGGTGCGGATCCTCAAGGACCTCGACACCGACATCACCGCCAAGCACGTGCTGATCGTGGAGGACATCGTCGACTCCGGCCTCACGCTGAGCTGGATCCGCTCCAACCTGGAGTCCCGCAGCCCCGCCTCGGTCGAGATCTGCACGCTGTTGCGCAAGCCCGACGCGGCCAAGGTCGAGATCGACGTGAAGTGGGTCGGTTTCGACATCGCCAACGAGTTCGTCGTCGGCTACGGCCTGGACTACGACGAGAAGTACCGCAACCTGCGTGACGTCGGCACGCTCGCGGAGCACGTGTACACCTGACCCACCCTGGCTCGCGCCCGACCCGATCCCCAGCCACGCCCGAGCCGGCTGGGGTTCCCGGACCGTGGTGTGGCCCGCCGGGCAAAGGGGGCCGTTCTGCTGATCCGCAGGTCCCCGAGGGGTTCCTAGGCTGGGGTGAGGTGGGCCACGGATGCCCCACGGCGGAACACCACCCGTCGTCCCGTCGTTGACCAGCACAGATGCCGCCACACGAGGCGGTGTACCGTCTTTCCCACGTAGCCACCCACAGGGCGGCCGGCCGGTTGGCTGACTGAGCAGGAGGAATGGGGCCCATGGCCCTAGCACGCACATGAACTTCAAGCGCATCCTTCGGGCCCCGTTGTTCTGGGTGGTCCTCGTCGTCGCAGTGACGCTGATGGTCTTCTCCTTCAGCGACAACGGCGGGTTCACCCGCATTGACACGTCCGCCGCCGAACAGCTGATCACTGCCGACAAGGTCGACTCGGTCAAGGTCACCAACAACGAGACGGTCGAGCTGACCCTCAAGGACGGTGAGACGTACTCCGACGGAGACCGGGTCAAGGACGCGACCAAGGTCACCACGCAGTACGTCGAGGCCGCCGGTCCCGCGTTCATCCAGCTGCTGCACGACAACGAGCCGCCGAACGGGTACGACCAGGAGGTCAAGAACCCCAACCCGCTGCTGACCATCCTCGGCTCGCTGATCCCGATCGTGGTCCTGCTCGGTCTGTTCTGGTTCCTCATGAACCAGATGCAGGGCGGTGGCTCGCGGGTCATGCAGTTCGGCAAGTCCAAGGCCAAGCTGGCGAACAAGGACACCCCCAAGGTGACCTTCGCCGACGTCGCCGGCGCGGACGAGGCGGTGGAGGAGCTCCACGAGATCAAGGAGTTCCTGTCCGAGCCCGCGAAGTTCCTCGCGGTCGGCGCCAAGATCCCCAAGGGCGTACTCCTGTACGGCCCGCCCGGCACCGGCAAGACCCTGCTGGCCCGTTCGGTCGCCGGCGAGGCCGGTGTCCCGTTCTACTCGATCTCCGGGTCGGACTTCGTGGAGATGTTCGTCGGTGTCGGCGCGTCCCGTGTCCGTGACCTGTTCGAGCAGGCCAAGGCCAACGCCCCGGCGATCATCTTCGTCGACGAGATCGACGCCGTCGGTCGTCACCGCGGGGCCGGGCTCGGCGGCGGCCACGACGAGCGCGAGCAGACCCTCAACCAGCTGCTGGTCGAGATGGACGGCTTCGACGTCAAGACCAACGTCATCCTCATCGCCGCGACCAACCGCCCCGACATCCTGGACCCCGCGCTCCTGCGTCCGGGCCGGTTCGACCGCCAGATCTCGGTCGAGGCGCCCGACATGATCGGCCGTCACCGGATCCTCCAGGTCCACTCGATGGGCAAGCCGATGGCTGAGGGCGTCGACCTGCTGACCGTCGCCCGTCGCACCCCCGGGTTCACCGGTGCCGACCTGGCCAACGTTCTCAACGAGGCCGCGCTGCTGACCGCTCGGGGCGACCGCCGCCAGATCGACAACGCGGCGCTGGACGAAGCGATCGACCGCGTCATCGCCGGACCGCAGAAGCGGACCCGCATCATGTCCGCCCGGGAGCGCAAGATCACGGCCTACCACGAGGGCGGTCACGCCCTGGTCGCTGCGTCGATGAACCACCTGGACCCGGTGACCAAGGTGACCATCCTGCCGCGCGGCCGCGCCCTCGGGTACACCATGGTCATGCCGATCGACGACAAGTACTCCACCAGCCGCAACGAGATCCTCGACCAGCTGTCCTATGCCCTCGGCGGTCGCGTCGCGGAGGAGATCATCTTCCACGACCCGACGACCGGTGCGGCCAACGACATCGAGAAGGCCACCGCGATGGCTCGCAAGATGGTCGTCGAGTACGGCATGAGCGAGCGCGTCGGCGCGATCAAGCTCGGCCAGTCCAACTCCGAGGTCTTCCTGGGCCGCGACATGGGGCATCAGCGCGACTACTCCGAGGAGGTCGCCGGGATCGTCGACGTGGAGGTGCGCCGTCTCATCGAGGCCGCCCACGACGAGGCCTGGCACGCGCTGAACGACAACCGCGACATCCTCGACACCCTGGTCCTGCAGCTGCTCGAGCACGAGACCCTCAACGCCAAGGAGCTCGCCGAGCTGTTCACCGACGTCGTGCGACGCCCGGTCCGGCCGACGTGGCTCTCCAGCGAGACGCGGTTCCTCTCCGACAAGGGTCCGGTCCTCACCCCTGCCGAACGAGCCGCCCAGAACGGCTCCACCCCCCTGCACGAGGGCGACCGTGAGACCGTGGCCGCGATCGAGCGGGCCGCCCAGGCCGGGGCCAGCAGCGTCCATCCGGAGAAGCCCGCCACCCAGGTGATCGAGGTTCCGGAGGGCGGCCGTGTCGACCCCGACGGCAGCTGACACCACCTCCCCCATCGACCTCGTCCGCGCGGCAGCAGCAGTTCGTGAGCTGCTGATCGCGCTCGGCGAGGATCCGAACCGTGAAGGTCTGCTCGACACCCCTGACCGGGTCGCCCGCGCGTATGCCGAGACGTTCGCCGGGATGTGGCAGGACCCGGCCGACGTCCTGTCGACCACGTTCTCGATCGATCATGACGAGATGATCATCGTCCGCGACATCGAGGTGTACAGCACCTGCGAGCACCACCTGGTCCCGTTCCACGGGGTCGCCCACGTCGGGTACATCCCGGCCAAGAGCGGTGTGGTCACCGGTCTGTCCAAGATCGCTCGGCTGGTCGAGGTCTTCGCTCGCCGCCCGCAGGTGCAGGAACGGCTGACCAGCCAGATCGCCGATGCCCTGGTGACCCACCTGGGCGCGCAGGGTGTGATCGTGGTCATCGAGTGCGAGCATCTCTGCATGTCGATGCGTGGGGTCCGCAAACCGGGATCGCGCACGATCACCTCGGCGGTCCGTGGACAGCTGCGCAACGGCACCACGCGGGCGGAGGCGATGAGCCTGCTGCTGGCGGGCTCCCGATGACCACGGGTCCCACCGCCGGGCAGCTGCACCCATGACCCTCCTGATGGGGGTCGTCAACGTCACGCCGGACTCCTTCAGCGACGGCGGCCAGTGGTTCGAGCCGGGCGCTGCGGTGGCGCACGGTCTGGCGCTGCGCGACCAGGGCGCGGACATCCTGGATGTCGGGGGCGAGTCCACCCGCCCCGGGGCAGAGCGGCCGTCGGAGACCGAGGAGCTGCGCCGGGTGATCCCGGTGGTCGAGATCCTCGCCGGCGCGGGCGCGGTGGTCTCGGTCGACACCATGCGGGCAGGCGTCGCGCGCCGCGCCCTGGACGCAGGGGCGACCATCGTCAACGACGTGAGCGGTGGTCTCGCCGACGAGGCCATGCCGGCCCTGGTCGCCGAGCGCGGCGTCCAGTTCGTCGTCATGCACTGGCGCGGGCACAGCACCCAGATGCAGAGTCGGGCGGTGTATGACGACGTCACCCGCCGCGTCTGCGAGGAGCTCATGGATCGCGTCGCGGCGCTGGAGTCGGCCGGTGTCGACCGGAGCCAGCTGGTGCTCGACCCGGGGTTCGGGTTCGCCAAGCTGGCCGGACACAACTGGAGCATCCTGCGCCGGCTGGACCAGGTGATGGACCTCGGGCTACCGGTGCTGGTCGGCATCTCCCGCAAGACCTTCCTCGGCCGGCTGGGCGTGCCCGAGGGTGCCGAGCCGCGTCCGCCGCAGGAGCTCGACGCGGCGACGGCCGCAACCACGGTGTACGCCGCGATGGCGGGTGCGTGGGCGGTTCGGGTGCACGCGGTGCCCGAGAGCCTGGCGGCGCTCCGCGTCGCCGAAGCGATCAGCAGTGCTGAGTGAAGGAGGGTTGGTTGTGAGCGATCGCATTGTCCTGCAAGGAGTCTCAGCGCACGGATTCCACGGTGTGCTGCCGGAGGAGAGGCGCGACGGCCAGACGTTCGTGGTCGACGTGACCATGGAGGTCGACCTGTCGCAGCCCGGCGCGAGTGACGACCTGTCCGACACGGTGAACTATGCCGAGGTGGCGGGCGACATCGTCGACATCCTCACCGGTGAGCCTCTGAAGCTGATCGAGTCGGTGGCCGACCGGATCGCGACCGCGGTGCTGTCGCGCCCGCTCGTGGAGTCGGTGCAGGTCGTGGTCCACAAACCCCAGGCCCCGGTCGGCCACCCGTTCACCGATGTCCAGGTGCGCATCGACCGGCACCGCGAGACGCCGGTCGTGATCGCCCTCGGTTCAAACCTGGGGGACTCGGTCGAGACGCTGGAACGGGCGACCGAGCACCTGGAGACGATCCTGGAGAGCGCCGCGTACTCGCCGCTGGTCGAGACCGACCCCGTCGGTGGTCCGAACCAGCCGGCCTACCTCAACGCGGTCGCCGTCGGCACCACGCAGCTCTCCCCGCGCAGCCTGCTCCGTGAGCTCCACGACATCGAGCGTGCCCATGGCCGCACCCGCGAGGTGCACTGGGGTCCGCGCACGCTGGACCTGGACCTCGTGCAGTACGGCGACCCGGTGTTCGACACCGATGTCCGGCTGGAGGACCCCGCGCTCACCCTGCCTCACCCCCGCGCCCACGAACGGGCCTTCGTGCTGGTGCCCTGGCTGCAGGCCGACGGCGAGGCGGCGCTGCGTGTCGACGGTCAGGTGCGTCGGGTGGAGGATCTGGTCAACGAGATCAACCTCGCCGGGGTCCGTCCCGGCCCGGAGTGGGAGCCGGGCTGGTGACGGGCGAATGCTGAACGAGGGCAAGGGGATCCGGCTGTCCCAGCTGGTGGCCGTGGCAGTCCTGGTCGGTGGGCTGGGGTGGGTGGGCCTGAAGGTCTACCTGAACCGTGGCAACCTGCTGCCCTATGTCTCGTGGGTGTCCGCAGTGACCGTCGTGCTCGCCGCCGCGCTGGTGCTGGCCGCCGGGTTGCCGGTCCGCACGTTCCTGCGCGGCCAGGCGACTCGCACCTTGAGCCCGATCCGCGCCGCCCGGACCCTGGTCCTCGCCCAGGCTGCTGCGATCACCGGCGCGGGCGTCACCGGCTGGTACGTCGCGGTGCTGGCGCTCGTCGTCCCCGACCTCGAGCTCGCCTCGGCTCAGTCCCTCCTCTGGCCCGCGGTCGCAGCGGCGGTCGGAGGCGCGGTCCTGGCCACGGTCGGCCTGGTCGTCCAACGGATGTGCCGCATCGACCCGCCGGACGACCCGCCGGGCCGACCGGCCTGAGGGACCGGTCCGCAGGGCGGGAGCTCGACGGGCGGCCGGCCGGCACCAGGACGGCCACCGGCGGGTGCCGGCCGTCCATGGAGCGGGTGGATCTTGGAGCTGGTTACCGGATGCGCCCCAGGAACAGGCCGCGGGACTTGGTCCGGTTGCCGACGGTGGCACTCACCGTCGAGGACAGTCCGGAGTTGGCCAGGGCGCGAACCGCACCGGAGTAGAGCTGCACCTGCACCTGGCCGGACTGCCCGTTCGGCAGGCTGAACTGGGACACCCCGACGGTGCGGTACTGGCCACGCAGGGTGGCCATGATCTTCAGCGTCCCCTCGCAGGTGGCCGGGGCCGGGAGGGTCGCCTTGACCTTGGCGCACGAGATCGGCAGCGAGATGACGCCGGCCGAGGTCGGGGTGACCGAACGCTGAACCCCGCCCAGCACCGGTCGGTAGACGGTCATGGCCGTCGTCGACGTGGTGGTGAGGTTGGCGTGCGAGATGTCGAAGAACGGCTGGCCGATGGCTTCGACCTTGAACCGCGCCTTGGTGGTGATCGTGCTGGGTGCGGTCCGGCCCATGCTGATGCAGATGAACCACGCCGACCAGGACTTCGGCCGACTCGGTTTCCGTCAACGCCTCCTGGCCCGCATGGGTGTCCCGAGCGACGTCGAACTCCATCGAGTGACCGGTGGCCCTCAGCTCGCTCACCTGAGTGACCGCGAGCTGACCGTCGTGCGGCTGCTCCGCGGGACGATGCGCAACGCCGAGATCGCGGCCACCCTGGCGATCTCTCCCAACACGCTCAAGACGCACATCCGGAACATCCACCGCAAGCTGGGCACCCAGAACCGCGAGGACGCGGTCACACGAGCGGAGTTCCTCGGCCTGGTGCGTGCCCGCCGGACGGACCAGGTGGGCTGAGGTCTCCGGCCCGCCCAGCAGCTCGACAGGCTCGCCGCTCAGCGCGAGATCGCGGGGCGCCTGGTCTCCTCGACCATGGCGTCGGTGGCCTCCTGCACGATGAGCCGCATCGCCTGCTCGGCTCCCTCGGCGTCTCCGGCCAGGACGGCCTGGGCGACCTCGCCGTGCAGCCGGATCGCGACCGGGTTCGGCTGGTCGGGCATCAGCCCGTGGTGGGTCCGGCCACTCAGCACCTCACCGACCACCCCGCGCAGCGAGGCCAGCATCTCGTTGCCCGAAGCCTCCAGCAGCGCGTCGTGGAACTGGCGGTCGGCGTCGAGGTAGGCCTCGAGGTCGCCGGCGCGCGCGTGGACCGACATCTCCACGACGGCCGAGGACATGGTGCGGCACTGCTCGGTGGTGGCCCGGGACGCCGCCAGGCCGGCGGCCACCGGCTCGATGCCGCGGCGCAGCTCACCGAGAGAGCGAAGCTGCACGACGCGCTCCTGGCTGGCCAGTCGCCAGCGGATGATGGCCGGGTCCAGGACCTGCCACTGCGAGCGTGGCTGCACCGTGACTCCGACGCGCCTCCGGCTGACCACCAGTCCTCGTGTCTCCAGCACCCGCAGCGCCTCGCGGATGACGCTGCGCGACACGTCCAGGCTCTGTTCGAGGCGGTCGATGCTGACCACGGTGCCCACGGCGAGGTCACCGGCGGTGATCAGCCGACCCAGATGCTCGACAACGCTCTCGTGCAGGTTGATCGCGGATCCCGGCTGAGCCGTCATGGCTCAATCATCACATGAATGGACACCGTATGACGGTCTAGGAACCAAAAAGCAGACTAATAGAGCCCGAACCCTTGAAATAAGATGATCTATGCGCCAGAGTAGGCGCCATCCCCGCACTCACGTGCTCTCCCCTGACCCTCGAGAGGTACAGACCCCATGACGACGCTGCTGTCGTACTTGCCCGCGGCCGAGGCCGCTGGACCCACCGTCGGCGGTGGCCGACTGGTCGCCGCCGCCCTGATCGGTATCGCGGTCATCGTGCTGCTGATCACGCGCTTCAAGGTCCACCCGTTCCTGTCCCTGACCCTCGGGTCCCTGCTGGTCGCAGTGGGCGGCGGGCTCGACGTCGCCGGTGCGGTCGAGAGCTTCACCAAGGGCTTCGGCAGCACGGCAGCCGGCGTCGGTGTGCTGATCGCCCTCGGCGCGATGTTCGGCAAGCTGCTCGCCGACTCCGGTGGAGCCGACGAGATCGTCGACACCATCGTGGGTCGGGCGTCGGCGCGGACGCTGCCGTGGGCGATGGCCGCAGTGGGTGCCCTGATCGGCCTGCCGATGTTCTTCGAGATCGGGCTGGTCTTGTTGATGCCGGTGATCTTCCTGGTCGCCCGCCGGTCGGGCCAGTCGCTCATCGCCATCGGCATCCCCGCGCTCGCGGGCCTGTCGGTCATGCACGGTCTGGTGCCCCCGCACCCCGGCCCGCTGGTCGCCGTCGCAGCACTGGATGCGGACCTCGGCCTGACTCTCGGCTTCGGCGTTCTGGTCGCCATCCCGACCCTGGTGCTCGCCGGCCCGGTCTTCGCGCGGTACGCCGCACGCTGGGTGGACGTGCCCGCCCCGGAGCTGTTCGGGACCGACGAGCGCGAGGCCCGCGAGCGTCGGCCGTCCTTCGGTGTCACGCTCGCCACCGTGCTGCTGCCGGTCGCGTTGATGATGGGCAAGGCGCTGGCCGACATCTTTGCCGCGGAGGGCACCGCGGCCCGAACCGTGTTCGACGCCATCGGCACACCGCTGCTGGCCCTGCTGATCGCCGTCATCGTCGCGATGTTCACCTTCGGTCGCGGCGCGGGGATGGACCTGAAGGAGCTGGCCGGCTCGTTGGAGAAGTCGCTGCCTCCGATCGCGGGCATCCTGCTGATCGTGGCTGCTGGTGGCGGCTTCAAGCAGACCCTGATCGACACGGGCATCGGCGGGCTCGTGGCGTCGTGGGTCGAGGACAGCGGTCTGTCCGTGCTGTTCCTGGCCTGGTTGGTCGCGGTCCTCATCCGCCTCGCCACCGGCTCCGCGACGGTCGCCACCGTCACCGCGTCGGGCATCCTCGCGCCGCTGGTCGCCAACCTGACGACCAGCGAGACCTCGCTGCTGGTCCTCGCCATCGGTGCCGGATCGGTCTTCTTCTCGCACGTGAACGACGCGGGGTTCTGGCTGGTCAAGGAGTACTTCGGCCTGACCGTCGGGCAGAACCTCAAGACCTGGTCGCTGATGGAGACGATCCTGTCGGTCAGCGGCCTGGGCTTCGTGATGCTGCTCAGCCTGGTCGTCTGATGACCTGCCCGGTCGTGTTGGTCCACGAGCCGCCGGTGCTGGTGATGATGGGGGTGTCCGGGTGCGGCAAGTCCACGGTCGCCGGCCTGGTCGCCGGCCGGCTCGGCTGGGACACCATGGAGGGTGACGACCTCCACCCGGCGGAGAACGTCGCCAAGATGGCCGAGGGTGCGCCACTCACCGACGAGGACCGCTGGCCCTGGCTGGACACGGTCGCCTCGTGGATCACCGAGCACACCATGGCGTCGGTCCCCGGCGTGATCACCTGTTCCTCCCTCAAGCGGTCCTATCGCCGTGTGCTGTTCGAGCGCAACGTCGTGTTCGTCCACCTCACCGGCTCGCGCGAGCAGCTCGCGGCGAGGATGCGCGCGCGGCTCGACCACTTCATGCCGGTGGCGCTGCTGGACTCCCAGCTGGCGACCCTCGAGCCGCTCGGCGAGGACGAGCCGCACCTGGTCGTCGACATCGGCCGCAAGCCCCAGGAGCTCGCGGCCGAGGTCATCGAACGGCTCGACCTGATGCGGTATGCGGTGCCGCTGGGCCAGACGCCGGCGCTCCCCCCGAGGTCGGGGTAGCTCGATGCGGGGCTGGGCGAGTCGGGGTCGGAGCCGGAGTCCGGGTTCGGGTCGTGGACAGACTCAGCGCGACCGGCGGACCAGGAACCCGGCGACCAGCGCGCCGAGCGTGCCGAGCGTCTCGTCGCCGAGGGTGTCGGTGTACGCGGTGTCCAGCTCGGTGCCGTGCCGGATGAAGGTGTACCACTCGCCGAGCTCCCAGCCGATGGCCAGCACAGCACCCAGCCCCGTCACGAGAAGGACTGCGACCCAAGCCGGTTCGATTCGTCGGGCGATCAGCAGGCCGATGCCCCAGAGCAGCAGGAGCCAGTTGACGAAGTGGTTGGCGTCGTCCCACCACACCACCGAGTCATACAGGTCGAGGGTGTTCCCGGTGACGTCGATGAGGAACGGCGCCATGACGAGCGCGAACGCGCCTCCGGGCACGTCCTCGCGCGGCGTGCCGCGATGGGTGGCCCACCAGATCGCCGGAACCAGCAGCATCATCAGCGGGTAGGCCAGCAGCCTGGCGCCGAACGCCTTGCCCGCGAACTGCTCGAGCCCAGGGACGAAGGCCCCGACCGCGAGCTGGGCCACGGTGGCCCCCAGGATCACTGCGGGGACGGCGAGGCGCAGGAGCGGGTGCATGGCGGTGGGCATGAGCAGAAGTGTGACGCAATGATGGCCTCATGGCCGCCGACACCCACGACCTCGACCGGCTGGACCCCACGATGCTCCGGGCCCGGCGCAGCGCCAAGTGGAACCGGTACGACCCGGACGTGCTCGCGATGTGGGTCGCCGAGACGGACTTCCCGACCGCGGCGCCGGTGCAGGAGGCCGTGCGACGAGCGGTCGAGGCCGAGGCGTACGGGTACCCGCTGCCCGCGCAGGAGTCCGGGTTGGCCGTGGCGATGACGGACTACCAGCGCACGGCGTACGGGTGGGAGGTCGACCCGATGACCGTCCACCTCGTCGGTGACGTGATGAAGGGGATCGGGCTCACCCTGCAGCACCTCGCTCCGGCGGGCTCGACGGTGGTCATCCCCACGCCGGTGTACATGCCGTTCTTCGAGACCGTGCGACTGTCTGGCCACGAACAGGTGAACGTGCCCGTACGCGCGGGCGACGGCCGCTGGGAGCTGGACATCGAGGCTGTCGATGCTGGGTTGGCGTCCTCCCGGACGCCGGGGGTGGTGCTCCTGTGCAGCCCGCACAACCCGCTGGGAGCGGTCTGGGACCGGCCGCAGCTGGAGGCCCTGGCCGCCGTGGTGGACCGACGCGGGGCATTGGTGATCAGCGACGAGATCCACGCGCCACTGGTGTTCGGCTCGACCCATGTCCCCTATGCGTCGCTCAGTCCGGTGACCGCTGCCCATACGGTCACGGTCACCTCGGCCTCCAAGGCGTGGAACGTGCCGGGGCTGAAGTGCGCCCAGGTGGTGACGTCCGCGCCGGAGCATCTGGCCCGCTGGCGGGCCATTCCCTTCGAGGCCACCATCGGTACCGGGACGTTGGGCATCGAGGCCAACCTCGCCGCATACCGCGAAGGGACCCCATGGATGGACGCAGTGCGCGAGCGGTTGGACCACAATCGTGACCTGGTCGCGGATGCGTTGCGCGCCATGGGAATCAGGCACCTGCGCAACCAGGCGACCTATCTCGCCTGGCTGGACTGTCGCGAGCTCGACCTGGGCGCTGACCCGGCCCAGTGGCTCCTGAAGCACGCTCGGGTCGCGCTCAGCCCGGGCGGTCCCTTCCGTCCCGAGGGGGCTGGGTTCGCGCGGTTGAACTTCGCCACCACCGCCACCATCCTCGATGACGCCTTGCAGCGCATGGGCGATGCGCTGAGCCGTCGCCCGTCAGGCGCTCACCGGTAGTCCCAGGTCGGCCGTGGCCACCGACGCGCGAAGCTGTTCGAGGATCGCGGTCAGCAGCCGCGAGACCTGCATCTGGCTGACCCCGAGCCGCCGGCCGATCTCGGCCTGGGTGAGCTCGTCAGCGAAGCGCAGTCGCACGATGCGCTGTTGGCGCTCGTCGAGACAGCTCACCGCGGCGGCCAGGGTGTGACGCCACTCCACGCCGTCGAACGGGTCAGACTCCTCCACGGGCTCGGTCGGGCGGTCGAGCGCCGCAGGGGCGTCCAGGGACATCACCCGATAGCCACTCTGCCCGCGGCGCACCTCCCGCAGCTCGAGGTCGCTGATGCCCAGGGCCTCAGCGACGTCACGCTCGCCGGGCTCCCTGCCCTGCTGCTGCAGCAGGTCGGCCTCCGCGACGATGACAGCCGCGCGCTGCTCCTGGAGGCGTCGCGGCGGCCGGATCATCCACCCGCAGTCGCGGAAGTGCCGCTTGAGCTCCCCGGAGATGGTGGGGACCGCATAGGCGGTGAAGCCGGGACCGGCGCCGGGCCGGTAACCCCGCACCGCCTTGACCAGCCCGAGTCGAGCGACCTGGACGAGGTCGTCGGAGTCGATGCCACGACCCAGGAAGCGGTGCGCGACGGAGGTGGCGAGGGCGAGGTTCATCGAGATCACGCGCTCGCGAACGCGGCCGGCGTGATCGGGGTCGGTCGTGTCAGCCGCGTGGGCCAGCAGCTCGTCGGTGTCGGTGACACCGGCGCAGTTGCAGGGAATGGTCGGACCGCAGGGGTCAGCAGTGCGAGCGATCATCGCAAGGCTCCTTCGCCCCGACGAACGGGGAGACAGGTGGCGCCTCTGCTGGACCACGATGGTGGTGAAACGATGACGGTGGTGAACCGATCAGACGTTCCCACCAAACCACTCCTGAACCCCGACCGCAAGCCGCGCGGCGGTGGCCGCCCCGACGCCAGCGAGGACCCCACGGTCATATGATCCGAGGGTGATCGAGCAGAAGCGCCACCTGACCACCGCCATCCCCGGGCCGCGCTCGCAGGAGCTGCACGCCCGCAAGACCGCTGCGGTCTCCGCCGGGGTGAGCACCGGACTACCGGTGTACATCGAGCGGGCCGGCGGGGGCATCCTGGTCGACGCCGACGGCAACCAGCTGATCGACTTCGGGTCCGGTATAGCGGTCACCACAGTGGGCAACAGTGCCCCCCGGGTGGTGGAGGCGGTGCAGCGACAGGTGGCCGACTTCACCCACACCTGCTTCATGGTCACGCCCTACGAGGAGTACCTCGGGGTGGCCGAGCTCCTCAACGAGCTCACCCCGGGCGAGCACGAGAAGCGGTCGGCCCTGTTCAACTCCGGTGCCGAGGCGGTCGAGAACGCGGTCAAGGTGGCCCGCACCTTCACGGGCCGACCGGCCGTCGTCGCGTTCGACCACGCCTACCACGGCCGCACCAACCTCACGATGGCGCTGACCGCCAAGAACATGCCGTACAAGAACGGGTTCGGCCCGTTCGCGTCCGAGGTGTACCGCGTCCTCATGGCCTACCCGTATCGCTGGCCGACCGGCCCGGAGCACTGCGCCGAGGAGGCATTTGCCGCCTTCACCGCCGATGTCCACGCCCAGGTGGGCGAGCAGAACACCGCGGCCGTCATCCTCGAACCGATCCAGGGTGAGGGCGGATTCATCGTGCCCCCACCGGGATTCATCAAGATGGTGTCCGACTGGTGCACGGAGCACGGGATCATGTTCATCGCCGACGAGGTCCAGACGGGCTTCTGTCGCACGGGCGACTGGTTCGCCTCGGACCACGAGGGTGTGGTGCCCGACCTGGTCACCACCGCCAAGGGAATGGCCGGCGGTCTGCCGCTCGCCGGTGTCACAGGTCGTGCGGAGGTCATGGACTCCGTCCACGCCGGCGGACTCGGGGGGACCTACGGTGGCAACCCGGTCGCGTGCGCCTCGGCCCTCGCGGCGATCGAGACCATGAAGGCCGAGGACCTGTGCGGTCGGGCCCGCGCCGTCGAGGCCCTGTTCCTGCCGCACCTCACCGCGCTGGCCGAGACCTATCCGCAGATCGGCGACATCCGCGGACGCGGTGCCATGCTCGCGGTCGAGCTGGTGAGCGACGCCGCAGCGAAGACGCCGGACCCGGCGCTCACCGGACGGATCAACGCCTACTGCCACAGCCAGGGGCTGGTCACGCTGACCTGCGGCACCTATGGCAACGTGTTCCGCTTCCTTCCGCCGCTGTCGAGCAGCAACGACCTCATCAGCGAGGGGTTGGACATCTTCACCGAGGCCTTCGCGGCCAGCGTCTGAGCGCTGCGCGGTTCACTGTGCGTGTCGGTGCCCGGTCGGAGCGCGCCCGCGCGATAGAACAGAGCCGACCCGGCCAAGTATGAGTTGGCCGGGTCGAAGCATCTGTTGCGCGAGGCACGCCGACGAAGGCTCGGTCGGCACCGGCTCGTCACCATTGACCACCGGTCGCCACCGATCTGCATCGGTCGCCAACACTGGTCACTCGCTCAGGACGGTGGCATCCGGAGCGCTCCGTCGAGGCGGATGACCTCGCCGTTGAGCATGGGGTTGTCGATGATGTGCGCGACGAGGTTGGCGTACTCGACGGGCCGACCCAGACGTGACGGGTGCGGCACCTGGGCCTCGAGCGTGTGGCGGGTCTCCTCGGGCAGGCCCGCGAGCATGGGCGTCTCGAACGTGCCGGGTGCAATGGTCATCACGCGAACTCCCTTGTCGGCCAGGTCTCGGGCAGCCGAGAGGGTGAGCCCGACGATCCCGCCCTTGCTGGCGGCGTACGCGGCCTGACCCACCTGGCCGTCGAATGCCGCGATCGAGGCGGTCATCACCACCACTCCGCGGTCGCCGTCCTCCGGCCCGTTGGCAAGCATCGCGCTGGCGGCCAGCCGCAGGACGTTGAAGGTGCCGACCAGGTTGATCGACACGACCGTCGCAAAGGTGTCGAGCTCGAGTGGCCCCCGTCGTCCGACCACCCGGCCGGGCGTCGCCACTCCGGCGCAGTTGACGACGATGCGCAGGGTGCCGAGCTGAGCGGCGGCGTCGATCGCCGCCTGCACCTGGGCCTCGTCCCGCACGTCGGCCGGGACGAACCGCACCCGGTCACCGAGCTCCTCGGCGACCGCGGGGGCGGGGGAGGACGGAAGGTCGAGGATGACCACCGCGGCACCGGCCGCGTGCAGCCCTCGGGTGGTGGCCTCGCCGAGTCCGGAGCCGCCACCGGTGACGAGGGCGACCGTGGTCGACGTGATCTTCATGGCGGTCAGCCTTTCAGGAGGTGTCTGCTGATGACCATGCGCTGGATCTGGTTGGTGCCCTCGAAGATCTGGGTCACCTTGGCTTCGCGCATATATCGCTCGAGGGGGAAGTCCTGGGTGTAACCGGCCCCGCCGAGCACCTGTACGGCGTCGGTCGTCACCTTCATCGCGGCGTCGGTGGCGATGAGCTTGGCCACGGCGGCTTGTCGTCCGAACGGCCGACCGGCGTCCTTGAGCTGGGCCGCATGCAGATAGGTCGCCCGGGCCGAGGTCACCGCAGCCTCCATGTCCGCGAGCAGGAACGCCAGTCCCTGGAACTCGGCGATGGGTCTGCCGAACTGCTGGCGTTCCTTGGCGTACTGCACCGCCTGGTCCAGCGCCGCCTGAGCAAGCCCTGTTGCGGCAGCGGCGATCCCGAGCCGACCTGAGTCGAGGGCCGAGAGGGCGATGGCCATTCCCTGGCCCGGCTCACCGACCAGCCGGTCCGCGCTGACCTCGACGTCGTCGAAGAGCACCTGACGCACCGTGTCGCAGTGCAGTCCCATCTTGCGCTCGACCTCGCCGAACCCGAGCCCGGCCGAGCCGGCAGGGACGACCAGGCACGAGAGGCCGCGGCCGCCGGCATCCGAAGTGCGCGCGAAGGTCGTGTAGAAGTCGGCGTGGCCGGCGTGGGAGATCCACGCCTTGGTGCCCTTGATCCGATAGGCGTCGCCGTCGCCGGTCAGGCTGGCGCGCGTGCTCATCGAGCCGACGTCGGATCCGGACTGCGGTTCGGACAGGCAGTACGCCCCGAGCTGGCTGCCCGAGAGCATCTCGGGCAGCAGCGCCTTGCGCTGGGCGTCGGAGCCGAAGGTGGCGACGGGATAGCAGGTGAGGCTGTGCACCGAGACGCCCACGGCCACGCTCATCCAGACCGAGGCGATCTCCTCCACCACCTGGAGGTACACCTCGTACGGCTGCTCGCCACCGCCGTACTCCTCGGCGTAGGGAAGCGACAGCAGTCCGGCCTGACCGAGGGTTCGGAAGACGTCGACCGGGAGCCCGGGCTCGGTCGCCGCCGCCCGCTCGGCGTCGTCGACCCGCGGCCGCAGCTCACCGTCACAGATCTCGCGGACCAGGCCGATGAGGTCCTGACCCTCCTCGGTCGGCATCAGGCGGATAACGGGCATGCTTCGAGGGTAGGTCGTGCGCGGCCGCTCAACGAATCGTGGCGCAGGCCGGCAGCAATCACGTGCCAACCCTCCGGTGGGGACTCGTGACGGTGGACGATTCGCCCGTTGCGGACTGCGGAACGGTTCAGTCTCAGCCGTGGAGCGCGTCGCGGATGGCTGCGATCCCGTGGTCGAGCTCGGCGAAGGACGTGCTGAGGGGGGAGAGCCCGATACGGAGCCCCTCGGGCGGGCGGAAGTCCGGGACGACGCCGCGAGCCCACAGCTGGTCCAGGGCGGTCCGGAACTTCGGGTGGTCGACGGTCACGTGCGAGCCGCGCTGGCTGGCGTCGCGTGGGCTCGACAACCGGGCGCCCAGGGGCACGAGGCGCTCGTCGATGAGGGTGATCGCGTGTCCGGTGAGGGCGATCGACTTGGCTCGGACCGCGTCGATGCCCACCTCCTCGAGCAGGTCGAGCATGTAGGTCATCGGCTGGATGGCGAGGATGGGCGGAGTGCCGGTGATGAACTGGCGTACGCCGTCGTGCGGCGCGTAGCTCTCGGTCATCTCGAAGGGCTGCGCCGCGCCCATCCACCCCCAGATCGGCTGCGCGAGGCTCTGCTGCAGGTCCGCCCGGACGTAGGCGAAGGCGGGCGATCCCGGTCCACCGTTGAGGTACTTGTAGGTGCACCCGACGGCCAGGTCGACGCCGTCGGCGTCCAGCGCGATCGGCACGGAGGCGACGGAGTGGCAGAGGTCCCACAAGATGCGCGCACCGGCGTCGTGAACCAGTTCGGTGATGGCGGAGACGTCGGCGAGATGCCCTGAGCGGTAGGCGATCTGGCTGAGAACGACCAGTGCTGTCTTCGGGCCCACAGCGGGTGCGAGGTCCTCGGGGGTCACGCCACCGTCGGGGTCGGTGTCGACCCAACGAACCTCGAGGCCGCGCTCGGCGGCGATGCCTTCGATGATGAACCGGTCCGTCGGGAAGTTGTCGCGGTCGATGACGATCTCGCGCCGCATCGCGTCGTCCGCCTGCGCGGCGTCCACCCCGGCCCGGATCAGCTTGTAGAGCAGGACCGATGTCGAGTCGGCGACGAACACCTGTCCGGGTGCCGCGCCGAGGAGGACAGTGCCGATGCGGTCGCCGACCGACGTCGGCTCCTCCATCCACGCCTCGTCCCAGCCCCGGATCAGCCGCCCACCCCACGCCTCGTCGATGAACCGGCCGAGCCGCTCACGCGTGACGCGCAGCGGTCGACCGAGGGAGTTGCCGTCGAGGTAGGCCACCACCTCGCCGTCCGGCTCGGTGCCGACGAACCGGTCGCGATAGGTCCCGAGTGGGTCCTCCAGATCGAGCCGAAGGCTGCGTGAGTCAATGTCCTGGAGATCGGTCAGCGGTTCTGCGGTCACGTGACATCCTCTGCTGCAGAGCCGATTTCGGTGCGGACCGCGAACAGCTCGGGGAAGAACGTGAGATCGAGGGCCCGCCGGAGGAAGCCCACCCCCGAGGACCCACCGGTTCCGGCCTTGAACCCGATGGTGCGCTGGACCGTGCGGAGGTGTCGGAACCGCCAGGCCTGGAAGTTGTCCTCGACGTCGACCAGGCTCTCGCAGGCTTCGTAGAGCCCCCACCGGGTCGACTCGGTCTCGTAGATCTCCTTGAACACGGGGACGAGGTCAGCTTGGAAGACCCAGGGCTCACGGACATCGCGGTCGAGCACGGTGGCAGGCACCGCATAGCCTTCCCGCGCGAGGAGGGCGAGAAACGCGTCATACACGGTCGGCTCCTCGAGCAGCCGCGTCAGCATGGCGTGGGCGTCGGCCTCGCTCTCGAAGACCTTGAGCATGGCGGCGTTCTTGTTGCCGAGGACGAACTCGACCGCGCGGTACTGGTAGCTCTGGAATCCCGAGGACGATCCGAGGTCGCCGCGGAACTGCGCATACTCACGAGGGGTGAGGGTGGCGAGAACCGACCACTGGTCGGTGAGCGTGCGCTGGATGTGCTTGACGCGGGCGAGGCACTTCAGCGCCGGCGCCAGGTCGTCCTCGGCCATCAGGTCTCGGGCCGCGGTGAGCTCGTGAAGGACCAGCTTCAGCCACAGCTCGCTGGTCTGGTGCTGGACGATGAACAACAGCTCGTCGTGATGCTCGGGCCGGCTCCGCGGGTGCTGCGCGGACAGGAGGTGGTCCAGGTCGAGGTAGCGACCATAGGTCATCGTCCCGCGCAGGTCGGTGCGCACGGACTCCTCGATCGGCCGAACGGCGTGTGGGGATGGGGGCGGGGGCGCACTCGGCATGGCCTCAACCTAGTCCGCGACCCGGGCTTGGGCGCGTCCTCAGTCAGAACGAGGGTGGTGGCCAGGACGTAGCCTCAGCGGGAAGGGCAGGGTAGGAACTGCGGAGGTCACGATGATCGGCGCGAGAGCCGGGGCGTCCCCTACGCCGGGTAGGCGTGCACCTCTGACGCCTTGACCGTGGCCCAGACCTGGACACCCGGGACCAGCCGCAGCTCGGCCACCGCGGCCGCGGTCACCTCGGCGGTCAGGGGCAGGGCGCCGGACAGCCGGACCCGGGCGGACTGGCCGGCGAGCTCTACGCCTTCCACGCGCACCCGCCAGGTGTTGCGCGGCGACCCGTAGGGCTGCTCGGGGAACAACGCGACCGCCAGGGGGCTGACCGCTGCCCAGGTCGGACCGCGGTGCGCATACCCGGCCGTGACGATGCTGCCGCCGTCCGTCGCCACCACGGTGCCGTCCGCGCCGTCACCGCGGCACAGGTTGAGGCCGACCACGCGGGCGACGTACGGGCTGCGCGGCTGGCGGACGATCTCCAGCGGGGTGCCCTCCTGGATCACCCTGCCCTGGTCGATGAAGACGAGGTGGTCGGCGAGCGTGAGCGCGTCGAGCGGGTCGTGGGTGACCAGCACGGTGACGCCGGCGAAGTCACGCAGCCGGTGGGCGAGGACCGACCGGGTGGTTGCACGGGTCTCGGGGTCGAGAGCGGACAGCGGCTCGTCGAGGAGCAGGAGCGCAGGATCGGTCGCGAGCGCGCGGGCCAGGGCGACCCGCTGGGCCTGACCGTGGGAGAGCTCCCGCGGCTTGCGGGACGCGAGGTCGCCGACCTGCAGCGCATCGAGCTCGGTCCTGGCCCGCTCACGGGCGGCGCCCGCCGGGACGCCCCGGCTCCGCGGGCCGAAGGCCACATTGTCGAGCGCGGTCAGGTGCGGGAACAGGAGGTGGTCGGCGGCGAGCAGACCTGTGTGACGCTGTTGCACGGGTACGGACCGACCGTCGCCGTCCCACGCCTGGCCCCCGACGCGAATGTGCCCGCGCACCAGGGGAACCAGTCCGGACAACGTGTTGAGCGCTGTGGTCTTCCCCGCGCCGTTCGGGCCCAGGATTCCGAGCACGGCTCCGGCCGGTGCGGTGAGCCTCACGTCCAGCTCGAGGGCGCCGCGGGTCAGGCCGAGGTGGGCGTCAAGACTCATCGCATCCACTGCCCGCGCATCAGACCGAGGATGGCCACCGACACCAGCAGCATCGCCAGACTCAGGCTGATGGCCGCGTCGGGATTGTCCTGGAGCGTGACGTACACGGCGAGCGGCGCGGTCTGGGTGCGGCCGGGGAAGTTGCCGGCGAAGGTGATCGTCGCCCCGAACTCTCCCAGCGCCCGCGCCCAGGCCAGAGCGGCACCCGCACCGATGCCGGGAGCGGTCATGGGCAGCGCGATCCGGAGGAAGACGCGCCACGGTGAGGCCCCGAGGGTCGCCGCGATCTGGTCGAAGCGCGGGTCGAGCGTGCGCATGGTGCCCTCGACGGCGATCACGTAGAACGGCAGGGCCACGAAGGTCTCGGCGAGGACGACAGCGGCGGTCGTGAACGGCAGGCGGTAGTCGAACACCTCAAGCAGGAACTGCCCCGCGAGCCCGCGACGGCCGTACGCCATCAGCAGCGCGACACCGCCGACAACCGGTGGGAGCACCAACGGCACGGTCAGGATCGCGCGCAGCCAGGAGGTCCCGCGGGCGCGGGACCGGGCGAGCAGCCAGGCCAGTGGCGTTCCGAGCAGCATGCACAGCACGACCGTGGTCGTGGTCGTCATCAACGAGAGGCGGATCGCCGGGAGGACCGCGGGGTCGGACAGGTCGTCCAACAGCGAGGGCCAGTCGGCGCGGAGCAGCAGGGCCAGCAGCGGGATCGCGATGAGCGCGACCGCGAGACCAGCAGGGACGAAGAGCCCGGCCCGGCGCGGCGCGGTGAGTCGGCGAGCTCGACTCACGGTGCGGCGGAGAGGAATCCGGCTTCGACCAGGACCTTGTCACCCTCGGCGCTCGCGACGAATGCGGCGAAGCCGACGGTGTGGGTCTTCTGGTTGAGCCAGACCAACGGGTAGTCCAGCGTGGTGTTCTGGTCGGCCGGGATCTCCACGCCCAGGATCGTGTCACCAGCCGACACGACGTCGGAGTGGTAGACGACTGCGACGTCGGCCTCCCCGAGCTTGATCTTGGACAGGGTCGCCTTGACGTCGATCTCGCGGGACACCACGTGAGCCTTGACCCGAGCCTTGGTCAGGACCTCGTCGGCGGCCGCTCCACAGGGGACTGTGTCGGCGCAGAGGACGACGTCGAGGCGAGGGTCGGCGAGGTCGTCCAGGCTGTCGACCTTGCCCGGGTTGTCGGTCGGGGTGGCCATCGCCATGGTGTTCCTGGCGATCGTCGCCTGTCCGCCGCCCGCGACGGCGTCGGGGGGCAGCACGTCGAGGGCCTTGGTGCCGGCGAGCGCAACGATGTCGGCGTCAGCGCCCTCCGAGACCTGGGTGGCCAGAGTGGTGCTCGACCCGAAGCTGAGGTCGACCTGCACGCCCGGGTGGTCCTTCTCGTACTCCTCGGCCAGGGCGGTCAGGGCCTCGGTCAGCGATGCAGCGGCGAGCACCGTGACGGTGCCGCCCGCCTCGGTCGACGAGCCACCGGCCGACACAGCGTCCTCACCGCCGCCGCACGCAGCGACGAGGACGAGGGCGAGGCAGACGACGGCACACGCCAGGGGGGTCGACGGGCGAGCCCGGCTCACGCGGGGACCCCGATCACGACGTGCGTGGACTTGATGCTCGCGACGGCGACCGACCCCACCTCGAGACCGAGCTCGTCCACGGCCTCCCGGGACATCAGGCTGACGATCCGGAACGGCCCGGCCTGGATCTCGACCTGGGCCATCACGGTGTCCTTCAGGACGCGGGTGACGATGCCGCGCATCCGGTTGCGGGCGGACTCGCCACCCACCGCAGGAACGGAGGCGGGAGAGGCGATGTCCTGGGCGACGGCCGCGAGGTCGGCACCTTGGACGACCAACCGGCCCGCTGCGTCGTGCCCGGCCGGCAGACGGTGGGAGTCCACCCAGCGACGAACCGTGTCATCGGAGACGCCCAGAAGATCGGCGGCCTCGGAGATCCGCAGTTGCGTCATGAACTGACTATAACCGTCGCAGATGCAATGCCGCTGTCCGGTGATGATGCCGCGACGCCCTCAGGGCTCCACGTGCTGGGAGGGCCAGGCGTCCGGCCAGGGCCCGCTCAGTCGCTGATCGGGCTGACCGGCTCCAGCCGCGGTCGCTTGGCCTCGAGCAGGTCGCCGGAGGACCGGCCCTGCAGGCGGCGCTGCACCCAGGGGACGACGTACTCCCGAGCCCACGCCGCGTTCGCCGCCACCGCCTCACGCCGCGCGACCGGCGGTGCCGGCGCGAGTGGTGCCCGCCAGGTCGCGTCCGCCGGTGGCAGGCCGAGCGTGTGGACCGCCTCGGCGGCGACCCGCCGATGTCCTTCGGTGGTCATGTGGATCCGGTCCTCGGACCACATTCGCCAGTCGCGGAGCGCCCGCAGCCCCCACTGGTCGACCACCATCGCGCCGGTCCGGCCCGCGATGGAGAACAGGTTGGCGGAGTGGACCGCAGACCGGCCACGGGTGTGACGGACCAGCGGCGCATCCGCGGGGTCGACCGGTGTCACCAGCAGGACGTCGGCACCGGTGGCCCGGACCCGCTCGACCGCTGCCTCGATCCGGGCGGCGAGCGAGTCGAGGTCTGCGCGCGGCCGCAGGATGTCGTTCCCGCCCCCGACCAGGCTGACCAGGTCGGGCGACAGGTCGAGCGCGAGGTCGAGCTGGCGACCGACGACGTCGGCCAGGAGTCGGCCGCGGACCGCGAGGTTGGCGTACCCGAACGGCCGGTCCTGCTCGGCGGCGTGTCGAGACAACGAGACAGCGAGTCGATCAGCCCACCCCACAAAGGAGTTCGGCACGTCCGGGTCGGGGTCGGACATACCCTCGGTGAACGAGTCGCCGACCGCGACGTACGCCGTCCACACCCGTGGCGTGCTCATGCAAGGCTCCAGTCGACCGGCTCCGCGCCCTGTTCGGTCAGCGCGGCGTTGGCCCGGCTGAAGGGGCGCGACCCGAAGAACCCGGAGTGCGCGGACAGCGGTGACGGATGGGCGCTCTCGATGACCGGCATACCGCCGAGGTGGGGGACCAGGTTGCGGGCGTCGCGTCCCCAGAGGATCGCCACCAACGGACCACGCCGCTCGACCAGCGCGGTGATCGCCTGGGCGGTGACCGTCTCCCACCCCTTTCCTCGGTGGCTCGCCGGCTTGCCGGGCTGCACGGTGAGGCACCGGTTGAGGAGCAGTACCCCCTGGTCGGCCCATGGCGTCAGGTCGCCACCAGCCGGCGTCGGCAGGCCCAGGTCAGCGCTGAGCTCGCTGAAGATGTTGACCAGGCTTCGCGGCACGGGGCGGACGTCCGCGGCCACCGAGAAGCTGAGCCCGACGGGGTGACCCGGTGTCGGGTACGGGTCCTGGCCGACGATGAGGACGCGGACCTCTTCGAGCGGCTGCGCGAACGCCCGCAGGACGTGCTGCCCGTCGGGGAGGTACCCGCGCCCGGCCGCGACCTCGCCGCGCAGGAACTCGCCCAGCCGGGTGATGACCGAGGCCACGGGCTGGAGGGCGGGCTCCCACGACGGGTGCACGAGTTCGGACAGGGGTTTCGCGCTCACGGTTCGACCCTACGACCAACCGGCCTGCGCCTCACCGGTCGAGCCGAGACCACCGTCGTCCACCGGCAGCGGGTCACCGTCGATGCGTAGGGTTCTGCCGTGACCGAACCCTGCTGGCCCGTCGTCCTGTTCGACTTCGACGGCACGATCGCCGACACCATCGAGCTGATCCTGCGGTCCTACGAGCACGCGTTCGCGGTGGTGCTGGGCGAGCAGCGCTCCGAGGACGAGCTGCGCCGCATGATCGGCCGGCCACTGGCCGAGACGTTCGAGGACGCCGTCCCCGGTCGGGGCGAGGAGCTGGCCAGCGTGTACCGACCCTGGAACCTGGCTCACACCACCGACCTGATCCGCGCCTACGCCGGCGTGAGTGACCTGCTCGACGACCTCAGGACGGCCGGGGTCCGCACCGGCATCGTGACCTCCAAGAGCCGCCAGCCGGCCGAGGTCTGCATGGACGCCCTGGGGCTGACCGGCCGGATCCCTCTGCTGACCACCCTGGACGAGACGGCCCGGCACAAGCCGCACGCCGCACCGCTCCTGCACGCGCTGGCCGCGTTGGGCACCGAGCCCGTGGACGCGGTGTACGTCGGTGACGCGGCGGTCGACGTCCAGGCAGCGCGGTCCGCCGGCGTGGCGGCCATCGCCGTGACCTGGGGAGCGGGCGGCCGGTCCGAGCTCGAAGCCCAGCGACCCGACCTGATCGTGGAGTCGGTCGCCGACCTCCGTGCCGTCCTGCTGACCGAGTCGGCGGCATAGCGGTGGCCTAGACTCCGCGGGGTGCACGGCTACAGCGACGCAACCCTCGCCGCCCTCGGCGAGGCGATCATGACGTACTCCCGCGACCGGCTTGCGCTGGACCCGGTTCCCCTCGACGGCCCCCGGACCCAACAGGCGCTCGACGCGATCGCTGGACAGACGATCACGGCCGGCGGCATCGGCGGGCTCGAGGCGCTGCGGTTGTTCGAGCGCGGCCTCGCGCCGGCCTGCATCTCGACCGACCACCCGCGCTACCTGTCCTTCATCCCGTGCGCGCCCACCGAGGCCGCGGCGATGTTCGATCTCGTGGTCGGTGCCTCCTCGATCTATGCGGGCTCGTGGCTGGAGGGTGCCGGCGCGGTGTTCGCCGAGAACCAGGCGCTGCGATGGATCGCCGACCTGGTGGGCCTGCCGGAGAGGTCCGGCGGCGTGTTCGTCCCGGGTGGCACCATCGGCAACCTGTCGGCGCTGGTCGCGGCTCGGCACGCCGCCCGCGCCCGCGCGACGGGCGGCATTCGTCCGAACCGGGTGGCTGCGACGTTCGGCGCGCACTCCTCGATCCAGTCCGCGGCCGACGTGATGGACGCCGAGCTGGTCGGTGTGCCGGTCGGCGAGGACCTCCGCCTGCACGGCGCCGAGCTGCGCAAGGTGTTGCAGGACAACGGTCCCGACACCTTCTTCGCGGTCGTAGCGACGTCGGGGACGACCAACCTGGGCATCATCGACGACCTCGCCGAGGTGGCCGAGGTGTGCCGGGAGCTCGGGATCTGGTTCCACGTCGACGGCGCCTACGGCGGCGCCGGGCTCGCCGCGCCGTCGGTCCGGGACCGGTATGCGGGCATCGAGCACTGCGACTCCTTCATCGTCGACCCGCACAAGTGGCTCTTCGCTCCGTTCGACTGCTGCGCCCTGCTGTACCGCGACCCCACCCTCGCCCGGGCCGCCCACACCCAGCACGCCGCCTACCTCGACATCCTCAACGAGGCACCCGAGTGGAACCCGACCGACTACTCGGTGGGCCTGACCCGTCGTGCGCGCGGCCTGCCGTTCTGGTTCTCCCTGGCGACCCACGGCACGGAGGCGTACACCGCGGCCGTGGAGCGCACCCTGGAGGTCGCCCGGTTCGCCGCGGCGGAGGTGACGCGGCGGGAGGGGCTCGAGCTGGTCAACGAGCCCGACCTGTCGGTCGTGGTGTTCCGCCGCCTGGGCTGGGGGCCGAGCGACTACTCGGCCTGGTCGGACCGGCTGCTGGCCGACGAGTTCGCCTTCGTCGTCCCGACCTCGCACGACGGAGAGGTGGTCACCCGGTTCGCGATCGTCAACCCGCGGACCACCGAGGCGGACATCAGCGCCATCCTGGACACGATGCGCTGAGTCCGGCAGGGCACGGGCCGGGCGAGCTCGACCCGGCGTGTCGCGCCCAGACGGCCGATCGTGCTCACAGCGGCCACCACGGGCCCCTGTCGTCACAGTCGTCACAATGCCCCGAGGCGAATGACAGTCGTGTGATTCGCTGGATAGACTGGTGCAGTCCGGTCGGCTACCGGGCGCGGGTCGTCCATCAGAAGGGTCGAATGTGAGCGCCATCCAGCGGCAGCAGTCCGCCGACACCAGCACCGACGTGTTGAGCGAGCGGGACCGCCAGATCCTGGCCTTCGAGCGTCAGTGGTGGAAGTACGCGGGGGCCAAGGAACAGGCGATCCGCGAGCTCTTCGACATGAGTGCGACGCGGTACTACCAGGTCCTCAACGCCCTGATCGACACCCCCTCCGCACTCGAGGCCGATCCGATGCTCACCAAGCGCCTGCGGCGACTGCGCGCCTCCCGCCAGCGCGCCCGCTCCGCCCGCCGACTCGGGGTCACCCTCTAGCTCCCGCGGCCACAGGCCAGCAACGCCCGTCCGTGAGGGAAGCCGGACGGGCGTTGCTGCGCGTCCGTGGCGCTGCTCGCGCGACCGTCAGTGAGAGGGTGCGGGTATGCCCACGACCGGTCACACCAACACCCTTGTCGACGTCCCCGGCTTCCGGGTCGGGCACCACACCCGACGCGAGCCGGGGTGGCTGACCGGCACCACCGTCGTCGTGCCGCCGCCGGGCGGGGCAGTGGCCGGCGTCGACGTCCGCGGCGGGGCGCCGGGCACCCGGGAGACCGACCTGCTCGACCCGCGAAACCTCGTCGACCGGGCCGACGCAGTAGTGCTCACCGGCGGCAGTGCGTTCGGTCTGGCGGCCGCCGACGGGGTGATGCGCAGCCTGTACGCCGACGGGCTGGGCTGGCCGATGGGCGCGCCCGGGCAGGTCGTCCCGATCGTGCCGGCGGCAGTCCTCTTCGACCTGGGTCGCGGCGGGGTGTTCGACGCTGCCCCCACGGCCGCGGACGGGGCAGCCGCCTACGCCGCCGCGACGGCGGACGCCGTCGGCCAGGGCGTCGTGGGAGCCGGGACCGGAGCCCAGGTCGGCGGGCTCAAGGGCGGGATCGGTTCGGCCAGCGTCATTCTCGCCGACGGCACGACGGTGGCCGCGCTCGTGGTGGTGAACGCGGTCGGTTCCACCGTCGACGCGCAGACCGGCGTGCCGCTGGCCCTGCGTCACGGGATCGACGGCGAGTTCGACGGCGTACCGGTGCCCGACCCCGGGCGGGCCCGCACCGTCCGTGACGCCGCCGCGGTCGCGGAGGCCGCCGCACGAACGGCACTGCGCGCCGGAACGGCCACGACGATCGGAGTCATCGCGACCGACGCGACGCTCACCAAGGCCCAGTGCCAGAAGACCGCCGGGCTGGGTCACGACGGGCTCGCGCGGGCCTGCGCCCCGGTGCACACCCTGTTCGACGGGGACACGCTTTTCGTCCTTGCGTCCGGGCAGCGACCCGCTCCGGAACTGCCCGGACTCCACGACCTCATGGTCGCCGCGTCGGAGTGCGTGACGCGCGCGGTCGGCCACGCAGTCCTCGCCGCCGAGAGTGTCGACGCGAGAGGCTCTGGGGGACAGGCTTTCCCGAGCTGGCGCGCAGCCTACGTCGACTGATCCGCTGCGGGCTGGACCAGCTGGACCGGGTTGCCGTCGGGGTCCTCGACCCAGGCGATGAGCAGGCGGTCGCGCCACGGCCGCGGCGGTTGCAGACCGACCACTCCCCGGCCGGTGAGCTCGGCATAGGCCTGGGCGACGTCGGCGGTCCACACCGCCACCGTCGCCCGCTGACCGGCGACGACGGGGTCGAGACCGTGGTCCGCGCGCGCCGAGTCCACCGAGGCCAGCCCGATCCGGTAGTCGTCGAGCTCGATGTCGACGTGGATCGGGTCGCCGGCCTGCGGTGCCCGGAACTCCTCATGGAACCCGAGGCCGGCATAGAACGCGGCGGCGCGGCTGACGTCCGCGACGAAGAGCACCACCTGCGGAGAGTGATAGATGGTCACCGCGGGTCACCCGCGCAAGCTCGCTCGGAAGGCGGGTCGACCGGTGGTGACATGCCGTCCAGAGTCGCAGAGTGGACGGCGGGCGGGAAGGGCGAAGGCTCAGGGACCAGGCTCGGCGCCTGGCCAGCCACGGAACGCGAGGTGGTCGCGCACCCGGTCGATGTCGAAGGTCGAGGGCATCTCCTCGGTGGTCTTGGTGATCTGCACGGCGATGTCGGCGAGCTCGGCGGGCACCATGCCGGCCGCGACCATGTCATGAGCGATCTGGACGACCTCCTCGTCGGTGAGGCGCCGCCGCAGCAGGGCCAGCAGCGGCACGTAGTCCTGCTGGGGAACGCCGGCCGGGTATCCCTCCCGCAGCCAGTCCACGACGCGGCTCAGCAGGGCAGGCATCCGGTCGCCCTCACTTGTCGACGAGCATCGGATACACGTTCTCGAAGCTGAGGGCCTTCCCGAAGCCCGAGGCCACGATGAAGGTGATGCCCAGGATGACTCCGGTCGCCACGACCGCGAAACAGACCGCGGCGAGCGTGCGGCCGATCGGGTGTGGCGCACCGCCGTCGACCTCGGCGCTGCCGCCGGTGCCGTAGGCCAGCGACCGGATCCCCATCGCGAAGACCGCGGGGATCCCGGCGCCGAGGACGAGTCCGGCGAGCAGGACCTTCCAGGCGCCCTCGAGGGCGAAGGTGAGGTTGTTCATGGTCGGACGTCCCTTCTCGGTCCGGTCCGCGGCTCAGGCCGCGTGCACCGGCTGCTGGGCGGGGGCGCTCACGGGCTCCCACTCGTCGTTGACGTTGTGGTGGTCCACGGCGTCCTTGCGGGAGCGCAGGTACAGGGAGGTCGACACGGTCAGGAGCAGGCCGACCACCACGATGGCACCAGGGAGCCCGCCGATGGCGTGGCCGACCAGGTAGGTGAGCCCGCCGACGAGCGCGGCCATCGGGAGCGTGATCACCCAGGCCAGGACCATCCGGCCGGCGACGGCCCAGCGGACCTGTGCACCGCTCTTCCCGATGCCGCTGCCCAGGATCGACCCGGTGGCGACGTGGGTCGTCGACAGCGCGAAGCCGAGGTGGCTGGACGCCAGGATGACGGCGGCCGAGGAGCTCTCGGCGGCCATGCCCTGGGGTGAGGAGATCTCGACCAGCCCCTTGCCCAGGGTGCGGATGATCCGCCAGCCGCCGAGGTAGGTGCCCAGGGCGATCGCGACCGCGCAGGAGACCTTCACCCAGGGCGGGATGCCGCTCGTGTCCGACCACTGACCACCGGCGATCAGGGCCAGCGTGATCACACCCATCGTCTTCTGGGCGTCGTTGGTGCCGTGGGCCAGGGACACCAGCGAGGCGGAGCCGATCTGACCCCAGCGGAAGCCGCTGTCCCTGTACTTCTCGGTGACGCCCTCGGTGATCCTGTGGATCACCCAGGTGCCGACCGCGGCCACCGCGACGGCGATCAGCGGGGCGACCAGCGCCGGGAGCACGACCTTGCCGATCACGCCGTCGAGCTTGCTGCCATCGCCGGACCAGTTGACCCCCGACAGGCCGAGCCCGGCGATGGTGGCACCGATGAGGCCACCGAACAGCGCGTGGGAGGAGCTGGACGGCAGCCCGAGCAGCCAGGTCACCAGGTTCCAGAGGATGCCGCCGACCAGTCCGGCCAGCACGATCATCAGCAGCTCCTGGCCCCCGTTGGCGAGCATCTCAGCCTTGGGCGCGCCGCTCTTGTCCTGGATCCTGATCACCGCGTTGGTCACGGTGAGCGCGACCTGGACGGACAGGAAGGCGCCGACCAGGTTCAGAACGGCGGAGAGTGCGACCGCGACCTTGGGGGTGAGGGCGCCCGTGGCGATCGAGGTGGCCATCGCGTTGCCGGTGTCGTGGAAGCCGTTGGTGAAGTCGAACGCCAAGGCGGTCACCACGACCAGCGCCAGGATGAGGAGTTCAGGGGTCACATCGAGTAAGTGTCGGGCTGCCGGTCGGAAGCGGAACCCTGGAGCGAACCTGTTCAACCAGTGTTCACCGGCGTGCTCATCTGAGCGGGATCGCCGTGATCGGGCCGACGGACCGCTCGCCAGCCCCCTGAGCACGTTTGCACTCTCGGGGGGAGAGTGCCAATAATTGGTTAGCACTCTCGCCATGAGAGTGACAACTGCACCACCACCTGGCCTTGAAAGGTGAGGCCCGGGAACCGCGGAGACATGAGCCGCCAGACCCGGGTCGTCCGTCGCGGGCACCTGATGGGTCGTCATCGTTTCGCGTGGGAGGAACCACCCGAATGGCCAAGATCATCGCTTTCGATGAGGAGGCTCGTCGCGGTCTCGAGCGGGGAATGAACATCCTCGCCGACGCCGTACGTGTCACCCTCGGCCCAAAGGGCCGCAACGTCGTGCTCGAGAAGAAGTGGGGCGCTCCCACGATCACCAACGATGGTGTGTCCATCGCCAAGGAGATCGAGCTCGACGATCCCTACGAGAAGATCGGTGCCGAGCTCGTCAAGGAGGTCGCCAAGAAGACTGACGACGTCGCTGGCGACGGCACCACCACTGCCACCGTGCTGGCCCAGGCCCTCGTCAAGGAGGGCCTGCGCAACGTGGCCGCCGGGGCCAACCCGATGGCGCTGAAGCGGGGCATCGAGAAGGCTGTGGAGGCCGTCTCGGCCCAGCTGCTGTCGATGGCCAAGGACGTCGAGACCAAGGAGCAGATCGCCTCGACCGCCTCGATCTCCGCCGCTGACCCCCAGATCGGCGAGATGATCGCCGAGGCCATGGACAAGGTCGGCAAGGAAGGCGTCATCACCGTCGAGGAGAGCAACACCTTCGGGCTCGAGCTCGAGCTCACCGAGGGAATGCGCTTCGACAAGGGCTACATCAGCGCCTACTTCGTCACCGACCCCGAGGCCATGGAGGCGGTCCTGGAGGACCCCTACATCCTGGTGGTCAACTCCAAGATCTCCGGCATCAAGGACCTGCTCCCGGTGCTCGAGAAGGTCATGCAGTCCGGCAAGCCGCTGCTGATCATCGCCGAGGACGTCGACGGCGAGGCCCTGTCCACGCTGGTCGTCAACAAGATCAAGGGCACCTTCCGCTCGGTGGCCGTCAAGGCCCCCGGGTTCGGTGACCGTCGCAAGGCCATGCTGGCCGACATCGCGATCCTGGCCGGTGGCCAGGTCATCTCCGAGGAGGTCGGCCTCTCGCTGGACACCGCGGAGCTCGACCTGCTCGGTCGCGCGCGCAAGGTCATCGTGTCCAAGGACGAGACGACCATCGTCGAGGGTGCCGGGGACGCCGACCAGATCGCGGGTCGGGTCAACCAGATCCGCGCGGAGATCGAGAAGTCGGACAGCGACTACGACCGCGAGAAGCTCCAGGAGCGCCTGGCCAAGCTGGCCGGTGGCGTCGCCGTCATCAAGGCGGGCGCGGCCACCGAGGTCGAGCTGAAGGAGCGCAAGCACCGCATCGAGGACGCCGTGCGCAACGCCAAGGCAGCCGTCGAGGAGGGGATCGTCGCCGGTGGTGGCGTTGCCCTGCTCCAGGCCACCAAGGCTGCGTTCGAGAAGCTCGAGCTCGAGGGTGACGAGGCCACCGGTGCGAACATCGTCCGCGTCGCGGCCTCCGCCCCGCTCAAGCAGATCGCGATCAACGCCGGCCTCGAGGGCGGCGTCGTGGCGGAGAAGGTCAGCACGCTCGACGCGGGCTGGGGCCTCAACGCCGCGACCGGCGAGTATGTCGACCTGATCGCGGCCGGCATCATCGACCCGGCCAAGGTGACGCGCTCCGCGCTGCAGAACGCCGCGTCGATCGCCGCGCTGTTCCTCACCACCGAGGCAGTGGTCGCGGACAAGCCCGAGAAGGCTGCCCCCGCGATGCCCGGTGGCGATGAGATGGGCGGCATGGGCTTCTGAGCCCGAGCTGAACCCGCTGCACTGGCTGCAACCAAGGGCGGTACCCCGGTCGGGGTGCCGCCCTTGGGCGTCCAGGGCCTGACACGAGCCCGCCGCTTCCAGACCCTGCCCAGCGGGACCTGGTGACGGCGTGTAGAAACGTCTCATGACCGATGTCGCCGGCCCGGACGCCCTGACGCGCCCCACGCCGACCGAACGGTCCCCGCTCGTGCTGGGCCCGCTCCTGCGCCGGGTCGGTGAGACCACCGCCTCGGTCTGGGTCGAGACCGCGCGTGCCGCCACAGTCACCGTCCGGGCCGCCGGCCAGAGCTGGTCGGTGCGGACCTTCGGGGTGGAGCGCTGCCACTACGCGCTCGTCCTCGTCGACGGGCTAGATCCAGGGTCGGCCCCGACCTACACCGTCGAGGTCGACGACGAGCCGGTCTGGCCGCTGCCCGACAGCGCGTTCCCGCCCAGCCGGTTGCGCACTCTGGAGCCCGGCGCGCCCACCCGCATCGCCTTCGGCTCGTGCCGCACGTCCGCCCCGCACGACCGGGCGGGCAATGCGCGCCACGGCATCGACGCGCTGCGGGCCACCGGCCTCGACCTGGCCCGGCAGGAGGACGCCTTGTGGCCGCAGCTGCTCGCGCTGCTCGGTGACCAGGTGTACGCCGACGAGACCAGCCCGCAGATGCAGGCCTTCATCGCAGCGCGCCGCAGCCTCGACGAGCCGCCGTGGGCCGAGCTGAAGGACTACACGGAGTACGCCCACCTGTACCACCTGGCCTGGACCGACCCCGCGGTCCGCTGGCTGCTGTCGACCCTGCCGAGTCTGATGGTCTTCGACGACCACGACATCCGCGACGACTGGAACACCTCGGTCTCCTGGCACCGGGAGGTGCGGGCCACGTCCTGGTGGCACGAGCGGATCGTGGGCGGCCTCGCGTCGTACTGGGTGTACCAGCACGTCGGCAACCTCTCGCCCGAGGACCTCGCCGAGGACGCGCTGTGGCAGCGGGTCGCCGGTCAGGACCGGACGGGCGAGGTCGACCTGACCGCCGAGCTGTTCGCGATGGCCGGCGCGGTGGACGCCGACCCGACGACCTACCGCTGGAGCTATGCCGCAGAGCTGGGCCGTACGCGCCTGGTCGTCGTGGACTCCCGCGCCGCCCGGGTGCTCACCCCCGAGGCGCGGTCGATCCTGGACGACCAGGAGATGCAGTGGCTCCAGGGCCAGCTGCGCGGCGACGTGGACCACCTGCTCATCGGCACGTCGCTGCCGTTCCTCCTGGAACCCGGGCTGCACGACTTCGAGGCGCTCAACGAGGCACTCGCCGAGGGCACCTGGGGCCCCGTCGTCGCCGACCTCGCCGAGCGGACCCGTCGCGCCGTCGACCTCGAGCACTGGGCCGCGTTCCAGCACGGGTTCGTCGAGGTGTTCGACGCCGTCATCGCGGTCGCCCGCGGCGAGCGGGGCCGGGCCCCCGGAACCATCACCTTCCTGTCCGGCGACGTCCACCACTCCTACGTCGCCGAGGTCACCGACCCGCGGTCGCACGGGGCGGCCAGCAGGATCGTGCAGGCGGTGTGCTCACCGATCCGCAACCCGCTGCCCCGGCACGCGCGGGTGGCCACGGCGCTGCTCACCCGCGTGCTGAAGCGGCCGATGCACCTGCTGGCCACGACCATCGACGTCGTGCCACCGGTGCGATACCCGTGGACCGTCACCGACGGGCCGTGGTACGACAACTGCCTCGCGGTACTGGAGACCGACGGCCGCGACCTCCGGATCCTCTGGAGCGCGGGGACGACCGGTTTCGCCGGGAACGTCGACCGGCCCAGCACCCGTGTGGTGGCCAGCCACGTGTTCGCCGCGCTGTCGACGCTCGAGGCTTCCGCGACACCGGTGCCGGGTGGGGTGGACGCCGCGGCGACGCGGCCTAGCTGAACATCCGCTCTGCGCTCGCCTCGACGTCGGCGTACTGCGTGCCGGCCGCCGACAGGGTCTGACCGATCGCGTCGAGCGATGACTTCACCTGGCGCTGGGTCGCCTGCCAGTCGGCCACCACCCCCTGGAAGCGCATCGACGCCGAACCGGTCCAGGCGTCCTGCAGCCCGATGAGCCGACCCATCATCGCGCCGACCTGCGCCTCGATGTCGGCGCCGATGCGGGTGATGTCGACCGCGGCGACGTGGATGCGCTCGGTGTCGACCTGGAACTGTGTGGCCATGACGGCTCCCTCCCTGGGCCGCACCCGGACGGCGCGACGTCTGGGACCGAGGCTAGGCGGGATCGGCGAACGGGCCGTGAGGTTATCCACAGCCACGGTTAGGGTCAGGTGGTGACCATCTGGATCGACCCGCCCGCCTGGCCCGCCCACGGTCGCCTGTGGTCCCACCTCGTGAGCGACACCGACATCGACGAGCTGCATGCTTTCGCTGCGGCACAGGGGATTCCGCGCCGGGGGTTCGAGGGCGACCACTACGACGTGCCCCAGGAGCGGTACGACGTCCTGGTGGCCGCGGGCGCCCGGGAGACCACCTCGCGCGACCTCCTCCGCCGGCTCCAGGTGGCTGGCCTGCGGCTGCGCAAGCGTCGTGGGGAGAAGGGCGTCGCTCGGTCGCTCGGGGTCGTGTTCGCTGACGGCAGCATCGCCGACGTCGACCTCGTGCGCGCGCCGACCGAGGCACCCGACGGGCTGGTCTTCGCTGCGATGCTCGTGGTCCGTCGCGCCGACAGTCAGGTCGCCGTGTGTTACAGCCCGCGCCGGCAGGAGTGGAGCGTCCCGGGCGGCTGGCGCGAGCCCGGCGAGACGGTGCGCGGGTGCGCGGTCCGCGAGCTGCGTGAGGAGACCGGTCTGGAGCTCGACGAGGAACGACTCGAACCGGTCGGCTACGAGCGGTTCACCCCGGTCAGCCTGACCGGGCTGTGGCCACCCGCCGGCGGGGTGATCCAGCTGTACCGAGCCGAGGCCGGCCCGGCACCGGATCTCTTCGCCTCCGAGCCGGACTCGGTCGACCCCCAGTGGATGGCACTGGATGACTTCGAGCGGCGCTCGGGCGTCCGGTTCTGGTGGCCCCTGGTGGCTGACGTCCTCAACGGAGCCGGCTCAGCTCACGGCTGAGGTTGGACCGGGCCGCGTCCTCCCAGTCGCGCCGAGCCGTGCGCGTCGCGTACACCGCGTCGCGGTGCAGGAGGGGCGCCAGGATGGCCGTGCGCGCGGCGGCGTACCGCGCGTCCGGCACGGCGGCGTACTCCTCCCGGACCTGCTGGCAGTAGGCGTCGAACCGCTCGTGCGGCGCGCTGAGGATCCACAGGTCAGCATCGGTGAATGAAGCGAGAAGCCCTGTGCTGGAGACGGACTCATGATCGACGGTGGCTTCGACGAGCCCGCGAACGACGTCCACGACATCGGTGTCGATCCCGAGGGCACGCAGGTCGCGTTCGGCCAGTGCAGCACTGTCGGCCTCGTTCTGGCCACCCGGTGCCATCGGTTCGTACACGGCGTCGTGGAACCACGCGGCGAGCCGGGCCACGGGCGCCTCCCGGTCCTCCACCTCGCCTCCGGTCTGGAGGTCCTCCAGCGCCCAGAACATCTCCACCACGTGCTGGGCGTTGTGATAACGCCGGTGGGGCTCGTCGAGCCGGGCGAGCAGATCGGAGCCGATGGCGGCCACGGTGTCGGCATGCGCCTCCGGCGCCAGCTGCCGGATGTCCAGACCCCACCAGGTGATGAGCGCGGGCATGGTCGGCAGTCTGTCAGGCGACGAGCTCGACCGGGAGGTCCTGGCTGTGCACGACGGTGAGGCCGGACACTGCACGGGTGAGGACGACGTACAGGCGGCGCAGCCCGGTCCGCCGGTCCGGTTCCGCGGCGGCGATGGCTGCGGGCTCCACGACGACGACGCGGTCGAACTCCAGGCCCTTGGCCACGCTGGCCGGAACGATGTCGACCTGGTGGTCGACATCGCCGTGGTCGGCGCCGAGGACGCCGTGCTCGATCCCGGCCGCGGCCAGGGCGGTTCGCACCTCGTCGACCGCCGCGTCGGCCACGATCACGCCCACCGACCCGGGTTCGGACCGCACCTGGTCGACCACGCGAGCCACCGTACTGGCGATGCCACCGGCCTCGGTCCGGACGATGTCGAGCCGCCCCCGGTTGTCGCGGACCGACACCGGTGTGCCGAGTCCCGGCGCCATCGCGGGGAGCAGGCGCGCGGCGTACTCGATGACCGCGGCGGGCACGCGGAAGCCCCGGTCGAGCACCTCGATGTGCGACCCCGGCTTGCCCAAGTGCTCGAGGGACTCCTCCCAGGACGAGGTGGCCCAGGGGGTGGTGCCCTGGGCGATGTCGCCGAGGACGGTGGCGGCTCCGGTCGAGCACAGTCGCCCGACCGCCCGCAGCTGCATCGGAGAGAGGTCCTGCGCCTCGTCCAGGACGACGTGCCCGAGGCTCGCCGTGCGTTCGAGGTGGTCGGTGACGTCATCGAGCAGGACCGTGTCGGCTGTGCTCCAATGAGCCGCGCCGCGGGTGCGAGGCGGTCTGTCCCAGAGCAGGATCCGCTGTTCGTCCTCGGTGAGGATGCCCTGGGCGTGGGTGCGCAGGTGGGCCGGGTCGGTGAGCAGGCGGAAGAGCACGGACCGCGCGTCGAGCCTGGGCCAGAGGCTCTCGGCGTACCGCCGCGTCACCGGTGCCTTGGCGACCGTGTCCTGGACGCGGTCGTCGGGGGAGTCACCGGCCCGCTCCATCTGCAGGAGGACTGCGTGGGCGAGCCGCTGCGGAAGCATCTGGCGCGCGGCCTCGTACCGCACCCCGCGGGAACGCAGCTCGTCCAACAGCTCGCTCACCGCATGGGCCGGAACGCGCCACTTGCGGACCCCCCGCGGCACGACCAGCGGCTCGGAGGGGTCGCCCACGTGCGACCACACGGCTCGCCTCAGCACCTCCGAGAGCCGGGCGTCGCCCTTGAGCACGGCAGTGGCGGTGGCGTCGGTGCCGCGCACGGGCACTGTCGCCAACAGCTCCTCGACGGTGGTGTGGCCCACCCTGACTTCCCCGAGTGCCGGCAGGACGGCACCGATGTGGTCGAGGAACGCGCGGTTCGGGCCGATGACCAGGACCCCGGACCGCGCCAGCCGGTCGCGGTGGGCATACAGCAGCCACGCAGCGCGGTGCAGGCCCACCGCGGTCTTGCCCGTTCCCGGCGCGCCCTGCACGCAGATGGTGGTCGACGCGCCCGCTCGGACGATCTCGTCCTGCTCGGGCTGGATGGTGGCGACGATGTCGCGCATCGGGCCGACCCGGGGTCGCTCGATCTCCTCGGCGAGGATGCGACTCGTCGTGTCTCGCTCCGTGCGGTCGGTGAGGTGCTCGTCCTCGAACGCGGTGAGCTGCCCTGCCTCGATGCCGAACCGCCGCCGCAGCTCGACACCCAGGGGCTCGGTCCGGGTGGCGCGGTAGAACGCGGTCGACATCTCGGCGCGCCAGTCGATGACGAGAGGGTCGCCGGCGGAGTCGGCGACGTGGCGGCGGCCGATGTGCCACTGCTCGCCACGACCGCCGCGATCCTCACCGGTGGCGGCGAGGTCGATCCGGCCGAAGAAGAGCGTGGACCGCGGGTCGTCCACCAGCGAGGCCGCGCGCCGGGCCAGCGCGTACGCCAGGGCCTCGGCGCCGATCCGGTCACCGCTGTTCACCTCGAGCGAGAGCGTCTGCTCCCGCATGCGCGCGAGCTCGGTGCGGGCCCGGGCCAGGAACTTCCGTTCCGCCTCCAGCTCTGCCTCGGGCGATCGGGCCGGCTCAGGTTCAGGCACAGTCGAGCAGCCTCCCACAGCCCCCGCCCGGATGCCATGCGGTTTCGCCGGTCACTCGCTGGTCGTTGGGGCAGTGGTCGGCCGTTCCGCGTCGGTCGGACCGGCTCGTCTGCGACCCAGCTCGTCGGCGACCCGGCGGGCGACGTCGACGGGGAACGGCGACGGGAGAGCCAGGACGACGTGCCCGATCTCTGCCGTGCTCGGCGACAACGGGTTGCACCCCCGGACGAGCGCCCGGCGATGACGATCGGGGTGCGGGTGCTGGACCGGCTTTGGGTTTCCGAACGCGCTGATCAGGCGGACGCGGGTGCCGTCCACGTCGAAGGGGTCATCGGTGGTCCACAGCCGTCCGATGACGGTGCAGTACTCCGCGAGGGCCGCCACCGCCTGCGCGGCGTCGTGGTCGGTCAGGCGTCATCACAGGGCTCTGCGCCGGGTAGAGATCCCCACGAGCGCGGGCACGACGAGCGCCATCATCAGCAACAGGGCAGGCAGCCACCCGAACGGGTCGTCCGGCACGTCGCCACTGAACTGCGTCGGCGCCGCTGCGCGCCAGGTCGCCGCCTCGCTTCCCCCGCCGACGGCCACGACGGCCCCGCCACCATCCCCGGCCGTGGCGCCCTGACCACCCGAACCAACGCTGGCGGTGGCACTCGTCGTGCTCCCACCGCCCGTCGTCCCCTGGCTGCCCCGGCCGGTCGCCGACGCGCCGGACGACCCACCGGCCGTGCCCGACGACCCCTTACCCGGGCTGGATCCGGAGCCGGACCCCCCGCCGCCGCCGGTCGACGAGCCGGCCTGGGAGCCGCACTGGAACGGGTCGCAGGGGCTCACCGCGCCCGCGCCCAGCGAACCCTTGAAGCGGGGGTTCGCGCAGTTTGAGGCGCTCAACCTCACGGGATTGGCCCCGGTGAGCCGGGCGACCGAGTTGGCCATCTCCTGGCTGAGGTTCACGGGCAGCGGCGAGTACCCCTGTGCCGCCATCGTCACCTGGCCGTCGCACGCGATGTAGCGCATCCACCGGGCCAGCGTGGTGGTCTGGCCCGCGTTCGGGTACGACCCCTTGCAGGTCGGTCGGTCACCGCTCGCGGCGCACTGGGTGACCAGGTAGGAGTACGCCGAGATCGGGTACGCCTGCGGGTTGGTGCTGGCGTACACCGACCCGAGGTCCTGGCTCAGGTCGGACCGCAGCTTCGCGCTCTCGAGGGCGGCGGAGATGTTCTGCGCGTAAGGGAGGACGTACTTGCCCGCGGCGTTCTGGATCCATGCGGTTGGCGCCTTGTAGACCTTGGCGTAGCCGAACTCGTCGAAGCCGATCGACCAGCGCCCGGTGTTGTCGCCGGCGACGTACTGGGCGATCTGGTCGGAGCCGTTGAACGACACCGTCGAGGCGATGAAACCCGGCTTGACGCACTGGATGAGGACGGGGCGGACGTCGGCGGCTCCGCACTGGTACGCCTGGAACCTCTCGGTGAACTCGCTGCCGAGGGTGCGCGCAATGAAGTCGTAGAACAGGGCGGTGGTCCCGGAGGCGTTGCCGCGCAGGACGACCCGGATCGGCTGGTCCGGGAAGCGGATTCCCTTGTTGGTCGCCGAGATCGCGGGGTCGGACCAGCGGGTGATCTTGCCGATGAAGATCCGGGCGACCGTCTTGCGGTCGAGGTGCAGATAGTCGACCTTACGTCCGGAGGTCTCGGTGATGTTGTACATGATCGCGGTGGCCCCGGCGACGTCCGGCACGTACTGGTACCCACGGCTCGGGTTGAGGGCGAGCGAGACGAACTCCGCCTCGGTGGCGGCGAAGTCGACCTGCGCCTGGTTGTACATGTTCATGCCGGTGGGCGAGCCGACCGGCGTGTAGTTGACCCGCCAGCCCTGGCTCTGGCCCTGGGCGACCCACTGCCGCATGGCGATCCCGACGTAGGACGACCCCGAGCCCGAGACCGGCGAGAGGGCCTCGGCTGCCGCGGGCAGGGCGGTCGCGACCGGCAGCAGCGCAAACAGCAGACAGGTGATGACGGCACCCAGCATGGCGCGACGACGGGTGGGGATGCTCATGGCGGCTCCTAGGAACGGGTTCGGCCAGGCGTGGTTGCGCTGGTCGACGGGCGGGTCAGCCGAAGCGACCGTTGACGTAGTCGGCCGTCCGCTGATCGACGGGGTGGGTGAAGATCTCGTGGGTCGGGCCGTGCTCGATGATCCGTCCGGGCTCGTTCTCTGCCGCGAGGAAGAAGGCGCAGTGGTCCGAGACCCGTTGGGCCTGCTGCATGTTGTGGGTCACGATCACCACGGTGACGTCGCTCGACAGCTCCTCGATGGTCTCTTCGATGCGGCGCGTGGAGGTGGGGTCGAGCGCGGAGCAGGGTTCGTCCATGAGGAGCACGTTGGGGCTGACCGCGAGCGAGCGGGCGATGCAGAGGCGCTGCTGCTGCCCGCCCGAGAGGGCGCCACCCGGCGCGTCGAGCCGGTCGCGGACCTCACGCCACAGGCCGGCGCGCTCCAGGCTCTGCTCGACGAGCGCGTCGTCGTCGGTGCTCGACAGCCCACCGAGCTTGAGACCCGACAGCACGTTGTCTCGGATGCTCATGGCCGGGAACGGGTTCGGCTTCTGGAACACCATTCCGACCCGGGCGCGCACACGCTGCGCGCGCATGCCGGCGGCGTACACGTCGTCGCCGTCCAGCAGGACCTGACCGGCGAGGGTGGCAGACGGCACCAGCTCGTGCATCCGGTTGAGGATCCGCAGGAAGGTCGACTTGCCGCAGCCGGAGGGACCGATGAGCGCGGTGACCTGGTTGCGGGGCATCAGGAGGTTGACCGACTCCAGGACGAGGCGGTCGCCGAACCACGCGCTGACACCGACCGCCTCGAGGCTCGCGGCGCCCGGCGGCGGTCCACCCTTCAGCTGGACCCGCGGCCGCGGGTCCGGCTCGGCGAGCATGATCTCCATCGTGTCGGTGACGTCGGTCATAGCGAGCCTCTCGGGGTACGGCGGGAGGGACGGCGCGCCCTGGGGTGCGACGGGCCGGTGCTGACGGGTGCGGCGGCGGAGTCGGAACCTGCGGCTGCGGACACCGGCACGGCCGAGGGTGCGGGCGATGACGAACAGCGTGAGGACCACGCCGATCAGCACCACGGCACCGACGTACCCGCGGTTGCTCTCGTTGACCGAGGGCGACTTCACCAACCGGAACACGAACAGGGGCAGGCTCTCCTGCGGTCCCCCGATGGGGTTGCGGTTGAGCAGGGTCGAACCGAAGGCGGTGAACAACAGCGGGGCAGTCTCCCCGACGATGCGCGCGAGACCGAGCACGGTCGCCGTCGTCACGCCGCTGCGGGCCGTCGGGAGCACCACGCTCCACACGGTGCGCGCCCGGCTGGCGCCGAGCGCCAGCGATGCCTCGCGCAGACCGTCGGGCACGAGGCGGAGGACGACCTCGACGGTGCGGGTGACGGTGGGCAGCATGACCAGGGCCAGCGCGAGGGAGGCCATCACGCCGCTGAAGCCGAACAGCGCGTTGTCCTTCGGCCCGCTGATGATCAGTGCGGAGTAGATGAACAGTCCGGCGACGATCGACGGCAGGCCGCTCATTGCGTCGATGACGATCCGCACCGGCCTGCGCAGCTTCGAGCGGGTCTCGTTGAGGAAGACGGCGGTCATCAGGCCTAGCGGCAGCACCAGAACCAGCGCGATCCCCGCCTGCTCCAGCGTCCCGACGATGGCGTGCAGACCGCCTCCGCGGTTCGGCGGCTCCTGCGGGGTCACGCCCTCGAGGTCCTGGGTGAAGAAGGTCCACGAGAGGTGGGGCAGGCCGCGGGCCAGCACGTAGACCAGGAGACTCACCAGCGGGACGAGCAGCAGCAGCGCGCCGGAGGCGATAACGAGCGTCGCGACGCGGTCGAGGGCGGCTTGACGGCCGAGCTGCTCGCGGGTCAGCACGAACACCATGGCCAACGCGAGGACGTACCAGACGACGAGGTCGGCTACCCAGCCCGGCGACGCCGCCAGGACGTGCAGCAGCAGACCGGTCAGGAGCGCGGCCGACGCCGCACAGGCCAGGACCAGGAGGACGTCGCCCGGGGTCCAGAGCACCGGCCGTACCCGGCGGAGAGGGTCCGCGCCCGGGCGCGCCGGAGCTGCTGGCCCGCCGGGACCACCGCCGGCGCCCGCCCCGACGACCTGCACGGTGAGCTCGCCGGACGCGCCCTGCCCCAGGACGAGCGTGACGTCCCCGCCGCCGGTCGTGAGCGGCTCGCTCGTGGTGCTCACGCGTCGACCCCGGCGCCGGAGCGGCTGCGGCTGATGATGATGCTGGCGATGAAGTTGGTCACCAGGGTGAAGGCGAACAGGACCAGGCCGGCGGCCAGCAGGCCCGACAACGACAGGCCGGAGACTCCGGTGTTGTTGGCGATGAAGCCTGCGATGGTCGACCCGCCGTACTGGAAGATGTGGACCACCTGCGAGGGCACCTGTGGGAGCAGTAGGGAGACGGCGATGGTCTCGCCGAGGGCGCGACCGAGGCCGAGCATCGACCCGCCGACGATTCCCCCGCGGCCGAACGGGATCACGACCGCACGGAGCATGCCCCACCGCGTCGAACCGAGGGCGAGTGCGGCCTCCTTCTCGCCCGGCGGCACCTGCGAGAACACCTCGCGCACGATCGAGGTGATGATCGGCAGGGTCATCAGGGAGACCACGAGCCCGGCGATGAAGTACGACGAGATCAACGGGGCGCCTTGGTCGACGCGCAGGAACGGGATGAAGCCGAGGTGGTCGGAGAGCCAGCCTGTGAGCGGAGGCAGCTTCGGCGAGAGGAAGGCGAATCCCCACAGGCCGTACAGGAGGCTGGGCAGGGCGGCCAGCAGGTCGACCAACGCCATCATCAGGCTGCGCATGCGCGCCCCGGCGATGTCGGTGATGAACAGCGCCGTGAGCACGCTCACCGGGATGGCGATGCTCACGGCGATGGTCGCGACGGTGATCGTGCCGATGAGCAGACCGAGGACGCCGAGCACCGGCGGTCGTGAGACGGTCGAGAACTCGACGGTGGCGAGGAAGGACCATCCACTGGCCCTGAGCGCGGGGTAGGCCTGGTCGACCAGGAACACCGCGATCAGCAGGAGGATGGCCAGCACGGCTAACCCGGCACCCCGGGTGACCTGCGCGAACACGCGGTCGACCGGTGAGAGCGGGTCCACCGGGCGCGCGGGGGGTCTACGCAGGGTCGGGACGGGAGAGCTGGCCACGGCGAGAGTCTTGGGGTGGGCGCTGTCCGGCGGTCCCGCTTCTGGTGAACGCCCGACGACGCAGACACTAACGACCGGCGGCGAAGCGCGAACGGTATTGACCGGGGCCTCGGCGACCTCGCACCATTCAGGAGGATGCGATCGTCGATGCGCCGACTGTGGTGTGTCACAAGTGGTTTCGAGAGGGCACACATCATGCCGGGGCTCACGCTTCACCCTGCCTCCCAGCGCCGTGAGATCACACCACGGTCACGAAATGTCCTGTCTGTCCTGATCGCGGCGACCTGTGCGCTTTTGCTGGGGCAGCTGCTGGTGAGCCCTGTGGCGGCCTTCGCGGAGACCGGCGACACCACCGTCCTCGACGACCCCCAGGGATCGGGGATCTCGGTCGCGGTCGACCCCGGGGACCTGGTGGTCAAGCAGGGTGACGTCGTGCGCCTGCACTTCACCGGGCTCGAGGCCGGGGAGTACGTCTACGCACTCGGCACCTGTCCTGCGGGCCTCCCGGGGAGCGACATGGATCCGTCACCGTTCGCCGGCCAACTTGCCTGTTCGTCGCGGATCCCCACCGGGCTCAGCGGCGACACGGACCCGGCCTCGCTCAACACCCCCGGACTGTCGACCTCGACGTTCCTGGCCTATCCCCGTGCCGACGGCAGCGTCGACATCGACTACTTCGTCGGGTCGGGCACCAGCGTCGGTACGCTCGGGTACCAGGTAGTCCTGGCCAACGGCGACCGGGAACCGCACCCGTCACTGACCTGCGACGAGGATAACGCCTGCACCATCGGGTTCGTCGTGCAGCGCAAGGACGGCATCACGGCCTGGACCGACCTGACCAGCCTGGAGATCAGCCCACCGCCCGCCGACGCGGGAGCCGCGACCGGCTGCCAGGGGCTCAGCGCGACCAGCACCGTCAGTGCCGTGGGCCCGGAGCGGCTGCAGACGCCTCTCGCCACCCTCAACCGTGCCTTCTGCGGCGCGGCCGCGTCGCCGATCCCGGTGTCGTACGTGCCGGCCGGCTCCGGCGAGGACGACCCCACCGGGGTCGCAGCCGTCGGCGCCTCAACCGACCTCGCCTTCGTCGGATCTCCCGCCCTGGCTCGAAAGCCGTTGGCCGCCGCGCAGATCGCGATCCCGATCGCCCTCAACAGCGTGGCCGTCGGCCAGCTCGGCGGGCTGACCGCGCCCTCGCTGAGCACGGGCCAACTGGCCTACAACGGGGTGGACCCGGGTGGGCTCGCCCTCACCGCGTCCGACCTCGCGCGCATCGTGTTGCACGACTTCCCGACCGCGATCCCGGCCGACCTGCCGACGACGCCCGCCGAGGGGACGGCCTACAACCCGCTGGCCGAGGCGATCCTGTCGCGGCCCGGCAACAGCGAGTCGCTCGGCGGGCTCGACCCCTCGATGATCGGGTTGCCGTTCGTCGTGGCGCCCACGGTGACGTACTCGGTCGGTACCGACTCCACCGCGGTCGCGCTCTCGTCCTTCCTGGCCGACTCAGCCGCCGCGGACTGGTCCTTCCCGGCGAACGCGGTGAACGACGACCTCGGTCGCTCCGGCGACGCGGTCGGCCGCATCTCGGGCTTCGACCCGCTGGTCGACCGCTCCACCGTGGCCACCGGGACCGTGTTGACGTCGCAGACGTCCTCGGTCGGTGGGTTGTACAGCGCGAAGGCCAGCAAGGACATCACCAGCGGTGCCTGGGCCAACACCTGCCCGCTGAACGTCAGCTCGACGTCGATCCCCGCCTACCAGCGGGCACTCACGAAGGGCTGCGTGCGCTTCGCGGTCATGGACGGTGGGACGGCGGCGTCGGTGTCGACGACCGCGGTCCGGCTGGCCAACGCGGGCGGGTACGTCGCGCCGACCACCGCTTCCCAGCAGGCCGCTGCGGCGGGCAGCCTCGATGCGGACGGGATCTTCGGGGCGGACGACGCCGACGCGTACCCGATGACCTTCGTCGAGTATGCCGTCGTGCCGAAGGCGCCGTTGCTGGACGACGCCTGCGCGGCGCGGGGCCAGCAGAAGGTGTTGAAGGACTTCCTCACCTATGCCGTGGGTGACGGGCAGGCCGTCCTGCCGGACGGCTTCGCCCCGCTCACCACGTCGCTCGTCGACGCCGCCACCAAGGCCATCGCCTCGCTCGGCAGCGGGACGCCCGCGGGTGCGTGCGCGCCGAAGCCGGCACCCGCACCGAAACCCAGCGCGAGCCCGTCGACGAGCGCAGGCTCGACGGGAAGCCCCAGCAGCGGCTCGGGGTCGGGCACTGGCAACTCCGGCGGCGGGTTCGGCGGCGGTTCCAGCGCCGGAACCGGCGGTGCCGGATCGGACCCGACCGTCGTGGCCGACGGCGGCACGGGACGGAGCGGTCCACTCTCCAGTGCTCAGCCGGTCGCGAACCTCGCGGCGGCGCCGTTCCAGGGCGCGGCCGGTAGCTCGAGCACCTCGGTCGTCGTGGGGCTGCTCCTCCTCGGTGTGCTGATGGCGGCCGCCGGGCTGGGCGCCGGGTCCGGTGTCTCGCTCAGCCGGCTGCGCCGCGGGTTCGGAGCCCGACGGTGAGCACCGACGTGCACGAGGGCCAGGTCATCCGGATCACGCTGCCCCCCAGCCCGTTGGGAGTGAAACACCCCGGTGGGACGAGCTCGTCGGTCGTCGTCACCGGGACCACGGTCGCGCGCGGCAGCGGCCCTGGCGCTCCGCGTCCCCGTCGCCAAGTGCTGCTCGACATCCCGTCGCTGCTTTCGAGCGACAACCTGCGCCGCGCCGGGGGAGTGGGCGTGTTCTGGCTGGTCGTCGTCCTCGTCTCCGCCGTCGCGGTTTGCTACCTCGTCGGGCCGCTCTTCGAGACCCGCAGCCAGGTCACCCGCACCCAGGACCTGCGGCTCGCGGTCGGACAGGCCTACGGAGCCGCGAACAACAGCCTCGAGGGTGCTGTGGCGCCCACGCGGGCCCCGCCCGTCGGGTCCGCCGTGGCCCTCGTTCAGATCCCGCGGCTCGCGCTCCAGCAGGCCGTGGCCGAGGGGGCCAGCGGTCAGGCGCTGCGGGGCGGTGCGGGACACGTGCCGGGGACGGCCGCCCCCGGTCAGCCCGGCAACAGCGTCGTGGTGGCCCGCAGCGTCGCGTTCGGCGGACCGTTCGGGGACGTCGACCGGATGCGCGTCGGGGACCAGGTGCTGGTCCAGACCACCCAGGGTGCCTCGACCTATGTCGTGACGTCGGTCGAGGGTCGCGCCGTCACCGACGCGGACTACGAGCCGACCCAGGCCGACACCCTGACCCTGTTGACCTCGGCCAGCTGGTCGCCGCTCAACTCCTCGACGGGTGTCGTGGTCCGCGCGGAGCTCAGGGGCGCCGCGTTCGTGCCGACCCCGCAGAACGGGTACACCCCGGAGCAGGACGGCCGCCACGGCGACTCCTCCGCGTGGCCGCTGCTGCTGCTCGAGCTGCTCGGGCTCGCGCTCGGCATGGTGACCGCCGCCGTCCTGTACCGGCGCTGGTCCCCGCCGGCGGCGTACCTCGTCAGCACCCCTGCCCTCACCGCGCTCACGATGTTCCTCACCCTGACGGGGAGCCGTCTGCTCCCCGGCTGGTTCTAGGCGCCGAGCGTGCTCGGCCCGGGGGGCCTCGAGGCGGTGGGCGGCGTCGTCGCCCCCGTCGCGGACGACCCGCCCGTCCTGCGCGTGGCGCGGGCGCGGTTCCAGCTGTACAACGGTGGCGACACGACCTTCTGGCGGCTGCTGGGTGGCAACAACTGGTGCTTCGGGCGGTCGGCCACGGTGTTCGCCTCGCTGGCCCTGGCCGAGGACGCGGCGCGGCTGGTCTCCAGCGTCGCGTTGGAGGGGACCTACGACATCAGCAGCGACGGCGGTCGGGCGTGGTCCTGGCTGCTCCAGTCGGCCGGCGTCCAGGTCGCCAGGTCGGAGTCCCTGTACGGCCGACGGGTCGAGTGCATGGCCAGCATCAAGCGGTTCCGGACTGTCGTGCCCGACGCATCAGTGACATTGCAGGTCAAGACAGTTCGCAATGTCCGTTCGTGAGCGAAACGTCTCCGGCGGCCGTCGCGCGTTCACCGATCTGTACCCACTGCGTTCACTCCCCACTGAGGGGATTGCCCCGGCGACAACGGGTCGCCGTCTCGAACGTGAAGGGTCAACCATGAACTCAGCACAATTCCGGGTCGCAGCAGCCGCGACCCTGGGCATCGCCGTCGCGACGGTGGGCGTCGCCACCGCCGCGTTCGCGCTCCCCCCCTCGAACACCACTGCCGACACCCTGACCTTCGTCGGCAGCGACACCACCCAGTACTTCGACGACGCGATGTGCGACGCGATAAACAGCAACCTCAAGAAGGACAACCCGAACCCGAAGTCGGGCGCCAAGGACACCTGCGTGAACATCCACGCTTTCGCCGTTCCCGGCGAGACCACCAAGGTCGCCCCCGCCGACGCGTTCAGCCCTGCCTGCACCTGGTTCATCTCGCCCTCCACCGCGCCGGCCGGCTCGTCCTGCCTGAGCGGCGGCAACGGCAAGGAGAGCGCCCCCACGGGCTCCGGCGCAGGTGCGACCCGGCAGACCTCCAATCCGACCGACGCCTCGGTCGACGTGGGCCGCGCCTCCTCGCTGCAGTGCAACTCCACCCGCCCGAACCTCGAGTGCTACGCCTACGCGCGCGACGCGGTTGGGTACGGCACCTTCCGCACCCAGGCGATCAAGCTGACGGTGGCTCAGATCCAGGGCATCTACAACTGCTCGATCACGAACTGGAGCCAGATCCCGGCTGCCGGCAGCGGAGTCATCACGCGGTTCTTCCCCCAGGCAGGCTCCGGCACCGGCTCATTCTTCGTGTCGAACTTCCTCAACGGTGTCGACCCGCGTCTGTCCACCACCTGCACCGTGACGCAGGTGGCAGAGAACGACGGCTCGGCCATCCCATCCGCCGAGCGGACCACCGCGATCGTGCCGTTCTCCGCCGGCTCGTGGATCGCCCAGTCGGGCAACAAGGTCCCGGACGCCCGCGCCAGCATCACCATCGGCTCGGTCAAGATCGGCTCGGCTGCCGTCAACCCGGTCAAGAAGAGCTTGGCGAAGTTCATCCCTAACCCGAAGGCCTACAACGAGACCTCGACCTACCCCGGTGCGCGGTACATCTTCCACGACCTGGACAACCGCGCCCCGCAGTACTCCGCCTCGCTGCGCTTCATCGGGTTCGACGGGTCCGGCCGAAGCAAGCTTTGTTCCAACGCCTTCGCGGCCGACCTGAAGACCTACGGGTTCCTCCCGCTGACCAACCTCGCCGGGGACGCCCCCGACGCCGGCTTCTGCCGCAAGGTCCTCTCCTAGCTGGTGGCAGCAACCCCGCGCCCGAGTGAACCGGCCGACCCGTCCCCAGGCCTGTCCACCACCACCGGACACGGCACGAGCGCCCTCACCCCTCGGGGTGGGGGCGCTCCTCACTCGACCGCGGCGGGCTTCGCAAGCCGGCCGTGGTGGGTCGTGCCCGGCGGCTGCTTAATCGTTCATCTTCATGCCCTACTCTCCGCAGGGAACAGCCGTGTTGAGACAGGAGCCGGTCACGATGGGTCACTACAAAGCCGTGGCCAGATTGGATGGTGACGGCTGGGAAGTCACCATTGACGGGGTCGGGCGGCTGCGGGCCGGGGACCTCGTCGAGGCGCGGAAGAAGGCGTTGCGGCTGATCGCCCGCGAGCGGTCCGACCTCGAGCCGGACCTCGAGATCGTGCCCGACGTGGACGGTCACCGGTCGCCGCCGTCCTGAGCGTCAGGGCACTGCGTCGCTCGCGCGACCACGGCCGCGGCCGGCGCACCGACGAGCACCTCGACCTGGTGCCGGCCGCCGGGGGTGCCTCCGTGGACCTTGGCGTGGACCCAGACGACGACGTCCTAGAACGGTGGATGCGGGGTGAGATGGGCACCCCGGCCCCCACGGCCGCGGGGATGGGGTCGATCCGCAAGGTGCGCCAGTCGTGGCGGGCGAGGTTGTACCCGACGAGGTACCAGCGGCGCGCTAGCGAACCGCACCCGCTCTGCGTCACGGCACCCGAGGGCGAGCACAAAGAGCGCGGTGCGGTCCACCGGAGCGCGGCGTCAGTGGACCACGGCGCCGGCGTAGTGGAGGTGCGCACAGCGTCGAGCCGGGCCCACAGTCAACGCATCATCACCTGGAGATCTCGACACGCTGAGCCAGGAAAACGCGCACAGCGTGGCGAACCCGGCCGATTCGGCCTGGGTGGCCGCGGAGTTGATGAGGCCCCGGACGTTGTTGCCGAGCAGCGTCACCGCGGCGATCACACTGAGCAATTCTGCAATCCGCCGAGTTCGGCATCGCAGGTGCCGCGTTCAGGACAGCAGGTTCTCCACGCAGGTGCGCGCCGTGGGCAGGGCGTCCAGCCGGCCCACCGGGATGGGGTCGTCGCAGACCTCGCACCAGCCGTACCGGCCGTCGGCCACCCGCCCGAGGGCGGCGTCGATGTCGCGGAGGTGGCGGCGCGCCTGACCGACGAGGACGGTGTGCTGCGACCGCTCGTAGGCGATGGTCTGGCCCTCGGGGTCGTGCTCGTCGTCCGCGTTGGAGTCCCGTGACGCCTCGAACAGCGCGCGGGTTCGGCGGTCGGCATGATGTCGGGCCCAACGGACGGCGCCGGCTGCGGATTCCCGTAGCCGGTGCCGTCGACGCGAGGAGGCCGCTGGCCACCCTCTGAGGGGACAGGGGCGGGGCCAGCGGCCTCGGAAGGCTTCCTGACGCCTTGGGGGACCGGCCAGGAAGCGGTCAGGGGGTCAGCTGGCCGCCTTCGCGGTCAGGGTGGCGTCGAGGTCGACCTGCTGACCGTCGCGCAGGACGGTCAGGGTCACCTTGTCGCCGACGGCGCGCTCGCGGACGTGGGCCACCAGCGAGGTGGACGAGTCGACCGGCTCGTCGTCGATGGAGATCACGGTGTCACCCTTCTTCAGGCCGGCTGCGGCGGCCGGGGTGTTCGCGGTGACCGCGACGATCGTCGCGCCGGCCCGCTGCGCGGTGCCGTCCTGCGCGGTGCCGTCCTGGCTGGAGACTCCGAGGAAGGCGTGCTTGGCGGTGCCGGTGTCGATCAGCTGCGCCGCGATCGACTTCGCCTCGTTCCCGGGGATGGCGAACCCGATGCCGATGCTCCCGCTCTGGCTGCTCGTGGAGCCGCTGCCGAGCGTGGCGATCGAGGAGTTGATGCCGACGAGCTGGCCGCTCGCGTTCACCAGCGCGCCGCCGCTGTTGCCCGGGTTGATCGCCGCGCTGGTCTGGATCGCGTTGGTGACCACGGTGCCGTCCGAGGACTGGGTCTGCGGTGTCTGCTGGGCCGGCCCGCCGAACGGGTCGGTCTGCTGCTGGTCCTGGGACTGCTGCTCCTCGGCCTGGGTGGTCACCGGGCGGTTGAGTGCGCTGACGATGCCGGTGGTCACGGTGCCGGAGAGCCCGAGGGGGTTGCCGACAGCCATCACCGGGTCGCCGACCTTGAGCGCCTCGGAGTCGCCGATGGCGATCGGGGTGAGGTCGCTCGGCGGGTCGGTCAGGGTGAGCACCGCGAGGTCGGTGGACGGGTCGGTCCCGGCGACGGTGGCCTGGTAGGACCGGCCGTCGTTGAGGGTCACCGTGATCTCCGCGCCGGTGCCGGCGCCGGTTGCCACGTGGTTGTTGGTCAGGACATGGCCCTGGGCGTCGATGATGACGCCGGAGCCCTGGCCCTCGCCGGACTGGGAGGTCACGGTGATGGCGACGACGCTGGGGCTGACCGCCGCCGCCGTCGCCGTCCAGTTCGGGTTGATCGCATCGGCCTGGACGACAGGCGCGGCGTCCGTGCCGCGACCCAGGCTGGTCGAGGTGTTCGCGGTGGAGGAGGCCTGCGACTGCTCCGATCCCAGCTGGGTCGCGGCATAGGTGCCGCCGCTCGCGAGAACGGCAGCAAGCACCGCCACGGCGGAGAGCTCCCACCAGCGGCGTCGATGGCCCGGCTGGGCAGGCTCTGCTCCATCCCGCGTGGGAGCGGGAGGGAACGGCCCAGCCGGTTGTCCGGGGGTGGGGCCGGGCGCCGGGTTCGCCGGGGTGCCGACGTACGGCCCGAAGGAACCGCCGTAGGCGGGGGTCTGCGAGCCCGGGGCGGTGGCGGCCGACGCGGCGTCGTCACTGGGGGTGGTCTGTCCGCCACCGAAGTACGAGCCGGTCAGGGCAGTGGTGTCCTCGCCGAACCAGACCGGAGCCGGGGGTGCGTCGTCGTCACCGTCGTGGCCGGTGCCGCTGGGGTAGTGGGTCTGGGTCATCTCGGTACTCCCTGTCGTGCTGGACTGTCTGGCGCTCTGACCGGATGCCCCGGCCACTGCTCAGCAGTCAACAACAGGAACGTCAAACGAGACTGGACGTACCCTGAGAGTTACCTGTGGGCAGCTCCACCACGAAGGTGGCACCGCCACCGGGGGTCTGCGCCACACCGACCTTGCCGCGGTGCTGGCCCACGATCGCAGCGACGATGGCCAGCCCCAGACCGTTGCCGCCACCCCTGCCGGTGGCTCGGGTGCGGGAGGGGTCGGCACGGAAGAACCGTTCGAAGACCCGCTGGGCCTGTTCGGGGTTCACGCCCGGACCGTGGTCGCGGATCTCGACGACGGCGTGGCCGCCGTCCGGTGTGTGGCCCACCGCGACCTCCATCGGGGTGCCAGCAGGGGTGTGGCTCACCGCATTGCCGACGAGGTTGGCGAGAACCTGCCGCAGCTTGGCGTCGTCACCCTGGATCTCAGTGGGCTGCAACGGGTTTCCGCCGAGCCCGACGAGACGGACGGGTCTGGAGGAGTCGATCGCCTGGGCGTCCTGGACGGCGTCGCTCGCGAGCACCGTCAGGTCGACCGTCGCCTCGTCGAGCGGGCGCTGGGTGTCGAGGCGGGCGAGCATCAGGAGGTCCTCGACGAGCCCACCCATCCGGGTCGCCTCGGACTCGATGCGACCCATCGCGCCGGCCACGTCCTCCGGCTCCCGGACCGCACCCTGGCGATAGAGCTCGGCGTACCCGCGGACGGCGGCCAGCGGCGTACGTAGCTCATGGGACGCGTCGGCCACGAACTGGCGCATGCGCTCCTCGGAGGCCTCGCGCACGGCGAAGGACCGCTCGATCTGGGCGAGCATGACGTTGAGCGAGCGGGAGAGCGAGGTCACCTCGTCCTTGGCGGCCCGGGTCGGGATCCGGCGGGACAGGTCGCCTCGGGCGATGGCCGCGGCGGTGTCCTCGATCCGGGTGAGCGGCCGGAACGCCCGGCGCACGCCGAACCAGCCGGCGAGCGCGCACAGCAGGACCGCCCCGAGCCCGATCAGCAGCTCGGTCAGGATCAGCCTGGACACCGTCCGCGCGGCCGGTCCCTGGGAGACGGCTACGACGTAGGTGCCGATCACCTGCCCGTTGCGGTTGAGCACCTGCCCCGAGATCGCGCGCCACCGCAGGGTCCCGGCGGTCGAGCCGATCGTGAACGGCTGGTGCGAGGTCACCCGTCCGTCGTTCGGGCTCAGGTCCGGGATGTCGGGACGGAGCGACTCGCTGGTCGGGTAGATGGCCTGCTCGGCCCCCAGGAGGGTCTGGAACACCACGGCGTACCCGGTGGGGAGTCCGCTCTCACGATCGGTCCGGATCAGGTCGGCGGCGTCCTCGGCCAGGCCCTTGGCTGCTGTCCGCAGGTCCGCGTCCGTGCGGGCGGTCAGGTCGCGGCGCATGAGGTAGGCCGTCGCGCCAGCGGTGACGGTCAGGGCGAGCAGCAGCAGGATCACCACCACCGCGACCAGTCGAACCCGGAGGGGGAGGGTCTCGAGCCCGTGGGTGACGGTGGCCGAGGCACGCTTGAGCCGGGACCGCCTCGCCGGCGGTGGCGCGGTCGGGGCCGCGGTGCTGGTGGCGGCACCCAGGTCGGTGCTCACCCCCTCAGCCTGCCTCAGGCGGCAGCCGCAGGACGTACCCGACGCCGCGCTTGGTGTGGATCAACGGGGGCAGCTCGGCGATGTCGATCTTGCGGCGGAGGTAGGAGATGTAGGACTCGACGATGCCGGACTCACCGCGGAAGTCGTAGTCCCAGACATGGTCGAGGATCTGCGCCTTGGACAGCACCCGGTTGGGGTTGAGCATGAGGTAGCGCAGGAGCTTGAACTCGGTGGGCGACACCTCGATGGAGCGACCGTCCCGACGGACCTCATGGGAGTCCTCGTCCAGCTCGAGGTCGTGGAAGACCAGGGCCGAGCTCTCCTCGTCCTGCCCGCCGCGGGTGCGCCGCAGCACGGCGCGGATGCGCGCGACGACCTCCTCGAGGCTGAACGGCTTGGTGACGTAGTCGTCGCCGCCGACCGTGAGGCCCTTGATCTTGTCGTCCAGGCTGTCGCGTGCGGTGACGAACACGATCGGCAGGTGCCGACCGGTCTCGCGCAGCCGGCGGGTGACGGTGAAGCCGTCCATGTCGGGGAGCATCACGTCGAGCACGACGAGGTCGACCTCGTGGCGGCTGGAGATGTCGAGGGCGGTGGCCCCGTTGGCGGCCACATGGACCTCGAACCCGGCGAACCGCAGGGAGGTCGCGAGCAGCTCTCGGATGTTGGGTTCGTCCTCGACGACGAGGAGGCGGGCCTCGGGGGCAGCAGTCACGCGTCCAGTCTGCTCAGGTTTGCTGAGAGTTTCCTGTATGCGGTCTGAACGACTTCGGTGCTGGGCTGCCGGTCCGGTGGGCTAGGTGGCGAGCGACCCACCGAAGATCTGCCAGGCCAGCAGCGACTTCGCCACGAGGGAGAGCACGAGATAGGCCTTCTCGCCGAACAGGTAGTCCGACCAGGGACCGATCCCGCGGTACTGCAGCCACTGGTTGACCGCGAAGCTCATGAAGAACACGAACAGCGACACGATGATCCCGAACACGAACCCCGGCACCCCCGGCCCGTCGCCGCGGCTGGCGCCGACCAGGTTCACCACGATGGCCACCCAGGGCGCGGCACCGGCGACACAGCCGAACCAGAACGGGACCAGGGTGGTCGCGGTGCGCCCCGGCGGGTTGGCCACCTCCTGGAGCCAGCCGAACAGGATCATCGCCACGTTGGCGCCGATCACCGCGATGACGGCCGTGATCTCGGTGATCCCGTTGTAGAAACCGATGAGCAGGACCATGATCGTCGCGCTGAGGGAGTACTCGATCCACCGGAACGGGTTGGCCTGGCGCCCGAGCTGTCGGTCGTAGGCGCCACGGAGCACGGTGGCGGTGAGCAGGTGGTCCAGCCCCGCCAGGGCCAGGAACACTGCGATGGCAACCCCGACCGGCACGTCGAACAGGGCCGAGGGCGTCGGCGGCGTCGAGCCAGGGGGTCCGGTCGGGAACGAGGACGTCACGGTGATCGCGAAGTCGCTGGCGAGGACGAGGACGGCCACCGCCTGGGCGGCGTGCAGCACGGTGAGACCGAGGTTCCACTTCTGCAGCGAGGCGGACCGGTGTTCCGCAATCCCGGTGTCGGCAGGGCTGGGGTGGCTCATGGGTTCGTCCGATCGTCGGCGTGGAAACGCCACGGTGCCGAGCGGGCCGGCCGCAACGGAGATGCCTTTGGATCCTCGCACGCCGGGCGGTCGCGTGCGTCGGACGCGGCGCGCGCTCTGGGGCTCCCGGCTACCTAGTCCGAGCCGCCGCCACCCCGCCGGTCGCGCTTGATCTCGCTGCGGCGCCGCTTGCCGTCGAGTCGTCGCTCTCGGGAGGCTCGGGTCGGCCGGGTGGCCCGCCGGGAACGGGTCGGCGTCACGGCGTGGGTGAGCAGGTCCTCCAGGCGGGCGGTCGCGGACTCGCGGTTGCGGTGCTGGCTGCGGTACTCGCTGGAGACCACCGACACCACGCCGTCGACCATGCGACTCGACAGCCGCGATGCGGCCAGCGACTTCTGCGCCTCGGTGAGGGCGCTCGAGGCGGCTAGGGTCCACAGCACCTCGACCCGGGAGTCGGTGGTGTTCACGCCCTGACCTCCCGGCCCCGACGAGCGGCTGAACCGGTAGCTCAGCTCGGCCGCGGGGATGCGGATCCGGTCTCTGGCAGGCTTGCTCATGGTCGGACAAGTATGCGGGGCGTGGTGGGCGTGAGGTGAGTGGTGACAGAGCAGGCGGGCGCCTACGAGGTGAGTGACGACCCCGGGCGGGTCGACCGGGACGTCGTCTGGGAGTTCGTGTCCACCGAGGCCTACTGGGGCCGTTGGCGTGACCGGGCCACGGTCGAGGGGCAGCTCGACGCGGCCTGGCGCCAGGTCGGGGCCTACTGCGTGGGCAGCGGCGAGATGGTGGGGTTCGCTCGGGCGTTCTCGGACGGGTTCGCATCGGCCTACCTCGGCGACGTGTTCGTGGTCGCCGACCATCGCGGTCGTGGGGTGGCCCAGCTCATCGTGAAGGCGATGGTGGAGGACGGACCCGGGGCGCGGATGCGCTGGATGCTGCACACCCGCGATGCGCACGGCCTGTACGCACGGTTCGGGTTCGGCGACCCCGAGCCGGGGATGTACCAGGAACGCCCGAACCGGTTCGGGTCGGGTCCCTGACCCGTCTCCTCGACCCTGCCTTCAGCAGGTGGGTCGCTCAGCCGCGCTCGAAGCGCCGGTTGAGCTCACCCAGCACCGGCCAGGCGTCAGCGGCGACATTGGACAGCACCACCGCATCGACGTCAGCGTCGTCGTATCGGGTCAGGATCGCGCTGACGCCGGCATTGCTGCCCTCCTTGAACATCGTGCTGCCTCGGTGCTCCAGCCCGAACCCGTACCAGTGCGCCCCTTCGTACTGGACCTGCGGCTGCAGGAAGAGGGTGGTGAGGTCGGGCGGCAGCAGCCCGCCGCCGCGCACCACGTCCAGGAAGTGCAGCAGGTCGGCGGCGTTGCTGTGGGCCCCGCCGTCGGGCGAACCGATCGGCGGATAGCTGAACACGTTGGACACCCAGCCACCATCGTCGGTGCGATCCCAGCCCTCGGCGACATGGGGTTCCGGGTCCCTGCGGTCGAAGAACCCGGACTGGCTCATGCCCGCGCGGTCGAACACCTCACGTCGGACGTAGGAACGGTAGGACTCTCCCGTCACCCGCTCCAGCGCCAGACCGGCCAGGACGAACCCGACGTTGCAGTACCGGGCGACGGTGCCTGGCTCGGCGCGCGCTGGCTTATGGGCGAACTGCGGCAGGAAGTCGACGGTCTCGGTCACCGAGTAGCAGGGGCGGTCACGGAAGAGATCGGCATAGCTCTCTCCAGCGGTCTCGTCGGCGTCGTCGGCGATGCCGCTGGTGTGGGTCAGCAGGTGGCGGAGGGTGACCCCGGGCGAGATCGTGCTGTCGTGCAGGTCGACGTAGTCGGCGATCGACGCGTCGAGGTCGAGCCGGCCCCTCCCCACCTGCTGGAGGACGGCGACCGTCGTGAACAGCTTGGTGATCGAGGCTGTGTCGAAGCGCGTATCGACCTGGTTGGCCACTCGCCACCGCGGGGTGGCGAAGCCGTAGGCCTGGGCGAAGACCCGCTGACCAGCGTGCTGCACGGCGACGACCCCGCTGAACTCCTGGGCGGCCACGAACGGTGCGAACCCGTCCAGCGCAGCGTCGTCCAGAGGAGCGCCGTCCAGCGCAGCGTCGTCCATCGCCGAGCCGGGAGGCTGCTGGCCCAGCTGCCGCTCGTCGTGACCGCGACGGTGCGGCGTGCTGTCCTCAGAGCGAGGCGAGGTCATCGGCATCGACGATCCGATAGGCATAGCCCTGCTCGGCGAGGAAGCGCTGGCGGTGGGCGGCGAAGTCGGCGTCGACCGTGTCGCGCGCGACCACCGAGTAGAAGTGGGCCGTGCGACCGTCGGCCTTGGGACGCAGGACCCGGCCGAGGCGCTGCGCCTCCTCCTGACGTGAGCCGAAGGTTCCCGACACCTGGATCGCGACGCTGGCCTCGGGGAGGTCGATCGAGAAGTTCGCAACCTTGGAGACGACCAGGAGGTCGAGCTCGCCGTCCCGGAAGGCCTTGAACAGCTTCTGCCGCTGGGCCACCGGTGTCTCGCCCGTGATGACCTCGGCGTCGAGGCGCTCGGTGATCTCCTGGAGCTGGTCGAGGTACTGCCCGATCACCAGCGTCGGCTCGCCGCGGTGGCGCTCGACCAGTGCGTCCAGCACGGGGAGCTTGGCGTCGCTGCAGGAGGCCAGGCGATAACGGTCCTCGGGTTCAGCGACGGCGTAGGCGAGCCGTTGACCCTCGGGCAGGGTCACCCGCACCTCGACACAGTCGGCGGGCGCGATGTATCCCTGCGCCTCGATGTCCTTCCACGGCGCGTCGTAGCGCTTGGGCCCGATGAGCGAGAAGACATCGGCCTCGCGCCCGTCCTCGCGCACCAGGGTGGCGGTCAGGCCCAGGCGTCGCCGCGCCTGGAGGTCGGCGGTCATCCGGAAGATCGGCGCGGGGAGCAGGTGCACCTCGTCATAGACGATGAGACCCCAGTCGCGGGCGTCGAGCAGGTCGAGGTGGGTGTAGACGCCCTTCCGGCGGGTGGTCAGCACCTGGTAGGTCGCGATGGTGACCGGACGGACCTCCTTGCGGGCACCGGAGTACTCACCGATCTCGTCCTCGGTCAGCGAGGTGCGAGCGATGAGCTCGTCGCGCCACTGGCGCGCCGCGACGGTGTTGGTGACCAGGATCAGCGTCGTCGCCTTGGCCTCGGCCATGGCACCCGCGCCGACCAGGGTCTTGCCGGCCCCACACGGAAGCACGACGACACCGGAGCCACCGTGCCAGAACCCGTCGACGGCCTGCTGCTGGTAGGGGCGCAGGGACCAGTCGCCGGTCGCCAGCTCGATCGGGTGGGCCTCGCCGTCGACGTACCCCGCGAGATCCTCGGCCGGCCAGCCGACCTTGAGCAGCTCCTGCTTGAGGTGGCCGCGCTCGGAGGGGTGGACCACGACGGTCAGGTCGTCGAGCCGTGCTCCGATCAGCGGTGCGATCTTCTTGTGGCGCAGCACCTCCTCCAGGACCGGTCGGTCGGTGGTGCGGAGCAGGAGGCCGTGCTCGTCATCCTTCTCCAGGGTCAGGCGGCCGTAGCGGTCCATCGTCTCCGCGACGTCGACCAGCAGGGCGTGCGGAACGGCATACCGGCTGTACTCCACGAGCGCGTGGACGACGGCCTCCGCGTCGTGCCCCGCCGCGCGGGCGTTCCACAGCCCCAGCGGGGTGACGCGGTAGGTGTGGATGTGCTCCGGAGCGCGCTCGAGCTCGGCGAAGGGAGCGATGGCTCGTCGCGCCTCCTCCGAACGCGGGTGGTCGACCTCCAGCAGCAGCGTCTTGTCGCTCTGGACGATCAGTGGCCCGTCGGTCATCGCGCGGTCGAGGAAGATGACGGCATCAGAAGGTGCTGCTCGAATCAGAGGCGACACCGATCGCCACGAGTCCGCCGAAGGCCACCAGCGTGACGACGATCCCGATGGCGTAGGCGATCCACCCGTTGCGCGTCAGCCTGCGCGAGGCCTCGGGGTCGGCGGCGTTGCGGGTCAGCGCCATGATCCCGAAGACCAGGCCACCGATGCTGAGGAAGAACACACAGCTCAGCACCGACAGCGCGGAGATCACCGTCAGCACGATCGCCGACACGTTGGTCGGCGCGGACGGCGACCGGAAGGCCGGGCCCTGGTGACCGGGCTGTCCGTATCCCGGCTGTCCGTATCCCGGCTGGCCGTATCCCTGCTGTCCGTATCCGGCCTGGCCGTACCCCGGCTGACCCGATGCGGGTTGGCCGTAGGCCGGTTGGCCGTACCCCGGCTGGCCGGGGGCGGGCTGCCCGTAGGGCGACGGCGCTGGGGGCGGCTGACCGGCACCAGGAGGTGGCGGTGGCGACTGACCATAGGGACTCTGCGCGTGCGGCCCGGGCCCACCGGGGCCGGGGCCCTTGACCAACGACGGTCCCTGCGGCGCCGCCGGACCCGTGGACCCGCCAGCGCCGTCCTGGCCGGGGGACGGCGGCGGGGGTGTCGGAGCGGCGCCGGGGGCGGGCGGAGGTGCCGGAGCAGGCGTGGCCGGCTCCGGTGCGGGGGGAGTGGCGGGGGGCTCGGAGGACAAGGACTCCGGCGGCGACCAGGTCGGTGCGGTGGGGTCGTTGTACTCCGGGCCGTTGCTCCCGCTGGACGAGTCGCTCATCGTGCTCACTCCTGTAGGTCGTGGTCGCCGGCGGGACGCTCCGACTGACCCACCATCTAACCCGACGCCGACAGCCGCTGTTCCCGCGCGCCAGCGTCCGGCCCGATGCGGCGAGCTCTCGGCGGAGGATTGGCTGCGGCCGGCGCGGTGAGACGATGGTCCGGTGACGATGCGAGCACCACAACGCGAGGCGGCGAGCGGCCTGCCGCCCGCCGTGACGATCTATGAGGTCGGACCGCGGGACGGGCTGCAGAACGAGAAGACGGTGGTTCCGGCCGAGTTCAAGGCCGAGTTCGTGCGGCGGCTGGTCGCGGCGGGGCTCGACACGATCGAGACCACGTCGTTCGTCCCCCCGGCCTGGGTGCCCCAGCTCGCGGACGCGCGCGAGGTCCTGGAGCTGCTCGGCGACGTGGGCCGCGGGCCGCGCCGGCCGGTGCTCGTGCCCAACGACCGCGGTCTCGACCGCGCCCTGGAGTGCGGGGTGGGGGCGGTCGCCGTGTTCGGCAGCGCCACCGAGAGCTTCGCCCAGCGCAACCTGAACCGCTCGGTGTCGGAGTCGCTGGCCATGTTCGCCCCGGTCGTGGACAGGGCGAAGGGCGCGGGGCTGTGGGTCCGCGCATACGTCTCGATGTGCTTCGGAGACCCGTGGGAGGGTCCGGTGCCCGTGGCGCAGGTGGTCGACGTCTGCACCCGGCTCATGGGTCTCGGCTGTGACCAGCTGTCGCTCGGCGACACCATCGGGGTGGCGACGACCGGGCACGTCGCAGCTCTTCTGGAGGCGTTGGGGGACAGGGGGATCGGTGTGGACCAGGTCGGCGTCCACTTCCACGACACCTATGGTCAGGCGTTGGCGAACACCATGGAGGCGCTGCGCCACGGGGTGCGGGTCGTCGATGCGTCGACCGGCGGTCTCGGAGGGTGCCCCTATGCCGAGAGCGCGACGGGCAACCTCGCCACCGAGGATCTCGTGTGGGCCCTGGAGGGCGCAGGGGTCCACACCGGAGTCGACCTCGAGGCGCTGGTCGAGACCAGTGTGTGGATGGCGACCCAGCTCGGCCGGCCGTCCCCGTCGCGCGTGGTCCGGGCGCTCGCCGGGAGCTGAGGCTCAGACCCGGGAGGCGCCGGTGATCCGGTGGATGGAGAGCGTGCGGGTCGCGCCGTCGGCGGTGCCGTGGACACGGCCACCCTCCACGCGGTCGGCGTAGAACAGCATCCGGCGCACCTGGCCCTCGGCGTCGGTATAACCGAGCCAGATGCCCTGATGGTCAGCGGCGGCGTCGCGGAGCATCGCGAGCGAGGTGGTGGGGTCGGTCGTCTGAAGGCGCGGACCGTCGACCCCGGTCCGGGCCGTCGCTGCGGCCTCCTCCCCCGATCGCAAGGACGCGATGAGCGTGGCGAGCGCCTCGTCGTCCAGGGTCGTGGTCTGCACCGGCTCGGTCGCGCGACGGGTCGTGGCGCGGTGCTGCCCCGGCGGGGCGACGACCACGCCGCCGTCGGCTGACTCGACCACCGGCGCGAACCCGTTCTCCCGCAGCATGTCCAGCACGGTGCCGGCGGCCACTGGCGAGACGAGGACGGTCGGAGCGATGCTTCGCAGCTGGAGCGCCCCGAGGGAGCGGTGGACCACCATCGACCCGAGCGTCGCCTCGTCGTCGGACCTGACGTATGCGGCGACCGACCCGACGCGGGCCTGGCCGTGCCGTCGGCCGACATCGCGCACGAGGTACTCGAGGGGCTGGGGGACGGGGGTGGGGCTGGACCCGGCCAGCCGGGCCAGGACCTGGTCGACCGTCGAGCCGCTGTCCAGGGCGCGCCGAAGGCTGTCGGGCCCGAACCGGTACACGGTCGCGCCGCCACGCGACTCGACCTCGGCGACCAGCCGCATGAACCGACCGAGGTCGGGCTCCAGCGGACCCGGGGCGACCGCGGTGAGGTCGGCCTGGAGGAGCACGTGGTCGATCGCCGGGGGGAGGTGGGCGGTCATGACTGCTGCGAGCTCCGCGCTGCCCGGCAGGGGAACGGTGGCCAGCGCGAGGCCCGCCCCGGACAGTGCGCCGCGTCCCGTCGCACCGACCCACCGTGCCTCGCGGAGGACCGCGCCGACGACCGCGTCGAAGCCGTGCGGCACGCGCAGCGGTCGGCGCCAGCGCAGCGCCTCGGTGAGGGCCGCGGCGGTCGGAGCGGAGCCGTCGGGCAGGTCGCCGAGCTGGGCCAGGACGTCACGCCGTAGGGCACGCGCAGGCGGCCACACCACCTCGGGGCCGAGTGCGTTGACCGCGCTCGTCGCGCCAGCCGGTGTGGTCCCGACCAGGTGCGCCGAGCGGGTGGAACCGAGCCAGGCCGCGGCGAGGCGGGCCCACCGGCCACCGGCCGGGGCGTTCTGCCACTCGTCGAAGGCCGGAGTCGGCGCCCACACCGGTTCGACCGCGCCGTCGTCGGCGAGCAGACCCGCGGCGAGGGCGACCTCGGCCACGAACGCCGCGCGGGCGGCGTCGACGTCGAGCACCTGGGCCAGCCGTCGGAGGTCGCGCACGGCCAACCCACCGGCACGCAGCACGCGCGGAGGCCGTAGGCCCCACTCGGCTCCGAGCTCGTCGACCAGCACCAGGAGCTCGCTCGCCTCACCACCGGCGGCGCGGTCGGCGTCGGCCTGCGGGATGCGCAGCGCGTCCACGGGCGGCGGCGCGAGCTCGAGGCTCTCGTGCACACGGCCGCCCCGCACCGCCAGACCGACCTCGCGGGGGAGGACGAACCGGTCGGTGGCCGTCGCGATCACGAGGTGGCGCTCGGCCAGCCATCTGGCGCCCTCGCCGGCGGGTCCGCTGCCCTGCTGGTCCAGGATCGCGGCCGGAGGTCCGGCCGCCAGCCGGTGCAGGATGGCGCGAGCCCCAGAGGGCGCGTCCTCGAGCGCCGCGTGGAGGACCTCGGGGTCGGAAGGGACGCTCACCGAGGTCCCGCGCAGCTCGGTGACCGACGGGCCGAGCCCGGCGACGAACGGCCCGAGCACCTCCTGCACCGTCCGCATCACCTGCAGACCGTCCGGGGTGGACCACACCAACGCGGCTTCGTACAGGTCGGCGAGGCACTGCTCCAGGCGTGCCACCTCATCGGCGACGACGCCCAACAGCGTCGCGAGCGCGCCACGGTCGATGGGACCGCGGTCCAGCGCTGCGGCCTCCAGCACCTGGAGGTGGGCGCGGTCCAGCCCGTCGACCGCGCGCTGCACGCTGGCGCGCGTGCTGGCGCGGGCCGCGAGCGAGGTGAGGTCCACCGGTGCCGGACGAGCCAGGTCGGGGCGGCGACGGAGCAGGACCATGATCTGGTCGTCGGTGCGGCCGCGGATGTCGTCGGCGAGCGAGCGCGCGGTCGAGGTCAGCGCAGGGCGCGACGGACGGAGGGCACTCACCCCGCCACGGTAGTCGCTGCACGGCAGTCGCCCGACCGGTGCGGGCCCGGACCGCAAGCGCAGGGCCCGCTGGATAGGTTGCCTGCATGACGGCGTACCCGACCGGCGAACAGTGGGAGATCAGCAAGGGCGACCAGCGCGCCACGATCGTCGAGATCGGCGGTGGCCTGCGCGAGTACGACGTGGGTGAGGTCCCGGTGCTCGCCGGCTTCGCCCCCGACCAGGCGTGCGACGCGGGCCGCGGCCAGACGCTGGTGCCGTGGCCGAACCGGATCCGCGACGGTCGGTACGCCTTCGGCGGCAGGCAGTTCCAGCTGCCGCTGAGCGACGTTCCCGGGCACAACGCCAGCCACGGCCTGGTCCGGTGGGAGGCGTGGGGCGTCCAGGAGCAGACGTCTGACAGCCTCACCGTCGCCTTGCTGCTGCGGCCTAGCCCGGGGTGGTGGGGGGTGCTGGACTGCCGGGTCACCTACACGCTCGGAGACGACGGCCTGAGCGTGACCCCACGGGTGAGGAACGTGGGGCCGGACGCCGTGCCGTTCGGCTACGGAGCCCACCCCTATCTCGCGATCGGGGACGTCCCGGTCGAGGAGGTCGTGCTCTCGGTTCCGGCGCGCACGCTCGTCGACATCGGAGAGCGCAACCTCCCGACCGGGCTGACCTCCGCCGCCGGAGACCTCGACTTCAGCACCCCGAAGGTGGTCGGCGACGCCGAGCTGGACACGCCGTACACCGATGTGGTCCGGGATTCCGGCGGCCGCTGGGTCGCCTCGGTCGCCACCGGAGAGGCGACGCGCACGGTGTGGGCGGACGGCGCCTACGACTGGCTCCAGGTCTTCACCGGGCGGGCCCGCGACGGCAGGGGCAGCCCCCGCGGCATCGCGGTCGAACCGATGACCTGTCCGGCGGACGCCTTCAACTCCGGCACCGGACTGATCGTGCTCGAGCCCGGTCAGGAGTGGTCAGGGCGGTGGGGGCTCGAGCTGGCCTGACACCGGGTGCAGCGTGGGCGCAGATCCCTGCTCGCCCGCCGCGGGCGCACCGACACCGTTGACCAGCGGGGTGATCCGGCGCTCGACGGCCAGGGCGAGCCCGCCGATCGACAGGCACCCCAGGACCAGCATCGCGATGTAGGGGCCGGCGAGCCCGTGGTTGAGCAGCACCCCGGCGACCACCGGGCCGAGGATGGTGCCGCCCTGGAAGGCGCCGGCGTTGATCGCGTTGTAGCGACCGCGCAGGTGGTCGGGGGACAGGTCGTTGGTGATCGCTGGGACCGTGGTCTGGAGCATCGTCTCGCCCAGGGCGAAGATCGCGTGGAACCCGAGGACGCCGGAGACCGCCAGGGCCGTGCCGGGGACCAGCCCGGTCAGCCCCAGGCTCACCCAGCTGAGCGCCCACAACCCGGCCATGACCTGGATCACCCGCGTCCGTCGCCGACCGGTGATCCGCTTCTGGACGGTGAACTGGAGCGCGACGATGACCAGGGTGTTGACGGCGAACGCGAAGCCGATCACGGCAGTGGAGACCCCGCTGACCTGTCGGGCGAACGCCGGGAACCCGGCCTCGAGCTGGCCGTAGCCCACGAAGGTGCCGAGGAACGTGAGCGCGGTCATCCACAGCACCGCCGGCTGGCGGAGGATCGCAAGATAGGACCCCTGCCCGGCTGTCTCTCCGACCGGTGCCTCGACCTGCGTGCGCACGTGGCGCAAGGGCCCGAGCAGCAGCCCGATCGGGACGAGCATGCTCGCGGCGTCGGCGAGGAAGATGACGGTGAAGGTCTCGGGCCGGCCGACGTCGGCGTACAACCCGCCGATGATCCCGCCCAGACCGATGCCCAGGTTGACCAGGGCGAAGTTGACGCCGAAGAACTGCTGTCGCGTCGGTCCGCTCGCGACGCTGGCGATCAGCGCGTTGAAGGCGGGCCAGCTGACCCCGAAGCTGACGCCGATGAAGACGAACGCCACGGCCACCGCCCACGGGGCGGTGGCGAACGCCAGCACGACGGACCCCACGAGCTGGGACGTCGTGCTGAGGAGCAGCATGATGCGGGCGCCGAGCCGGTCGGTGAGCGCGCCGCCCGGACCGGTCACGAGCACCGCGACGACGGCGATCAGGGCCATCAGGGTGCCGGCGACGTCCAGGGAGATCCCGCGGACCTCGTGCAGGTAGATCACGGTGAACGGCAGCGTCAGCCCGCGCCCGAGCGTCTGCACGGCCACCGTGGACAGCAGCCATCGCCCCTCACGCGAGAGGTCGCCCCAGAAGGCGCGCATCCCCGGTGTCGTCGTCGTGCTCACCTGGCCATCGTGGACGGTGACACCGACAGCGTCCACACGATTTGCACGACCGGTTAGCCTTGCCTGTGGCGCTCGACCGCGCCCCGATCGCCTACGCGTCGGCAGAGGATCCCGGCCGTGCAGATGGTGGCCGGCTGAGCAAGAGGTGGACAGTGCCCACTGGCAAGGTCAAGTTCTACGACACCGAGAAGGGCTTCGGCTTCATCTCCGGCGACGACGGGGTGGACGTGTTCCTCCCGGCGAACGCCCTGCCCGGCGACACCGCGACCCTCAAGAGCGGGACCAAGGTCGAGTACGGCATCGTCGAGGGACGGCGGGGCGCGCAGGCGCTCACGGTCGTGCTGCTCGAGCCGGCTCCCTCGGTCTCGGCGAACCGCCGTGAGCGGGACCGTCGCAAGCCCGAGGAGATGGTCATCATCGTCGAGGACGTCATCAAGCTGCTGGACAACGTCTCGGAGACGCTGCGACGCGGCCGGTACCCCGACAAGGAGATGGCCTCCAAGACCGCCCAGGTGCTGCGCGCGGTGGCCGGAGACCTCGACTGATGGCGACTCCCAAGCACGACGCGACCCTCGCCGGCGCGGTGGACCTCGCCCGCGAGGCCGCCGTGGGCATCGCCGAGGCGGGCACGGTGGGTGAGCACCTCGGCATGGAGATGGACGAGGAGCGGCTGGCGACCCACTACTTCGCCTGCACCTCGACCGCCTACCCGGGCTGGCGCTGGGCCATCACCATCGCCCGCGTGTCCCGGTCCAAGACCGCGACCGTGTGCGAGACCAACCTCGTGCCGGGCGAGGGAGCGCTGCTCTCACCGGAGTGGCTGCCCTATGCCGACCGCATCGCGCCCGGTGACCTCAGCGCCGGCGACGTGCTGCCGTTCATCGTCGACGACCCCTACCTCGAGCCCGGCTTCGAGGCCACCGGCGAGGAGGACGTCGACCGGACGGCCCAGTACGAGCTGGGGCTGGGTCGGCCACGGGTCCTGTCCGCGGAGGGCCGCGAGGCTGCCGCCCAGCGCTGGTACGACGGTGCGAGCGGACCCCACGCCGAGGTGGCCGAGAAGGCCAGCGCACCGTGTTCCAGCTGCGGTTTCCTGCTGCCGATGCCGGGGGCCCTGCGGTCTTTTTTCGGCGTGTGCGCCAACGCCTGGTCACCCAGCGACGGTCGCGTGGTCAGTCATGACCACGGTTGCGGCGCACACTCCGAGGTCGACGTCGAGCACTACCCGCTGATGACGGTCCCGGAGCCGCTCGTCGACGAGATGGCCTACGACCTGGTCTAGCTGGTTCAGCCCTCCAGGGTTTACACGCCCGACACGTGACCCGGCCAGGATGCCTACGTGCTCGAACTTGCCGACCTCCACGTCCGGACCCTGGGCGAGTGCGGGTACCACTCGCCCCTGGCCGCCTACGTCCAGGGTCGGCGCACCAACCGGCACTACGTCGCGGGCGAGGACCGGGTGCTGCTCCACGAGACGGTCTCGCTGATCACCTCCTCGGGTCGGCCCGTCGAGGAGCTGCCGAGCTTCGAGCCGGGCGGCCCCCGGGCCCGGATCTTCTTCCCGCCCCACGGGAGCCGCGCGGCGGTGGTGACCTGCGGCGGGCTCTGCCCCGGGCTCAACGACGTCATCCGCGCGCTGGTCATGGAGCTCAACACCCACTACGGCGTCACGAACATCCTGGGGTTCCGGCACGGCTTCGAGGGCCTGGTGCCCACGATCGGGCACGAGCCCGAGCAGCTCACCGTGCAGCGGGTCCGCGGCATCAACGAGCAGGGCGGCACGATCCTGGGCACCTCCCGCGGCGCGCAGGACCCGGTGGTCATGGTCGACACCCTGGTCGAACGCGGGATCGACATGCTGTTCGTGATCGGCGGCGACGGTTCGATGCGTGGCGCCGCCGGCATCGGTGCCGAGGCCCGTCGGCGTGGGCTCCCCATCGCGGTGATCGGCGTGCCCAAGACCATCGACAACGACATCCCCTACATCGGCGAGAGCTTCGGGTTCGAGACCGCGTTCACGGTCGCCGCCCGGTCGGTGCGGGCGGCCCAGGTCGAGGCCGCGGCCTCGCCCAACGGGGTCGGCCTGGTCAAGCTGATGGGACGGCACAGTGGCTTCATCGCCTGCTACGCCGCGCTGGCCAGCCACGCGGCGGACTTCGTGCTGATCCCCGAGGTCGACTACCCGATGGACGGTGAGCACGGGCTGCTGGCGTCGCTGGAGCGCCGGGTGCTGGGCCACGGGTACGCCGTGGTCGTGGTCGCCGAGGGCGTGGGCCGGGACCTGATCGCCGCCGAGGGCACGGCCACCGACGCCTCGGGCAACCAGACGCTGGGTGACGTCGGCCCGCACCTGAAGAGCCTGATCACCGCCCACTTCGCCGACCGGTCGATCCCGGTGAACCTGAAGTACATCGACCCGAGCTATGCGATCCGGTCGGTGCCCGCCGAGGCGCCCGACTCGGTGTACTGCATCCGGCTGGCCCAGGTCGCGGCGCACGCGGCCATGGCCGGGCGCACCGAGATGATGGTGGGCCGGCTGCACCGCCGCTTCGTGCACGTGCCCTTCGGCGCCGTCGAGGGCGTCCGCAACGAGGTGGCGCCCGACGGCGACCTCTGGCTGGCCGTCCTGGAGTCGACCGCCCAGCCGTTCGTCATCCCGGCCCTGGAGGAGACCGGCTCCCCCTGAGCAGGGACCTCAGCGACGGGGCGGGTCCCGGCGGTCCGAGCCGGCCACCTGCTCGACTCCGGCCGCGTTGCCGCGCCCACGACGCACATAGCTGTAGCCCAGCCCTCCCAGGACCAGCCCCACCACGCACGCCCACGGCCAGAAGTCGCGGTCGCCCTCGTGCAGGGCGGGCACGGCCAGGGTGAGGACGAGCGCCACCAGCCAGAGCACCGTGCCGACCAGCACGACCTGGGCAGAGCTGACGGCGGGCGGATCGGGGACGGCCAGCGGCGCCGGGCCCGCAGAACGACCGGGGGTGTCCGGGGCGGGGGGCGCGGTCACAGACCCGATCGTATTCGGTGACGTGGCGGAAACCCGCGCGGGCCGGACAGCCCTTATATTTCGGCCATGGCGAAGCCCTCCTCCGCGCCCCCGCGCACCGCACCCTCCGTTCCGAGCACCGGGCTGGACGGCTTCTTCTCGATCACCGCGCGCGGTTCGACCGTCGCCCGGGAGATCCGGGGAGGAGTCGTCACGTTCTTCACGATGGCCTACATCGTCGTGCTGAACCCGCTGATCATCGGCACCCAGCCGGACGCGACAGGACAGTTCCTCGGTGGCGGCTCCGGCCCGAACCTGCCGATGGTCGCCGCCGCGACCGCCTTGATCGCCGGGGTGATGACCATCCTGATGGGCGTGGTCGCGAACTACCCCTTGGCGCTGGCGACCGGCCTTGGCCTGAACGCCTTCGTGACCTTCGGCATCGCCAAGCTCCCCGAGATGACGTGGGCCGACGCGATGGGTCTGGTGGTCCTGGAAGGGATCATCATCCTGCTGCTCGTGCTCACCGGGTTCCGGCGCGCGGTGTTCCGGGCGATCCCGCCCGAGCTGAAGACCGCGATCAGCGTCGGCATCGGCCTGTTCATCACCATCATCGGGCTGTTCGACTCGGGCTTCGTGCGGATCCCCGGCTCGCTCGCCGTGCCGCTCGAGCTCGGTGTCGGCGGGGTCATCGCCGGCTGGCCACTCGTGGTGTTCGTCGTCGGCCTGCTCTCGATCACCGTGCTCATGGTGAAGAAGGTCAGGGGCGCGATCCTGTACGGCATCGTCGGTGGCACCCTCCTCGCCGTGGTCCTGGAGGCGATCTTCCACCTCGGGCCCAAGATCGGTGCGGACGGCGCGGTGCGCAGCCCGACGGGGTGGGGCCTGGTCGTCCCGTCGCTGCCGGACTCCCTCGCCGGTGTGCCGGACTTCGGCCTGATCGGGCAGTTCAGCCTGTTCGGCTCGTTCTCCAAGATCGGCTTCATCGCAGCCTTCTTGCTGGTCTTCACGCTGCTGCTCGCCGACTTCTTCGACACCATGGGCACGATGGTCGCCATCGGCGCCGAGGCCGGCCTGCTCGACAAGCAGGGCAACCCGCCGAACGCCCAGCGCATCCTCATCGTCGACTCGGTCGCGGCGATCGCCGGTGGCGCGGGCGGCGTCTCGTCCAACACGTCCTACATCGAGTCGGCCGCCGGCGTCGGCGAGGGTGCCCGCACGGGTCTGGCCTCGGTGGTCACCGGCGTGATGTTCCTGCTCGCCACCTTCTTCGCCCCGCTGGTCGCGGTGGTTCCCTACGAAGCCGCGACTCCTGCCCTCGTCATCGTCGGCTTCCTGATGATGCAGCAGGTCAAGGAGATCGACTGGGACGACATCGACGTCGCGCTGCCGGCCTTCCTCACGATCGTGCTCATGCCGTTCACGTACTCGATCACCGTCGGCATCGGCGCGGGCTTCGTCACCTACGTGCTGATCAAGGTGGTGCGAGGCAGATCCGCAGTCGTCCACCCGTTGCTGTGGGTGGTGGCGGCTTTGTTCATCGTGTACTTTGCGATCGACCCGATCAAGAGCGTCCTCGGGGTGAGCTGAGGACCAGGTCCCCGCCGCGGGCCACCCACGGTCGGCGGCGGTCGGGCCTCGCCTGCGTTCACCCAGCTGTTCCCTGCTGCTCAGCTGAAGTTGGGCCGCGCGGGTGCGCTCGGTGCTGAGATCGGGCCGCGGTACTCCCGTGCAGTCTTCTCCGGTGCGGCATCCCGCAGCATCCCCGCAGCATCCCCTTCCAGCAAAGGACCCTGATGCACCTTCTGAAGTCTCGGCGAGCCCGCGCGACCGCCCTGGTCGCGGCGGGTGCAGCCCTCGCCATCCCGGCCACCGCGATCGCCGGTGCGGTCGACCACACCCCGACCGCACGCTCGGCCATCCAGGGCGGCAAGGCCCGCAGCGTCATCCTGCTCATCGGTGACGGCATGGGCGACAGCGAGATCACCATCGCCCGCAACTACCAGGTCGGCGCCGCCGGCCGGCTGGCGATGGACGGGCTCCCCCTCACCGGGGCCTACACGACCTACTCGGTGGACAAGGACGACCCGAAGAAGGTCGACTACGTCCCCGACTCGGCCGCGACGGCCACCGGCTGGGCGACCGGGCACAAGAGCTATGACGGTGCGATCTCGGTGCTTCCGGCCGGAGGCCGCTCGGTCCCGACGATCCTCGAGCTGGCCAAGGCTGCGGGGTACCGGACCGGTGACGTCAGCACCGCCGAGCTGCAGGACGCGACTCCCGCCTCCATCACCTCCCACGTCGTCAGCCGCGACTGCAAGGGACCGCAGTCGATGTCTGCCTGTCCCTCGAACGCGATCGAGAACGGTGGCCGGGGCTCGATCGCCGAGCAGATGGTGATGAACAGGCCCGACGTGCTCCTCGGGGGTGGTGGCGCGTACTTCGACCAGACGGTCCAGGGCGGCAGGTACAAGGGGCTCACCGTTCGTCAGCAGGCTCAGGTCAACGGATACCAGATCGTCACCGATGCCGCTGGGCTGGCCTCCGTGAACGCCAAGTCCCCGGTGCTCGGCACCTTCGCCGCGAACAACCTGGACCTGGAGTGGGTCGGTCCGCTCGCCGTTCCCGGCGGCACCGCGCCGACCCGGTGCTCGGTCAACGCGGCCCGGACGACGAGCCAGCCGCACCTGGTGCAGATGGCTGACGCTGCGATCGGCCTGCTGGAGCGCCAGACCAAGCACAGCCGCAAGGGGTTCTTCCTGCAGATCGAGGGAGCCTCGATCGACAAGCAGGACCACGCCGCCAACCCGTGCGGCCAGATCGGCGAGAACATCGCGTTCGACACCGCCGTCAAGCGGGTGCTGCAGTACCAGAGGTCGCACCCGGACACCCTGGTCATCGTGACCGCGGACCACGGTCACACCAGCCAGATCGTCGAGGCCGGCTCCACGACCCCCGGCTCCACGGCGACCCTGGTGACCAACGAGGGCAGCGAGATGACGATCAACTACGCGACCTCCCTGCCGGGTGGGTCCCAGCAGCACACCGGCACCCAGGTGCGGGTGGCGGCGGGTGGGCCCCAGGCCGCGAACGTCCTCGGCGTGACCGACCAGACCGACCTCTTCTTCACGATGAAGCGGGCTCTCGGCATCGGCTGACCTGTCCGCGAGACAGGGGCCGTGCCACCCGACCGGGTGGCACGGCCCTTGCGCGTCCGGTGGCGGACCTCGACGTGGTGGTCCCGGTGTGAAGTTGTGAGCATGGTGGAGAAATAGTTAGCATGTCTAATGAGTTGTGCTAAGGAGTTGACCACCGCCGAGGGAGGAGCCATGGCTGTGGGACGAGGGGAGCGCACTGCGCTGACACCCGCCGCGCTGACGCCCACCGCGGTGTCGGCGCTGGCCCACGAGCTGCGCCAGGCCTGCATGCGCATCTCACGGCGGATCCGGTTCGAGGGCGCGGCCGAGATCGCTCCGCACCAGTTCGGCGTCCTGTCGAAGCTGGCCGACACGCCGCGCACCCCGGGCGAGCTCGCGTCGATGGAGCGCGTGAGCGCCCCCAGCATGACCAGGACCGTGAGCGGTCTGGTCGAGCGCGGCCTGGTCGTGCGGATGCCCGACCCCGAGGACGGGCGTCAGGTCATCTGCAGCCTGAGCGAGCAGGGCCGGCGGGTGATCCGCGACGTGGTGCGTCAGCGCGACGAGTGGATGACGCTGCGGGTCAAGGCCCTCACGCCGGCCGACCAGGAGATCCTGCGCCAGGCGAGCCAGATCCTGCAGCGGGTGGCCGACGAGTGAGTCCCACGTTCCTGTCCCTGTCCATCCGCAACTACCGCATCTACTTCTTCGGCGCGCTGGTCTCCAACATCGGGACCTGGATCGGCCGGGTCGGTCAGGACTGGCTGGTCCTCACCGTGCTCACGGACCACTCCTCGCAGGCTCTCGGCATCGTCACCGCGCTCCAGTTCCTGCCGTTCCTGCTGTTGGCGCCGATCACCGGCACGGTCGCCGACCGCTTCCCCAAGCGCCGGCTGCTGGCCGTCACCCAGACGGTTCTGGCGCTCTGCTCCCTCGCGCTCGGCCTGCTCGTCGTCACCGGTCTCGCGACGCTGTGGATCGTCTACGTGCTCGCCTTCGCCACCGGGGTGGCCACTGCCTTCGACAACCCGGCCCGGCAGGCCTTCGTCTCCGAGATGGTCCCGCCCCACCGCCTCGCGAACGCGGTGTCGCTCAACAGCGCGTCGTTCAACAGCGGTCGGCTGGTCGGTCCCGGTGTCGCCGGGCTCCTGATCGCCTGGACGAGCACCGGCGTCGCGCTGCTGGTCAACACCGTCACGTTCGTCGCGGTGCTGGTCGCGCTGTTCCTCATGAACGGACGCGAGCTCAGGCCCTCGCCGCTCGCCGCTCGGGGGCGGGGGGCGGTCCGGGAGGGCTTCCGGTATGTCCGGGGCCGCACCGACATCATGGTCGTGATGTTCCTGGTCTTCGTCCTGGGCACGTTCGGCATGAACGGCCAGATCACGATGGCGCTGATGGCGACCACCGAGTTCGGCAAGGGCTCAGGGGAGTTCGGGTTGCTCGGTTCGATCATGGCGGTCGGCTCGCTGTCGGCCGCCCTGCTCTCGGCCCGGCGCAGGCTCCCGCGACTGCGGGTGCTGCTCGTGTCGCTGGCCGGGTTCACGGTGGCGAGCGCCCTGTCGGCGGCGGCGCCCAACTACGTCGTGTACGCCATCACGCTCGTCCCGGTCGGGCTCACCGCGCTCACGGCGGTGACCACCGCCAACGCGATGGTGCAGCTGCGCGTCGAGCCGCACATGCGCGGCCGGGTGATGGCGTTGTACATGGCGATCTTCATGGGTGGGACGCCGTTCGGCGCGCCCCTCATCGGGTGGGTCGGCGACCACTGGGGCGCCCGCTGGACCATCGGCATCGGTTCGGTCGCAGTGGGGCTCAGCGTGGTGCTGGTGTCGGTCTGGCTCGCGCGCCACGAGAATGTCCGAGTGAGCTTTGAGACCCGCCGCCGCCCGCGTCTGCGGATCAGCACCCTGCCGTTGACCGAGCCGCTCGCCGAGCCGGCCCGGTGACCCCCCGCTTCCGGCGGATGGCCACCCTCGCCGTGCTGGTCATCGTGGTCGCGATCGCCGTCATCGCGGCGGTCCGCCCGGGCTGAGCGACCCACCTGGCCACGGCGGCGGTCGCGGGGCCGAGAACGTCGACCGAGCAGGAGCGCGAGAGGCAGGAGACCGACGAGCAGGGGTCAGGGAAGCTGACCGACCACGTGCTCGATGCAGGCGGTCAGGGCGGTGACGTCGGCGGGGTCGACGGCCGGGAACATCGCCACCCGGAGCTGGTTGCGCCCGAGCTTGCGGTAGGGCTCGACGTCGACCACGCCGTGGGCGCGCAGCACCTTGGCGACCGCAGCAGCGTCGATGGTGTCGTCGAAGTCGATCGTGCCGACCACCTGCGAGCGCGCGGCCGGGTCCGCGACGTAGGGCGTGGTGTACGACGTCGCCTCGGCCCAGCCGTACAGCCGGCCGGAGGAGTCAGCGGTGCGCTCGACGGCCCAGTCGAGCCCGCCCTGGCCGTTGAGCCAGTCGAGCTGGTGGCGGAGCATCGCGAGGGTGGCCACGGCGGGGGTGTTGTAGGTCTGGTTCTTCAGCGAGTTGTCGATCGCGGTCGGCAGGCTGAAGAAGTCGGGGACCCAGCGGCCGCTGGCCGCGATCTGCTCGACCCGGGCCAGCGCCGCCGGGGAGAACGCCGCGATCCACAGACCACCGTCGGAGGCGAAGCACTTCTGCGGACCGAAGTAGTAGACGTCGGTCTGCGTGATGTCGACCGGCAGGCCACCCGCGCCCGACGTCGCGTCGATGAGGACCAGCGCGTCGTCGTCCGCGCCCTCGACCCGCTGGATCGGGGCCATGACGCCGGTGGAGGTCTCGTTGTGCGGCCACGCATACACGTCGACGCCGGCCTCGGCGGTGACCGTGGCCAGCGTGCCCGGGTCGGCCTTGATGACGGTGGGCTCCCCGAGGAACGGCGCGTTCCTGGTCACCGTCGCGAACTTGGACGAGAACTCGCCGAAGGCGAGGTGCTGGGCGCGGTCGCGGACCAGGCCGAACGCCGCGATGTCCCAGAACGCGGTGGACCCGCCGTTGCCGAGGACGACCTCATAGCCCTCGGGGAGGCCGAAGAGCTGGGCCACGCCCTCGCGCACTGCGCCGACGAGGTTCTTGACCGGCGCCTGCCGGTGGGAGGTCCCGAGCACCGTGGTCGCGATCGACGAGAGGTACTCGACCTGCTCCGGTCGGACCTTGCTCGGGCCGGAGCCGAAGCGGCCGTCGGCGGGCAGGAGGTCGGCGGGGATCGTCAGCGTCGGCGTCTCGGTCACGTGCTCGAGTGTCCCACTGCATCCCGAGTGCTGGGATGTGGGGTCCGCCACGCGGACGCCCGCCCACGGATGGGGGGCTCGCGCGGTCTACCGGACCCAGTACGCGCGGTTCGTGGTGGCGGTGTAGGCGTCACCGAGCCCGACGCATGGACCGGGGGCGACGCAGTCCATCGCCGTGACGAACGCGGCCGAGGACACCCCCGTCGCAGGGGACAACAGTGCCGTCCAGCCGCCGGTGGTCCGTGCGAGGTGCACCGGGCCGCTGGACGTCTCGGCGACGGCGAGGCAGAAGACGGCGTCGATGCAGGCGAGATGGGAGACCTGGGTGTACTCCCGTGACACGCCGGGCGGCAGGGGCACCGCCACGTTCGTCCAGACACCGGCGGCGAGCTCGGTCATCAGCACGGAGCCGGCGGAGAGACGGTCCTCGCCGACGCTGGAGCCGGTGGCGAAGCACCGTCCGGCCTCGGCGCACTCGATGCCGGTGAACCGGGACACCGCCCCGCTGACCGGTGGGGCCGCGGACAGGGCCGCGGCCGTCCCGGAGAGGGTCCCGACGAACGCGAGGTCCTCGGTGCCGTTGTCGGTGCCGTCGCCGAAGCTGGTCACCGCGGTCGCGCAGGCCGAGGCGGTCGGACAGTCCACCACGGTCGCCACCTGCACCCCGTTGGCGAGCTCGGCCGGGAACGCGGTGGTGCCCACGGACCACGCGGTGCCGGTCTGGGTCGCGATCAGCAGGGCCAGGGTGCCGCCGGTCGTCGGGGTGGAGCCCGTCGCGGTGCACCCCGACACCGCTCCGCACGAGACCGCGTCGAGCGCCGTGCCCCCCGCGCCGGCATCGCCCGGGACGGGTACCGAGCCCAGCGACCAGGATCCGGAACCGAGCGTCGCGGCATAGGCGCGGCGCGAGGCGCCGGCCCCGATCGTGTAGCTCCCGACGACTGCGCACGACCCAGCCCCGCCGCAGTCGACGTCGGCGAGGTTGAGCAGGTCGTTCGGGCCGGTCTCGGCCGGGTACGGCGGTGCGGCGACCTGCCAGCCGCCGCTGGTGCGCGTCCCCAGGATCGGGCCCCAGGAGTCCCAACCGATCGCGACACAGGTGCCGTCCGGCGCGCACGCGACGTGCTCCCAGTACGCCGCACCAGGGTTCCGGTCGGGGGGGTTCGGCAGGGTGGTCGCCACCCAGCCCGAGGCGCCCAGGGTGCTGACGTCGACACCGGCGGACCGGATCGCCACGCAGGACGTCGGGGTGGAGCACGCCACCTCCGGATAGGACGCGGCCGTCCCGGAGCCGTCGGTGAAGGCGGGGAGCGAGGTGGCCAGGTAGGCGCCGGGGCCCCAGGTGGCGGGCGTGAGGTAGCCGGCGACGTCGATGACGAGGTGGACGCTGCCGGGTGAGTTGTTGGCCAGGTTGATCCGCCCGCCGCTGCCCACCTTCACGACGGCGAGGTTAGGGATCGTCTCGGACGCGACGAAGTTCAGGTTCGAGGCCGTCGGCGCCGTCGAGCCGGCCGGGTATGCGGTCGCGTTGCCCGCCGCGGTCGGCCGGGTGACGGTGATGTTGAGGACCACCGCGGACACGCCGGTGGTGGGAATCCCACCCCGACCGGTGACCTGGACCCCGAGGGTCGCCCGGGCGGCCACCGGCGCCCCACCGGAGGTCCGGGTGTCCAGGATGCGCGAGGGGTCGAGGGCGGCGAACGAGCCGGGGTCGGTCGGGGCGCCGTCGAGGAAGTACCCGGCGACGTCGGCGATGAGGTGGACGGTGCCTGAGGAGTTGTTGGCCAGCGAGATCTGCCCGTCGGCACCGAGCCGGACGATGGCGAGGTTCGGGATCGTCTGGGACTTCACGAAGTTGAGGTTCGAGGCGGTCGGCGGCGTTCCTCCGGCGGGATAGGCGGTGATGTTGCCGGCCGTCGTGGGCTGGGTCACCGTGAGGTTGACGACGACCGCAGCGACACCGCTCGCGGGGATGCCCCCCTGTCCGGTGACCTGGAGGCTACGGACGGCCCGGGCGGCGACCGGTGGGCCCTCGGTCCGGGTGTCCAGGATGCGGCTGGGCGATGCGGCGGCATAGGCACCCGGCGCGCTCGGGGTGCCCGCGAGGTAGTACCCGGCGACGTCGGCGACGAGGTGGACGGTCCCGGAGGAGTTGTTGACCAGGCTGACCTTCCCCCCGTTGCCGAGCTTGAGGACGGCCAGGTTGGGGATCGTCTGGGACTTCACGAAGTTCAGGTTGGACACGGTCGGCGCGGTGGACCCGGTGGGATACGCCGTGAGGTTGCCCGCGGTGGTGGGCTGGGTGACGGTCAGGTTGAGGACGACAGCAGCGACGCCCGTCGCGGGGACGCCGCCACGACCGGTGACCTGCAGGTTGAGCGTCGCCCGAGCGGCGACCGGTCCGGTCCCGCCGTTGCCGGACCGGGTGTCCAGGATCCGCGTGGGCGCCAGAGAGACCAGGCCCCCGGCGCCGGCCATGACCGGCGACGGGCTGGCCGGTGACGGGGGAGCCGCCGAGGCGACGAGAGGTGTCACGCCCGTCAGCAGCCCGGCGAGGACGGCGACGGCCGCGCCCAGGGAGAGAACGGCCCGGGCCGCGGGGACGGGCGTCGCGGCACGCGGTGCGGCGGAGGCGGTCGGGGCTCCGCCGTCACGGCCCCCGAGCTGGCGCGACCGATGGGCGACATACGACGACAGCACGGCATTTCCCCTCGTTCAGATCCGTTTCCCTCATCCTGACTGCTTTGGGTGTGCTTGTCGCGCGATGGGTGGGGGCAGGGCGACGTGACACGATGGCGCGGTGCAGCTGGAACGGGGCGAGGACTACGACGGGGTCGAGCTCACCGGTGACCTCAGCGGGCAGGACGGGACCAACGCGCGGTTCCTGGAGACGGTGGTCCGCGACGCGGACCTCACCGACTGCTCGCTGAGCCGCGCCCGGTTCGCCGAGACCCGGCTTGCGGGGGTGCGGGGGACCGGGCTGGACCTGGCGGAGACGACCTGGATGGACTGCGACGTGGTCGGTGCCCGGCTGGGCGCCGTACAGCTGTATGCCTCCGAGCTCCGGCACGTCCGTCTCACCGGTGGCCGGATCGACTACCTGAACCTGCGCGACAGCCGGCTGGTCGATGTGAGCTTCGAGGACTGCGTGCTGGTCGAGCTCGACGTCGTCGGGGCGTCGCTGACCCGGGTGTCCTTCTCGGGGTGCCGCCTGATGGAGCCCGACTTCACGCGCGCCACGCTGAGCGAGGTGGACCTCAGCGGTGCCGAGCTCGTGGCGCCCCGAGGGCTAGCCAGCCTCGGGGGCGCGACCATCTCCCACCTCCAGCTGATCGACCTCGCGCCGGCACTGGCCCAGCAGCTGGGCATCCGCATCGCCGAGATCTGAACCTCCGAGATGTGAACGCCGAGATTCGAACGGCCGAGATTCGAACGGCCGGGACCTGTGCCACCGAGACCTGTTCCGCCGAGACCTGTTCCGCCGAGACCTGTGCCGCCTCCCTCAGGCGCGCGGGTGCGGGTCGCCCGGCGCGGTCATGGCCCAGCGAACCACCGAGGTCGCCGCACCTCCGACGGGGTGGTTGACGAGTCGCTCGGTGACCGGCAGCCACGGCAGCCGCAGCGGAAGCCGGGCCCACCACGGCAGCATCGCGACGGCGCCGGCTGCAAGCGCGGCATACCCGGGTCGGGAGGCCAACGGGAAGGGCGGTCGCAGCAGCAGCCACCGGGCTCCCTCGCGGGCCTCGGGCGTGCTGCGCAGCTCGGGACGGTAGGCCCGGATCGTCGCCTCGAGCTCGGCCACGGTCTGTGGCGGGTCGACGACGCCGAGACGCGCGCTGACCGACCCGAGCTGGCGGACGTACAGGTCGGCCTCGGCCGGGGTCAGCGGCGTGGTGGCGTGGCGCTGGAAGGCGACCAGGAAGCTCTCGGCCTCGGTGGCGTGCACCCAGCCGAGCAGGTGCGGGTCACCGGCGCAGTACTGCGTTCCATCGGGCAGGGTGCCCCGGACGCGTCCGTGGATCGCGCGGACGATGCGCACCTGCTGCTCGGCGACCTCGACCGTGCCGAAGGTCGTCGATGCGAGGAAGGCGCTGGTGCGATGGAGCCGGCCGAGCGGGTCGTCCTTGTAGGAGGTGTGCTCGGCGAAGCCCTGCATCACGACCGGGTGCAGCGACTGCAGCAGCAGCGCACGCAGACCGCCGGTGAACATCGAGGCGTCGGAGTGGACCCGGCTGATCGGGTCCTGCGGGGTGAACCAGCGCGGACCGGGGGCCTCGAAGATGGCCCGGGCCCGCTCGGCGCGGTCGTCACCGGCCCCGGCGACCTGGGAGCGCAGGGACTCCGCCAGGGCGTCGCGGACCCGTTCGAGGACCGGACCCCACAGGGGCGGGAGGTCGGGGTTGGCCGCCAGACTCATGCGCTGGGCCCTGCTCTGCGCGCGGTGAGGCGGCGGACCCGGTCACCTGGCAGCGAGATCTCCTGGGGCAGCTGGCGCTGGCCGAGGTCGGCATGACGGAGGAGCACGTCCATCGGGGTGTCGGTGAGCGGGTAGGTCGCGATCGGCTCCTCGCCGGAGAAGACGATCCACACCCCGTCCCCGGCCGGGTCGAAGGCCTTCAGCACCGAGCCGTTGACGACGGCTGCCGCGTGGTCGACCGCCTTGCGCTTGGCTGCGACCGACGTCAGCGCCTTCTGTGCGGCCGCCTTGGCCGGCTCCCTGGCGTTCTTGGCGACCACGACCGCCGCGGGGCCGTACTTCACGCCCCACTTCACGATCTGGGTGACCGCCTTGCCCTTGCCTGCCATGAGCCCTCCTGTGCCGGTGCCGTGCCACCAGCCTAATCTGGCTGCATGGCTCAGTCTCTTCGCGTGGATTACGACGGTGATGGTCTGACCGAGGACCAGCTTCTGCCCACGCCGTGGCAGCAGGCGCGGCTCTGGGTCGACGAGGCGATCGCCCGCTCGCAGTCCGGTGCCGACGTCCCCGAGCCGGAGGCCATCTCGGTGGCGACCGTGGACGCGGCCGGCGCTCCCAACGTGCGCACCGTCCTGATGCGCTTCTTCGACCAGCGGGGTCCCGGCTTCGTCACCGGCACCACCTCGGCCAAGGGCCTGGAGCTCGAGGGGAACCCGCAGATCGCCGCGGCGCTGACCTGGCCCTCGATGTTCCGCGCCATCCGGTTCCGCGGGACCGTCGAGTGGGTCGACCGCGAGGAGGTGACGGCCTATTTCACGTCTCGGCCGTGGGGGTCGCGGATCAGCGCCTGGGCATCCGAGCAGTCCCAGCCGGCCAGCGGTCGTCAGGAGCTGGAGGACGCCTACCAGCGGTACGCCGAGCGGTGGCCCGACCACGGCGGGACCGACGACGTGCCGGTGCCCGAGACGTGGGGCGGATACCGGGTCAGGGCCAGCGAGGTCGAGTTCTGGGGTGGGCGACGCAACCGGCTGCACGACCGGCTGGTGTTCAGCCGCGTCGCAGAGGGGACGCTCGACGACCCAGCCGCCTGGACGGTCCACCGGCTTCAGCCGTGAGCCGCCGCGGCGTGCTCAGACGAGTGCTCGCTGTCCTCGTCCGGGGGCGGGACCGGCTCGTCCGCGCCGTGCCCTGAGTTCTCGGCCTCGCTGGGCTCGCGTTCCTTGACCCGCAGCAACCAGCCGGCGGCGGCCAGGACCAGGATCGCACCGGCCAGCAGACCGACCAGCTGGGCCAGGTCGTCGAACTCCTTGGTGCCGAGCAGGTCCGGGGCCTTCACCGACAGCACGACGATCTCCTTGATGGCGGCGATGATCCCGACGAGGATGAACGGTTCGGCGATCAGCTCGCGCCGGGCGATCGTGGCTCGCACGGCGAACAGCAGCTCGACCACGATGAACACCAGCAGCAGCAGGTCGAGCATCTCGATCGCCACGTTGGTCACGCCGTCGGAGCCGAACCGGGCCATGGTGCCACCCGCCTGGACCAGGACAGCCGCGGCGATCACGAGAAGCACCGTTGCGAGCAGGAGGTAGATGACGTTCTCGGCCCGCTCGATCCAGCGCTCGGTCCGCTCCTGCACGTCTGGCCGTCCTCTCGAGGCCGGGCTCCGCGCATCCTGGTACGCGCGGAGTCCGGTGGAAGAAACCTACCCGTGCGGCGTGGACCCACACGATGCGCGGCCGCAGGAGGGGTCGGCGCGGGGTCGGCGCGGGTCTGGCGAGAGGGTCCGGGCGCGAGGTTCCGGGTGGGAAAGGTCCTGGGCGGAGCAGGCGCGGACGTGACACAGCCCGTGGGCCACCGGCCGAGAGATCTCGGGTCCGGTGGGCGCTGGGGACGACCAGCACCAACCCACGGGCCGCGGTGACTGCTGGAGATTGCGCCGGGCGCAGGCTCCAACCTGCGCTAGCGCGCAGTCACCTCACGCGTCCATTGAGAAATCACTTCGTGGACCACCTCCCTTCTCGTGTACCCCCGACGCTAAATCGAGTCGGGCGGCGGCGCAATCGGTTATGAGGGGTCAGATGCTGGTGACCACGTCGTCGTAGCCCAGGCGCGGAAGCCGGTCCATCCACGGCTGCTCGCCCGGGTGGCCGATGTTCACCACGACGAGCGCGCGGTGGGCTCCGTCGGGGAAGAACTCACGGTCGACCGCAGCCGCGTCGAACCCGGTCATCGGACCGGCCGAGAGGCCGGCTGCGCGGACGCCCAGGATGAAGTAGCCGATCTGGAGCGAGGTGTTCAGGCGGGCCGACGTCTCGCGCGCGTCGTCGTCCAGGAAGACGTCCCGGGCGCCGGGGAAGTGCGGGAACAGTCGGGGAAGCTCGTCGTGGAAGTCGTTGTCCGCGGCCAGGATCGCCACGAGCGGCGCCGTGGAGGTCTTGGCCTTGTTGCCACCACCCATGTGCTCGACCAGCCGGCCGCGGGCGTCGGGGCTGCGAAGCAGGAGCACGCGCAGCGGCTGGTTGTTCATCGAGGTCGGCGCCCACTTGACCAGGTCGTAGATCGCACGCATCTGCTCGTCGGTCACCGGCTCGTCGGTGAAGGTGTTGGCTGTCCGGGCCTGGCGGAAGAGCAGGTCCTGAGCCGGACGGTCGAGCTCGAGCAGGCCGGGGAACTCGGCTTCGAAGGCGGTCAGGTCATCGTGGAGCTGGGTCATATTCGGTTGAGCGTTCAACGACCTGGCGTTCTTCCCGACTCGTGCTGTGGGCTGGGTCACGCAGGGTCGGCCCGGCCCACCTCGTGGGACGAGGAGGTGCCGGGGCGGGCTCACTCCTGGACGCGGTGCACCTTGTGGTGAGCCGCCTGGGCGCGAGGCTTGATCACCAGCAGGTCCACGTTGACGTGGACCGGCCGCGTCGCCATCCACACGATCGCGTCGGCCACGTCCTCGGCGACCAGCGGGGCGGCCACGCCGGCATAGGTGGCGTCGGCCCGTGCCTGGTCGCCGTCGAAGCGGTTCACCGCGAACTCGTCGGTGCGGACCATGCCGGGCGCGATCTCGGTCACCCGCACCGGCTGGTCGAACAGCTCGAGCCGCAGGGTCTCGGTCATGACCGCCACGCCGTGCTTGGACGCGGTGTAACCACCACCGCCCTCGTAGGCGATGCGGCCGGCGGTCGAGCCGACGTTGACGATGATCCCCTCGCCGTGGGCGACCAGTGCGGGCAGCAACGCCTGGGTCACCTTCAGAGTCCCGATCACGTTGACCTCGAACATGTTTCGCCAGTCGTCGCTGTCGGCGGTCGCGACCGGGTCCAGGCCGAATGCGCCCCCGGCGTTGTTGACGAGCACGGCCAGCCGCTCTCCGACGGCAGCAGCGAGGGCTGCGACCGCGTCGGCGTCGGTGACGTCGCACGCGACGGCCCGGCCACCGAGCTCCGCGGCCAGCGCCTCGATGCGGTCCACTCGACGCGCGGCGCACACCACCTCGAATCCCTCGGCCGCGAGCGCGCGGGCCGTCGCAGCCCCGATTCCGCTGCTGGCGCCGGTGACGACGGCGAGGGGGCGTGAGGTGCTCATGGCGACCAAGGTACTGGTGCCGGTGGCCGCGCCGACCGGGGTGGGGTGAGGCACCGGGCGCGAGGTCATCGGTGTGGGGGTTCTCACGAGCCGTGACGGCGCAGCCGGGCGGAGAATGGTCGGAATGTCTCCACCACCCACGCCGCCCGGGACCACGGGGGCGTTCAGCCTGCGCGCCATCGCCCTGCCGGCCTTCGGGCCGACCGTGGTGCTCGCCATCGGTCAGGGCGCGGTCCTGCCGGTGCTGGCGCTGCGCGCTCGAGAGCTGGGCGCCTCGGTCTCCATGGCGGCCCTCGTCGTCGCGCTGATCGGGATCGGTCAGCTGGCCGCAGCGCTTCCGGCCGGTGCGCTCGTGTCGCGGATCGGCGAGCGCCGGGCATTGGTCGCGGCGTCCTTCGTCGAGGCGGTCGCGCTCGCGGTCGGGGGGTTGGCGACGTCCTTCGTGCTGTTCGCCGCGGTGGCGACGCTGCTGGGCGTGACCGGTGCGGTCTTCAACCTGGCGCGGCAGGCCTACCTCACCGACGCGGTTCCCCTGGACAAGCGCGCCCGGGCGCTCTCGACGCTGGGCGGCGTCAACCGGATCGGTCTGTTCGTCGGGCCCTTCCTGGGTGCGGCAGTGGTCCACTGGTGGGGGATCCCGGCCGCGTTCCACCTCGCGACGGGAACGGCCCTCGCGGCGGTCGTCGTGATCCTCATGGTCCCCGACCTCCCGCCCCATCACCTCGCGGTCGTCGGCGAGCGCACCCGAGCCTCCGTCCTGTCGGTCCTGCGCGAGAACCGCCGCACGCTGCTGACCCTCGGCACCGGTGTCCTGGTGGTCGCGGGTGCCCGGGCGTGCCGCACCAGCGTGCTTCCGCTCTGGGCCGAGGCCGCTGGCCTGTCCGCATCGGCGACGGCCGTGGTGTTCGGCATCGCGGGCGCCGTCGACATGCTGTTGTTCTATCCCGCAGGGCTGGTGATGGACCGCTGGGGGCGGGCGTGGATCGCGGTCCCGACCGTCGTCACGCTCGGCATCGGGATGATGCTGCTGCCGCTGACCCACAGCATCGCGCCGCTGACCATGGTCGCCATCCTGATGGCGCTCGGCAACGGCATCGGCTCGGGCATCGTGATGACGCTGGGGGCCGACGTCGCACCGCCGGCCAGCCGGCCGCAGTTCCTCGGCGGCTGGCGGCTGTTCGCGGACTTCGGCGCTGCCGCCGGGCCGCTGCTGGTGAGCGCGATCAGCCTGGTCGCGCCGCTGGCCGTCGCGATCGTGACGGTCGGCGGGTTGAGCGTGCTCGGCGGCGGTTGGCTTGCGCGCTGGGTGCCGAGGTTCGACCCACGCCGGGCGGCTGGGGGCCCGAGCCCCTGCACCCGCCCTGCGCGACGGCCTCGCGCTCGGAGGGCTAGACGAAGATCTGGCGCTCCACGCACCACGTGGTCAGCCGCGGATACACCCAGAACGAGTAGATCCCGAGCGTGATCAAGCACAGCAACCACCACTTGACCCACAGCCCGAGCAGCCCGATGCCCGAGCCGGTGGAGCGCAGCCGGTAGACGTTCACGATGGTGTGCTCGGTGCGCCAGCGGTGTCCCATGCACACCGCCCAGGGCAGGGCCAGCCCCAGGGTCAGGACGACCAGGAGGAAGGACGCGACGCCCCTCCCCTGGACGTGCGCGAAGGCTACTCCGGCTGCGGCGCCTCGGCCAGGCTGGTGACCAGATCTTCGATGCGGGTGTGGATCTGGTCGCGGATGGCTCGCACGGCGTCCAACCCCTGTCCGGCGGGGTCGTCCAGGGCCCAGTCCTCGTATCGCCGACCCGGGTGGATCGGGCAGGCGTCACCGCATCCCATGGTGATCACGACATCGGCCTGGCGCACGGCAGAGTCGCTGAGGAGGGTGGGCGTCTGGGTCGTGATGTCGATGCCTTCCTCGGCCATGACCGCGACGGCGGCCGGGTTGACCTGGTCCGCGGGTGCGGAACCGGCGGAGAGGACCTGGATCCGGTCGCCGGCGATCTGGCGCAGGTACCCTGCGGCCATCTGGGACCGGCCGGCGTTGTGCACGCACACGAACAGCACGGTGGGCGGAGTCTCAGGGGTGGTCATGGTCGGTACTCCTGGTCTGGGGGTGCAGGACGATGGGGGTGCAGGACGATGAGGGTGGCCAGGGCGAGCACCGCACCGACCAGCTGCATGGCGACGAAGGCCGGAGCGGAGGACGGCGCGATCCCGGCAAAGGTGTCACTGAGGGTCCTGGCCAGCGTCACCGCGGGGTTGGCGAAGCTGGTGGAGCTGGTGAACCAGTACGCAGCGGTGATCCAGCCGCCGACCACGTAGGGGACGGCGGCGGCTCGTCCGGCTCGGACGGTGGCCAGGATCAGCAGGACCAGGCCGAAGGTGGCGACGACCTCGGCGAGGAGCTGCCCGGTGCCACCCCGCTCGTGGGTCGAGACCGTGACGGCGGGCAGGTCGAACATCAGGTTGGCCAGGACCGCACCGCCCGCTCCGCCGACGAGCTGGGCGCCGACCAGGGTGGCGGCGGTGCGGGTGTCGAGCGAGCCGAGGAGGCGCTCGACGAGGGTGACCGCGGGGTTGAACGCGGCCGAGACCGGTTGCAGCGCAAGGATCAGGGCGACCAGGGCTGCGCCCGTGGCGATGCTGTTCTCGAGGAGCTGGAGGCCGAGGTCGTCGGGCGAGAGGCGGGCAGCGGCGATCCCCGAACCGACCACGGCACACACCAGCAGGCCGGTCCCGATGGCCTCCGCGGCAACCTTGCCGAGCAGGGTGGGTGGCCGGTGTGCGCCGCGCGCGCCCAGAGCGGAAGCTGCGTCGGGTGCGGCATCGCCCGCCGGCCGGGTCACGGCGCCGCCACGCCGCCGAGCAGCGTCACCAGCTGTGCGAGAGCCGCGGTGTCGACGCGGTAGTAGACCCAGACGCCGCGCTTCTCCCGGCTCAGCAGGCCCGCCTCGTGCAGCTTGGCCAGGTGGTGGGTGATCGTGGGCTGCGACAGGTCGAAGGCATCGTTGAGGTCGCACACGCAGGCTTCGCCGGCGCCGTGCGAGGCGACGAGCGAGAGCAGCCGCAGACGCACCGGGTCGGCGATCGCCTTGAGCAGCGGTACGACTAGGTCGGCCTGTGGGGCCGAGAGCGGCTCGCGGGTGACCGGGGAGCAGCACGCGGCCGCCTGCAGTGGGCGAGGCTCGACCAAGGACTTCGACATCCATAAATATTGACAGACATCGATGTTCGGTGGCAACCTCGAGTCATCACACATCGACACTTGTCGATATGTAGCCGCTCCAGGAGGCCCCGATGTCCCGTGTCCAGCTCGCCCTGAACGTCGATGACCTCGACGCGTCGATCGCGTTCTACGCCGCCCTGTTCGGGACCCGGCCGGCCAAGGTCCGTCCGGGATACGCCAACTTCGCCGTGACCGAGCCACCGCTCAAGCTCGTGCTGCTGGAGAACCCCGGCCAGGGCGGCAGCATCAACCACCTCGGGGTCGAGGTCGAGGACATCGACACGGTCGACGCGGAGCAGACCCGGCTCGCCGCCCACGAGCTGGCCACCGTCGACGAGCGCGACACGACGTGTTGCTATGCGACACAGGACAAGTTCTGGGTCCAGGGCGCCCCCGACGGTGAGCGCTGGGAGGTCTACACCGTGCTCGCCGACAGCTCGACGTTCGGCGCGGCCCCGGTCGTGAGCGACCAGCAGCCGACCGCGAAGGCCGAGTGCTGCTGACGAAACCGTCTGCCAGCGTCGCCGGGCTGCTGGCGAAGCCGGGCTGCGGCGAGCCCACATCGGTGCCCCGAACCGGGGTGGCGCGGTCGGGTCAGCCGCGCGCGTCCGCATACCGGCGCAGCGCCTCCTCGCGCTCCTCGGCGTGGTCGAGGATCCGCTCCGGGTATCCCTCGGCGTACCCGTCGGCGGCCTTCCATGGTTCGTGGGCCGCCTTGCCGGACAGGTGGCGGAGCTCGGGGACCCAGCGGCGGACGTACTCCCCGCGGGGGTCGAACTTCAGGCCCTGGGTGACCGGGTTGAAGACGCGGAAGTATGGCGATGCGTCGGTGCCGGTGCCGGCGACCCACTGCCAGCCGTGGTTGTTGCTGGCGATGTCGCCGTCGCGCAGCAGGTCCATGAAGTGGTGCGCGCCGTGCGGCCACCAGACGTGCAGGTCCTTGACGAGGAAGCTGGCCGTGATCATCCGCAGCCGGTTGTGCATCCAGCCCTCCGCGTTGAGCTGACGCATGCCCGCGTCCACAACGGGGAACCCGGTCTCGCCCCGCTGCCAGGCCGCGAACCCCTCGCCGGCCGAGGCGTACGCCATCGCCGACAGGGCCGGCTTGAGGTCCTCCCACGCCGAGGACGGGCGGTGCCACAGCACGTCGGCGTAGAACTCCCGCCAGCACAGCTCGGTGGTGTAGGTCTGCGCGCCCCTGCCGCGCGCGGCGTCACTGGCCGCGATGTCGGCGAGCATGGTCCGCGGGTGGATCTCGCCGAACTTCAGGGGCACCGACATCCGGCTGGTCGTGTCGAGGTCGGGTCGGTCGCGCTCGCGGTCGTAGGCCTCGAGCCGGTCGGCGACGAACTCGTGCCACCGGTGGCGTGCGGCGGTCTCACCGGCGCCGGCCACATCGGGGGAGTCGGGGAGGTCCTCCCCGTCGACCGCCCGGACATAGGTCAGGCCGCGCGGTCGCGGGGCCGGATCGGGCCAGCCGTGGTCCCGCCAGGCCCGGGAGAACGGGGTGAAGACCTGGAACGGGGTGCCGCCCTGGGTCACGATCGTGCCCGGACCGACGGCGTACGGCGTTCCGGTCGCGACCCACGCGACGTCGTCGCGCTCGAGCCGCTCCCGCACGCGGCGGTCACGGAGCCGGCCGAAGGGTGTCGACTCGGCCGTGAGGTGAACGGCGTCCGCGCCGGCCTCCTTCGCCACCTGGGCGACCACCTGCTCGGGGTGCCCACGGCGGACGACGAGCGCGCCGTCCAGACTGGCGTCCAGCGCCCGCAGCGAGGCCAGCAGGTGGTCGCGGCGGGGGGTCGCCGCGCCCGCCAGCCGCGGGTCGAGGACGTACAGGGGAAGGATGCGGTCCCCCTCCTGCGTCGCCCGGTGCAGAGCGGGGTTGTCGTGCAGGCGGAGATCGCGACGCAGCCAGACCACGGTGACACCCATAGGTGAGAGGCTATGTGGGTGACGGACCTGATCGACACCACCGAGATGTACCTCCGGACGATCTACGAGCTCGACGAGGAGGGGATCGTTCCCCTGCGGGCGCGGATCGCCGAGCGTCTCGGCCACTCGGGCCCGACCGTCTCCCAGACCGTGGCCCGGATGGAGCGCGACGGACTGGTCGAGCTCGCGGGGGACCGCCACCTCGAGCTCACCGACCAGGGTCGCCTCATCGCGACGCGCGTGATGCGCAAGCACCGGTTGGCCGAACGGCTGCTCTCCGACGTGATCGGGCTGGAGTGGGAGTACGTCCACGACGAGGCGTGCCGCTGGGAGCACGTCATGTCCGAGCGGGTCGAGCGCAAGATCCTGGCCATGATCGGGGACCACCGCGAGTCGCCCTACGGCAACCCGATCCCGGGCCTCGACGAGCTCGGCGAGACGCCCAACGAGGAGTTCCGGGCCGGCGTCAGCAGCCTGACCACGCTGGCCGGAGCCGAGGCCGGCGTGGTCATCGTGCGTCGCATCGGCGAGCCGGTCCAGGTCGACCACGAGGCCCTGACCCTGATCACCGCGGCGGGGCTGCTGCCCGGCGAGCGGGTGCTGGTCCGGCGCGAGTCCGGGCGCATCATCGCGGTCCGTGAAGGAGGTGACGAGTCGGCGGGCGTGTCGCTGCCCGAGGACGTCGCGGGTCACGTGTTCGCCACCGCGGTCTGAGGCGCCGCACCACCAGGTTCCTGGCTGCGCGGACATGGTCGCCGGCCGGAGTCCGACTCGATGCGCGGTCCGGTGTCGCGTCGGCACCCGGGCCGGTGGACGTCGACCTGTCCCGACCGGGTCGGCCACATCGCTTACCCCTCGGCCCCCGGTTTCTCTACAGAAAGCGGACATTCACCTCATCCGTCCGTCCGGCGCAACCTCCGCCAAACGGGTCCAAACGGGTCGATGTGAACGTGAACACCACGCACGAGAGGATGCTGAAATTCGGTCGTCGCAGGCCTCTGACCTGCAGCGATGTCGCAATCCACACCATACCGTGACCACAACGTGACTTTGCCGCGATGACTGTGTACGGTGAAGATCGTCCTCACCTCCCCTGGGTGAGGTTGCCTGCGGCAGAACGCCTAGTCCTGCCACTGCCGACAGGCCACAGCACTACCGCTTGGCAGGAGCGGGGGACCCAATAATGGGGCCGACCGGTTCCGTGTCTGACACGGCGCCAGCCGACTCCTTGGGGTGAAGCCCGCGTGACGTGACCGGTTCGCCGGTCCGGACACGCAGGCCGGGTGACCTCCACCCGAACCCGACAGCTCACCTCGTAGGCGCCGGAGGAAACTGACTGTGGCTCTTGTTGCTGCTGGCCGCCATCGCGCGCCGGGACACTTCACCCCCCTGAACGAGATCTCCGCGTTGATCGCCGAGATGGCCCAGCCGGCGGTGAAGACCTCCGCGGTGCTGGCCGCCTCCGGTGGCCTCGTCGCGGCGTTCGCCGTGCCGGCCCAGGCCGCTGCAGCTGCTCCGGCCCCTGCCCTGTCCAAGGTGGCCGCCTCGGCTCCTGCGGTGGCCGGCTCCGCTCCGGCGGTGCTCACCGCCGCCCACGCCCCGGCCGCCGCGCCCGCGTCGATCGGACTGGCCGGCTTCACCGCCAAGGCCAAGCCGAAGCCGAAGCCCGTGCCGGTCGTGGTCGCCTCGACCGTGGTCACCTCGACTGCGGTCACCTCGCGCTCGTCGTCCTCCAGGGTGTCGAGCCGGTCGTCCGCCCGCCAGGTCGTCGCGCCGAGCTATCCGCAGAAGCCCGCCGCCACCGGGGTGCTGGGCGTGGCCTCGCAGTACGTCGGCCTCATGTACAGCTATGGCGGCACCAGCCCGAGCACAGGTTTCGACTGCTCCGGGTTCACCCAGTTCGTCTTCCGCCAGCTCGGCATCTCGCTGCCGCGCACCGCGGAGGCCCAGCGACAGTCCGTCAGCCGGGTCACCAGCCCCCAGCCGGGTGACCTCGTGTTCTTCGGCGCCCCGGCCTTCCACGTGGGCATCTATGCCGGCAACGGCATGATGTATGACTCGCCGCGCTCCGGAAAGGCCGTCGCGCTTCGCTCGATCTGGTCCGGCAGCGTCACCTACGGTCGCCCCTGAACCCTCTCTCGCACCCCTGACGAGAGATCCGCTCTCGACCCCTGACGAGAGCTCAACGGGCCCCTTCGCCATCACGGCGGAGGGGTCCGTTGCGTGCTCACCGGGCCGTGGGACGATGGGGCCATGAGCACGATCGAGATCGACGTCTGGGCCGACGTGGTCTGCCCGTGGTGCTACATCGGCAAGCACCGCCTCGCCCGGGCGATCGCCGAGAGTGCTCATCCGGCCGAGGTCAGCGTGCGGTACCACGCCTACGAGCTGGATCCCGAGACCCCGGTCGGCACCGGGACGGGCATCCTGACCCATCTTGCGGAGCGGTACGACCGCAGCACGGACGAGGCGCGCGAGATGGCCGAGCAGGCCGCCACGGCCGGCCGGCCGGACGGGGTCGACATCCGGGTCGACACCCAGCTCAGGTCCAACTCCTTTGACGCTCACCGGCTCATCGCGCTGGGGCTGATGCAGGGAGGGCCGGCCCTGCAGGGTGCGGTCGTCGAGCGGCTGTACGCGGCGCACTTCACCGAGGGTCGCGCGATCGACGACCACACCGAGCTCCAGCGCCTCGGCGCCGAGGCGGGCCTGGACGAGGGCCGGGTCGCCGCCGTGCTGGCCACCGAGGAGTTCACCGACAGCGTCCGGGCCGATGAGGACGCCGCGCGGCAGATGGGCATCACCGGGGTGCCGTTCTTCGTCGCGAACCGGCGGGTCGCCGTGTCCGGAGCCCAGCCGGTCGAGACCTTCGGCCGGCTGCTGACCACCGCGTTCGAGGACCCCGCGGGCCCGCGCCCGCCCACGGGCGGGCCCACCCACGTCTAGGCCGACGCGCCAGCGGTCAGGTCCGTCGGGGCGTGGCCGCCGGGCGGTCCGTATCCTCAGGCCGTGACCACCCACCCCCTGCCGGTGCCTGCCCCGACGTCCGGCCGACGCCGGTGAAGGTGCTGGTGACCGGGGGCGCCGGGTTCATCGGCTCGCACGTCGTCGAGGCCTACCTCGCGGCGGGGCATGAGGTGGTGGTGCTCGACTCGCTCGCGGAGTCGGTGCACCCCGGCGCGGGCGGCACCTGGCCCGCCTACGTGCCGGACGTCGAGCGGATCCGCGCCGACGTCAACGACCGGAGCGCTCTGGACCGGGCCCTGACCGGGCTCGACGCGATCTGTCACCAGGCGGCGCGGGTCGGACTGGGCAAGGACAGCCAGGACCTGCCGGGGTATGCCCACGACAACGTGTCCGGCACCGCCGAGGTGCTCGCCGCCGCCGACCGGGCCGGCGTGGGCCGGGTCGTGGTCGCGTCGTCGATGGTGGTCTACGGCGAGGGCGGGTACACGTGTGCGCAGGACGGGCCGGTCGCGCCCGGTCCCCGGACCCGGGCCGACCTGGACGTCGGCCGGTTCGAGCCGCCGTGTCCGCTGTGCGGTGAGCCGTTGGCGTGGCGCCTGGTCCGCGAGGACGCGGTGCCCGACCCTCGCAACGGGTACGCAACGACCAAGCTGGCGCAGGAGCACCTGAGCACCGCGTGGGCGATCGCGACCGGCGGCCGCGGGGTCGCCCTCCGGTACCACAACGTGTACGGGCCGCGGATGCCCCGCGACACCCCTTATGCCGGGGTCGCGTCGATCATGCGGTCCGCGCTGGAGGCCGGCCAGGCGCCGAAGGTCTTCGAGGACGGCCGTCAGCAGCGCGACTTCGTCCACGTGCGTGACGTGGCCCGCGCCAACCTCGTCGCGCTCGAGCACCTCGACACGCGGCCGGACGGGTCGGTCCGGACCTACAACGTGGCCAGCGGCATCCCGCACACCGTCGGCGAGATGGCCAGGGCCCTCGCGACGGCGATGGGCGGCGCGGACCCCGTCGTGACCGGCGAGTACCGGCTCGGGGACGTCCGCCACGTGGTGGCCGACCCGGCGCGCGCCCGCGACGAGCTGGGCTTCACCGCCGGGATCGGGTTCGTCGAGGGCATGACCGAGTTCGCGACCGCGCCGCTGCGCTGAGCGACCGGAGCGGCGCCGCGCGGGGTCACCCCAGCGCTGCCGCGGTGAGTCACCCGAGCGCGGGGATCCGCACGGTCACCTGGCAGCCCTCGCCGACGTTGTGGATGTCGATGTCGCCCTGGTGCGCCTCGACCAGGCTCCGGGTGATCGCCAACCCCAGCCCACCGCCGGTGTCCTGCCCCTTGCTGCGGGCGACCTCGCCGCGGAACGCGACATCGAACACGCGGGGCAGGTCGGCGGGGGGGATGCCGCCGCACGTGTCGGAGACGGTGAACCACACCGAGCTCCCGTCCCGACCCGCCTCGACCGCCACCGTGCCGTCGCTCGGAGTGAACCGGATCGCGTTGGTCAGCAGGTTGCGCACGATGCGCCCGAGGTCGGGCTCGCTGCCGTTCACGGCGGTCGACCCGATCGGCTCGGAGGTCAGCTGGACCCGCTTGGCCTGGGCCAGTGGCGCGGCCGAGGCGAGGGCGTCGGACAGGACCTCGGCGAGGTTGACCGGCGCCATCGTCATCTGGAGCGCCCCGGCATGGATGCGGGAGAGCTCGAACAGGTCGTCCACCAGGCCGGTCATCCGGTCGGCCTCCTCGCGCAGCCGCCGGTGGTACTCGGTGACCGACTCCGGGTCGGCGACGACCCCGTCCTCCAGCGCCTCGGCCATGGCCCGGATACCGGCCAGCGGCGTGCGCAGGTCGTGGGACACCCATGCGACCAGCTCCCGGCGACCGGCCTCCATCATCCGCTCGCGTTCGCGGACCTCGTCGGACCACACCGCCTCGGCGCGCAGCCCGCGGGTCAGCCACCACGCGGACACCGCGCTGACCACACCGGAGGTGAAAACGACGATCAGGGTGACCCGCAGGTCGTGGCCCGAGATGAACATCTGCCCGCTCACGACGAGCACGCCGACGATGACCGAGACGACGGTCGAGGCGACGATGACCGCGATGCTCGCGGACACGGTCAGCCGCCGGACCCGCCGCAGGGCCAGGAAGGCGAGCGCGGTGACGATGACGGCCGAGGCGAGCGCGAACCCGAGGATCTGCAGACCGGCGTCCAGGGGGATCACGGGGACTCCTTCGGGGAGGGGAGCAGGCTCTGCACGTCGTACCGGTAGCCCACCCCCCAGACGGTGCGGATCCGTTCGGGCGAGGCGGGGTCGACCTCGATCTTCTCCCGCAGGCGGCGCACGTGCACGGTCACGGTCGACTGGTCCCCGAAGGTCCACTCCCAGACCCGCTCGAGCAGCTCGGCCCGGCTGAACGCCTGGCCCGGATGGGCCATGAGGAAGGCGAGCAGGTCCAGCTCGCGGGTGGTGAGCTGCAGGTCACGGCCGGCCCGTCGGGCGATCCGGGCACCGAGGTCGACGACGAGGTCGCCGTCGGCCCGCACCTGGCTGGCCCCCGTCGTCGCCGCGTCGGCCAGCGGTCCGCTGCGCCGCAGGATCGAGGCGACCCGCAGGCTGAGCTCGCGGGGGCTGAACGGTTTGACGACGTAGTCGTCAGCCCCGATCCGCAGCCCCAGGACCCGGTCCGCCTCGTCACCCATCGCCGTCAGCATGATGATCGGGATGTCCGAGCTCGCGCGGATCGTGCGGGCGACCTCCAGGCCGCCCAGGCGCGGCAGCATCACGTCCAGGATGGCGAGCTCGACCCCGCCTCCGGCGAACAGCTCCAGGGCGCGCTCGCCGTCCTCGGCGAGCAGCACGTCGTGGCCGTCCGCGGTCAGGTATCGCCGGACGACGTCCAGGACCGTGGCGTCGTCGTCGACGATGAGGATGCTCATGCGGGTCCTCTCGCTGGGGCGTCGCGTCCGGTCACCCCGATCCTGCCCCTCATGGGCGAGGTGACCGCGGGCGGTCTCACCACGGGTGGCTCACCACTCCGTCCGGATGAACACCTGGATCACGATGGCGAGCGCCGCCTGGGCCGCGAGCCACCGCCGGTCCTGGCGACGGACGAGCAGCAGCACAGCCACGGTGACCCAGGGGTAGTAGGGGAGCCAGATCCGCTCCACCTCACCCTTGGCCAGGCCGGTGAGGTCGGTCAGGACGACGGCCGCGGTCGCTGCCGCGGCGAGCGGGAGGTCGCGCCCCGCCGTCCGCGGTCGGGTGGACAGGCCGGCGACGACCGCCGGTCCGAGGGCGAGCGCCGCGATCGCGAGGTTGGCGACCACGAAGTAGGCGTAGGGGCGGTCGATCGACGCCGGGCCGTCGGCCACGCGTTGCGCGGCGACCACCAGGCCGTCCCACCACCAGAACCCGGCCAGCCCGGCCAGCCCGACGGGTACGACAGCGCCGGCCGCCACCCAGCCGACCCCGCGCAGCCGTCCGCGCCACCGGAGTACAGCCAGGGCCACGAGCGCGAGCGGGGCGATCCCGTAGCTGCCGAAGGCGGACAGGCCCAGGAGCAGCCCGGCGCCGACCAGTTGGGCCGAGGCTCGGCCGCCGCGTTCGCGGTCCACGGCCAGGGCCAGCAGCGCGATGCCCCAGGCGCTGGTCGCGGTCCACAGGGTGTCGGCCGAGGTCGCGACCCACAGCGCCCAGGGGGCCAGCACGAGGTACGGCGCGAGGGACCGTGCGGCCGTCGGGCCGTGCAGCGTGCGCACGGCCACCAGGACGGCCGGGACGGTCGCCGCGCCAGCCGCTATGCACACGGCCGCCGCCCACCCCGATCCGCCGAGGCCGATCGCCTCGAGCCCGGCGAACAACGCCAACGGACCCGGCGGGTGACCTGAGACGTGGGTGGTCCACGGCTCGGCCGAGTCTGCCGGGACGTGCGTCGTGTACTCGGCGAGCAGGCTGACCAGCCCGTGCACCCGCGGGATGTCGTGGAGGTACTCGGGGCCGGACTCCAACGGGGCACCCAGGCTGGGCGAGCCGTCCGGGGTCGTGGGGCCGTAGCGGGCCAGTGCGAGGGTGACCGACCACGCCGCGCTCAGGGCCGTGGACCCGGCGAGCAGAGCCGTCCACGGCAGCCGCGCGGCCAGCCCGGGGCCGGTGGTGACGACGGCGACCGCGAGCAGCACGGGAAGGGCGACCCACGGCGTGAGGTCGACGACCCAGGGGCCGCGGATCAGCACGCCGCCGATGAGGTGGAGGTGGACCCCGGAGTCGCGGATGACCGCGCCCACCGTGCCGACGGCGGCGGCGGTCACCACGACGACCGCCACAGCCCGCACCTGCCGCCGGGTCAGGGCCGGGTCCGACCCACCCGCGTCGGGTGGGGTCAGGTCAGGGCTCCCCCCCGGGTCCGGCGCCCGGGTCGCTGATCCTGCCTGGCTCACCTCTGGAGCCTAGGCGCAGCAGGGTTGTGCGGCGCGCCGCCCGATCGGACGTCACACTTCGGTAAGGGGGCTCCGGGTCGCGGCGTGCCCCCAGCCGACCTACGGTCAGGCCATGCCCCAGGTGATTCTTCCGTGTCTGGACGAGGCGCTCGCGCTGCCCGGACTGCTCGCGGCGATGCCCGCGCACTGGGAGCCGATCGTCGCCGACAACGGCTCGACCGACGGGTCGCCGGACATCGCGCGCGGCTTCGGCGCCCTGGTCATCGACGTCCCGCAGCGGGGCTACGGGGCGGCTGCCCACGCCGGTCTGGAGGCGGCGACCTCCGACCTCGTCGCCATCATGGACGCCGACGGGACGCTGGACCCGCGACAGCTCGACCTGCTCGCCGCCCCGGTCCTCGCCGGTGACGCCGACCTGGTCATCGGACGGCGGCGGGCCGCGGAACGCGGGGCCTTCCCGGCGCACGCGAGGTGGGCCAACGCGCTGGTCGCCCAGCGGGTGCGTTCGCGAACGGGTGCGCCCATCCATGACCTCGGTCCGATGCGGGTCGCCCGCCGCGAGGCGATGCTGGCCCTGGACCTGCAGGACCGGCGGTTCGGATACCCGCTGGAGCTGATCTCGGTCGCCGCGACGCAGGGGTGGCGGATCCGGGAGATCGACGTGGACTACCACCGACGCGCCGAGGGGTCGAAGTCCAAGGTCACCGGCAGCCTGCGTGGGGCCGTCCGGACGGTCCGCGACATGGGCAAGGTGCTGGCCCAGTGACGTCACCGTCCAGCCCGGCCGTGACCGGCCGGACCGCCGTCGTGCTGGACGATGCGGTCGTGCTGGTCATCGCCAAGGCCCCGGTGGCCGGCCAGGTCAAGACCCGGCTCACCACGGCGATGTCCGATCGGGGCGCGGCCGAGGTGGCCGCCGCCGCGCTGATCGACACGATCGAGACGGTTAGGGCCGCAGCGACCCACGCGGTGGTCCTCGCCCTCGCCGGCGACGAGCGGGACCTGCCCGAGGAGGTGCGCGACGGGCTGCGGATCGTGGCGCAGCGGGGGCACGGCTTCGACGAGCGGCTCGCGCACGCCTTCGCCGACGCGGCGTCGGGAGAGCACCCTGTCGTCCTGGTCGGCATGGACACCCCGCAGCTGACCGTCGACCACCTGCAGGCCGCCGTCGGAGGCCTGTCGGTCGCCGACGCGGTGCTCGGACCGGCACCCGACGGCGGATGGTGGGTGCTCGCGCTGCGCGACCCCCACGACGCCGAGGCGCTGGTCGGCGTGCCGATGTCGCAGGACGACACCGGCTCACTCACCGTGGAGGCACTGGAGCGACGGGGTCTGGTCGTCGGGTTCACCCAGCCCCTCGTCGACGTCGACACGGTGAAGGACGCCCTGCTGGTCGCGAGCGAGGCCCCTGGCTCCCGCTTCGCCGCCGCGTTGCTGCGTGCGCTGGAGATGGCCTCGTGAACGCCGCGCTCGCCGTGTTCGAGGCCGCCATCGCCGGTCACATCCAGACCACTCCCGGCCGGGACTCGCTGGTGATGGTGTTCGAGGACGGCTACTCCCACCCGCTGCCCTATGACGACTGGGTGGGTCAACCGGTCGTGGGTGACGAGGCGCTGCTCGACCGGTGCCACGGACCGACTCTTGACATCGGTTGTGGGCCAGGCCGATTCGTCGAGGCGCTGCTCCGCTGCGGCACACCGGCGCTGGGGATCGACATCTCGAGCGAGGCGTTGCGCCAGACGCGGGAACGTGGCGGGCTCGCCCTGCAGCGTGACGTCTTCTCGCGGGTGCCCGGCGACGGTCGCTGGCGCCATGTCCTGCTCGCCGACGGCAACATCGGCATCGGCGGAGACCCGGACGGGCTGCTGCGACGCTGCCGCTCGCTGATCGCCGAGGACGGCACCGTCCTGGTGGAGGTCGCGCCCGAGTCGTCCTCGAGCCGGGTCGGGAGGGCCCGGCTCGAGGCCGCATCCCACCGCAGCCCCTGGTTCCCCTGGGCCATCGTGTCGGCGGACGACGTCGCCGTCCTGGCCCGCGGAGCCGGTCTGCGGGTGGTCGAGGTGTGGTCGACGGCGGACCGCTGGTTCGTCGAGCTCAGCCCGCGGAGGAGCGATTCCTGATGCGTAGCGTCACCGACCTGTTGGACCAGAAGCTGCCCACGCCACCCGAGGCGCTCCGGCGCGGCCCCTTCGAGGAGGGGGTGTTCGACGGCCCGGCTCGCAGCGAGCGCACCACGACGCTGCTGGGTCTGGCCCTGGCCATCGCGTTCGGGGTCTGCTTCGTCACCGGGCTGCTCAGCCACTTCATCCAGCAGCCGCCGTTCTGGTTCTGGTGGCCGGCGCACCCAGCCGGCCTGTACCGGTTCACCCAGGGCCTGCACGTCGCCACCGGGCTGGCGACGATCCCGCTGTTGCTCGGCAAGCTCTGGGCCGTGTACCCCAAGTTCTTCTCCTGGCCGCCGACCCGGGACGTCGCGCACGCGATCTCCCGGCTCGGTCTGCTCGTGCTGGTCGGATCGACGATCTTCCAGCTGCTCAGCGGGCTGGTCAACATCGCCCGCTGGTACACGCCGATGAGGTTCTTCTTCACCGATGCGCACTACTGGACGGCCTGGATCTCGGTCGGGGCGATCCTGGTCCACGTCGCCTTCATGCTGCCCAGGATCCGCCGCGGTCTGAACCGCGCGGGCGGCCCGCCGGCCCCCGACCGGAGCACGGACGCGCCCGGGCTGGGTCGGCGCGGGTTCCTCGCCGTGGTCGGCACCGGCGCAGGAGTCGTCACGCTCGCCACGGTCGGCCAGACCGTGCCGTGGCTTGCCGGGCTCTCGGTGCTGGCACCGCGCGACCCCCGGGTCGGCCCGCAGGGACTCCCGGTGAACAAGACCGCCGCATCGGCACGGGTGACCGAGTCAGCGGTGGACCCGTCCTACGCGCTGCAGGTGGAGGCCGAGGGCGGCGCGTCGTTCAGCCTCACCCTCGCCGAGCTCCAGGCCCTGCCGCAACACACGGTCGACCTGCCCATCGCGTGCGTCGAGGGGTGGAGCGCGATGGCGACCTGGACAGGGGTCCGGGTTCGCGACGTCCTCGCTGCGGCCGGCCTGGAGGGCGCGACCGACCGGTCGGGCACCCTCGCGGTCGGCTCGCTGCAGCGCAACGGCCGATACCGCGCCAGCCAGATGCCACTGGCGCACGCCGGTCAGGACGACACGCTGCTGGCCCTGCGTCTCGGAGGTGAGGTGCTGGACGTCGAGCACGGGTTCCCCGTCCGGCTGATCGCGCCGAACCGTCCCGGTGTCCTGCAGACCAAGTGGGTCAGCACCCTCACCGTGCAGGGGGAGTCATGACCGATGAGCTGCCTCGGGGCTGGATCCGCCTGCGATGGGTGCTGATCGCGGTCGGCGCCCTCGCCGGCGCCTACGGCACGGTGTTCCTGCTGGTGACGGTGGGAGGCAACGTGATCTGGTGGGCAGTGTTCGTCGGAGCCGGTGTGATCCTGCACGACGGGATCGTCGCGCCGGCGGCGGCAGCGGTCGGTCACGGGCTACGCCGGCTGCCCGGCGGTGCCTACCTGCCGGTGGTCGCCGGTCTGGTCCTGACCGGCATGGTGGTCGCGGTCGCCTGGCCGTTCGCGCTGCGGCTCGGGTACTCCTCGCTGATCCCGTCGGCGCTGCCCCGGAACTACGGACAGGGGCTGTTGGTCACGCTCGTGGCGGTGTGGGTCGGCGTGGCGCTGGTCGCGCTGGTGCGAATGATGTTGGGGCGCAGGCAGAACGGCGCCGTGGCGGGCGACGTGGCGGCCGGCTAGGCCAGTACTCCGTCGCAGTGGGCGGGAGCGGCGGCCCACTCCGGTGCCGGGTCGGGCACGACCTCATCGTGGGGGAGCGGTGATCGGGGACGGCCAAGGACCGTTCAGGTGCGCCGCCGACCGGCCGCCGTGCACTCGACCCGCGCACTCGACCCGCGCACTCGACCCGCGCACTCGACCCGCGCACTCGACCCCCGCACTCGACCCCCGCACTCGACCCCCGGCGGGGCGCAGTGGCCTACGTTGGGGTCATGGCCAAGGCGTCCTCCCCGGCGATCGAGATCGAGGTGGGTGACCGGGACGTGCGGGTCACGAACCCGGACCGGGTGTACTTCCCGGCCAGGGGCGAGACCAAGCGTGACCTCGTCGAGTACTACCTCTCGGTCGGCGACGGCATCGTGCGGGCGCTGCGCGAGCGGCCGTGCATGTTGCACCGCTTTCCCGAGGGGGTCAGCGGGGAGAAGGTCCACCAGAAGCGCGTCCCGCACGGTGCGCCCCCCTGGCTGGAGACCGTCCGGGTGCACTTCCCGCGGTACGACCGCACCGCCGACGAGCTGTGTGTCACCGAGCTCGCCCACGTGATCTGGGCGGTGCAGATGTCGACCGTCGAGTTCCACCCGTGGAACAGCCGCCGGGCCGACGTGGAGAAGCCCGACGAGTGGCGGATCGACCTCGACCCGGGTCCGGAGTGCTCGTGGCAGCGGGTCCAGCGGGTCGCCCACCTCGCCCACGAGGTGCTCGACGACCTCGGCGCGGTCGGCTGGCCCAAGACCAGCGGTGGTTCGGGGATGCACATCTATGTCCGGATCGAGCCCGACTGGGGCTTCAAGGACGTCCGCCGCGCCGCACTCGCGTTCGCCCGCGAGGTCGAGCGGCGGGCCCCCGAGGACGTGACGACGACGTGGTGGCGCAAGGACCGGGACCCCGCGGCGCTGTTCGTGGACTACAACCAGAACGCCAGGGACCACACGATCGCCAGCGCGTACTCGGTCCGCGGCAACCCCGAGGGCACGGTCTCGGCCCCGATCACCTGGGACGAGGTCGACCAGGTCGAGCCCGGGGACTTCACCATCGCGACGATGCCCCCGCGGTTCGCCGACCTGGGTGACCTGCACGCCGGGATCGATGACGCGGTGTTCGAGATCGACGGGTTGGTCGAGTGGGCCGACCGGGATGCGCGCGAGGGTCAGGACGACCCGCCGGAGGAGGGGGAGTAGCCGGCTGCTAGAACTCCGCGCCCTTGCGCCACGCCATCTCCTGCAGCTCGAAGGTGTTGCCGTCAGGGTCGGCGAAGTTCGCTCCCCGCACGCCTCCGCCGAAGTCGTGGATCTCGCCCACCTCGACGCCCCGACGGATGAGCTCGGCCCGCGTCTCGGTGAGGTCCTCCACCACCAGGTGCACGCCTCTGATGCTCCCGGGTTCGCCCGCGTACACCTCAAGCCCCGACCCGAAGCCGACCGAGCAACCCGAGCCCTCCGGTGTCATCTGCACGACCCGGATGCCCTCGGCCGGCTGGACGTCGTGATCCTTGGTGAAGCCGAGCTGGTCGGCATAGAAGGTGATCGCCCGGTCCACGTCGGACACCGGGAGCGGGATCAGCTCCAGCCTCATCTGCATCGGTCGATCCTCTCCTGGGGGTGTTCTGGTGGGCGCGATCATTCCACACGGTGGCTCGCCTCCGGCTGGATCGGCGGGCTTTGCGCGGTGGCGGTTGATCGGCTGGTTCGGCGGGTAGGGGTGAGCGACGAGCACGATGACTGAAGGAGCGAACATGTCGGACGACGCAAAGGTCGCCAAGGATCTCGTACAGACCTTGAAGGACGGGGAGCGCGGTTTCACCTCCGCCGCGGAGAAGCTGCAGGACGGCGAGCACCCTGAGTGGGCTGCGTCGCTGAAGCGCCTGGCTGAGCAGCGCGCGGGCTTCTGCCGCGAGATCGTCGCTCTCGGCCACGAGTACGGCGACGACGTCGACGAGGGTGGCTCCGCCGCTGCGGCCCTGCACCGCGGCTGGATCTCGCTCAAGGACGCCCTGACCGGTGACGACGCCGGCACCGTCGTCGGCGCCGCCGTCACGGGAGAGGACCACGCGGTCTCCGAGTACGAGAAGGCCCTCGAGCAGGACCTCAGCGCGGGCTTCCGGGATGTCGTGAGCCGCCAGCACGCCGCCATCGTCGCCGCACGCGGTGAGGTCAAGGCCCTCCAAGCCGCTGGCTGACCACCGGGGCCAGCCCATGGGACCGCGCGAGGTGCTCGCCGCCGCCGCGCGGCCCGTGGGTGAGGACGCGCGCCTGCTCGCTTTGGGGCAGGCGCGGCCAGGGCTCGCGTGCGCTCGCCCACGGGCTCATGGGCCGGGGCACGGCGATACGCTCGCGCCATGAGCCTCTTCACCACCGATGCGTCCGAGGAGCAGGTCCGCCGGGACGACCGAGCGCACGTGTTCCACTCCTGGTCCGCGCAGGCCGCGATCGACCCGCTGCCGATCGCGTCGGCGCTGGGGTCGCACTTCACCGACTACAGCGGCAAGCGGTATCTCGACTTCTCCAGCCAGCTGGTCAACGTCAACATCGGATACCAGCACCCCCGGCTGATCGCCGCGATCCAGGAGCAGGCCGGGCGGCTGACGACGATCAGCCCGGCGTTCGCCAACGACGTCCGCTCCGAGGCCGCACGGCTGATCGTCGAGCTGGCGCCGGAGGGCATGCAGAAGGTCTTCTTCACCAACGGCGGTGCCGAGGCGACCGAGAACGCGCTCCGGATGGCGAGGCTGCACACCGGCCGTCACAAGGTGATGGCGGCCTACCGCAGCTATCACGGCGCCACGGCGGGAGCCATTGCCATGACCGGGGATCCGCGCCGTTGGGCATCCGAGCCGGGTATGCCGGGTGTGGTGCGCTACTGGGGCCCGTACACCTACCGCTCGGCGTTCCACTCGGTCGACGATGCCCAGGAGTGCGAGCGTGCCCTGCAGCACCTGCGGGACACCGTGATGGTCGAGGGCGCGCAGACGATCGCCGCGATCATTCTCGAGTCCGTGGTCGGCACCAACGGGATCCTGGTCCCGCCGGACGGGTACCTCGCGGGAGTCCGGGCGATCTGCGACGAGTTCGGGATCATGATGATCGCCGACGAGGTGATGGCCGGGTTCGGGCGGTGCGGCGAGTGGTTCGCGATCCAACACTGGGACGTCCGACCCGACCTGATCGCCTTCGCCAAGGGCGTGAACTCCGGTTATGTGCCGATCGGCGGCGTCATCATGTCCGGCGCCGTCGCGGCGACCTTCGACGACCGCGTGTATCCGGGTGGGCTGACCTACTCCGGACATCCGCTTGCCTGCGCATCCGCCGTCGCCTCGATCAACATCTTCAAGGACGAGGGCATCATCGAGCACGCTCGCGCGCTCGGCGCCGACGTCATCGGACCCGGCCTGGCCAAGATCGCAGAGAAGCACCCGAGCGTCGGTGAGGTCCGCGGCCTCGGGGTGTTCTGGGCGCTGGACCTGGTGAAGGACAAGCAGACCCGCGAGCCGCTCGTGCCGTACAACGCCGCCGGCCCGGCCGCCGGTCCGATGAACGAGCTCGCGGCGGCCTGCAAGGAGCGCGGGCTGTGGCCGTTCGTCCACTTCAACCGCACCCATGTGGTCCCGCCGTGCACGACGACGGCAGCCGAGGTCGAGGAGGGCCTGGCCATCCTGGACGAGGCGCTCGAGGTGGCCGACCGGCACACCGTCTGAACTGGCACGTGTCTGAGCGGCTTAATGAACGTGCAGCGCCGTGTACGACGAGTCAGGGCCCCACGGAGGGCAGGTCGGCCGGCGCAGGTCAGCGCAGGTCGCTGAGCACCTGGTCGACGAGCTCGGCGACCGGGCGCGCGGCATCGAGCCTCAGGTGGGGCGACGCAGGGGCGGCGAGGTCCATCCCGCTGGCGCGAGCGGCGTCCGCGAGCTTGGGGGCGTCGCGCTCGGCGCCGCGCTGGTGCAGCCGGCTGCTCAGCGTCGGTGCGTCCAGCTCCAGCCAGACGAGCCGAGGAGCGCCGCCGGCCGCGACGAGACGGTCGGCCAGCCGGGCCCAGGCGGCGGGGTCGCGTCGCTCCTGGGTGAACGGGGCGACCAGGACCACCGGGTGGCCCAGGCGGAGGTTCTCCTCGGCGACGGCGAGCACGGCGGCGTACCGAGGCCCACGGGTGGCGTCGGCCAGCCGAGGGTCGTCCAGGTCGTCGACCCCGAGCAGCCGGGCGACCACCCCGGTCAGGTCGGCGGTCAGAGTGTCGATGTCGACCAGCGGGCCCGGAAGTCGTTGGGCCAGAACGGCGCCCAGCGTGCTCTTGCCGGAACCCGGCGCCCCCGTGACGACCAGCGCGGGAGGTGCGGAAGCCCCGGTCACGAGGCGGCGGGACGGCGCGTGCGTACCACCCCGGCAGGCGGTTCGGACGAGCCGCGGTCGATGAGGTGCAGGGGCAGCACCTTCTTGGTCCGGAACCGGCGTTGGGGTGTCTCCAGCCGGTCCAGGACTCGGGTTGCGGCCAGCGAGCCGAGGGTGGAGGGGTCCTGGGCGACCACGGACAGCGGCGGGGTGAGGGCGTCGGCCATCGGAAAGTCGCCGAAGCCCACGATGGCCGAGCGGTGTCGGCGCAGTGCGGGATAGACCGCCATCGAGACACGGGCGTTCGCGGTGAACGTCGCGGTCGGGCGGGGCCGAAGCTGCCAGAGCTTGTCGACGAGGTCGGACGCCGAGGCGCGGTCGGACACGCTGACGGTCACCAGTGCGGGGTCGAACTGCAGCCCGGCGTCCTGGAGAGCAGCGCGGTAGCCGTCGAGCCGGCGGCCGGTCGAGGGTCCGTGCAGGTCGTCGCCGACGAACGCGATCCGGGTGTGGCCCCGCTCGATGAGGTGGCTCGTCGCCATGCGCGCGCCTTCGATGTCGTCCTCGGTGAACGAGTCGGCGGTGATGTTCTCGGGGAGGCGGTCCACGAACACCAGCGGGGTGTGGGCGCGCCAGCGCTCGAGCCAGGCGTGGTCGGTCGCGATCGGGGCGATGATGAGCCCGCTCAGCTGGCGGCTGAGCACGGACTCCAGGATCTCCCGCTCGCGGTCGGGGTCGTCGCCGAGGCTGGTGACCAGGGTCGAGCACCCGCGGGTAGCGGCCACGACCTCGACCTCGTGGGCGATCGCGGCGAAGAACGGGTCGATGATGTCCGGCACGGCGACGGCGATCACGTTGGTGCGTCCCGCGCGGAACGTCGTGGCCAGCCCGTTGGGCACGTAGTTCATGTCTCGCATGGCGTGCTCGACCCGGGCCCGGGTCTCCGGCGTGACGTGCGGGTCGTTGTTGAAGACCCGCGAGACCGTCTTGGCGCTGACTCCGGCCGCATCGGCGACATCACGCATGGTGGGCATGAGGAGCTCCTCCAAGGGGATCGGAAACGTAGCAGCGCGGCCATTGTCTCCCTTCTCGCGTCCTGGGCGGGAACGAGAGGGGCGTGGCCCGGCGTCGGCGACGCCGGGCCACCCCGGGCCCGCGACTCAGACCGAGACGGACTGCGGCGCGAGCTGGGTCCCTTCGATCACGGTCTCGAGCTGACGCAGTCGCGGCAGCGCCCGGTTGGTCAGCAGGTCCTCCCGGGTGGCTGCGGACACCGCGAGGCTGTCCTTCCAGAGCGCACGACCGGCCATGGCGCCACCGGCGCCGTGAGCGACGGCGGTCTCGACCTGGCCGACGAAGGTCTCGTGGTCCACGCCAGCGGACAGCACGGCCCACGGCACACCGGCGGCGGCCTCGGTGACCGCGTCGCAGGCCTCGGCCGAGCCGGGGTAGGCCAGCTTGAGGACCTTGGCGCCGCAGGCCACGGAGAACGCGGCGGACTGCGCGACCAGGTCGGGGAAGGCGGCCTGGTAGTCGGCCTCGCTCTCGTCCTCCAGGCGGTAGGTCAGGATCTCGACGATGAGCAGCAGGCCCTCCTCGGTGCACTGCTGCACGAGGTCGCGGATCTGGTCGGCCACGGTGGAGTCCAGCGTCTGGCGGTCGGGTCGCAGATACCACAGCATCTTGGCCACGTCGCCGCCGAGCTCACGAACCCGGCGCGGGGTGACCCCGGCGACCTGGTTGGTGAAGCGAAGACCATCGACCTGGTCGAAGCCCGAGGCGTCCATGCCCACGACGAGCGCCGTGTCGCGCGCGAGGATGCCCTCGTCGACGATCTGCGGGAGCGCGACCTCGGGGTCGAGCAGGATCGCCGGGGCGTGGTTGCCGAGGTAGCGCACGAGATCGCCCTTGGCCTCGGCCAGCTGCTCCTTGGTCACGGACCCGGGACCATCGGGGGCGTCGGTCATGACGGCCTTCATGCCATTGCGCTGGTCGCCGGCGACGATGAGCATGCGGCCGGTGGCGGTGCTGATGGCGGCCATGCCGCGGCGCTCGAGGGTGGTGAGCTCGTTCATTGTCGATCTTCTCCTGGAGGTGAGGTGGAACGGTGGTCAGGGGGAGGGGTCAGACCGCGACTGCGGTCGCCTCGTCGTGCTGGGCAGGCAGGAGCCGCAGAGCGAACATCGCCGCGCCGTAGGCCGTGTCCTGGCTGCGGGCGGAGACCGTCACAGCGGGCAGCACGGCGGCCCGGGCCCGCTGCACGCTGGCCATCTCGGCCCAGCCGCCGGTGAGGAGGGCGGAGCGGGCCGGCGGGACCTCGCGGTCCATGGCCTCGATGAGCAGACGGATCTCCTCGTTGCCGTGCCGGAGAACGGCGTTGAACAGCTCGCCGGGGTCGACCCCGTCGGCGCGGACGGTCAGTCCGAGCACACCGTCGTCGTTGCGGGCGCCGGTGACCTCGACCGCTCCGTCGGCGAGCACGCCCTGCAGGGGCGTCGACATGGCCAGCTCGTCGAGGAGGTCTCGGCCCGCGCGGTCGGAGACCCCGCTGAGCCGCAGGACGCGGCGCATCAGCAGCCCGGTCTTCACGCCGGCGACGAGGACGTGCTGGCCGGGTACGACGTGGCGCACGCAGTTGATGAGGTGGTCAGCCAGGCGGGTGCGGGCGTCGGCGGTCAACGGTCCGTCGACGGCCCGGAGCAGCACCTCTGCGGTGCCCATGGACACGTGGTAGCTCGTCGCGTCGAACCGGCCCCCGGAGACGGCCGAGACCAGGTGGTCGTGCCCGGCAACGGTGACCAGCGCGCCGTGGAAGGGGGCCGCGACGGTTGCGTCCGAGACAGCGCCGAGCACGGTGCCGGCGTCCACGAGGCGCGGCAGGAAGTCTGCGGTGACTCCGAGGTGGTCGAGCAGCTCGGGCCACGGGGCGCCGGTGTCCAGGTCGATCAGGCCGGTGCGGGAGGCCAACGACCGCTCGGTGACCGGGTCGACGCCCAGGACGGTGGCCACGAACTCCGGGACGTTGAGCCAGCGGCGGCCTGCGAGCTCGGTGCCGCCGTCACGCAGGTGCAGCAGCTTGGCGACCGAGACCTGCGCGCCGAGGGGGAGCCCGGTGCGCCCGGCGAACTCGTGCCGGAGCGGCTCCGGCAGACGGTCCACCTGCTCGCGACCGCGCGGGTCGAACCAGGCGAACCCGGAAGTGACCGCGTGGCCGTGCTCGTCAACGAGGAACCCGGTCTCGCCCATGCCGGACAACGCGATCGACGCGATCGACGCACCCGCGCCGCGACGCTCGACGAGCAGGTCGGCGGCGTCCCCGAGCAGGCTGCGTACGGTCTGGGCGAGGGTGTTGGCGTCCATCGTCGTGGTGCCGCTGTCGCCGTCCAGCCAGGGGGTGGGTCGCTGGCAGACCAGTACCTCGTGGCCATCCTGGTCAGCGACGAGGACCTTGACCCCGGTGCTGCCGAGATCCAGCCCGGCGACGAGTCTCGGGTCAGTCATGCGTGGGTTCTGCCTTCCGTGGGCGACTCGGGCCGGGTCATCGGGACCCTGGCGGTATCGCGTCACCGGTTCATCTGAAGCGGGTGGATGACACCGGTGTCACGAGAGCAAGTGTGCGAGCGGCGACGGCTCGGTGTCAACCCCCGCCGGCGTGCGATGTCATCGGTGACATGGTCCAAAAAAAATGTGGGTTGACACCGGTGACACGGAGCCCTTCGATGCCGTACGCTCGGCCCACCGCGCAACGTTGACGGACTCTCCGACACCGCTGCGAGGGACAGATCCACCGAGACGACAACAGGTCGTCGACATCAGGCCCGGACGTTCCTCCCGCAGGACGACCGCGTAGCGAGCAGAAGGAGACCCGCCGTGAAGGCAGTCGTCTATGACGCACCGGAGAGCTTCTCGATCCGGGAGATCCCGGTCCCCGAGGTCGGCCCGGGCGAGGTCCGCATCAAGGTGCTCCAGGTAGGCCTGTGCGGGACGGACCTGCACATCCACCACGGCGACTTCATGGCCGCCTTCCCGCTGATCCCCGGTCACGAGCTCGTCGGCACCGTCGACAGCCTCGGCGAGGGCGTCACCCGCTTCGCGCTGGGGGAGCAGGTCACCGTCAACCCCAACGTGCACTGCGGCCGCTGCGAGTACTGCCTGGCCGGCCGCCTCATCCTCTGCGCCGACCTCAAGGGGATGGGCAGCAACTTCCCCGGGTTCTTCGCGGAGTTCACCACCGTGCCCGAGGCGCTCGTGTTCTCGGTCGAGGGCATCGACCCCGACACCGCGGTCTTCACCGAGCCCGCCGCCTGCGCTATGCACGGCGTCGAGAGCCTCGACCCCCGCCCCGGCACCACCGCGCTCGTCTTCGGCGCCGGGCCCACCGGTCTGCTGCTGGCCCAGCTGCTCAAGAGCAGTGGGGTGGCGCACGTGACGGTGGCCGCGCCGACGGCGTACAAGCTCGAGACGGCGGCGGCACTGGGCATCGACCACACCGTGCTGCTCGACCGGGCCGACATCGCCGGCAGCGTCGACGCGCTCCGCGAGGCCAGCGGGGCGGACGGGTACGACTACGTGATCGAGGCCACCGGCTCGGTGGAGGTCGGCAGCATCTGCGTGCCCCTCACCCGCAACGGCGGCACGGTCCTGGTCTACGGGGTGACCCGGGCCGACGAGGTCGTGCCGTTCCACCCCTTCGACGTCTTCCGGCGCGAGATCACCATCCGTGGCTCGTTCGCCGAGATCACCTCCTTCGCCGCCGCCATCCGGGCCCTGCGCGGCGGGCGGATGAAGACCGACGGCATCATCACCCACCGGTTCTCCCTCGACGACTACGGCAAGGCCCTGGACGCCCTCATGGGTGACAGCACCGCGCACAAGATCGTCATCGCTCCCTGAGTGCCCTCTCCCTGTCCCCACACCGACGTGAGGTGAACCACCCCCATGCAGACCCTGAGCAAGGACCCCACCACCGACGAAGGCGGTACGCCATGACGACCCCGATTCTGGAGGCCCGCGCGATCTCGCGGAGCTTCGGCCACGTGCGCGCGCTGGAGGTCGCGGACTTCGACATCCTGCCCGGCGAGGTGGTCGCGCTGATCGGCGACAACGGCGCCGGCAAGTCGACCATGGTCAAGGCCCTCACCGGCAACCTCGCCCTGGACTCCGGCGAGCTGCTGTTCGAGGGCCAGCCGGTGCACATCGCGAACACCCAGCAGGCTTCCGCGCTCGGGATGGAGGTCGTCTACCAGGACCTCGCCCTGGCCCCGCACCTCAACCCGGTGCAGAACATGTTCCTGGGCCGTGAGATCCCCCGGCGGGGCATCCTCGGCAAGCTCGGCTTCATGGACGAGCGGGAGATGCTGGCCGCGGCTCGACGCAGCTTCGACGAGCTGGGCGGGACGGTTCGCTCGTTCTCGGCACCGATCGGCTCGATGTCCGGTGGCCAGCGCCAGCAGGTCGCCATCGCCCGGGCCATCAGCTGGGCCGACAAGGTCGTGTTCCTCGACGAGCCGACCGCTGCCCTGGGTGTGGTGCAGACCCAGAACGTCCTGAACAGCATCAAGCGGGTCCGCGACAAGGGCATCGCCGTCGTCCTGATCTCGCACTCCATGCCGCACGTGCTCGAGGTCGCGGACCGGGTGCAGGTCATGCGCCTCGGCACCCGCATCGCGACCTTCGAGGCCAAGGACTCCTCCATCGAACAACTCGTGGGCGCCATGACCGGTGCGCTGGACCAGAAGGGAGACGCAGCATGAGCGTCATCGAGCAGGACAGCCAGGCCGCTGTCGTCAACTCCGACGAGAAGGGCCAGTCGCTCCTGCACCGCGCGGGCAACACCCAGTCCGTCTGGATCCTGGGGGTGCTGCTGGTCATCGTCGCCTTCTTCTCCATCGCCGCCGGCGGGACGTTCTTCTCGACCTCGAACTTCTCGCTCATCTCCCAGAACATCGCCGTGCTCGGAGTGCTGGGGGTCGGCATGACCTTCGTCATCATCACCTCCGGCATCGACCTCTCGGTCGGCTCGGTGCTGGTCTTCTCCAGCGTCGTCGCCGCCAAGGCGATGGAGGCAGCCGGGGGCAACGGGCCCGGCGCGGCGGTCCTCGGCATCCTGCTCGCGCTGGTCGCGGGCGCGCTCTGGGGCTCGCTCAACGGGTTGCTCATCGCCAAGGCGAAGATCCCCGCGCTCATCGTCACCCTCGGCTCGTTGTCGGTCGCCCTCGGGCTCGCCCAGGTCATCACCGGGGGCATCGACATCCGGTCCGTCCCCGACGAGCTCACCGACTTCAACACCTACACCAAGATCCTCGGTGTCCCGTCGCTGCCGTTCGTGGCGCTCATCGTGATCATCATCGGCGGGGTCGTGCTGCACAAGACGAGGTTCGGTCGCTACACCTACGCCGTGGGCTCCAACGAGGAGTCGGCCCGGCGGGTGGGTGTGCGGGTCGACCGGCACCTGATCATGGTCTACGCGCTGTCCGGCACCCTCGCGGGTTTTGCCGCGATCCTGTCCCTCGCCCAGTTCGGGACGACCACGATCGCCGGCCAGACCCTCACCAACCTCAACGTGATCGCGGCGGTCGTCATCGGCGGCACCTCGATCTTCGGTGGCGAGGGATCGATCTTCGGCACCGTCGTCGGTCTGTTCATCCCAGCCGTCCTCCAGGCCGGCTTCGTGATCATCGGCGTCCAGCCGTTCTGGCAGGGCGTCGCCGTCGGAGGCGTCCTGGTCGCCGCCGTCTACGTCGACCAGTCCCGCCGCAAGGCCGCACTCCGCGGCGCCAGCAGTCCCAGCCCCCTGCGCACTCTCCTGCGCCGGAACCCGTGAAAGGAACACCGAAGTGATCCGCAACAACGTCGTGTCGTCCGCCGGCATCGTCGCCCTCGTGGCCATCGCCGCCACCGGATGCAGCTCCTCCAAGCCGGCCGAGACGCCCTCTGCCAGCAGCACGGTCGACAACTCCGCCGTGGTCAACACCGTCGAGGCGCCGCCGAAGGCCAGCAAGAACTACAACCTGTCCTTCATCCAGGGCGTCGCCGGTGACGAGTTCTACATCTCGATGGAGTGTGGGGTGAAGGCGGAGGCCGCGGCGCTCGGAGTCACCGTGAACACCCAGGGCCCGCAGAAGTTCGACCCCACGCTGCAGAAGCCGATCGTCGACTCCGTCGCCGCCGCCGGCCCGGACGCGATCCTCATCGCGCCGACCGACGTCACCGCGATGCAGACGCCGCTGGCCGCAGCAGCGGGCAAGGGCGCGAAGATCGTGCTCGTCGACACCACGCTGGAGGACCCGTCGATCGCCGTCTCCCAGATCGCCTCGGACAACCTCGGTGGCGGCAAGGCGGCCTTCGACGCCATCAAGGGGCTCAACCCTGACGGTGGCAAGGTCCTGGTCATGTCGACCGACCCCGGTGTGTCCACCGCTGACGCCCGCGTCAAGGGCTTCGAGGACGCCGTGAAGGCCGACAGCAAGTTCAGCTACCTCGGCGTGCAGTACTCGCACAACGACCCGGCGACGGCCGCCCAGCTCACCAGCGCTGCCCTGCAGAAGGACTCCGACATCGTGGGCATCTTCGCGGCCAACCTGTTCTCGGCCGAGGGCACCGCCACCGGCCTGCGCCAGGCCGGCAAGCAGTCGACCGTCGACATCGTCGGGTTCGACGCCGGCCCCAACCAGGTCAAGGCGCTCAACGAAGGGACCGTCCAGGCACTCGTCGCCCAGCAGCCGGGGACCATCGGCAAGTACGGCGTCGATGTCGCGGTCGCCGCGCTGGACGGCGGAACTCCGCCGGCCAAGGTGCAGACCGGGTTCACCGTCATCACCAAGGACAACCTCGCGACGGAGGGTGCCGACGCGATCTACCAGTCGTCCTGCTGACCGAAGCACCACCTTCCCCCCTGACGCCCGGGCCGGGGTCGACCACGACCCCGGCCCGGTGCCAGTCCCCCACGATGCGAGGTGAGTCAGCATGACCGTGATCGTCGGTTACCGACCCAGTCCCGAGGCCGAAGCCGCTCTGAAGCGGGCCATCGAGGAAGCACGCGGCCGCGCGACGTCGCTCACCGTCGTGCACAGCAGCGAGCGCGGCTCGGGCGTGCCCGACGAGGTCAGCCTCGAACAGGACGTCGACGCGCTGTCGACGACCTTGGCGGCGGGCGGCGTCACCCACCGGATCGTCACCCTCACCGCGAGCCAGGATCCGGCGACCGCGATCCTCGCCGAGGTCGGTGGGCCGAGCGACGTGGTGGTGCTCGGTCTGCGTCGCCGCTCGCCGGTCGGCAAGCTCATCACCGGCAGCGTCGCCCAGCAGGTGATCCTGGAGGCAGACTGCGACGTGCTCTGTGTCAAGGCGCCCTAAGCCCGTCTCAGCGCACCGGTCGACCCACGTCGGCCCGGACCCGACCCATCCGGACGGATGGGCGGCCGGGCCGGCTTCGACGTCACCGGTCAGGGCAGATGGCCGGCCAGGCGGTCCCGGCGCTCTCGGCTGGCCTCGTTGAGCCCCGTGACCGTCACCGTCTTGCCCTTGGCGGCATAACGGGCGGTGATCGCGTCGAGAGTCGCCACGGTCGAGGCGTCCCAGATGTGTGAGCGCGACAGGTCGATGACCACGTCGGCCGGGTCCCCGACGTAGTCGAACTGGGTCACCAGGTCGTTGCTGGAGGCGAAGAACAGCTCGCCCACCACGGCGTACACGCGGGTGTCCGGATCGTCGCCGTCGACCGGGAAGACCTGGGTGAAGTGGGCGACGCGACGGGCGAACATGACCATGGCCGTGATGACTCCGACCACGACGCCGATCGCCAGGTTGTTCGTGGCGACGACGACCGCGACCGTCACCACCATCACGAAGGTCTCGCTCTTGGGCATCCGGCGCAACGTCGCGGGGCGGATGCTGTGCCAGTCCATCGTCCCGACGGAGACCATCACCATCACGGCGACCAGGGCCGCCATCGGGATCAGCGCGACGACGTCCCCGAGCCCGACCACCAGGCCCAGCAGGAACACCCCGGCCAAGAAGGTGGAGATCCGCGTCCGGGCGCCCGAGACCTTCACGTTGATCATGGTCTGGCCGATCATGGCGCACCCGCCCATGCCACCGAAGAAGCCGGTCACCACGTTGGCGACGCCCTGGCCCCAGGCCTCGCGCGTCTTGGAGGAGTGGGTGTCGGTGAGGTCGTCGACGAGCTTGGCGGTCATCAGCGACTCCATCAGTCCGACCAGCGCCATGCCCAAGGCATACGGCCCGATGATCCGCAGGGTGTCCAGCGTGAGCGGGACGCTCGGGAGCAGCAGGCTGGGAAGGCTGTCCGGGAGCTTGCCCTCGTCGCCGACGGTCGGCACCAGGAGCGACGCGGCCAGCGTGACCACGGTGAGCAGGACGATCGCGACCAGCGGCGCGGGGACGGCGCGGGTCAGACGCGGCAGTCCGACGATCACCGCGAGAGCGACGACGACGAGCGGGTACACGAGCCACGGCACCCCGATCAGGTGCGGCAGCTGGGCGAGGAAGATGAGGATCGCCAGCGCGTTGACGAAGCCGACCATGACCGAGCGGGGGATGAATCGCATGAGCCGCGCCACACCCAGCAGTCCCAGCGCGACCTGGAGGAGGCCGGCCAGGATGACGGTGGCGATGAGGTAGTCGAGCCCGTACTCGCGGACGAGCGGCGCGATGACCAGCGCGACCGCTCCGGTGGCGGCCGAGATCATCGCGGGGCGGCCACCGACGACGGCGATCGTGACGGCCATGGTGAACGATGCGAACAGCCCGATCCGCGGGTCCACCCCGGCGATGATCGAGAACGAGATCGCCTCGGGGATCAGCGCGAGCGCGACCACCAGCCCGGCCAGGACCTCGGTCCGCAGCCGGGCCGGGCTGCGCAGCGCGGCGCGCACCGAGGTGACGTCGTGCTCGTGGGCGAAGCGGAGCTGGTCGGGGGCGTGCGCCGGTGAGGGGAGGGACATGCGCGGTGACTCCAAGGTGGTGGGGTGGCGCACGTCGGCGGGCGCAGTGGGGTCGGGCAGGACAGAGCCCCGCGCCGATCTACCGCTCAGAGTACGGCTGCGTCAGCCCACGCCCCAGCCGTCGCCGTGCCGCCGTCTCAGAGTCGACGGGTGTCGTCCCTGCTGCACCGCGCGACGGCAGCCCCTGGAACCCGTGGGACCCTGTGGTGATGGCTGCCCGACCGAGGTTGGACGGACCGGCACAGAACCGCGTCACGCCTCATGGTGACATCGTCGCGCTGCCGGGCCGTGGAGGCTGGATGGGCAACCGGGGGAGGCTGCACGAGGGGCGCGACACTCGCGAGGTGGTCCGGATGCAGCAGGGCCGCGCCTGGATCACCTGCACCTTGACCCATCGGGGCTGGCGCGCACACCAGTGGGAACCGAACCACTACACGCCGCTGTTCTTCCTCGATGAGGCCCTCGCGTTCGCCGCAGGACACCGGCCGTGCGCCGTGTGCCGCCGGTCCGACTACGACGCGTTCCGTCTGGCCTGGGCGCAGTCCGAGGGCGGCTCAGCGCCTCGTGCGGCGGACCTGGACGCGACCCTCCACGCCGAGCGGCGGACCCACCCGACCGATCCGGTGGCAACCATCGAGATGGGCTGGGCCGGGCTGCCGGACGGTGTGTTCGTCGAGACCGACGACGGTGCGGCCGTGGTGGCCGGCGACCACCTCACGCTCTGGGACGGGGTGCGGTACGCATACGGCCGCAGACTGGCCCGGCCCGTCGCGGGCACCGCGATGGTGCTGACTCCACCGACCGTCGTAGGTGTGCTCCGCCACGGGTACGCCGTGCAGGTCGCCGGCTCTCGGCCCTGACGGTCCGGTCCGCGCGTCTAAGTTGGCGTCATGAGCGAGGACTCCACGCACCGCGACCGGTCGGCATCGGGGTGCTACAGCGGGTCGAGTCCGCGCTCGTCCGCCTCGACCGCGCCGGCGCCGAGGGCGCATACGTGGCTCATCGAACTTGACCGGGCACCTCGCTGATCGCAGCTGAGGCTCGTCGGTGTTGACGAGTGCAGTTCCAGCGTATGGTGCCTGCCGACTGGAGCCCAGGGGACTGACCTGCTTGGGGGGCGCTCAGTCGAGGAGGACCGGCTCCGACTTCTCGCGGACCTCGGCCTCGGTGACGTCCGGGGCGAGCTCGACCAGACGCAGGCCGGCGTCGGTCACGTCCAGGACGCACAGGTCGGTGATGATGCGCTGCACCACCTGGCGCCCGGTGTAGGGCAGGGAGCACTCCTGAACCACCTTGTAGGCGCCGTCGCGGGCCACGTGCTCCATCAGCACGATCACCCGCTTGGCACCGTGCACGAGGTCCATCGCTCCGCCCATGCCCTTGACCATCTTGCCGGGGATCATCCAGTTGGCGATGTCGCCGCGGGCCGAGACCTGCATCGCGCCGAGGATCGCCGCGTCGATCTTGCCCCCACGGATCATCCCGAAGGACGTGGCGGAGTCGAAGAACGACGCGCCGCGGCGCACGGTCACCGTCTCCTTGCCGGCGTTGACCAGATCCGGATCCTCCTCTCCCTCAAAGGGATAAGGGCCGACACCGAGGATGCCGTTCTCCGACTGGAGGACCAGCTCGACGTCCTCCGGGACATAGTTGGGCACCAGCGTCGGCAAGCCGATCCCGAGGTTGACGTAGGAGCCGTCGGCCAGCTCGGCTGCCGCCCGGGCGGCCATCTGCTCACGGGTCCAGCTCATGAGTCGCTCCTCGGTCGGACCGTGCGCTTCTCGATCTGCTTGGCGCTGACCTGCTCGGGGGTCAGCGCGACGACCCGCTGCACGAACACTCCCGGAGTGTGCACCGAGTTCGGCTCCAGCTCGCCCGGCTCGACCAGCTTCTCGACCTCGGCGATGGTGACGCGCCCGCACATCGCGGCCAACGGGTTGAAGTTCTGGGCCGAGTCGCGATAGACGAGGTTGCCGTGGCGGTCGCCCTTCCAGGCCCGCACCAGTCCGAAGTCGGCGATGATCGCCTCCTCCAGGACGTACTCGCGGCCGCCGAAGTCCCGCGTCTCCTTGGCCGGCGAGAACAGGACGACGTTCCCGTCGGTGTCGTACCGCCACGGGATGCCGCCCTCGGCCACCTGGGTCCCGCCGCCGGTCGCGGTGAAGAACGCCGGGATGCCCGAGCCGCCGGCCCGCATCCGCTCGGCGAGCGTGCCCTGGGGTGTCAGCTCGACCTCGAGCTCGCCGGAGAGGTACTGCCGCGCGAACTCCTTGTTCTCCCCGACATAGGAGGAGATCATCCGGCGCAGGCGCCTGGCCATGAGCAGCCGGCCGAGGCCCCACTCGTCGACGCCGCAGTTGTTCGAGACGGCCTGCAGCTCCTCGACCCCGCTGTCCAGGATCGCGTCGATCAGCACCGCCGGCACTCCACACAGCCCGAAGCCCCCGACCGCCAACGTCGCGCCGCGGGGGATGTCCGAGACGGCCTCGGCGGCTGAACCCATCACCTTGTTCATGCCCGTATTCAAGGCACCCCCCAGCCTGCGGTCAATGCTCGGTCACTGAGTCGACACAGATCTCTCACCGAGCGAACCGACTCGGACGGTAGCGTTCAGTCAATGGACACTCCAGGAGACGTCGTCGGTCGCGTCGGGGCCGTGCTCCGAGCGGTCTCGGCTGCCGAACCCGTCGGAGCCACCACGTCCGCGGTCGCCCGCTCGGCAGGGTTGGCCCGGCCGACCGCCCATCGGCTGCTCACCTCCCTGCATGGCGAGGGTCTGGTCGACCGCGAGGCGACCACCGGGCGATGGCTGCTCGGCCCCGAGCTGTTCCTGCTCGGAGTCGGCGCCCAGCCGCGGTACGACGTCGCCTCGATCGCCCAGCCCCACGTCCGCCGGTTGTCGGTCGAGACGGGAGAGAGCGGGTTCTTCTCGGTCCGCCGCGGCGAGGAGACGGTCTGCCTGCTGCGCGAGGACGGCAGCTTCCCGCTGCGTTCGCACGTGCTGTACGTCGGGATCCGGCTCCCGCTCGGCGTGGCGTCAGCAGGCCTGGCGGTGCTCGCCTACCTTCTCGAGCCAGAGGTCGAAGCCTATCTCCGCCGGGTCGACCTGACACCCGAGTACGGCCCGGACCATGGGCCAGATCCGTTGCGGGACAGAATTGCCCGCACGCGCTCGCTGGGCTACTCGCTCAACCCCGGTCTGCTGGTCGAGGGGAGCTGGGGGATGGGAGCCGCGGTGTTCGACACGGCCGGTCGGCCGCAGTGGGCGTTGAGCATCACCGGGGTGGAGCGGCGCTTCGGTGCCGAGCGACAAGGTGCTCTGGGGCAGTTGCTGCTGCGGTCCGCGCACCAGCTGTCGATGGAGCTGCAGGGGCGACCCCGGGCCTAGGGGTACGCCACGGAAGGCGGCTGTCGCGCCGACTCAATCTTGACTGATTCCAGAAAATAGGCCAGATTGGGGTCAATGGCTCCCACCCCCGACGTCGCGCAGAGCCTGCGGGACGTGAACCTTCGTGTGACCCGCCCTCGGCTGGCGGTGCTGAGCGCGGTGGAGGCGAACCCCCACGCCGACACCGACGCGATCATCTCGGCGGTGCGCAGCGACACCGGTGAGGTGTCGCACCAGGCTGTCTATGACGTCCTGCGCGCCCTGACCACCGCGGGGCTGGTGCGGCGCATCGAACCGGCCGGCTCTGTCGCGCGGTATGAGTCCAGGGTCGGCGACAACCACCACCATGTCGTCTGCCGGTCCTGCGGCGTGATCGCCGACGTCGACTGTGCCATCGGTGACGCGCCCTGCCTCACCGCCTCCAACAGCCACGGCTTCGCGATCGACGAGGCCGAGGTCACCTACTGGGGCCTGTGCCCCGACTGCTCCACCACCCCGGGTCTGGACAGACCCCTGTCGAAGAAGGGTTCCCGTGTCTGAAAACCACGATGCCAAAGTCGGTGACATGAACTCGGAGGAGAGTGAGGGCGGCTGCCCCTTCTCCCCGGAGGTCGTCATCCATCCCACCGAAGGCGCCGGCAACCGCACCTGGTGGCCCAACCAGCTGAACCTGTCGATCCTGCGCAAGCACCCCGCCGTGGCCGACCCGATGGACCGCGGCTTCGACTACGCCGCCGCGTTCACCAGCCTCGACCTCGACGCCCTCACCCGTGACGTCGACGCCGTGATGACCGACTCCCAGGACTGGTGGCCGGCCGACTTCGGCCACTACGGCCCGCTGTTCATCCGGATGGCGTGGCACAGCGCCGGCACCTATCGGATCAGCGACGGGCGCGGCGGGGCCGGAGCCGGCATGCAGCGCTTCGCTCCGCTCAACAGCTGGCCGGACAACGGCAATCTCGACAAGGCGCGCCGGCTGCTCTGGCCGGTGAAGCAGAAGTACGGCCAGAAGATCTCCTGGGCCGACCTGATGGTCTTCACCGGCAACCGCGCGCTGGAGACGATGGGGTTCAAGACCTTCGGCTTCGCCGGAGGTCGCGCCGACGTGTGGGAGCCCGACCAGGACGTGTACTGGGGTCCGGAGACCACCTGGCTCGGCGACGAGCGGCACACCGGTGAGCGAGAGCTCGAGAACCCGCTGGCCGCGGTCCAGATGGGCTTGATCTATGTCAACCCCGAAGGCCCGAACGGCAACCCCGACCCGCTCGCCGCGGCCGTCGACATTCGCGAGACCTTCAAGCGCATGGCGATGAACGACGAGGAGACGGTCGCGCTGATCGCCGGTGGCCACACCTTCGGCAAGACGCACGGCGCGGCCGACCCCGAGCAGTTCGTCGCGGCCGAGCCCGAAGGCGCGGGCCTGGAGGAGCAGGGCTTCGGTTGGCGCAACAGCTTTGGCACCGGCAAGGGCCGCGACGCCATCACCAGCGGGCTCGAGGTGACCTGGACCTCCACGCCCACGCAGTGGAGCAACAGCTTCTTCGACAACCTGTTCGCCTTCGAGTGGGAGCTCACCCAGAGCCCGGCCGGTGCCAGCCAGTGGCAGCCGAAGGACGGCGGCGGAGCGGGCACGGTGCCCGACCCCGAGGGCGATGCATCACGGAGCCGGCCGCCGACGATGCTGACCACCGACCTCGCACTGAGGATGGACCCAATCTATGAGCCGATCTCGCGCCGCTTCCACGAGAACCCGGCCGAGTTCGCCGACGCGTTCGCCCGGGCCTGGTACAAGCTGACCCACCGTGACATGGGGCCGATCCAGCGTTACCTCGGCCCGCTGGTGCCGCAGGAGGAGCTCATCTGGCAGGACCCGGTGCCCGCGGTCGACCACCCGCTGGTCGGCGACGCCGAGATCGGCGAGCTGAAGCAGCTGGTCCTCGACTCCGGTCTGACCGTCGCCCAGCTGGTGTCCACCGCCTGGGCGTCGGCGTCGACGTTCCGGGGCAGCGACAAGCGGGGTGGGGCCAACGGCGCCCGCGTCCGTCTGGAGCCGCAGAGTGGCTGGGAGGTCAACGACCCGGGTGAGCTCGCCACGGTGCTGAGCTCGCTGGAGCGAATTGCTCAGTCCTTCAACGACTCCCACGCCGGCGGCGTACAGGTGTCGATGGCCGACCTGATCGTGCTCGCGGGCTGTGCGGGTGTCGAGAGGGCTGCGCAGGATGCAGGCCACTCGGTGTCGGTCCCGTTCACCGCGGGTCGCACCGACGCCTCGGCCGAGCAGACTGACGTCGAGTCGTTCGCCGCGCTCGAGCCGTCGACCGACGGTTTCCGCAACTTCGCCGGCAAGCAGGACCGACTGCCGGCGGAGTACCAGCTCGTCGACCGGGCCAACCTGCTCACCCTCAGCGCGCCGGAGATGACCGTCCTGGTCGGTGGCCTGCGCGTGCTGGGCGCCAATGCCAAGCAGTCGACGACCGGGGTGCTGACGACCTCGCCCGGGACGCTGACCAACGACTTCTTCGTGAACCTGCTCGACCTGGGAACCACGTGGAAGCCGACCGGTCAGGACGCCGACCTCTTCGAGGGACGCGACGCCTCGGGCCAGGTGCTCTGGACCGGGAGCCGCGCCGACCTCGTGTTCGGCTCGAACTCCGAGCTCAGGGCGCTGGCCGAGGTCTATGCCAGCGACGACGCCAAGGAGAAGTTCGTGCGCGACTTCGTCGCCGCGTGGGACAAGGTGATGAACCTCGACCGGTTCGACGCAGCCTGATCGACGCAGCCTGATCGACTGGCGGCAACGAAGGACCGGTCCCCGCACCCCGCGGGGGCCGGTCCTTCGGCGCGTCCGGTCCCACCCTCGTAGGGTGCGACCATGACCCCCGCCTGGACCGAGCACGTGATCTGGTGGCACGTGTACCCCCTGGGGTTCGTGGGCGCGGACACCACCGGTCGTGACCGGACGCCGACCTCGCGCCTGCTCGACCTGGTCCCGTGGCTGGACCACCTGATCGCCCTCGGTGCCAACGGGCTGGTCCTCGGACCGGTGTTCGCCTCCACCACCCACGGTTATGACACCATCGACTACCACGAGGTCGACCCGCGGCTCGGCACCAACGACGACCTCGTCCGCCTCTTCGAGGAGGCCCACACCCGCGGCATCAAGGTGATGCTCGACGGCGTCTTCAACCACGTCGGGCCCCGGTTCACGGCGCTGACGCGCGCCCAGACCGACCCGGAGTCTGCGGAGGCGTCCCTATTCGCTCGCGACGCGTCGGGCGAGCTGGCCACCTTCGAGGGACACGGGGGCCTCATCGCACTGGACCACTCCCAGCCCGCGGTGGTCGACCTGGTCACCGATGTCATGACGCACTGGCTCTCGCTGGGGGCCGATGCCTGGCGGCTGGACGCCGCCTACTCCGTGCCGACCGGCTTCTGGGCCGAGGTGCTGCCGCGGGTGCGCCACGAGCACCCGGACGTGTACGTCGTCGGCGAGGTGCTGCACGGCGACTACTCGGCGATCGTCGCCGAGTCGACCATGGACAGTGTCACGCAGTACGAGCTCTGGCAGGCGATCTGGCACTCCATCTCGGAGGTCAACCCCCACGAGCTGGCGTGGTCGCTCACCCGTCACAACGGGTTCCTCGACACCTTCGTCCCCTACACCTTCGTCGGCAACCACGACGTCACCCGCATCGCCAGCCAGGTGGACGACGCGCGCCACCACGCCCACGCGTACGTGCTGCTGTTCGTGCTCGGTGGAACACCGGCGGTCTACTACGGCGACGAGCTCGGCCTGCGCGGTCTGAAGGAGGAGCGGTTCGGCGGTGACGACGCGATCCGTCCCGTCTTCCCCTCTGCCCCAGCCGATCTCGCCCAGGCCGACCCCGAGGTGCTCGCCCTCCATCAGCAGCTCGTGCACCTGCGCCGCACGCACCCGTGGCTGCACCGGGCCCGGTCCGAGCCCCGCGACCTCGCCGGCACGCACCTCGTCCTGGAGGTGGCTCACGCGGACGACAGACTGGTCGTCGCGCTCAACCTCGGTGACGACGACCTGGTCGTCGACGGTGGCGGAGAGCTGCTGGCCGCGCGCGACGCTGTGAGCGAGTCCGCGGGCCTGCGGGTCGGGCCGCACGGTTGGGCGGTCGTGCTCCCGGCTCGGTGAGCGCTAGACGACCTCCTCCTTGACGAAGGCCGAGATCTCTCCCGCCACGCACGCCGGGTCGACCACGGGCTCGATGTGACCCCCGGAGAACAGGTGCAGCCGGCCCCGCGGGATGAACGAGCTGAGGATGCGGGCGTTGGCGACCGGGATGATCGGGTCGTCGTCACCGCTCGCCACCAGGGTCGGCTGGGCGATGGTCGGCAGCCAGGGCAGGCTCGTCCACATCGAGCCGGCCAGCAGCTGGAAGAGATATCCACGGCGCCGCCCACCTCGCTCGAGCTGGGTGAACAGCGAACGCACCCGCTCACCCTCGCGCCGTGCGCTTCCTCCATAGAGCTCGCCCGCGACGGCCGCCGCGTAGGCGGGGTCCCCGAACCGGCGGGGCGACAACATCCGGAGCAGGACGCGTGGCTCCCCGGGCACCATGAGCGCGCCGGTGCCGGTGCAGAGCAGGACGAGCCGGCGTACTCGGCGGCGGTGCTGCCACGCGAGCTGCTGGGCGAGCGCGCCGCCCCACGAGTACCCGAGGACGTCGAACCGGTCATACCCGAGCTGGCGCATCATTGCCGCAGCCAGCCACGCCAGCTCCTGAAAACCATATGGACGCAGGGGAGTTGGTGATCCACCGACACCAGGGACGTCGAACCGGACGATCGTGAGGTCGTCGTCGAGCGCTGCGACCAGCGGGTCGAACGCATCCAGGCTCGCGCCGATCCCGCAGATCATCAGCAGAGGTGGGACGTCATCTCGCCCGGGGCGGACGTCGACACGCATGGTCCTGCCGTGGACCGTGACGGTCCGCTGGTCGGGTGCCACCTCCACCTCAGGTCTGCCGGACGTAGGTGCCGGGCGCAGGCTCCATCGGCTCGAGCTCGTGCCCGCCCAGCACCGTGGGCGCGGCCTTGCGGCGCCCACCCTGCCGGGCGAGCCAGCCGACGTAGTCGACCCACCACGAGCCCTGCTGCCTGGGTGCGTTGTCAAGCCACTCCTGGGGGTCGGCGGCGTTCGCGTCGCTGGTGCGGAAGGTCGCCTTGACGTTGGTCGGAGGGTTGACCATGCAGGCGACGTGCCCGCTGCTGGAGAGCACGAACCGGCTGGTGCCACCGAGCAGCTGGGTGGTCTGGTAGCACGCCTGCCAGGGCGAGATGTGGTCGGCGATCCCGGCCACGATGTAGGACGGGACGTCGACCCGACCGAGGTCGACCGGGCTGGCCAGCATGCTCGTCGCGCCCGGCTCGACCAGCGAGTTGGCCATCGCGACCCGGATGAAGTCGGCGTGCAGTGCTGCGGGCATCCGCGTGGTGTCGCCGTTCCAGTGCAGCACGTCGAAGGCGGCCGGCGCCTTGCCCTGCAGGTAGTTGTTGACCCAGTAGTTCCAGATCAGGTCGTTCGGGCGGAGCCAGGCGAAGACCTCGGCGAGGGTACGGCCGTCGAGGTATCCCTTGGCGCGCGACCGCGCGACGGCCGCATCGGCGACCCGTTGGTCGGTGAGGGTGCCGATGAGGCCGTTCTGGTCGTTGTCGATGACGGCGACAGCCGAGGCGAACGACGCGACCTCACCGAGCTGGTCCTGGTCGGCCAGGTGGGCGAGGGTCATCGCGGCCAGCATCCCACCCGAGCAGATGCCGAGGACATGGCTGCGGCGCGAGCGGGTGATGCGGCGGGTCAGGTCGAGCGCCGAGCTGATCGCCGCCCCATAGGTGTCGAACCCCCAGGTGCGGTGACGGGCGTCGGGGTTGCGCCAGGAGATGGTGAAGACCGGCTGACCCTGCTGCACGAAGTACTCGACCATGCTGCGACCGGGGGCGAGGTCGACCACATAGAACTTGTTGATCACCGGGGGGACGATCAACAGCGGGATCGAGTTCACCGTCTCGGTCTGCGGGGCGTACTCGATGAGCTCGAACACGTCACTGCGGTAGACCACGGCGCCGGGTGTCATGGCCAGCGACTCGCCCACGGTGAAGGCACCGGGCGCGACCATGCTCGGCACGCGGGGAGCGCTGCTCAGGTCGTGCAGCAGGTTCCGCGTCCCGCGGATGAAGTTGCGCCCTCCCGTGTCGACCATCGCCTCCCAGGCCAGGGGGTTCAGAGCCGGGTTGTTGCTGGGGGCGAACGCATCGATCAGGTTGTCCACGACGAACCGGACGCGCTCGCGGTCGCGCGGTGGCAGGTCGGCGTCGTCCACGAGGTGCTGGGCCGTCTCGGCCGTGGCCAACCAGGCCTGCAGGCTCCGTCGCATGAACGGGTTGTGCTGCCAGGCGGGCTCGGTGAACCGTCGGTCCTTGGGCGCCGGCTCGCGGGGCGTGGCCCCCGCGCCGACCTGCGCCAGCTCGGCGGCCAGGGCGGACCCACGACGAGCCACGGTGACGGGCTGCCGGGCCAGTGCGGCCGCCGTGCGGGCCCACGAGCGGTCGGGCAGGAACCGCCGTAGCGGACCCACCGCCTCGGAGGTCAGCAGCAGGTCGAGAGGAGAGGCGAGATCGGCCGGTCCGGCCTCGACCTGGTCCTCAGCGGTGTCGGCGGCCATCGCGGTCTCCTCCTGGCTGCCGCCACGGTGCGGCGGCTCGTCGTCGCGACCTCGACCGTGCGCCGATGACCACAGGGACCCACAGTACGTCCGCCGGGCGGTGCGCGAGCGTGCCGTTCCTCACGAGTCGAAGCCGAGCCCGGCCCGGTCGAGGGTGCGCAGGAGGAGGTTGCGACGTCCCTCGTGGTGGTCAGCGCGGTCCAGGGACCACTTGGTGAGCCCGATGCCCACGCTGGCCAGCGGCTCGGGTGGGAAGGGCAGCGGCTTGCGCCGCACCATCTCCAGCCGGGTCCGTGGAGTGTCCAGACCGGACAGCCGATCGAGCATCACCTCGGCAGCGAACCGCGTGGCACCGACCCCCAGCCCGGTGAAGCCGGCGGCATAGGCGACCCGTCCGCGGCGGGCCAGTCCGTGGAACGCGGCGAACTGCGTGCAGGTGTCGATGGCTCCGGCCCACTGGTGGCTGAACCGGATGCCCTCGAGCTGGGGGAAGGTCGTGAGGAAGTGCGACGCGAGCCGGCGATAGGACGCGGGGCGGTCCTCGTAGGCGGGGCGCACCCGCCGGCCGGCGTGGTAGATCGCGTCGTAGCCGCCGTACAGGATCCGGTTGTCGGCGGTGAGGCGGGAGTAGTGGAACTGGTTGGCCGTGTCGCTGAGCGCCTGGCGGTTCTGCCAGCCGACCGAGGCGAGCTGCTCGCCGGTCAGTGGCTCGGTCATGAGGACGTAGTCGTAGACCGGCACCGTCATGGCCCTGGCGCGGCGAAGCAGGGGTCGGAACACGTTGGTGGCCAGGGCAACCCGGTCGGCACTGACCGTGGCCCGGGCGGTGCGCACCCGCATACCCCGGCCGGAACCCTCGATGGCCAGGACGGGGGAGCCCTCGTGGACCAGCACCCCGAGCTCGGCGGCGGCCCGCGCGAGTCCGTGGGCCAGTCGACCGGGGTGCACGAGTGCGGTGCCCGTGCGATCCCACGACCCGGCCAGGAAGACCGGTGAGTCGATCTCGGCGCGCACAGCGGCGGCGTCGAGGAACGAGCCGGCGGGCTCGGCCAGCCACGGCACCTGGTGCGGGTCGACCGCGACCGAGAGCAGCCCGGTGCGCTCGAACTGTGCCTTGATGCCCAGCCGGTCCAGATCGCTCTCCAAGGCGTCGAGGTTGTCGTGGCCGAGCCGCTCGAGCTCCTCGAGCTCCTCGGGCCAGCGAGCGCGTCCGTTCGCCTCGCCGTGGGTCAGGCTGGCCTCGCAGAACCCGCCGTTGCGGCCCGACGCGGCCCACCCGACCGTCTCGGCCTCGAGCAGCACCACGCGCGCGCCGGGGTTGCGCTGCTGGGCGAGCACCGCGGTCCACAGCCCGCAGTACCCACCGCCGACCACCACGAGGTCGGCTACGGTGTCCGCGGTCAGCGTGGGGTGGGTGGTGGCGGTGTCGCCGAGGTCGTCGAGCCAGAAGACCGACCGGGTGGTCTCGGCCAGCGCGGTGTCCACCCACGACGGGTCAGGGGCGAGGCGCTCGTACACCGTGGGCTGGCTGCGAAGGGGCATGGACTGATCTTGCTCCAGCGGTCGTGGGAGGTAGGGGAGCGGGTCCGGTCCTCCTCGAGCTGGACTGGTGGCCGCGAGCCAACGCACCGTGGTTGGCGCAGCGTTCCGGCTCGCTGGGTCAGCCCATGGTCACGGTGTTCCCGCTGGCCGCGCTCACCCGCGCTGCCTCGAGGACCTCGGCGCTGGCGACCGCGTCGGCTGACGGCACCGGAGGCGGTCCCTCACCGCGGACGGCGCGGGCGAACTGGGGATAGTAGGTGTCCCAGGCGCCGGGACGGAGCACCACCGGCGTGGACCCCTCGGCCGTGTGGAGCCGGTCCAGGTCCGACGGGGTCTCGACGCCCCAGGTCTGGACGGAGGCCGGGCTGGCTCCGGTGACCAGCACGTCCTCCTGGCTGTCCCCGGTGGTCAGGACCAGGGTCGCCGAGGTGCCGGTGACCCGGAAGCGTGGCCCGGGAGCGTACTGGCCCCAGGCGCCCCAGAGGTGTGAGATCGCCCCGGAGGCGTGGGTCAGTGACACGAACACGTCGTCATCGAGCCCGCTGTCGTCGCGGGTCCGGGACTCGGCGTGGACCCGCCGCACGGGACCCAGCAGGGTCAGCGCCTGGTCGACGAGGTGAGCGCCGAAGTCGAGCAGGGTGCCGCCGCCGGCGTGCCCCGGACCGTCCGCGCGGTAGCGCTCGAAGCGTGACTCGAACCTGCGCACCTCACCGAGGGTGCCGTCGTCGACGAGCGCCCGGATGGTGAGGAAGTCAGAGTCCCACCGGCGGTTCTGGTAGGGGCAGAGGACAACACCTCGGTCCATGGCCAGCTGGTGGGACCGCTGTGCCGCAACGGGATCCAGAGCGAACGGCTTGTCACAGACCACGGCGAGCCCGAGCTCGATCGCCCGGTCGGTCAGGGGCGTGTGCGTGTCCGCGGGGGTCGAGATGGCCACGGCCTCGGCGCCCGCCGCGGCCAGGTCCTCCAGCGAGTCGAAGGTGGCGACCTGCGGGTGCTCCTCGGCGATCAGGGCCTGCCGCTGCGCCGACGTCGTGACCACGCCGACGAACACGCACTCCTGCGCCGAGGCGATCAGCGGGGCGTGGAAGTACCGACCGCCGAAACCGTATCCGACGAGTCCGATCCTGACCGGCTCCATGTCGTGCCTCTCCTGTCGTGGTGCACCGACGGGGCGCGCTCGCGCCGGTGGTTGCGGGTGTCCGCAGGCTAGTCGCCCGCCGCGAGCAGGAGCTCGCTGACCGCCCCGAGCATGCCGGGTGGGAGCTCGAGGGCGAGCAGCGAGCCGACCGCCTGACCCGGAGAGCTGGCGCTCCGCACGGCCGCCAGAGCGGTCGCCTTGAGCTCGAAACCCATCTGGCCGCGGTCAAGCAGCCCGAACACCGCGGCGTCGACATCGATGCCGCCGCTCACCACGGTCACCTCGTAGCTGCGGTCGTCGGGCACGGTTGCCGGGTCACCGTCCATGTCGTGCACGGTCACCCGTCCGGTGGTGTCGTCATACGACAGGCGCGTGCGGGCCCACCGGTCGTCGTCGCGGTCCTCGACAAGGGTGAAGTCGCCGTCCGCGCCGGCATACGCGCGCACCTCGATCCGGCGCGACGGCCCGGTGTCGCCGACGACGTCCTCGGCGGGGACCATCGGGAGGATCGCGCCGGCGCGGGCGAGGACGGGGATGGACGTGAGGTCGCGGTGGAGGTGCACCGTCCGGCCGCCGCGATAGCGGGTGAGGGTGAAGATGTCGACCCACTCACCTTCCGGGAGCCACGCCTTCACCCGTCCGAGCCCGGTGACCCGGTCGGCCGGGGTGGTGATCGGCGCGACCAGCAGGTCGGGGCCGAACATGAACTGGTTGGGGACGAGATAGGCAGCCGGCTCGTCGGGGTGGTCGTAGTACATCGGCTGGACGAGCGGAAGCCCCTGGTGCGCGCGGACATTCATCGTCGCGAGGTAGGGCAGCAGCTGGTGGCGCAGGCGCAGGAAGTCGCTCATGACCTGTCGCGCGGGGTCGCCGAACCGCCAGGGTTCCTTGCTGTTGAAGGGGTTGTTGCCGGAGTGCAACCGGTTCACCGGTGAGAACACCCCGAGCTGGACCCAGCGGGTCGCGAGCTCGTCGTCCTTGTATCCCATGAAGTGGCCACCGATGTCGTGGCTCCACCACCCGTACCCGGCGTTCGAGGCGGTCGCGGTGAACCGGGGCTGGAAGTCGAGGGACTCCCAGGTGATGTTGGTGTCGCCGGAGAAGCCGATCGGATACCGGTGGCTCCCGATGCCGGCATAACGGGAGAAGGTGAGCGGGCGCCGACCCCCGCGGCCGGAGTCGAGGAAGTGGAAGTGGTTCAGCAGCCACAACGGGTCCAGCCCGGCGATCCGTGTCACGCCGCCCTGCTGCCAGTCCAGCCACCAGAAGTCGACGCCCTCGGCCTCCAACGGGTGGTGCAGCTCCTCGAAGTAGGCCTCGAGGAAGCCCGGGTCGGTGGGGTCGAACCGGACCGGGGTCTGCGTGCCGGGCTCGACGTCCATCCGCTGCGCGATGGCCGGGTACGCGGCCTCATGGGCGTGCACGCCCTCGGCCGGGTGGACGTTCAGCGAGGTGGCCAGGCCCCGGTCGTGCAGGGCGTCGAGGAAGCCCTTCGGGTCGGGGAACAGGTCGGTGTTCCAGGTGTATCCGGTCCAGCCGCTGCCATAGGTCGGGTCGATGTCGACGAGGTGCCAGTCCATGTCGATCACGGCCACCGACAACGGGATCCGCTCGTCACGGAATCGGTCGACCAGCGCGAGGTACTCCGGCGCGGTGTAGGCGTGGTAGCGGCTCCACCAGTTGCCGAGCGCGTGCCGGGGCAGGAGCGGGGTGGGCCCGGCCAGGGTGTACAGGGCCTGCAGCGCAGCCCGGTAGTCGCGCCCGAAGGCGAAGACATAGAGGTCGAGGTTGCCCGGTCGTCGCGGCGCGATCCAACCATCGTCGGTCAGCAGGACCGTTCCCGAGTCGTCGACGACGGCGACCCCGTCGAACGCGATGACGCCGTCCTCGAGCGGGATGGCGCCGTCGACGTCATCCAGGGTGCGAGCAGTGCCGCCGAGGTTCGGCAGCGGCAAGCCGAACCGCCACGTGCCACTGCTGGAGTGGAACCCGCCCTTGGCGCGCACCGACAACCCCTGGGTCGTGAACTCGCCGCAGTCGTACGACAGGTGCAGCCGGTCCGTGTCGATCTGGAGGAGGTTGCCCGCTCCGGTGCTCCGCACCCAGGTGAAGTCGCACGGCGGGAAGGCCCGGTTCACGGCCAGCTGGGAGGCGCGGTCCTCGAACTCGCCGGTGGGGCTGTACTCGAGCCGCACCAGGCCGGGGTCCAGCACGGTGATGCGGTAGTGGTCGCCCGCGACGACGTTGGCGGCGTCGGCAACCGGCTGGGTGTCGAGGTGGAAATGGTCCTTCACGGTCTCCCCAGATGTCCTTCGGCGGCTGGCGTCCCTGCAGCACCACATGCTCGCTGATGCGTCGCGGCTCGACAAGCATCGGGCTGATCCACCAGTCATCGGACCCAGGATCAGCACCCAGCCGGCCGGACCGGTCGCGCGCCCGAACCGGCGGCGCGATAGAACAGGTGTCATGAAGACGCGACAGATCGGCAACGACACCGTCGGACGCATCGAGGTCGGTGCGATCGGCCTGGGCCTGATGACCTTCGACCAGACCGGCAGCCAGCCGCGTGCGCAGCTAGCGGACACGGTCCGGGCCGCCCTGGACGCCGGCGTGACCCTCTTCGACACCGCGGATGCCTACGGGCCGGGGGAGGAGAAGGGCGCCGCGGCCCAAGGTGCGAACGAGGAGCTCATCACCGGCCTGCTCGACGAGCTCGGCGTCCGCGACCGGGTCCTGCTCGCCACCAAGGGCGGCCACGTGCGCACCGACGGCGGCGGGTGGGACACCGACTCCTCGCCGGCGCACCTGAGGGCGGCGGTCGACGCCAGCCTCGGACGGCTGGGGGTGGAGCAGATCGCCCTCTGGCAGCACCACCGCCCCGACCCCGCAGTCGACTATGCCGACGTCATCGGCACCCTGAAGGAGATCGCCGACTCCGGCAAGGTGGCCCGGGTCGGGCTGTCCAACGCCGACCCCGAGCAGATCCGCCTGGCCCACAGCGTGCTGGGCGACGCGCTGGTCAGCGTGCAGAACCAGTTCTCACCCGCGTTCCGCAGCAGCCGGCCCGAGATCGACGTGTGCGAGGAGCTCGGCCTGGCCTTCCTCCCGTGGAGCCCGCTGGGTGGGCTCGGCAGCGCGAAGGACCTCTCGGAGAGGCACCCGGCGTTCGCCGAGGTTGCGGAGGCCCACGGGGTGAGCGCGCAGCAGGTCGCGCTGGCCTGGGAGCTCGCCCAGTCGCCCGTCGTCATCCCCATCCCCGGGGCGAAGCGCCCCCAGTCGATCACCGACTCGGCCGCAGCCGCGGACCTCGAGCTGACGGCCGAGGAGATCGCCCGGCTCGACGGATAGCGGCGCGCCCGTCGCAGATGGCCAGCGCGTCTTCGTCTGGGGACCCACACTCGGGGTAGGTCAGTCGCAGTGAGCGGCATGGGCCGATCCGAGAGGGGTTGTGGTGCACGTACTGGTGACCGGAGCGAACGGCTATGTCGGGAGCCGGCTGGTCCCACTGCTGTTGCGGGAGGGCCATCGAGTGCGGGCGGCGTTCACCCGGCGCGCAGCGGCCGCCGAACACTGGTGGGCTCCGGAGGTCGAGATCGTCGAGATGGACGTCCTGGAGCCGGAGGACGTGTCGGCCGCCGTGGAGGGCGTCGACGCAGTGCTGTACCTGATCCACGGCCTGGGCGACGGAGACTTCCCGGCGAAGGACCGGCAGTCGGCGCACAACATGGCCGATGCCTGCCGGCTGCACGGGGTCGCGCGACTGGTGTACCTCGGTGGGATCGTGCCGGAGGTCGGCCGCGCCGATCTGTCCGACCACCTCGCCTCGCGGCTCGACGTGGAGCGCGTGCTGGGCAACTCGGGGGTTCCCCTGGTCACGTTGCGGGCTGCCGTGATCGTCGGGGCGGGCTCGACCAGCTTCGAGATCATCCGTCAGATCTCCGAACGCCTTCCCGTGCAAGGGATCCCAACCTGGATGACCTCACTGGTCCAGCCGATCGCGGTCACCGACGTGGTCGAGGCGCTCGCGGGTGCGCTGACCGCAGAGGGCGCTTCCCGGACCTACGACATCGGTGGTCCGGACCGCCTCGCCTACCCAGCACTCCTGGCCGAGTACGCTCGCGCCGCGGACCTCCTACGACCGCAGCTCCCGCTCCCGGGCCTTCCTGCGGGCCTGGTCGGCGTACTGGCCGGGTTGCTCACCGACGTGCCGTCAGCCACCGTCGAGTCGCTGGTCGAGAGCCTGCACCACGACATGGTCTGTCGGGACGCGGACTTCGTCGCCGACCTGCTCCCGGCCGGACACCAGCTGGTCAGGCTCGAGCAGTCCCTGCGCCGCGCGCTGACCACTCCGGATCCGTCGACGCCCGTCTCGCAGCGCGACCCGATGGGGCCGCTGCCCACCGACCCGTCGTGGGCCGGCGGGCAGGGCGGCGGTGTCATGTCGATGGTGGCTGCGGCGCGCGCCGTGGCCACCGGTGTGGTCACCGTCGCGACCAGCTCGGTGCGGATCGGCTGACCCGACCCGGGTCCTGCGCCGACCCACCCGCTGTGCTCGAAGTGAGATCCTTCCTACAGCGACGTCCCGGGCTGACGCTAGCCACCGCGGCGCGAGCGGGTCGTCGGGGGTCACGTCGCGACTAGGCTCGACGGGTCCGCTGCTCACCCATCACCGGAGGAGGCATCCGTGCCCGTGACCCGCGGCTTCTTCCGCCGGCGACCCGAGGGCCCCGAAGGGCGCCTCCCGCCCGGCCAGTACGACACCGGGAGCGGCTGGCCGGTGCTGACCGCCGAGGCGACGCCCGGGGTGCGCACCGAGACCTGGACGATGACGGTCGACGGGCTCGTCGACCGGCCCACGTCGTGGAGCTGGACGGAGATCCACGCCCTGCCGCGGTCGACCTATACCGGCGACATCCACTGCGTCACGACATGGTCGAAGTTCGACGTCGCCTTCAGCGGCGTCAGTGTCGACGACCTGCTGGCCGCGGCCGGCCCTCGTCCCGGGGCGGGGTTCGTGATGGCCCACTCGACCAGCGGGTACACCACCAACCTCCCCCTGGCGGACGTCAGCGGAGGCAAGGCGTGGGTGGTCTGGGAGTTCGGCGGGAAGGCACTGCCGGTCGAGCACGGAGGGCCGGTGCGGCTGCTCGTCCCGCACCTGTACTTCTGGAAGTCGGCGAAGTGGATCACCCGGCTCGAGGTGATGGCCGATGACCGGCCGGGGTTCTGGGAGCAGAACGGATACCACGACCGCGGCGACCCCTGGCTGGAGCAGCGCTACCAGGGCGACCCGTGAGCCTGGTCGACGCGGTCACCCCACGACCGACGACGTGGACCACCGGCCGGATCATCGAGAAGGACCTGCCGACCCCGAGCACCGTTCGGCTGCGGATGCACGTGGAGGACCGCCAGCGCCACTGGCCCGGCCAGCACTACCTGGTCCGGCTCCGCGCGCCCGATGACTACACGGCCCAGAGGTCGTACTCGGTGGCGTCCGACGACAGCGACGCGCTGGTCGAGTTCCTGGTCGAGAAGCTGCCGGGGGGCGAGGTGTCGGAGTTCCTCGCTGACGTCGCGGAGGTCGGCGACGTCCTGGAGCTGCGAGGTCCGATCGGGCGCTGGTTCACCTGGGACACCACCAGCCCGGCCCTGTGCCTGGTGGGCGGAACCGGTGTGGTGCCCGCGGTCTCGATGGTCCGCGCTGCGCGTCGCGCCGGCCGGCCGGACCTGGTGCGGGTGGCTGCGGTCGGCCGCAGCCGGGACACGCTGCCGTATGTCGGTGAGCTCGGTCGGGCCGGCGCCACCCTCGCGTTCACGCGCGAGACCACCGCGAGCCGGCCGGCAGGAGCGCCGACCGCGGACGAGGTGGGACTGCTCCTGCACGGTGTCGAGGTCGCCTTCGTCTGCGGGTCGCCACGGTTCGCTGCCTATGCCGAGGCGTTGCTGCTCGACTGCGGCGTTGACCCCGCCGCGATCCGGGTGGAGCAGTTCGGCGTGACGGGCTGAGCGCAGCCCACCGACGCCGGCCCCGCCGAGCACGAGGTGCAAGGTGACTGCTGACCGGTCACCGGGTCAGGTCGGGACCTTGTCGATCGTTCGTCGCGTGCGGCCCAGGAGAGGCCGAAGACCCGGGAGGTTGGCGCCGGCGGGGTGGAAGAGGTCCAGGTCGGTGAGGTCGATGGCGGCTTCGTGGCCGGTGTCGAGGCGAACGACCCAGCCCGTGCCCGTCGTCCGCACCGTCACGCCGTGGCTGCCTGCCCTGATGAGGATCTTGGGCGGGCGCCAGTCATCCTCCACAGAGTTCGTCACGACCACGACGTCACCCACCTCCAGTGGACTGTCGTCTGCATTCACTGAGCACGCACCTTCTCGACCTGGTTCGAGCAGTCCCGTTGGTCTGCTCCTCGCAGCACAACACGGCGAGGGCCCGTCCTCGGCGAGACAGACCATCTCTTGCCCCAACGAACCGAATCTTGATCCGAACGGGTGACCCCGGGGGCAGATCGACCCCTGCGGTCGCCCGGGGGAGTCACTCGTCCTCGACATCGTGCAGCTCAGCGGTGGGGCGCCGAGGTGCGGTCACCGGGTCAGGTCGGGACCTTGTCGATCGACCGTCGCCAACGTCCCACCAGAGGCCGAAGAACCGGGAGGTTGGCGCCGGCAGGGTGGAAGAGGTCCAGGTCGGTGAGGTCGATGGCGGCCTCGTGGCCGGTGTCGAGGCGTACGACCCAGCCTGTCCCCGTCGTCCGCACCGTCACGCCGTGGCTGCCTGCCCTGATGAGGGTCGTGGGCGGGCGCCGGTCATCCTCGACAGAGTTCGTCACGATCACGACGTCACCCACCTCCAGTGGACTGTCGTCTGCGTTCACCGGGCCACGCACCCTTCTCGACCTGGTTCGAGCAGTTCCAGATCCGTGCGGACGGGGAACCGGCGCCCGGTGACCCACTCGGGCTCGACCTGGAGCAGGTAGGGCTTTCGTCCCTCGTGCCAGCTGTGCAGCTGCGACCGCAGGGCGGCGGACCGGTCGGGGTCGCGGACCACGGTGCAGGTCCCGGTGATCACCACGCTCCACGCGTTCCCCGCGGCGCGGTCGAGCCCGTCGACCTCGAAGCAGACCGGTCCGCGAACCGCCGACTCGTACTTGGTGCCGCGGGTGGTCTCGATCACGACATGGCGCCCGTCGACGACGTAGTTGACCGGGAAGATCTCTGGGTAGCCGTTCTGGATGACGGCCAGCCGGCCGAGCTCGGCCTGCTCGAGGAGCTCCCAGCAGCTCGGCGCGTCGAGGGCGTGGGACTCGAAGTGCTCAGGTGTGGTCATGAGATCTCCAGGTGTTGACGGATGTCTGCGTTCTCCAGCGTCGGGGGCCAGGGTCACCGCGGCCAGAGGCCTTGGTCCCGAGGTCGCCCTATTCTGCGGCTGGACTCGCGGTGTGCGGCCGTGTCTCACCGCGGGTTGTCGCGGTGGACGACCGGGCTTGACGACCAGCCGGATTCGGCGGGATGCTGCGGGCGCACGGCGTGGATGCGAGTGGCTCATCTCGGTCGTCGGGAGGGATCTGTATGCCCCAGTGGTTGACACCCGAGTGGCTGACGGCTGGTGCCACGACCGTCGCGCTGGTCATCGCGGTCGCGACCGTGGCGGTGAGTCTGCGAACTGCCCAGCGAGCCGAGTCGACCGCCCTCAGCGCGATGGCCAGCCAGAAGCAGAGCGCCGACGAGGCGATGGCCCGCCAGGAGAGGATCTCGGCCGCGGCGATCGCCAGTCAGGAACGGATGGCCGCCGAGTCGCTCGACAGCCAGCGTCGGCTCGTCGCCCAGCAGCAGAAGGCCGCGATCCGGCATGACGCCGACGCGCTCGAACGGGAGCGCCGGTTCTCGTTGTACGAGGAGCTCCTGACCATGCTCAAGCGGGACGTGGTCGACGTGGACGTCGTGATCCAGGAGATGTCCGCGCTCACCGGGCGGGTGGCGTTGTACGCCTCCGACACGGTGTCGGCTGAGTTCGAACGGATCAGGACCAAGGCGTTCCTCGCGGCGGTGCTCGGGCCAACCGGCCTGAGCGATCCGGTGACCTCCGAGGATCTCGCCGCACTCACGGTGGCGGTGCAGGTTTCCCGCGCAGCGATGCGGGTGGGCGCCGACGTGGGTGAGGGTGTGCGGCACTCCGACGAGCTGGAGCGAGGCCTGCACACGCCGCAGGACACCGATGGTTCTGCCGGACAGGCGCGATAGAACGTCTCCGCGCAGGGGCGAGGTGGGCGACGTGGTTCTGGGCGGGAGCCGACCCTGCGCGTGCGATCGGTGGCCGGTGAGAGTGACGGCGCGGGGACTTGCGTCGGTCCGTCCCGGAGACGACCCCACCGGTACGGCGGCGCGCGTGGTTACAGCGCGAGGCTCATGAGGTCGGGGCCAGCGATCGCTTCCGCGTAGTGACCGCGTGGGAGGTTCGGCCGCGCGAGGGTCGAACCGGTGCGGCGGCGCGGGTGACCGGCGAGGCGGCGGAGGCGAACTCCGTGAGCACGGACCGCTCGACCCGCCACTGCGAGCCACCGATCCTGATCGCCGGAAGGCGCCCGGACCGGATCAGCTCCCAGGCGGTGTCGGCGGACACGTCGAGCTCGGAGGCGACCGTGTCCAGCGAGACGAAGCGTCGAGCCAGGGTGTCGCGCGCCGGTGCTGCCTGGACGGGGGAAAGGGTCATGTCGTCACCACATCTGTTCGCTGGCGGCTCGCGATCGGGAACCTGTGGGCCAGTTGCGCCAGCAGAACACACCCCCGCGCACTGCGCTGATGTCACTGACCAACACTTTGCCAAACTGACCAGAACCTCACCCGATCGGGTGATCCCATGGTCCGTCGATCAGCGGATCCCGGTCCGGGCACCGCACGCTGGCCCGTGGCTCGGGCAGCGCCAGCTCGACCCGAGCCGGAGCGCGGGGACGGGGCGTGGTCGCCGGCGTCCGCTCACAGGACGACCTGGCGCGCCTGCCGGCCACCTCACCAAAGATGAAGGCCGTCTGGTTGCCGCTTGGCGGCGTGCGACACGCGTTCCACCTCAGGCGCGCTGACGGGCGGCAGCTGCAGCGGATCTCCGAGCTCGTCGACTCCGGGGCCCTTCGCACGGTCATCGACCGCACCTTCGCGTTCGAGGACACCCCGGACGCGCTCGCCTACGTCGCCTCCGGACGGGCCAAGGGCAAGGTCGTCGTCACGGTGCCCTGAGACCACACGGCCCGGACCACACGGCCCGACGCTGGTGCGCCCCGGTGGCCCTGGTCGCCGGCGCGGGCCCATGATGGACGCACTCAGCCCGCCGACGTGTGACCGCGAGGATGGACCATGCCTGACCAGCCGGTGCCGGTGTTCTTCCTGTCGGACAGCACAGGGATCAGCGCCGAGACCATGGGCAACGCGCTGCTGATCCAGTTCCCGGATCTGCGGTTCGAACGGCGGCTCATCCCGTTCATCGCCACCGCCGCGGAGGCGCGCAGGGTCGTCGGCATCCTCGACGCGGCGATGGAGGGTCCGGTGACGCCGCTGGCCTTCACCACGGCGGCGACCGATGAGATCCGAGAGATCCTCAACACGTCACGGTGCCCGATCATCGACTTCTTCGAGATGCACATGCGCAGGGTGGAGGAGCTGCTCGGTGCCTCCGGGGCCCGGGTGGCGGCACGGTTGCACGGGGTCGGGGACGTGAAGCGATACAACTCCCGGATGCAGGCGATCGAGTTCGCGATCGAGCACGACGACGGGCAGAGCCTGCGGGCGCTGGACCGGGCCGAGGTGATCCTGCTGGCGCCGTCACGGTGCGGCAAGACACCGACGACGATGTACCTGGCCCTGCAGCACGGGGTGTTCGTGGCGAACTACCCGTTGCTGGACGAGGATCTGGAGAGCACGGACCTGCCGCGGCCGGTGGCGTCGTTGGGTGACCGGTGCTTCGGGCTGATCGCGACCCCGGCCCGGTTGTGCGAGGTGCGTCAGCAGCGTCGTCCGGACTCGCGGTATGCCTCGCTGGAGCAGTGCACCCGCGAGCTGCGTCGGGCGGACGCCTTGTACAAGGCCAACCGCATCCCGGTGATCAACTCCACGACCCGGTCGGTGGAGGAGATGTCCACGCTCATCCTGCAGACCCTCGGGTCCCGACCCCCGAAGGAACCCCGCCCCTCCCCGCAGGCCCGAACCTCCCCGCAGGCCCGCCCCTCCCAGGAAAGCAGTCGGACATGAGCAACGTGATGTGGTTCTCCACCCTCGGCATGGGCGACCTGGACCAGGTGGGCGGCAAGAACGCCTCGCTGGGCGAGATGGTCAGCAACCTGGCCTCGGCCGGCGTCCGGGTGCCCGACGGGTTCGCCACCACGGCCGACGCCTATCGCGAGTTCATCGCCCAGTCCGACCTCGCGCAGACGATCTCGGCGGAGATGTCGGGACTGGACACCGAGGACGTGATCGCGCTGGCCGACGTCGGCAGCCGCGTCCGGGCGGCGATCATCGACCAGCCCCTACCCCAGGGGATCGAGGACGACGTCCGCTCGGCCTATGACCAGCTCACCGCGGACAACCCGGACGCGTCGTTCGCGGTGCGGTCCAGCGCGACCGCCGAGGACCTGCCCGATGCCTCCTTCGCCGGGCAGCAGGAGACCTTCCTGAACATCCGCGGGATCGAGCAGGTGCTGGTGGCGATCAAGGAGGTCTTCGCCTCGCTGTACAACGACCGGGCTATCGCCTACCGCGTGCACCATGGCTTCGACCACGACACGGTCGCGCTCTCGGCCGGTGTGCAGCGGATGGTCCGCTCGGACATCGGGGTGTCCGGGGTGATGTTCACGATGGACACCGAGTCGGGCTTCGAGGACGCCGTGTTCGTCACCTCCTCCTACGGGCTGGGCGAGGCGGTCGTGCAGGGCGCGGTCAACCCGGACGAGTTCTATGTCTACAAGCCGGCGCTGCGTGCGGGGCGCCCGGCCGTCCTCAAACGAGGGGTCGGGAGCAAGGCCACCAAGATGGTGTACACGACGGACAGCGCCGTCGGCAGGACGACCGAGTTCGTCGACGTCGACCCGGCCGAGCAGGTTCTGTTGTCCCTCACCGACACCGAGGTCGAGGAGCTCGCCACCCACGCGCTGGTCATCGAGGAGCACTATGGCCGCCCGATGGACATCGAGTGGGGCAAGGATGGCGACGACGGCCAGATCTACATCCTGCAGGCCCGACCCGAGACCGTGAAGTCGCGCCAGTCCGCGACCACCCTGGCTCGTTATCGGATCAAGGAGCAGGGCCCGCTGCTGGTGGAGGGTCGCGCGATCGGGCAGAAGATCGGGGCCGGGCCGGTGAAGGTGCTCACCTCGGCGGACCAGATGTCGCGGTTCGAGCCCGGGCAGGTCCTGGTGGCCGACATGACCGACCCCGACTGGGAGCCGATCATGAAGCGCGCCAGCGCTATCGTGACCAACCGGGGCGGTCGCACGTGCCACGCCGCGATCATCGCCCGCGAGCTCGGGATCCCCGCCGTCGTCGGTGCAGGCAACGCGACCAGCGAGCTGGCCGACGGACGCGAGGTCACCGTCTCGTGCGCCGAGGGCGACACCGGATACGTCTATGACGGGCTGCTCGACTTCGCCATCGACGAGACCGACATGGAGGCGATGCCCGAGCTGCCGGTCGGGATCATGATGAACGTCGGCACCCCCGACCAGGCGTTCGCGTTCTCCCGGTTGCCCAACGACGGTGTCGGCCTGGCCCGGCTGGAGTTCATCATCAACCGACAGATCGGCATCCACCCCAAGGCGCTGCTGGACTTCGACCAGCTCACCGGCACCGTGCGCGAGCAGGTCGAGGCCGCGGTCGCGCCGTACGACTCGCCGCGCCACTACTTCGTCCAGCGCGTCGCCGAGGGCATCGCTACCATCGCGGCCGCGTTCGCGCCCAAGCCGGTGATCGTGCGCATGTCGGACTTCAAGTCCAACGAGTACGCCAACCTCGTCGGCGGTGAGCTGTACGAACCGCACGAGGAGAACCCGATGATCGGGTACCGCGGCGCCTCCCGCTATCTCTCGCCCGACTTCGCCGAGTGCTTCGCGATGGAGTGCGAGGCGCTGACCTATGTGCGGGACTCGATGGGTCTGACCAACGTCAAGATCATGATCCCGTTCGTCCGCACGGTCACCGAGGCCGAGGGCGTCATCGCGCTGCTGGCCGAGCACGACCTGCGGCGTGGGGAGAACGGTCTGGAGGTCATCATGATGTGCGAGGTCCCCTCCAACGCGGTGATCGCGGACGCGTTCCTGGACCACTTCGACGGGTTCTCCATCGGATCCAACGACATGACCCAGCTGACCCTCGGCCTGGACCGGGACTCCAGCCTCGTGGCCGCCTCGTTCGACGAGCGAGATCCCGCCGTGAAGTTCATGCTCGCTGCTGCGATCAGCGCCTGCAAGGCCCGCGGGAAGTACGTCGGGATCTGCGGTCAGGGCCCGAGTGACCATCCCGACCTCGCCGAGTGGCTGCTCGAGCAGGGCATCGACACCATCTCCCTCAACCCCGACACCGTCGTCGAGACCTGGACCCGGCTGGGCCGGCTCGGCCAGCCGCGGTCGTCGTAGCCGCGACGTTCGGGACCGCCACACCGTCGGGGGACACGGCAGTGCCCAGGTGCCGGCCGGGTGCGGCCGACACCTGGGCTCCCCTGCAGTGCCCCTAGCCGGCTAGGGGCGGGTGTTGGTGTAGGTCACCTCCGTGACGCCCTTGCCGACCGTGATGGTCGCGGTTCGCTGCGTGGTGTTGCGGCTCACCAGGCGGTTGGCCGGGCTCACACCGATCTGGGAGACCGAGGAGCTGGAGGACGACTGGGTGACCGTCACCCTCCCGGAGAAGGTGCCGTTGAGCAGCACGCAGTATCCGCCGGGTCCGGGCCCGGCGGGGACTTCGGCGACCTGGCTGTTCGCCGAGTTCGTGAAGGAGTACAGGGTGCCGACGGCAACCCCGTTGCCCGCGACCTGACACACCTTGACCGAACCGGTCACCGGCTTGTTGGTGACGGTCAGGATGGTCTGGGCGGAGACGTTGCCGGCCACGACCTTGATGGTGGCCGTGCGGGTTCCGGTCTGGACCGAGACGAGCCGCGACGCAGGCACCGTGGCGGCGCCGGCCATCGTATAGCCGACCGCCGCTGCCTCCGTGACCTTCAACGTGCCGGCCCGGACCCGGATCGCGGGCGAGCAGGCACCAGCAGGCACATCAACGGTCTGCTGACCGCCGAGGTCGAAGCGGAACGTTCCGGTGACACCGTTCGCGCTGCTCTTGCACACCTCGACGTACCCGTACCTCACCGCCTGGACGTAGAACTTCCCGTCGCCGGCACCTCCGGCGGGAACGACGACGGTCTGGCGCGCCGTACCCGGGTTGTCGATGGTGACGCCGCCCTGTCCGCAGGCGACGAACTCGACGCCGCTCGGGGCGTCAGCTCGAAGGGAATAGCTGCCGGCCGGCACATTGAACGGGCGCAACGGGTTGGCGCTGGAGACGGACCCGACCTCATAGCTGAAGCTGAGGGTCCCACCGCTGACCAAGGTCGTGCTCGGTGCACCGTTGACGCACAGGAAGATCTCACCCTGGATCGTCTGGGTGCTCGAGCCCGTCGTCACATAGAACTTGCCCTCACCTGCACCGCCGACCGGCACGGTGACCTGCTGGTTCGCGCGCAGCGGACCAGGGATGTTGACCCCGGTCTGTCCGCAGGGCACGAAGGTCAGGCCGCTGGGTGCGGAGGCGTTGACGGTGTAGGTCCCCGCGGGGACCCCGGTCGGGGCCAGGGGGTTCGGGCTCGACAGACCCGCGGCGGCCACCGTGATGCTGCCGCCGGAGATCAGGGTGGCACTCGGCGACCCGTTGACGCACAGGTAGATCTCGGCCTGGATCGTCTGCCGCGGGCCGGGGACGGTGATGCACACCTGGCTGGAGTTGTTGCCCTGGTTGTTGTCGACCTCGGTGCTGGTCACCGTGGCGGTGTTGCAGTGTGAGGCGTTGACCGTCACCGTGATCGTGAAGCTGACCGGAGCCGGGGGAGTGAACGTTCCCTGGCCGCAGGTCTTCCCGTCGCTCTTCTGGATGAAGTAGGCCTTGACCCGCCGGTTGGGGTCGCCCAGGTCGCTCTTGGTGGGAACGCCGTCCGGGCTGATCGTGTCGGAACAGGACACGTGGAGCGAGGTCGCGACCAAGGCCGGGTTCTCGGCGCGGGTGACGTTGTTCGAGGCCGCGCAGCCGGTGTCGACGCCGACCGCGGCGGAGTCGTTGTATTCCCAGCGGTAGAAGATCGTCTTGCCGGTGCAGTTGTTGGTGGGCGGGCCGGCCACGGCCAGGGTGCCGACGTTGCAGGTCACCTTGCGCGTTGCCGAGTTGTAGGTGCAGCCGGCGCTGGCCGAGGTGAACTGGACGCCAGCAGGTAGCACGTCACTGACGACCACTCCGGTGGCAGTGGTGTCCGAGCGGTTCGAGACGGTCAGGGTGTAGGTCGCCGAGCCACCCGCCGGGACGGTGCTGGCTGACGCCGTCTTGAGGATGCCGACGTCGACGGTCGGTGGGCCGGACGGGTTTCCGAAACCGCAGGTCTTCTTGCCCCCGTCCTTCTCGATGTAGTACGCGGCAACCCGCCGGTTGGGGTCGCCCAGGTCGCTCTTGGTGGGGATGCCCGTCACGGGGTCGATCTGGTCTGAGCACGACACGTGAAGAAGCGTGGCGATGAGGGCGGGATTCACGCTCCGCGTCACGTCGTTCTTGGTGGCGCACCCCTTGTCGACGCCCACGGTGTCCGAGTCGTTGTACCGGAAGAAGTAGAAGATCTCCTTGCCCGCGCACGGGTTGACCACTCCGGGCGGGGCGGCCATCGCAGCCGTCTGGACGGTCGTGCCGGCGGGAGCGGACTGTCCCTGGGCTGCCGCCTGTCCAGCCGAGGACAGCACCGCCGCCGCGAAGAGCGCCATGATGACACCGAGGACCGTTGTCGCTGACGCCCGCCTGGCTGATCTGGGGCGGGTACTTCCTGTTGGAGCCGATCTGATCATCTTCTGTCCTGTTCGGTAGGAGGTGCGCGTCAAGCTCGTCGCCCGTGAGACGCAACGACAGAGCGACTGCGCGGTGCTGTCGTATGACATCCCTCCAGTGCGATCAGTCACCGTCGGTGATCCACCGGGGCGCTACTTTTTTTCGAAACCCTCAGGACAATTCGGGCACCTGGCACCGTGTTTCGTGCCGACGCCTCGTCCTGTGTCAGGCTGAATCGACCGACGACCTGGGGAGATCGATGGACACACGACGTGCTGGACGGGAATCGGGCCACCCGCTGCCCGGGATCGCCTCGCGCGCGGGCATGGGCCGGAGCGGTCCAGAGCCCGCTCCGAACTACGAGCGTGTCGAGGATGCAGAGCTGCTCTCCGCCTGCAGGTCCGGCGACGAGGCGGCGTGGGATGCCCTCGTCTCGCGCTATGAGCGACTGGTGTTCAGCGTGGCAGTGCGCAACGGCCTGAGCCGCGAGGACGCCGCTGACGTCACGCAGGCCACCTTCGTCGCGCTCCTGGAGTCGCTGGACCGGGTGCGAGACGGAGAGCGGGTGTCGTTCTGGCTGATGACCGTGGCGCGTCGCACGGCCTGGCGGGCAGCTCGCCGGCGCCGCCACGAGCTGCAGCTGCCCACCTCGATGCCGGACAGCGTCGACCCGATATCCGATGTCCAGCGCACGGCTGAGATCTATGAGGCGCTCGACCGTCTCGGGCCGCCCTGCTCCGACCTGCTCACGGCGTTGTACTTCGACCCGACCGAACCGGACTATGCCGCGATCGCCGACCGGCTGGGCCGAGCCGTCGGCGGGCTCGGCCCGCTGCGGGGGCGTTGCCTCCAGCGCTTGCGGCTCCTGCTCGAGCAGGATGCCGCGTCATGACTGACGAACGACCCTCACCTGACTTCCAGACCTTGGTCCTCTGGCTGGAGGGACGACTGCCGGAGCAGAAGGCGAGCCTGGTCGCCGAGCAGGTCAGGCTCGGGGACCTTCGCGTCCAGCGGAGCGCCGCCTGGCTGCGAGGCTTCCTGGCCGTCGCCGCGGACCTCCCGCTGCACGACCCCCCACCCCTGGTCCGGCAGCGGCTTCGCCAGTACTTCCGCGCCTGGTCACAGGCCAAGGCGTTGCTCGAGGGCGCTCCCGAGGAGCTGACCGCCTCGTTGTTGTTCGACAGCCGGCAGGACCTCGTGCTCGCCGGAGCCCGCTCAGCCGACGGCCAGGACAGCGAGGTGCACCTGGCCTTCACCTGCGAGGCGGCCGACCTCGTCATCGATCTCGCGCCCGACAGCGCCGGCACCTTCAGGCTCGATGGCCAGGTCCTGACCGCCCAGCCTGGTGACGCGCCGATGTTCGAGGCCGTCCTCAGCAGTGACGGCTTCTCGCTCCGCTCGGTCGACGGCGACGACACCGGCGCCTTCGTGCTGTCGGGCGTCCCGCCGAGCGACGCGCAGCTCACGGTCAGCAACGGCCTGATCAGCATCAGCGCGGACCTGCGCATCGGCCCTCCCGGTGTCTAGCCCTCCCGAGGCGGCCAGCGCCGTCGACCTCCTCGTGCCAGGCGGGCACGAACGGCGTCTGGCCCACCTGCGGTCCGAAGGGCTGGCCGACCAGGACGGACTCACGTGGATCCTGGACAGCGTCACGGACCTCATGCACGTGAGTCCCTACGATGCCGAGCAGCTGCTCGAGCTCTGCCTGGCTGAGGCCGACCTGCAGGGCTTCCAGTCCGTGCGAGCACAGACGTGCTATCTGTCCGCCCGCATCCATGCCGAGCGAGGCGACCTGCCAGGTGCCCTCGAGCTGATCGGTGCGGCTCGGGACGGCTGGGCGCAGGCCGGTGAGTCGCTGAAGGTGCTGCGCACCGAGCTCGGACGGATGCAGATCCTGGATGACCTCGGTCGTCACGAGGAGGCAGCCGTGGTCGGAGAACGGCTGCTGCGCGAGCTGCGGGATCTGACTCCGCTGCCCGAGGATGTTGTCCTGCACCGGACGATTCGCGCGGCAGCGCTCGGCAATGTCGGGGTCGCCTACAGCTTCACCGGAAGGCACGAGCAGTCCATCGAGGCCTACGCAGCATCCGAGGAGGCCTACGCCGAACTCGACCTGCCGGTCAACGTGGCGCAGCAGCAGGCCAACCGCGGCATCGAGCTCGTCGCACTCGGACGCGCGAGGGAGGCGGAGGTCTCGCTCCGCACTGCCGTCGCAGCCTTTGACTCCGCCGGCGACCCGCTGTGGGCGGCGAAGTGCTCGGGCCACCTCGCCGAGGCGCACGTGCTGCTCGGCGAGCCGCTCCCCGCACTGCAGGTCCTGCAACCGGCGCAGTCCGCGCTCGCCGCACTGGGCGCTCGTGCCGAGGAGGCCCGCGTGCAGCTGCAGGTCGGCAAGGTCTACCTGGCTGCAGGGATGTTCGGGGAAGCCTGTGCGGCAGCCGCCGGGGCGGCCAACCTGATGGCCCAGTGCGGGCTGGTGCACGACGCGGCGTACGCACGGTTCACTGCGGGCCTTGCCCACCTCGGAGCCGGCGAGATCGACCTGGCCGACGGCGAGCTGCGGGCCGCGCAGGCGACGTTCGAGGCTGTGGGGGACCGCCAGTACCAAGCCCGTGTCACCTTGGCCGTGGCGGAGATCGCCTTCGAGCGCCAGCAGCTGCCGCTGGCCCGCGAGACCCTCCGCGTAGCTGGGGAGATGATGCAGGACGGCGGGTGGCACGTACCACTGACGTGGGTCTGGCTGCGCCAGGCCGATCTTGCGCTCGACATCGCAGCCAAGGACGCGTGGGTGACCTCGGCCGAGGCCCTGGCCGACGACCTGGGCCTGCCACAGCTCCAGTACGCCTGCCGGCTGAGGCGGGCGCGGATGCTCCGGGCCCAGGGCGCTGTCGACCAGGCCGAGGTGTTGTTGCGAGCGGCGGTGAGGATTGCCGAGGCCCAGGGATCTGACGTGGCCGATCCGACCCTGCGGACCGCGTTCCGCGCGGACACGTTTGCGGCGCACCACGAGCTGGTCGAGCTTCTGCTGGCCCGGGGGGCCGACCACGTGCGGGAGGCCTGCCTGATCGCCGACAGCGTGAAGGCACGAACGCTGACCGACCTTCTCGGTGCGACGGACAGCCGAGTTCGGGGGACCGACGGGACCGGCGAGCTACCAGACCGGCTCCGCCGCCTTCGGGCTGACCTCAGTGCGGTGTACGGCTCGCTCATGGACACCAAGGAGGTGACGCGCCGCCGCCTGCTCCGCGAGCGAGCACGGTCCCTCGAGCGGGAGATGACCACGTTGCGGGTCACGCTGTCTCTCGACTCGTCCGCCCCGGACCACGTCGCCGCGCTGCGGACGACCGGCACCTTGGAACACGCACCACTCACGCTCATGTATCACGTCATCGGGAGCGATGTGCTCGTCTTCGTCGCACACCAGGGCGAGGTGAGCGCGCGCCGACTCCCCGGTGTCCTCGCAGCGGTGGACGTCGAGCTGGAGCGGCTGATGAGCCAGTGGACCCGACTTCGGATGGGACCAGCGTTCGTGCGGCGCAACGAGTCCGCCCTGAGATCGGGCGCGGATCGGGTGCTCCAGTCGCTCCACCGACTGCTCGTCGCACCCATTGCCGACCTTCTCGGTGGGTCCGAGGGTGATGCGCTGGTCATCGTGCCGCATCGCCAGCTGCATCGTGTGCCCTTCCACGCGCTCCACGACGGCAGCTCCTACCTGGTCGAGCAGTGGGCCATCGCGATCTCGCCGCGGCTCCCCGAGCGGAGCTCAGAGGGCTCCCACGGCGTCGGGTCGTCGGCCCTGGTCCTCGCGGTGCCCGACGCACATGCCCCGAGCATCAGCGCCGAGGCGGCGGCGGTGGCCAGGGTCCTGCCCGACAGCCGCGTGTGGATGGGCGAGGACGCGACCTGCGACCGCCTGGCCAGCGCCGTCCCCGGTCCGGCGATCGTGCATCTTGCGTGCCACGGCCTCTATCGCGAGAACAACCCGCTGTTCTCGGCCCTTCGCCTCGGTGACCAGTGGCTCACCTCAGCTGACGTGCTCGACCTGGACCTCGGTCGAGCCCTCGTGACCCTCAGCGCCTGCGAGTCGGGTCGACCTGCCGTCGACACCGCCGAGCCGGTCGGACTCGCCTGGGCGTTCCTCGCCGCGGGCGCGTCAGGCGTCATCGTGAGCCAGTGGGTGGTCGATGACGCTGCGACCACCGAGCTGATGACCGATCTGTATGCGCAGCTTGCGGTCGGAGCGTCGCCGGCCGAGGCGTTGCGGCGGGCTCAGGTCGCCACCGCCGCGCGCCACCCCCACCCCTACTACTGGGCGCCGTTCGCCTATGTCACCTCACCGAGCAGTCCCGAGCCAGGAGTTTCGTCATGAAGATCGGTCACGCAGCGCGAGTGTTCGTCGCCAGCGCAGGGATAGCCGCGATGGCCCTGGTGGGGCCGTCGACTGCCTTCGGCGGTGAGCCGAAGCCGCCCGAGCCGGTCCTTGCCGCAGGGATCGTCGTGAAGGTCGATCTCGCCACGGGGCATTCGATCGGTGAGCTCGCCGGGCTCTTCCCGGTGGCGGTGGTCAACCCGGTCCTCGCCTCGCGGGGGATCTATCTGCTGCGGTCCACCGACCCCAAGCTGCAGGAGGCGAAGAAGCTCAAGTCGCTGGTCGACAAGCTGCGCAAGAGCCGCGCGGTCGTCTATGCGGAGGTCGACGCGCAGATCGCGGTGTCCGACACCCAGTTCCATTCCTGGCCCTTCGGCCCCCCCGAGTCAGCACCTGAGGAGGCCTGGTCCGAGCAGCCGATCGTGGCGTCGATGGACCTGGACGCTGCCCATCGGCTGAGCCGGGGCGCAGGTCAGCTGATCGCGGTGCTCGACACCGGGGTCGACGCTGCCCAGCCCGTCCTCGCAGGTCACGTCGATCGCGGCTGGGACTATGTCGACGACGACGCCAACCCTGCCGACGTCACTGACGGGTCGGACAGCAACGGTGACGGGGTCGCGGACAGCGCCGCGGGGCACGGGACCTTTGTCAGTGGCCTGGTTCGGCTGGTCGCACCCGACGCCAGGATCCTGTCGCAGCGCGTGCTGGACAGCGACGGCAACGGGAGTGTGTTCACTGTGGCGCAGGCGATCGGTGACTCGGTGAGCTCCGGTGCGACGGTCATCAACCTGAGCTTCGGCACCGTGGGCACCTTCAAGTCCAAGCTGCTCGACGACGCGATCAAGCGGGCTCAGAGCGCGGGCGTGGTGGTCGTGGTCGCCGCGGGCAACCAGGGCAGCGACAAGCCGCACTACCCGGCCTCGAGGCCCGATGTGCTCAGCGTCGCCGCGCTGGGCGCCCAGGACACGGTGTTGGCCAGCTACTCCAACTGTGGCGGGTGGGTGCAGGTGGCCGCGCCGGGTTCGGATCTGGTCGGCCCGGTGCCCGGCGGGGGCTATGCGACCTGGTCCGGGACCTCGATGGCCAGTCCGCTGGCCGCAGGCCAGGCCGCCCTCCTCTTTGCTGGCGGGGGGCAGCTGACCGCGCAGCAGGTGGTCAAGGCGGTCGAGGACAGCGCACGCCCGGTCCACGGCATGAAGGTCCGTCATGGGGTCGTCGACATCGTGCAGAGCCTGGAGCGGGCGGCCCGGGGCTGACCGAGCGCGGTCGGTCAGTCGGAGCCGGCGTCCAGGGTGATCCGGAACAGGGAGAGGGCGTCGCCGAGGAACAGGCCAGTGGGGGCTGCGGGTTCGAGCCCGCTCATCCGAGTGAAGTCGTTGCTGAAGGTGCGCGGGCCGTCGGTGGACAGCTCGGCCAGCATCGCTCGCCAGCGTCCGAGCCGTTGCCCGTAGTGCCCGGCGATCGCGACGGTGGACTGCCGGGACTCCTGTCCCCAATGGGGTATGCCACCGAGCTGCTCGGCCGCGTGATGCAGGTCGGCCCAGAAGCCGAGATAGACGTCTTCGGTCCGGACGCGACCGGTGGCGACCTCCACCGACGCCGTGAGGTCGAACTGCTGCATGGCGATGAGCGCGGACGACCCTGGGGTGAAACGGATGCCGAGATAGCCCAGGACCGGGAAGTGACGGCCAGCCAGCTCCACGACCCGATCGGCGAAGATGAGGTAGTCCGCGGCGGACGCATCGAAGTGGAACTCGGCTGAGTTGCCGCTCTGGGTTCCGTCCAGGTCATAGTTGTGCGTGTCCAGCATGTCGCTGGCGTGCCCTGCGCGGACGGGCTTGGCGAAGTCGGCCCCGACCACGTTGGCGATGGCGTCGAGTACAGCGTGGTGGACCGCGGCAGGCAGAGAGTGGTTGGTCAGGATCCGGTACATGATCAGGAAGAGCGCCTCGCCGCTGGTGGTTCCCGCCGCAGCGCACTCGTGGGCGATCTGGGGGATCTGCACTCGAAGAAGATGGAGGAACTCGGTCGCCTGGCCCCCGTCTCCGCCGATCTCCTCCAACCCGTACTTCACCGTCGCCGTGGTGTAGTCCAACGCGTCGAAGGTCTCGAGGAACTTGTGGATGAGCGGGCCTACCAGTTTGACCGGATCGCGCTTGTGGGTGACCAGCGCCGTGAGGATCGCGTCGCTCCGCTCCGAACCGAGGTGCGCGTCGCGAACAGTGACTGGCGCCGCCCACCGTCGCGTCACCCAGCACTGCTGGGTGCGGGAGAGGTTCATGGCGATGTTGAGATGCCGCAGCGGGAGCGGCCCGAGCCCGCGCAGGTCCTCGGCCAACCCTCGGATGTTCAGCATCGCGAGCCGCAGCTCGTGGAGCCGCGCCATGGCTGCCCGGTGCGCCGCCGGGTTCATGCCCTTGCCGCCGACGAGCGCGCTGCCCATGACGGGTCCTCGGTCGATGACGTTCTCGCTGAACCAGCCCGCTTCGACCCCGGTCAGCGAGGCGCTGAAGGCGCCTCCCGTCGGTCCCTCGACCGTCACAGAGCTGCTGTGGAGCAGCTGGCGAACGGCGTCCCACGTCGTCGTGACATTCGCCTCGACGAGCGTGTAGGCGGGCACTACCTCCAGGACGAACGCATAGATGACGCCCATCCGGCCCGCGGCGACCCGAACCGCGTCGAAGGCATCGTCGAACGCGACGATCCGGGTGTCCGGGCACCAACCGGGAAGTCCCAGCACCGCATCGCGGGCAAACATGCTGTGCGCCGGGGTGATCCACCACTCCTGCCCGCCGGGTCCGACCAGATGGACCGCCCGGACCCATTCGACCAACGGCTCGACCGCGAAGTCGGCGCCATGGGTGCTGGTGGACAAGGCCCCCGCCAGTGACTGACCACCTCCGGCTCCCATGGTCGGCAGAGCCAGCCCGCACGCCTTCAGGTCGCTGAGGAGGTCCTTCAGCTTGATGCCGGCCTCCACATGGACGAAGTGGCGGTCACCGTCTCGCGGCACCCAGGTGTCGAAGAGCGAGTGCCCGGCGCCACGTATGCGGCTGCTGTCCAACAGCTGGTTCGAGCGTGGGAAGGGCTGGCACAGATGCTGGTTCAACGCGCTGGTGTTGATGACGTCGTCCGCGGAGACTTCGGCCAGGGACAGCGACCAGTTGGATCCGAGAGCGTGCGACTCCTTGCCCTCGGAGGTGGAGCGAGCCACCGCATCGACCAGCTCGGATCTGCTCGTCGGCAGGAACTGGCGTGCGGGGACGAACGGGTGCAGCTCGAGCAGGTCGAGCACCGTCAGGCCGTCCTCCGGCTGCTGCACGGAGGCGCGGGCATCGTTGGTACATGGCACGGTTGGCTCACCATCACGCGAAGTCAGTGGCGGTGGATGGTCAGGTCTGCGGCCAACCACACGAGCACCGTGTTGACCCTCTGCTGAGACGCGGTGACCGTCACCCGATGCCCGTGGGTCAGCGCGCGCTCGGCCAGGCTGAGCATGGCAGCGCGCCACATGCCGTCTGCCGGTGTCATCAACCCGGCATGGGCGGTGGGCTCGGTGTACAGCACCACCGTGACCAGGCCTTCGCGTTCAGTGTCCATCGACATCGAGGCCTCGACATACTGCGCCGGGGTCGACAGCGACTGGATCGTCCCGACCAGCTCGACCGGCAGGGAATGGAACTCCCGCGCGCCGGTCCTGACATCTGCGTGCACCGAGGTCATCGCCCGTCCAATCTTTTGAAGCAGACCCGCACGGAGGCGTTGGCGCGCGAGCCTGGTGAGCAGGAGCCGAGACCAGCCGCTCCTGCCATCACTGTCCTCAGGAGCACGCAACCGGTCAACCGGGTTCCTCGACCGACCCTGGTCACGATCAGGGACGCGATCGAGGTTGGTCCGGGCAGGCGGGCGGGCCGGCAGCCTCGGACGAACCGGCAGCCCGGGGCGGACCCTCTCCGTCGGGGACCAGCCGGCAGCCGGCACGGGCTGGGCGATGAGCTGTCAGCAACGTGCTACCGGGGCCACAGTCCCACCACAGCATCGACTTCGAGACTGGCGTGAACACCTGGCAACGTGTCGGGTCCGAGCATCCACGAGGTGGAACAGCATGCCCAGTACCAAGATCATCGCGACCAGCGCCGTCGGCCTCATCAGCGCCGCAGGCATCCTCACCGGCGCCGCGACGCTGGCGAACGCCGCGAGCACGACCCCGACCCCGAGCGCATCGTCGACGGCCACCACTGACTCCGAGTCGGGTCGCGGCGGCGGTCAGGGCCCGAGCCACACCCCGGTCACCGGTGCGGAGCTGGCCAAGGTCACCGCGGCGGTCAAGGCCGAGGACTCGGCGGTGAGCGTGTCCTCGGTCCGCAAGGACGAAGACGGTTCGTATGACGTGATGGGCACCAAGGCCGGGGCCGACGTGTTCCTGGACGTCAGCAAGGACCTCGCCACGATCACCACCCACACCGGTGGCCACGGTGGGCGCGGCGGCGGCGGTCAGGGCCCGAGCCACACCCCGGTCACCGGTGCGGAGCTGGCCAAGGTCACCGCGGCGGTCAAGGCCAAGGACTCGGCGGTGAGCGTGTCCTCGGTCCGCAAGGACGAAGACGGTTCGTATGACGTGATGGGCACCAAGGCCGGGGCCGACGTGTTCCTGGACGTCAGCAAGGACCTCGCCACGATCACCACCCACACCGGCGGGATGAAGTAGCCCTCACAGCCACCACCCGACGAAGGGCGCGCTCGCAGGTCGGGCGCGCCCTTCTGGTGCGTTGTCAGCGGTTCATCTCGAGTCACTCCCCCTCCGGGGCCAGAGCCGATGACGACGACGTCGTACTGGTCCGAGCCGGCGGGGCGGGTTCGGCGTTCACAGACCGACGCTGCCCTGCATGATGCCGCCGTCGATGACCACGGTGGTTGCGGTCATGTAACCGGCTTTGCCTGAGGCCAGAAACACGACCACGTCGGCGATCTCGGACGGTTGCGCTATCCGCCTCAGCGGGATCGACCCCTCGAGGGACTTCATCTTGGCCGGGTCTGCCTCGGTGCTGGCATTGATCGGTGTCGCGACCGCGCCCGGGGCGACGTTGATGACGCGAATGTCATGGGCGCCCAGTTCGACCCCGGCGGTGCGGGTCAGCATCCGGATGCCGCCCTTGGACACGCAGTAGGCGATGTTGCCGGGCATCGGCCAGTCCTCGTGGACGGACGAGATGTTCAGGACCAGCCCGCCGCCGCCTTGGGTGATGAACTGTTTGGCCGCGGCTTGGGTGCCGAAGAAGGCGCTCTTGATGTTGATGGCCATGACTTTGTCGAAGTCGGCCTCGGTGGTGTCCAGCAGCGAGGTTCGGGTCTCGATGCCCGCGTTGTTGACCAGCACGTCCAGGCGCCCGTAGGAGTCGACGGCGGTCTGCACCATCCGGTGAATGTCCGCAGCCTGGGACACGTCGGCCCGAACGCCGACGGCGTGTCCTCCAGCAGCCTCGACCTTGGCGATCAGGTCCGTGGTCTCCTGCGGGTGCACGACGTAGTCGATGACAACGTTTGCACCCTCCGCTGCCGCGGCCAGCACGATGGACTTGCCGATACCGCTGTTCCCGCCGGTAACGACGACCGACTTGCCCTGCAACATCATCTGCGCTCCCGCGTGCCGGTTGATCGTTGTTCGTCCGAGCGAGAGCTCGGACCCTGGCTCTCAGCGTGACACGGCAACCTGCGCCGCACTCAGCGTGGTGCAGCGGTTGTCCGGTGGCACCATCAGCGCATGAGCCGTATCGAGGACTACGCCCTGCTCGGGGACCTTCAGACCGCCGCACTGGTCAGCACGGCCGGCTCCATCGACTGGCTGTGCCTGCCCAGGTTCGATTCCCCGGCCTGCTTCGCTGCGCTGCTGGATACCCGGGACGCCGGGCACTGGCGGATCGCGCCGGCCGGCAGCGCGGTCTGCACCAACCGCCGCTACGTCGAGGACACGCTCGTGCTGGAAACCGAGTGGCGGACCCCTTCGGGCACCGTGCGGGTTATCGACTTCATGCCGCCTCGCGGGCACGCCCCGGACGTCGTGCGCATCGTGGAGGGCGTGCACGGCAGCGTGGCGATGCGGGGCGAGCTTCGCCTGCGTTTCGACTACGGCCGGGTCATACCCTGGGTGCGCCACCACGGCGACCGGACCGAAGCCATCGCCGGCCCCGACCGTGTGCGGCTCCGTACCCCGGTGCCGACCCGGGGTCAGGAGATGTCGACGGTGTCGGAGTTCACCGTCCGCGCCGGGGACCGGATTCCGTTCGTGCTGACCTGGAACCCCAGCCATGAGCCGCCGCCAGACGCGGTGGACGCCGAGGATGCGCTGCGTGACACGCTGACGTTCTGGCGCGAGTGGGCAGCCCGCGGCGCTCCGGTGACCGGCCCCTACCGGGCGGCCGTCACACGCTCGCTACTCACGCTCAAGGCCCTGACCTACCGCCCCACCGGGGGAATCGTGGCCGCGGTGACGACGTCGCTACCGGAGCAGATTGGTGGGCCCCGCAACTGGGACTACCGCTACTGCTGGCTGCGGGACTCCACCTACACCCTGCAAGCCCTCATCTCCGCCGGCTACGTGGATGAGGCGCGAGCCTGGCGCGAATGGCTCCTGCGGGCTGTGGCCGGGGACCCGGCCGAGCTGCAGATCATGTACGCCCTGGACGGGACCCGCCGGCTGCCCGAAGCCACGCTGCCCTGGCTCGCCGGGTATGAGAATTCCACGCCGGTGCGCACCGGGAACGCCGCCTCAGACCAGCTCCAGCTCGACGTGTGGGGCGAGACGCTGGACGGTCTGGCGTTGGCCCGCGACGCCGGCATCGCGACCGACGACGATGCGTGGGACCTGCAGCTGGCCCTGATGGAGCACCTGGAAGGCAACTGGGACCAGCGCGACAACGGTCTGTGGGAGATGCGCGGTGCCCGCCGCCACTTCACCCACTCCAAGGTGATGGCCTGGGTCGCCGCCGATCGGATGGCCACGGCCGTGCGCACCAACCCCGGCCTGCAGGGACCGGCCGGCCGGTGGGAGGCACTGCGCGAGACGATCCACCAGGATGTGCTCACCCACGGCTACGACGCCGACCGCAACACCTTCACCCAGTCCTACGACGCGCCGGGCCTGGATGCCAGCCTGCTCTTGATCCCGCGTGTGGGCTTCCTTCCACCGACCGATCCCCGGGTGCTGGGCACCATCAGCGCGATCCAGCAGGGTCTGACCGAGGACGGGTTCGTCAAGCGCTACGACACCACCGACTCCGGCGACGGCCTCACCGGCGGTGAGGGCCTGTTCCTGGCCTGTTCGTTCTGGCTCGTCGACGCCCTCCACCTCGCTGGCCAACAAAAGGAGGCCACCGAGCTGTTCGAACGACTTCTGGCCCTGCGCAACGACGTCGGGCTGCTCAGCGAAGAGTGGGACCCCAAGGTCGGTCGCCAGCTCGGCAACACCCCCCAGGCATTCAGCCACTTCCCCCTCGTCACCAGCGCCCTGCAGCTCCACGCCGGTCAAGGCCATCTCAGCAACCGACCCATCACTCCCGCCAGGTCATGAACGCAACCCGGTAGCGAAGGTAGTCATGACCTTCCGCCAGATCCGCGACGCAGCGGTCGACGACTGCCGGCTCTCATCGAACCCAGCGGCCCGGGTATCGCTGCCCAGTGACGGCAGCAGAAGTCGGGAGTGGATGTCCGTGGCCCAGGCGCAGGCCCTGCGTGACAGCATCGCGCCCGAGTACCGCGTGGTCGTCCTGCTTGGCTACTGGTGCGGACTGCGCCTCGGCGAGATCGCAGCGATCCGTCGTCAGGACATCGACGTCGCACGCAACCGGATCCGCGTCGAACGCACCGCGCCGAGACCGGTGACGGCGTGAAGTTCGGACCCCCAAAGACCCGCGCCGGTCAACGGGTGGTGCCGGTCTCGCGAAGTGTGATGGGCCAGATCGCCGCACACCTCGAAACGCACCGCACCCGAAGCTGACTCGCTCGTGGTGACCACGTCGACCGGAACGCCGATCCTCAGGCAGAGCTTCATCCGTCGGACGTTGCGTGAGGGCCTTCGCGCCGCTGACCTACCGCCGACGCTTATGCCGCACAGCATGAGGCACGGGTTGCCTCGCTGCTGATCGGTGGAGGCTTCTCGATCAAGGAGGTAGCCCAGTGGTGCGGCCACGCGTCGACCTCCGTCACCCTCTCGGAGTACGCCCACATTGCGGCTGAATCGGAGGGCGATGCGCCGGACCGGCTTGACGCCCTGCTCGAGGCCGCCGAGCGGTCGCAGCGTCGAGCGAGCGGTTGGGATGGCGGAACATCGGCGGAACCTGCGGCTCGCCGTCCGTCCACCAGCCACAAGAGTCGCGCCCGATCCAACTAAAGCCGCAGGTCAGAGACTCGCGGCGGTGGTGCCCTCGGGCAGATTCGAACTGCCGACACCCGCTTTAGGAGAGCGGTGCTCTATCCCCTGAGCTACGAGGGCGGGGGGCCGGGGAGGCCGCGGACAGCCTACGACAGGGTGGGGCGGGCGTTCGGTCCGGCGGGTCTCCGCCCGGTCCCCGACCCAGCACGACGGTCGAATATGTCTGAGAAACTTGACACGCCTCCGCGAGCGGCCCCAGACTCCTCATGTCAAACAAGTCAGACACATCATGACTGAGGAGATGCGCGATGACCACCGGACTTCTGGCCCGCACCCCCGTTCGCTGGGCTGCGATCATCCTGGCCGGATCGCTGGGCACGCTGGCGGTTGCCGGCATCGCCGCGCAGGCGGCCGAGCAGCGTCCGGGGTTGACCTTCCTGGTCTTCGCGCTGACCACAGCGCCGGTGCTGTTCGGTGGTGCCTGGGTGCTGTTGCCGGACCCGAAGGTGTCCCGCGAAGGTGTCGTCACCGAGGACTCGGTCGAGCAGGAGTGGACGCTGCGGGCCGGGCTCGCGGCGTTCCTGGACCTCTTCATCGCGCTCGGGCTGGCCACCTTCGTCGAGTCCATCCTCGGTGAGCGACTCGTCCCGCTGTTCGTGTTCCTCCTGCTCGGCATGGCCGACTTCGGGTTGCGCTATGCGATGTACTCCCGCCGCGAGTCCTGATGCGCAACACCCTGCGGGAGCTCCGGGAGGAGTCCGGGATGTCGCAGCAGGACTGTGCCGTCGCGCTCGGCGTCACGCGTCAGACGGTCATCTCGATCGAGAAGGGCCACTTCGACCCGCGGCTGTCGCTCGCCTTCCGGATCGCCAACGTGTTCGACACCCCGCTGGACACGATCTTCGAGCCCGACGCCGACTGACGCGGGGCTTCGGTCCCCCCGAGATGGACCCCGAGATGGACCCCGAGGGCTCAGTTCACGACGCCACCGTCGTCGCTCGCGCCGGTCACCCCGGACTCACCCCCGCCGGCCACCTCCTCCGCCAGCCCGATCCGGCGGACCGCCTCGTCCTCCACCGCGGCCCACTGCACCGCCGCGGCCAGGAACCTATAGGTCCACTGCTCGGCCAGCTTTCGACTCTCGCAGAACACGATCGGCACGTTGGGGAAACGCACCTGGAGCTCGGCGACCGCATCCGCGACCACTGCGGGACGGACGTGGGTGAGGCCGAACACCTTGCCGTAGCCCTCCTCCACGACGACACCGGCCCGGGGGAGCGCGGCGAGCTCGGCCATCGCGAAACGCAGCCGCCCGTTGGTGGCGCTGGACGCCAGGTCGGGCAGGCTCTTGCGCTCCACCGAGACGACCAGCCGCTCCGCGACATACACCCCGTAGTCCCCGCACGGCAGCGGGCCGCGGCGCGTCGTCACCTGGGCGTCACTGAACTTGTAGGGGTACCGCTCGTGCGCGTCGACCACGATCTCCAGGTCGGCGAGCCCCGCCGCCCGCGCGGTGGGCACCGTGACGTTGGGGCGGGACTGCTTGCGGGTCTTGGGTGACTGCCAGAACACCATGTCGCGCCCGCGGCCCTGGGTGAAGACCAGCTGCGAACGGTGCTCACGCGAACGGTCCAGCACGATGTCGATGGCGGCGCCGCGTCGCTCGACCGACCGCAGCGGTAGGCGTTCGACGACCTCGGCGTCCCCCGGCCACTCGCGCACGTGGACCGGATAGCAGAACAGGGCCTTGGTCCGTGGCCACGTCCCCGAGGTGCGGAACACCAGGCCCGCTCCGAGCGGCACCATCAGCAGGAACGGCAGCGAGGAGTCCGCGTCAGGGTTGCGCGCCAGGAGCAGCTCGGCCATGGGTCAACCTTGCCGCATACCAACGCCCCAGGAGGGCGCGGCTATCGTGACGTTCGTGACCGACCAGCACGCTGCCATGAGGTGAGCAGAGCCCTCGCGGAGACGGCCGACCTCCAGCGCAGCACCATCCGCACCCTCGTCGGCTCGCAGGTCTTCGGCGGTGTCGGCGTCGCCAGTGGCGCAGCGGTCGGGTCGCTGCTGGCCGAGCAGCTGCACGGCTCAGCGGATCTCGCTGGCCTCGGCGGTACCTTCCAGGTGGTCGGGGGTGCTTTCCTGGCGATCCCGATGGCCCGGATCATGGCGGCTCGTGGTCGACGGCCGGGGCTCCTGCTCGGGTACGCCGCCGCGTTCGTCGGCGTGATCGGCATCATCGTCTCGGCCGTCACCGGCAGCTTCGCCCTCTTCCTCGCCGCCAGCATCCTGTTCGGGGGCGCGAGCGCCACCAACAGCCAGGCGCGGTACGCCGCGGCCGACCTCGCCGAGCCGGCTCACCGCGGCCGCGACCTCAGCGTGGTGGTCTGGGCGACGACGCTGGGGGCGGTGCTGGGGCCCAACATGGCCGGGCCGGGCGAGCCGCTCGCTCGAGCGCTCGGTGTCGACCCCCTCGTCGGCCCCTACCTCTTCTCGCTCGTCGGGTTCGTCATCGCCGCAGCGCTCCTGGCCGCCCGGCTGCGCCCCGACCCGTTGCTGCGCGCACGCGAGCTCCACACTGCGAGCGGCGCCGAACCCCTCGCCGCCCACGGTTCGGTGGTGCGCGGCTTCAAGGTCGCCATCCGCATCCGGCCCGCCCTGCTGGGCATCCTCGCCACCGCTGTCGGGCACACCGTGATGGTCAGCGTCATGGTGATGACCCCGCTGCACATGCACCACGGTGGCGCCGAGCTCCGCGTCATCGGACTCGTCATCAGCCTCCACATCCTCGGCATGTTCGCGTTCTCCCCGCTGGTCGGCATCGCGGTCGACCGGGTGGGGGCGCACGCGATGGTCGTCCTCGGCGCGGTGGTCCTGGTCGCCGCGGGGGTCCTCGCGGCCCGGGCCCCCCAGGGGGAGTCACCGAGCCTCACGGTCGGGTTGTTCCTGCTGGGCCTGGGTTGGTCGTGCACCCTGATCAGCGGCTCGACGCTGGTGACCCAGGCCGTACCCGTGGCCGAGCGCCCCGGGGTCCAGGGCGCCACCGACCTGGTCATGGGCCTTGCGGCAGGCGGGGGCGGCGCCCTGGCGGGGCTGGTCGTGGGGCAGCTCGGATATCACGAGCTCGGGATCGGTGCGGCGGTGCTGGCCGCGGTCATCGGGACGCTCGCGCTCGGCCCGCTCCGCCACCAGCCCGACCCGGTCCACGTGCCGGTCGCCTGACTGTCGTCGCGGGGCTACTCGTTCGCGGCGGTGTCATCGGTCGCATGCACGGTGCTCGCCGTGCTCGCTGTGCTCGCTGTGCTCGCTGTGCTCGCTGTGCTCGCTGTGCTCGCTGTGCTCGCTGTGCTCGCTGTGCTCGCTGTGCTCGCCGTGCTCGCCGTGCTCGCGGCGCGAGGGCGCAGTCTCACCTGCCGGATACTTGTGGGTGACGGAGCGGATCGATGGCGAAATGCCCGATGCGGTGCCGAGCCACCCTCGTCGCGGCGACTAGCCTGCTTGGGTGAGCCAGCCGAGCGCGTTCGACGCGGACCTCCCGTCCCCGGACGCCCCCGACACCCAGTCCCCGGCTCCGGCCACCCCCGACACCCCGGCTCCGGCCCCCCCCGACAGCGGGCCGGTCGAAGCGTCGCCCAGCCCTGGCGACCCCAGCGCCGACCCCCGCGGCGACCGGGTCGCCGCCGCCGTCCAGGGCTGGCAGCGCGAGCTCGTGGACCTCGGCGGTCGCAACAACCTGTTGTGGTACCGCGACCTCCCCTCCGGCACGCTGGACCTGTCGACAGCGCACCCGTCGGGTGTGGCCAAGCTCCTCGCCGGTGGCAGCGCGCGGCTCTCCGACCTGGTCCGGGAGCAGGCCGCGCTCGACGAGGCTCGGCGCCGGGCCCGGCTGATCCGGGCCAAGACGACCGAGCTGCGCGAGGAACGGGGCATTGCCACGTGCTTCCTCGCGATCGGGCTGGCGACCTGGACCGTTCCCGGGTCGCCGCGGCCCCCGGCCGCGCCCATCCTGCTTCGTGACTGCACGCTCCGACCGATCACTCCGGCCCACAACGACTACGAGGTCACGCTGTCCGGGGAGGTCGAGCTCAACCCGGTGCTGCTGCACTACCTGCGCTCAGAGCACGACCTCGACCCTGACGTCGCCGCGCTGGAGGACCTGGCCACCGCCGGAGGCGGGTTCGACCCGACGCCGATGTATGCCGCCCTGTCCGCCCTGTGCAGCGACCTCGGTGACTTCGAGGTCATCACCCGGCTCGTGGTGGGCACCTTCTCCTATGCCAAGCTGCCGATGGTGGCCGACCTCGGGGCCCAGGGCGACTCGCTCGCCGACCACGACGTGATCGCCGCCCTCGCCGGCGACGTCACCGCCCTGCGGTCCGTGCGCACCGACGTGCCCGAGGGTCCTGCGGATCCGGACCCCGCCCGCGAGTACCTGATCCTGGACGCCGACTCCACCCAGCAAGCGGTGATCGACGGCGTGCGGAGCGGGGCGAACCTGGTCATCCAGGGCCCTCCCGGCACGGGCAAGTCCCAGACCATCGCCAACCTGATCGCCGTGCTGGCCGCCGAGGGCAAGCGGGTCCTGTTCGTCGCGGAGAAACGCGCTGCCATCGATGCCGTACTCGGCCGCCTGGAGCGAGTGGGGCTCTCCGACCTGGTGCTCGACGCCTATGAGGGGGCCAGCAGCCGGCGCCAGATCGCCCGGTCGTTCGGCGTGGCCCTGGACAACGGGATCGAGGCCGCGGCGCTGTCGCCGGACACCACGCGCACCGAGGCGAAGGTCCGCGACCTGCGCGACACCCTGGCGGGCCACGCCGCGGCGCTGCACGAGGCGCGCGAGCCATGGGGCGTGACGGCGTATGCGGCCCAGGAGGCGATTGCCGTCCTGTCCCGTCGTCGCCCCGCCCCGACCTCACGCGTGCGCCTGCGCGCGGACGCCCTGGCCGGGCTCACCCGCGACCGGGTCGACGACCTCACCCGCCAGCTCACCGAGGCGGCGGAGCACGGTGCCTGGGCGAGCTCGAACGAGGGCGACCACGCCGTCGACCCGTGGTTCGGTGCCCGGATCACCTCGGGCGAGCAGGCGGTCCGCGCCCAGGAGGTCGTGGGCCGGTTGAGCGGTGAGGGGCTCGCCGAGCTCGAGTCCACTGTGCATGGCGTGTTCGACGACGTGAAACTGCCTGCTGCACAGCGGCTCTCGGACTTCAAGGCGGTGATGGGGACGGTGGGGCGCGTGCGGTCGACGCTCGAGGTGTTCCGCCCCGAGGTCTTCGACATGCCGCTCGATGACCTCGTCGCCGCGACGAGCACCACCGCATACCGCCGTGCGCACGACATCGACCTGGGCTGGCTGGACCGGGTCCGGCTGACTCGCGACGCCAAGCGACTGCTCCGACCCGGAAGCCCACCGGAGGACCTGCACGCCGCCCTGGCCGAGGCGCAGGAACAGCGGGTCGCCTGGCAGCGTCTGGCCGGCGCCGGTGGTCGCCCCGAGATCCCGGCCGACCTCGACCGGGCCCAGGCGGCGTACGACGCGGTGGAGGCCGACCTGCTCTGGCTGGGCGAGCGGCTCGAGACGACCGTCGAGGGCGGTGACCTCCTCGACCTCGGCATCTCCGAGCTGCGTGACCGCCTGGGCGCGTTGGCGGCCCGGCCCGAGCGGCTCGCGGTCCTGCCCGCTGTCACCGGTGCGCTCGACGCCCTGGTCGAGGCTGGGCTCGGGCCACTGGTCGACGACCTAGCTGCGCGGTCAGTGCCGCCGGCCGACGTCGCGGCCGAGCTCGAGTTCGTCTGGTGGGCCTCGATCGCCGAGGACCTCACGGTGCGGGACGCGCGCTATGGCGGTCACCATGGTGAGCAGCTGCGGCGGATCGGGCACGAGTACGTCGAGGCGGACACCGACCAGATCGGACTCGGTGCCCTCCGGGTCCGCGCCGCGACCGGCCGCCGGCTCGTCGAGGTGCTGGCCGACCACGGCGACCAGGAGTCGCTGGTGCGCGCCGAGGCGGGGAAGGCGCGCCGGCACCGGTCGCTGCGCGACCTGCTCCCTCGCGCGGGGGAGACCCTGACCGCCATCAAACCCTGCTGGGCGATGAGCCCCCTCGTCGTCGCCTCGCTGCTGCCGCCGGGCCGGTGGTTCGACGTGGTGATCTTCGACGAGGCGTCGCAGATCCCGCCGGGTCAGGCCGTCTCGGCGATCTCGCGCGCCAACCAGGTGGTCGTGGCCGGAGACTCCAAGCAGCTGCCGCCGACCGCGTTCTTCACGACTGCCACCGCCGAGGGTGAGCGTGGCGCTCCTCCCACCGGTGACGGTGAGTCGCTCACCGACGGGTTCGAGTCGATCCTTGACGTCCTGGCCGCGGCGCTGCCCTCGCGCCAGCTCGAGTGGCACTACCGCTCGCTCGACGAGCGGCTGATCGGCTTCGCCAACGAGCAGATGTACGACGGCGACCTCGTGACGTTCCCCAGCACCGGGGTCGAACCGGTCGTCACGCTCTCGAACGTCGACGGCACGGTGGTGCTCCAGCCGGGCATGGACGCCATCGAGAGCACCGACGCCGAAGTCGACCGCGTGGTGGAACTGGTTCTCGCGCATGCTCGTTCGCGTCCGCACGAGTCGTTGGGAGTGATCGCGCTCGGGTTGCGCCATGCCACCCGTCTTGAGGAAGGCGTGCGCCGCGCGCTGTCGAGTGCTCCCGATGTCGCCGCCTTCTTCGACGAGGACCGCGCCGAGCGCTTCTTCGTCAAGAACCTCGAGCGCGTGCAGGGTGATGAGCGTGACGCGGTGATCCTGAGCGTCGGATACGGCAAGACCTCGATGGGGCGGGTGCTCCACCGGTTCGGCCCGTTGAACCTGGACGGTGGCGAGCGCCGGCTCAACGTCGCGGTCACGCGGGCTCGTCGGCGGATGACGGTGGTGTCCGCACTGACCGCGAACGACCTCGACCCCGCGCGGCTGAAGGCACGCGGGGCCATCATGCTGCGGGACTTCCTCGCCTATGCCGAGGCTGCGCAGGCCTCGTCGCCCGCCTCGGCGGTGGCGGCCGCCGTGACCGGCGGCACCGACGTGAGCGACCCGCTGCGCACCGACTTCGCGCGGCGGCTGCGAGAGGCGGGACTGGTGGTCCACGAGACCTTCGGCACCTCCCAGCACCCGATCGATGTCGCCATCGAGGACCCGCTCAAGCGCGGACGGATCATCATGGCGGTGGAGACCGACGGCCCGCTGTATGCGGGTATGCGCAGCACCCGTGACCGCGACCGGCTCCGCCCCGAGCAGCTCCGCCGGCTCGGCTGGCACCACGAACGGGTCTGGAGCACCGACCTGTTCCGCGATCCGGCCCGCGACGTGGCCCGGGTCGTCAGGGTGGCGAACGCACTATCGGTGGGTGCCGACCCGCGGGTCGACCCGGGTCCCGTCGAGAGCGCCGCGCACGGTGCCGACGAGGGTGCCGGTGAACGCGCCGTGCCGGCGCGCGCTGCTGAACAACCGCCGATCCCCGCCCGGGTCCAACGGGAGGCCTTCGAGCTCGACTGGTCCGAGCACCCGGAGTCCGAACCGATGGGCCACCAGACCCCCAGCGACGAGCCGCCGGGCGAGGCACCGACAGGCGATGAGGCCTCAGACGCGCCGCCGACAGTGGAGGCGGGTCCTGAGAGCCCGACACCCCGAACGAGCACCCCGGAGCAGACGTCCGACGACACCGATGCCGGGTGGGGTGAACCGGCCGAGCAGGACCAGCACGACCGCTGGCTCCACGAGCAGCGGCCCCCGCACTGGGGTTCGGACTAGCACCGACGCCGGTGCGCCGTCAGGACGCCGGTGCGCCGTCAGGACGCCGGTGCGCCGTCACGTTCGGTGCGCCGTCTTGTTCGGTGTGCCCCACGTGCGGTGCGTCGTCACCTTCGGTGCGCAGTCACGTGCGGTGCGCGGTCAGCTGGTCGGAGGCTTGGCCGACCCGGCAGTGGTCGCCCCGCCCTGGGACAGCAGGTCTCGGATCTCGGACAGTACGGCGAGCTCGTCGGGGCCGGCGTCCTCGACGGCGGCCGGCGGGAAGAAGCGCGCCTTGGCCTTCTCGTACGGCGTGACGATGAGGAAGTACACGACGGCCGCCATGAGCAGGAACGCCACCAACGCGGTCAGGAACGGACCGACCTTGGTCAGCCCACCGGGCTGGAAGTCGTCGAAGCTCGCGGAGCCACCGGCCTTGGCGAGAAGCTCGATGATCACGTCAGTGAAGGCCGTGACGAGGGCCGCGAAGGCGGCGCCGATGATGAATGCGACGGCAAGTTCGATGAGG